>BTVB01000053.1:0-30692 GCA_045863275.1 Gemmatimonadota bacterium
CGCATCCACGGCTCGGCCCTGGCCATCCTGGCGGGCCTGGTGCTGGCCTGGGTGGGTGGCGTGGTGACGGGGGGCTCCAACGGCCTCGCCGACATACCCGTTCTGGCGGGGGTGGGCGTCATGGGCGGCGGCATGCTCCGCGACTTCACCATCGTGGCCACCGCCTTCGGCGTGAACTTCGACGAGATCCGCCGGGCGGGGCTGGGCGCCGTCCTCTCCCTCTTCGTGGGGGTCCTGGGCTCCTTCGTCGTCGGGGCGGTGGTGGCCTTCGCCTTCGGCTACACCGACGCGGTGAGCCTGACCACCATCGGCGCCGGCGCCGCCACCTACATCGTAGGCCCGGTGACGGGGGCGGCGGTGGGCGCCTCGTCGGAGGTCATCGCGCTGTCCATCGCAGCGGGGCTGGTGAAGTCCATGCTGGTCATGACCGGCACCCCCTTCGTGGCCCGGGCCATCGGCCTGAACAACCCCAAGGCCGCCATGGTCTTCGGGGGACTCATGGGCACCACCAGCGGCGTGGCCGGCGGCCTGGCGGCCACGGACAAGCGCCTGGTCCCCTACGGCGCCATGACCGCCACGTTCTACACGGGGCTGGGGTGCCTGTTGGGGCCGTCGGTGTTCTTCTTCGCGGTGCGGGCGGTCATGGGCTAGGCGCTGGGCGCGTATCCTACCCGTCGTCCTCCAGCGGGGCTTCCTTCACCAGCGCGACGCCGCACGCGAGCATGGGGAGGAGGAGGATCACGAAGGTCATGACCTGGCCCGGCCGCCCGATGAAGCCCCGGCCGAAGTCGAAGAAGTGACCGAAGCCGACGGCGGAGACGGCCAGGAGGGCCACGCCGGTGGGCTTGGGCCAGCGCTGGGCCGCCCACCCCAGGATGAAGTACGGCGCCACCACCGAGAGCGCCCACAGCGCGCCCACAAGGGACGGCTCGGACACCAGGTCCGCCATGGCGAACAGGAGCCAGAACGCTCCGAAGGCCCAGAGGACGCGGGTGGTGGTCCGGCGCGCGCCCCAATACGTCATGAGGGAGCTGAACAGCCACGTGCTCCACAGCAGGACGACGACCAGGGCGACCCAGATCGCCGGCCCGTCGAGGCTCGCTTCCCGGAACTTCAAGGCGGCCGTGATGACCACGGCGCCGAGACCACCGACGAGATAGGCGTGATAGCCGGCCCTCCGGGCGGCCTGTCGCTGGAACTCGTCGTGGTCCTCGATCCAGCCGAGCTCCCGGAGGATGCCCGGGCCGAAGGCGCCGAGACCCGCCAGGACCAGAAAGCCCATGCTGACGAGGACGCCGAGGGCGATGCCCGTGGCGACCAGGGCTCCCGCCAGGAGCCCGACTCGGCCCGTCCCAGGAGCCTTCCGTGGTTCCGTCATGATCCCCCTCCCGGGCCGATCTCGAAGAGCTCCTCCACCGTCACCCCCAGGGCCTTGGCCAGGTGAAGGGCCAGCCCCACCGAAGGGTTGTAGCTCCCCCGCTCGATGGAGATGATGGTCTGGCGCGTCACGCCCACCCGCTCCGCCAGGCCCTCCTGGGTCAGACCCTCGATGGCCCGGCGACGGCGCCGGACGTGGTTTCTGACCTCCTGGTTCGCGTCCATGGGAGAGATGTAAAGTCGTATTTACGAAATGTCAAGTGGATTTTACATGAGGCCCCGGTATCTCCAAGCCCCGGGGCTCGCCCGTGAAGGGGGCCACGACGCGAAGGGGCCGGCTCCCGCGGGAGCCGGCCCCGAGTGTGCGGAGCGTGGTGAGCGGTGGCTCAGTCGCCGCCGCCGCGCCGCGCCGGCCTCCTGTACCGCACCGGCGGCGCCGGCTCGGCCTTCAGCTCCACCGGGTTGGCCTCCAGGAGGCGGAGCGCCTCCTCCACGGCGCGCTCGAGCTGCGGGTCGCGGCCCGCGGCCACGTCGCGGGGGTCGTTCCCCACGTCGATGTCCGGCGCGATGCCCAGGCCCTCCACGTCCCACTCGCCGTCCACGTTGAAGAAGCCGCCCCGGGGCGCCACGAAGCGCCCGCCGTCGATGAGGGGCGGGGTGTCGGCGGTGTGGACGAGGCCGCCCCACGTCTTCTTCCCGACGAGGGGGCCGATCTCCTTGAAGCGGAAGAGGAAGGGCATGAGGTCACCCCCCGAGCCCGCCCGCTCGTTGATGATCATGACCTTGGGGCCCCAGAGCGCGGCCATGGGCTGGGTGAAGACCTTGTGCGACGGCGTGCGGGAGTTGAAGTACCCGGTGAGCTCCCGGTCCAGCACCTCGATGATGTAGTCGGCGGCCGAGCCGCCGCCGTTGTTCCGCTCGTCGAGGACCGCGCCCTTCTTGTCCTGCTGGGCGAAGTACATGCGGTTGAAGTAGGTGTACCCGCCCTGGCCCGTGTTGGGGAGGTAGACGTAGGCCAGCTTCCCGTCGCTCATGTCCTCCACCTTGCGGCGGTTCCCCTCGATCCACGCCCAGCTCCGGAGCTGCCCCTCGTTGCCCGCGGGCTCCACGGTGAGCTCCCGGGCGCCGTCCATGCCCGGCCGGCCGTTCACGCTCACCTTGATGGTGCGCCCCGCCGTGCCTTCCAGGAGGCGGTACGGGTTGGCGGGGGGCGCCACCGGCGTGCCGTCGATGGCCACCAGGAAGTCGCCCTCCTTCACGTCCATGCCCGGCTGCCCCAGGGGGCCCACCAGGCCCGGGTTCCACGACTCGCCGGTGTAGATCCGCGTGATGCGGTAGCCGCCGTCGGCCTCCTCCAGGTCCACGCCCAGCAGGCCGGTGCGGGGGTTGTCCAGGTCGGGGTAGTCGCCGCCGCGCACGTAGGAGTGCCCGACGGCGATCTCGCCGGACACCATGTCCAGGAGGAGGTTGAAGTCGGCGCGGTGCTCCACGTCGGGGAGCCAGGCCGAGTACCACGTCCACACGTCGTTCCACGGAGCGCCGTGGGCGTTGTCCACGTACAGGTAGTCGCGCATGAAGCGCCAGCCGTCGCGGAGCATCTGCGCCCACTCCTCCTTGGGCTCGATGCGCACGCGCAGGTTCAGCGTGAGGCGCCCGTCGCCTGCCTTGGGGACGCCACCGCCCGCGTCCGCCACGCTCCAGTTGGAGCCGGCGCGCAGCAGGATCTTCTTCCGGTCGTGGGAGGTGGTGGCGGCGTTCACGCCCTTCATGAACTCGGTGGCCTTCTTGTCCTTCAGGCTGTAGCGCTGGAGGGTGAGCCCCTGCTCGTTGGGCACCGACTCGGCCACGAAGACCATCCCCTCGGGGGCCTCCACCAGCCCCTGGTAGTCCCGTGTGGGGAGCCCCGGGGCGCTCACGATGCGCTCGCCGATGCCCGCGAAGTCGATGACCACCTCGGGCGCCGCGGCACCGGCGGCGGGCTTCTTCTCCTCGGGCGGGGCCGCACCCTCCTCGTCGCTCTTCGGCAGGAAGGGCGAGGGGTCTCCCGTCTTGAGGATGGCGGCGTAGAGCGCCCGCGTGGTGGGCCGGTCGTAGGCCGTCATGTCCAGCCACGCCGAGTTCATGGCGAAGTCGGTGGAGCCCAGGAAATACAGGTACTTGCCCGAGGCGTCCCACACCGGCGAGATGACGTCGGCCAGGCCGTCGGTGACCTGGTGCGTCTGGCCGGTGCGCGTGTCGTGGACCATCACGGCGCGGAAGAGATTGTCCAGCCGCTTGGTGTAGGCGATGTAGCGCGAATCCGGCGACCACACCGGGTCGATGCTCCGCCGTGGGTCGGCGTAGTCCTCGCCGTCCACGTCCACCACGTCGCCGGTGGCCAGCGTGACGATGCGCACCCGGAAGTCGGTGTCGGTGAAGGCGATCCTGGCGCCGTCGGGCGACCATGCCGGCGTGTAGTAGAACGTGTTGCCCGGGATGGCGATGCGGCGGCGCCCGTTCCCTTCCTGGTCCGCGATGACCAGGCCGTACTCGCCGCCCTCGTCGTTGAACCAGGCGATCTGCTTGCCGTCGGGGGACCAGACCGGGTACCGGTCGGCCACGCCCGAGCTCTCGGTGAGGTTGCGCCACGAGCCCGCGTCCACCGGCGCGGTGAAGATGTCGCCCCGGTGCTCGAAGAGCGCGCGCTTCCCCGTGGGGGAGAGGCGGGCGTTGGTGAGCTGGTTGGCGGGCACGTCCTCCCAGCGGGTACGCGCCCAGTTCTGGTCGCCCCGGGCCTGGATGACGAGCTGGCGCGTGGCGCCGGTGGCCGGGTTCACCTCGTGGAGGTACCCCGCCTGCTCGTAGACCACCACGCCGTGGCCCGCGTCCAGGCTCTTCACGTCGAAGTCGGCGTGGAAGGTGATCTGCTTCTCCTGGTTCGTCCGCGGGTCGTACGACCAGACGTTGCTGGCCCAGTCACGCTCGGACATGTAGTAGACCACGCCGTCCATCCACGTCGGGTCCATGTGGCGCTCGCCCTCCCAGGGGGGCGTCTCCAGCTCCAGGTTCGCCAGGTTCACCACCCGCACCGGCTGGGCCTGCCCGCCCCGGTAGTTCCGCCATTCCGGGTCCCAGTACCCGATCTCCTGGTACGCCACCATGCGGCCGTCGTCGGACAGCTCGCCCTGGTATGCCTGGTGCACCGGCAGGGCCTGGGGGAGCCCCCCCGTCACCGGGACCGTGTAGAACCTGGAGAGGCGCGTGGGCACGCCCTCCCGGCCCGACTGGAAGACCACCTTCCCGTCGGGGGTCCACCCCTGGACCACGTCGGCTCCCGGGTGCCAGGTGAGGCGCTGGGGCTGCCCGCCCGCGGCGGCCACCACGTACACGTCGGCGTTGCCCCCGTACTCGCCGGTGAAGGCGATCCACCGGCCGTCGGGGCTGAAGGACGGGTCGGTCTCGGCGCCCTCGTCGGAGGTGAGGCGGCGCGCCTGGCCGCCGTCGCGCCCCACGACCCAGATGTCGTTGGCGTGCACGAAGGCGATGGCGTCGGCGCCCACGGAGGGCTGGCGGAGGAATCGGGTGCCCTGGGCCTGGGCGGCGTCGGCGAGGACGGCGGAGGCGCCGAGGGCGAGGGAGGCGGCGAGGGCCGCACGGAACGCGCGGGACATGGGACGAACTCCCGGTGGAAGGCGAGGTTCGGGGGAGGGTGTGGGGAGACTAGGGGGGTCGGGCGGGGTGGGCAATGGAGGGGGAGGATGTGACCCCGCTACACCCCCACCACCTCCACGGAGTGGGCGCGGAGGGCGCGGTCGGCGGTGAGGATGGGCACCTCTCAACGCGTGCGTCGGGAGGATGGGGAGAGGCGTCACCCGGCCTCGGGCTCGCCCGGCAGCGTCAGCTTCCCCCGCCGTCGCGCTTCGCCAGCTCCTCCAGCATGCCCCGGGCGCTCCCCGTCCAGCCGTCGTCGGCGTGGTACTCCGCGAGGAAGCGCTCCAGGTAGTCCCGGGCCCGCGCGGCCTCGCCCCGCTCGTAGCAGGCGGCCCCGGCGTGATAGAGGGCCATGTAGTGGTTGGGCCAGAACTCCACCACCAGCTCCATGAGCGGCCCCGCCGCGAGGTCGTCGCCGGCGTCCGCCGCGGGGTGACCCGCCTCGAAGACCACACCCGCGGCCCGCCACCGGGCGTCCGAGGGGAGTTCGAGGATGAGTCGCCGCGCGTCGTCCACGAGGCCCGCCAGCGCCAGGCATGCGGCGGCATGGGCGGCGCCGTCCTCTCCGGAGGGGAAGGGGTTGGCCCGGAGGTATCCCACCACCTCCACCGCGTTGCAGAAGGGCTTGGCCTGCTGGAGCCACCCGTTGGCCGTGAGGTTCGCGGGGTAGGGTGGCACCACGGCGCCGCCATCGACGGGAAGGGGCGCCGGCGCCGGGGGCGTCAACGAGAGGTCGGGTCGTGAGAACAAGGCGGCCACCTGCGGTCCTGGAAAGACCCAGACCAGCCCCACCGCCACAACCAGCTTCGCCACCGCCTTCGCGCCGTCCATGTCGCCTTCCTCCTGGGGACTCCTTTCCGCCTCCTGCACCCTTTGACGCCGCTCCACGGCTCGCTTGCACAGCCGCCGGCGTCCGGCCTCAGCCGGGAGGAGAGGACTTGCAAGGGGCGTGCCGCCCCTGGGCCGCCGGCACTCCGCCGGCCCGCCGCCCGCAGCACCGGACCGCCGACGTCGGCGTCATCCCTTGCCCAGGCCGCGCGGGCGTCGGCTATTACCGGATCCCTCCCTTCCAGTCCGCCCACCGGAGGACCCATGCGCCCCCGCCGTCCCGCCCCGACCTTCGCCCTTGTCTTCGCGGCCCTCGCCTTCGCCGCCCCCGCGGCCGCCCAGCCCAAACCCGCCCTCGCCGCCGCCGACTACGGCAAGTGGGAGACGCTGGGCGCCTACGACCTGGACCCCACGGGGCGTTGGCTGGCGGCGAACGTCCGCCGCACCGACGAGTCGGTGGAGGTCCGCCTCCGCCGTAGCGACGCCTCCGGAGACGCGCTGGTGCTGGAGCACGCCACGGGCCCGGTCTTCAGCCGGGACGGCCGCTGGCTGGCGTACCTGAAGGGGGTCTCGCCCAAGGAGGCGGAGGCGGCGGAGAAGGAGAAGAAGCCGGTGCGGAACCGGCTGGGCCTGGTGGACCTGTCGGCGCCGCGGGACACGGTGCTCTTCGAGGCGCGGAGCTTCGCCTTCCGCGACGACGGAAAGTGGCTGGCGGTGCACGGCTATGCCGCCGCCGACACGGTGGGCGCCGACCTCATGGTCCTGGACCCCGCCACGGGCGCCTCCACCCTCCTGGGGAACGTGGAGGGCTTCGCCTGGCAGGACGAGGGCGGGCTCCTGGCGCTCACGCTCCGCACCGCGTCGGGGAGCGGGAACGGCGTGGCGCTCTTCGACCCGGCCACCGGCGTGCTGCGCACGCTGGACTCGCGGAGCGCCCGATATCGGGCGCCGACGTGGCGGGACGCGTCGGCCCAGCTCGCCGTGCTCCGCTCGGTGAAGAAGGACGGCATGAAGGAGGAGTCCCACGACCTGCTGGTGTGGGACGACGTGACCCGCGCCGCCGCGCCCCGGGTGCTTGCCGGCACGGGCCGCGCCGAGCTGGCGGACACGCTGCGCGTCACCGAGCACGCCGGCATCGTCTTCGCCCGCACCGGCCGCACGGTCTTCGTGGGCGTGCGCCCCTGGGAGCCGGAGGAGGAGAAGAAGGACGAGAAGAAGGAGGAGGGGGACACCGCGAAGGCGGCCCCCGACGAGGTGGCCCCCGCCGACGTCCAGGTCTGGCACTGGGACGACGACGAGATCGTGCGCGCCCAGGAGGTGTCGGCCTCCCGCGACGCCCGGCGCACCCACCTCACGGCGTGGCACATGGACGGGGACCGGGTGGTGGTGCTGGGCGACGACCTGGACGAGCCGGTGGAGCTGGTGGCGGGCGGCGCCTGGGGTCTCGTGGCCGACGCCACGCCCTACCGCGTGGCGCGCCGCTTCGGGGAGAACGCCGCCGACTGGTACCGCGTGGATCCGGCGACCGGGGAGCGGGCGCTGCTGGGCCGCGAGGTCCGCTGGGGCGTCCAGACGGGCCCCGAGGGGCGGTACGCCCTGCTGCGGGACGGCGACGACTGGGTGGCGGTGGAGCTGGCGACGCTCCGCCACCAGACGCTCGGAGAGGGAAGCAGCGCGCAGTTCACCCAGCCCCTGGACGAGTACGACTACCCCGGCCCCCGGCCGGCGTGGGGCGTGGGCGGGTGGGCCGCGGGGGAGCGGTGGGTCTACCTGTACGACCGCCACGACGTCTGGCAGGCCAGCCCCGCCGGAGGAGGCATCACGCGTCTCACCCGCGGCGCCGAGGAGGGCCGGGAGTACCGCGTGGCGGACCCCGACCCGGAGGCGCGCCGCTTCGGGCGCGACCCCACGCCGCTCCCCGCCGACCAGCCCCTCTGGCTCTCCGTGCGCGACCCGCGGACGAAGGCCTCGGGGTACGCCCGCGTGGCGCGGGCCGGCCAGGTGGAGACGCTGGTCTTCGAGGACGCCATGGTCTACGGGCTCCGCCGGGCCCGGGACGCCCAGCGCTTCGCCCTGCGCACGGAGCGCTGGGACGACTCCCCCGACGTGTTCGTGGGCGGCGCGACGCTGGGCGACCTGAAGCAGGTGACGGCCACCAACCCCTTCCAGGCCGACCACGCCTGGGGGCGGACCGAGCTGGTGGCCTACCGCACCTCGGCGGGCCGCGACCTCCAGGGGATCCTCGTGTATCCCGCGGGCTTCGAGGCGGGGAAGAAGTACCCCCTCATCCTCTACCAGTACGAGCGCCTCTCCGACGGGCTGCACCGGTACTACGCCCCCAGCGAGCGGAGCTACTACAACTACCAGGCGTGGTCGCAGCAGGGGTACTTCGTCCTCATGCCCGACATCGTGTACGAGCCGGGGCGCCCCGGGCCGTCGGCGCTGGACGCGGTGGAGCACGCCCTGGACGCCGCGGTGGCGACGGGGCACGTGGACCCGGATCGCATGGGGCTCATCGGCCACTCGTGGGGCGGCTACCAGGCCGCGTACCTCCCCACCCGCACGAACCGCTTCGCGGCGGCGGTGGCCGGCGCGGCCATCACCGACTTCATCAGCTTCGCCGGCAACATCCACTGGGGCCCGGGACTCCCCGAGTTCGGCCACTGGGAGACGGGGCAGGCGCGCATGGCGCTCCCTCCCTGGGAGAGCCTGGAGGCGCACCTGGAGAGCTCGCCGGTGAACTTCATCCAGGATCTCCAGACGCCGGTGCTCCTCATGCACGGCGACTCCGACGGCGTCGTGGACTTCCGCCAGGGGCAGGAGTACTACAACTACGCCCGCCGGGCGGGGAAGCGGGTGGCCATGCTGGTCTATCCCGGCGCCGACCACGGGCTGCGCGTGAAGGAGCAGCAGGTGGACTACCACCGGCGCATCCTCGAGTGGTTCGGCCACTGGCTCAAGGGCGAGCCGGCGGCCAGGTGGATCACCGACGGCGAGTCGTGGTCCGAGCGGGGGGAGCGGATGAAGCGCTAGGGGGGGACGGGCCCCCTCCCCGCGGGTCGCCGGCCCCGAGCACCGTCTCACTTGACCCCGTATGACCATGGTCATATGATCTGGTCATGGAAGGCCCGATCTCGAAGTCGCGGTTCAAGGCGCGGGCGCTGGAGTACTTCCGCGAGGTGGAGCGCACCGGCCAGGAGCTGGTCATCACCGACCGGGGACGGCCGGTTGTGAAGCTGGTGCCCTACCGGGCCGACCCGGGCCGGGCGCTCTTGGCGCTCCGGGAGACCGTGGTCCGCTACGACGCCCCCACCGAGCCCGTGGGGGACGAGGAGTGGGAGGCGCTGGGGTGATCCTCCTGGACACCCACGCCTGGGTATGGTGGGTGGACGATCCCGCCCGCCTCCCGACCCCGGCGCGACGGGCCGTCGAGGAGTCCCTGGCGGTGGGCGACGCCGTGCTCGTCTCCAGCATCAGCACGTGGGAGGTGGCGCAACTGGTGAGCCGAGGGCGGCTCGAGCTCACCGTGCCCGTGGCCGATTGGATCGCCCTGGCCGAGACCGCTCCCGAGATCGCCTTCGTGCCCGTGGACAACCGCATCGCGCTGCGCTCGGTGGAGCTGGAGGGCTTCGCACGCCGCGATCCCGCCGACCGGATCATCGCCGCCACCGCGCTGGCGCGGGGCGCGACGCTGGTCACCGCCGACGCGCGGCTGCGGGCCTACGGGGCGCTGACGACGGCCTGGGACTGACCGGGCCCCCCAGCTCCTCCCCTACCGCACCAGGCTCCCCAGCACCAGCGCGTTCCAGAAGAGCCCGTTCAGCCCGGCCCACTGGCCGCGGAAGGTGAGGTCCTCGGCGAAGTAGATCACCCGTCCCCGGCCCACGGGGGCCACCAGGGCGAAGGGCCGTCCGGCGAGCACGGGGCGGTCCTCGTCGAGCATGAAGCCGTCCAGGACCAGCCGCCCCGGGTCGGCGGCGTAGCGGGCCACCACCTGCACGTCGGAGCGCACCACCGCCCCCAGCCCCTGCCCCGGGGTGCCGGCGCCAGCCGGCCCGCCGCTCTCTTCCCCTTCGACCCGGAGGAGCACCGGGAAGGACGCGGGGGCGGTGAAGTCGCCCTCGGGCATCCCCGCCGCCAGCAGGGAGCGTCCGAACTCGTCGAGCCCGGGGCGCCACGGGAGGATCTCCCCCGCGGGCTCGCCGGCCGACGTCCAGGTGGCCCGCACCGCCGCCTCCGTGCGCTCGGCCCAGCCGTCCAGGTCCACGCCGCGGCCCAGGACCTCGTCCTGGGCCAGGAAGGCCGCCGCGCCCTGGACGGCGATGAGGGTGCCGCCGCCGGTCACGTACCGCCGCAGGTTGGCCAGGTCCAGGCGTCCCCGGTAGCCGGCGTTGAAGTTGGGTCCGCCCCGCACGTCCATCCCCGCGTGGGGGAGGACGACGGCGGTGTACCCGCCCAGGTCGCCGCCGTTGAGCGTCTCCATCATCACCGGCGAGAAGGCCATGCCGAAGTCGGCCTCCAGCGTGCTCCGGATCCCCCCGAAGGTGTGGTCCTGCGTGACCGGCCAGTCGGCGAGGACGGCGATGCGGGGCGTGGGCACCGGCGCCACCCGCTCGTCGTCGCCGAAGGTGAGCCCGGCGTCGGTGAAGGGGCCGGCCACCGCCATGGCGTGGGCCCCATGCGTGCCCACCAGTGCCTCGAGACGGTCCCCCGCGCCGGTGGGGTTCCGCCCGCGGAGGAGGGCCAGCGTTCCCTGGGGGTAGCGCGCCTCCCCGATGCGGAAGGGCTCGGTGAAGACGCGCACCCGGTACCCTTCCTGGAGGAGGGCCGTGGCAACGCGCTGGTCCGCCTCCAGGCCCGGGGGGAGGATCCACGCGTAGGGCTGGGCGCCGCCCGCGCCGTCCACCACGCCGGGGCCGCCCCGGTCCACTTCGGTGACCCGTGCAGCGCCCGCGCCCACGAAGGCCGGCGGCGGGCCCTCGAAGAGCCAGCTCCGCACGCCGAAGAGGTGGGGGAGGTTCCCCCAGGGGGCGTCGTAGTAGGGCATCTTCCGGTCGTAGGGTACCTCCACCTCGGGGCGGGTGAAGTCCAGCGTGGGGTCCAGCAGCGCGCGGGCCAGGCGGGCGTTGGCCTGGGTGAAGTCCACCACCCAGCTCCCGGCGGGGAAGGTGCGCCGCTCGGTGCGCTCCAGGGCGTAGAAGTCCCGCGCGGGCGCGGTGAACGCGTCGGGCGCCCGGTGCACCTCCACCTCCTGGAGGAGGAGCCTGTCCACCAGGCGGCGGACCTTGTCGGGGTCCACGCCCGGTCCTTCGGCGGGGATCACGACGCCCCGGTGGGGGAGCGCCCTCGCCTCCGCCACCGCCCGCACCACCTTGTCGTGCTGGTCGCGGAGGAGCCGCGCGCGGCCGTCGCGCACCACGTCCAGGAGGGACCAGACGCCCTCCTTGTGGCGGTCCATGGCCATGCGCATGGTGGCCTCGGTGCCGTCGGTGCGGGTGAAGGCGATGGAGCGCCCGGGCCGTCCGCCGAACGTCTCGAAGAGGTACGACGAGACGGTGGTGCCCAGCATGGCCCACGAGAGGCCGAAGCCCACGCCCGCCACGCCCTCGTAGTCCTTCCGCGAGCTGAACGACCACCCCTTCTCGCCGAAGCGCTCGTTGGCGCGGCGGGCGAAGACGTTCCACCAGTCGGGGGCCTCGGCCGGCCACAGCGGGTGGAAGGGGCGGGGGAAGGGGGGGAGGAAGATGACGGCGGGTCCGCTGTGGACGTCCAGCAGGATGGGGGGCCTCCACGACATCATGGCCCGCCCCAGCGCCGACATCTCCGGGGTGATGAAGAACCCGAAGTCGCGGTTCACGTCCACGCCCCACGCGTTGCCGTCGGTGTTCATGGCCCAGTGGGCCCGGTTCTCCACGGCCTGGGGATCCAGCGACGCCCCCTCCACGCCGTAGATGCCCTGCCACGTGACGTAGCGGGCGTGGGAGTCGGGGTTGGTGAGGGGGGTCATCACCACAACGACGTCCTCGCGGGTGGCCCGGGCCCAGTCGTCGTCGCGGGTGGCCAGCTCCCAGGCCACCTCCTGGAGCACCTCGACCCCCGCCTCTTCGTCGGTGTCCACGATCATGACCCACACCACCGCGGGCAGGTCGGCCGTGAGTGCCCGGAAGTCGGCGTCGGGGAGGGGGTCGGTGGCCGACGCCAGCCTCCGGTACGCGGCGCGGACATCGTCGAGGCGGGCCACGTTGGCCTCGCTCCCCACGATCACCATGGGGAGGGGACGGCCGAGGACGCTCCGTCCGTACTCCCGGTACTCCACCCGGGGCGAGGCGTCGGCCAGCGCCCGGTAGTAGTCGACGAGCGCCGAGGTGAGCGTGTAGCGGGTGCCCAGCTCGTACCCGTGGAACGCGGCGGGGGAGGGGGCGGCCTGGGCCCGGGCGAGGGTGGGCGCCGCGCCCGCGAGGGCCAGCGTCCCGGCGACGACGACGGTGCGGAGCGACATGTCCGCCTCCCCGGTTGGTGACGGGTGCGAAGGGGGTCGAGGGGGGCAGAATCGCCGGGGCGGCGGGAGAGCGTCAAGCCGGAGGGCGCCTACTCGCGCCGGCTCCACACCACCACCACCCCGCAGCTGCTCCCCGTGCCCCGGAAGGGGGCGGGCACGCTGGCGGAGCTGGCGTACACCTCGATGGCGGCCACCTGCTCGGGGCCGATGAGGTCGTTGAGGAGGGGGAACGTGGCGCTACGCAGGTCCCCCTCGGGGCGGCCGCCCTCGCGGACGCGGACACCGTCGAGCCAGATGGATGGGAGGCAGGGGCCCGCGCCCTTCAGCGTCACGCCCTGGCCCCGGAGGAACCGGACGTCCACCACCCTCCCTCCGAGACGCAGGACGCTGGCCCCGGGGGCGCGGCCCACCACGTCGGTGAGTCGCGTGGGGCGGCGCTCCGCGATCTCCGCCTCGTCCACGAAGAAGCCCGGCACCTGGATGCGCCTGGACTCGAAGCCGGCCACGCTCAACTCGGCGCTCCGGGGCGTCGCCCGCGTGGTGACGTCCAGGCCGCCCAGCTCCACCGCTTCCACGTCCAGGGAGACGCGCAGGACCAGGCGCTCGCCATCCAGACACCGGAGGGGAGTGCGCACGTCGGCGTAGCCCAGGCGGCCCACCACGAGCACGAACGCACCGCCGTGGCGGGGAGAGAGGGTGAATCGGCCCTGCCGGTCGGTGACCACGGCGGCCATCACGGCGTCGAGGGTGTCCAGCAGGACCACCTCCGCGTCGGCGACGGACTGCCCGGTGGCCGCCTCCACCACGGTGCCCCTGACCCGCGAGTAGCCCGGTCCCCGCTCCAGGACCTGGACCTGCGTCGTCGCCGGCCTGGGGGACGCGGCGGTGAAGCCCACCGCCGCGAGGAGCACGAACGCGTCGAAGCGCATGAAAGCCTCCCGTGCTACCCGCCCTCCAACAAGCTAGCTACGTGCGAGGGCGACGGGGATGACGTAGGCCGGCCCCGCGTCGGACCCTCCTGTCACTTCCCGGCGCCCGACCGGTATGTTGGCACATGCCACCCTTCCCGCACCGCACCGTCGTCGCCACGGTGCTCCTCGGCGTGTGCCTCGCCTGCCGGACCGACGAGCGACCTCCGACGAGCCCTCCCGACGACCCCTCCGCTCCGACCCCGGCCCTCACGCGGACCACCGTCCTCTCCGGCCTCAGCAGCCCCTGGGACATCGCCTTCGCCGCCGACGGCTCCATGTTCTTCACCGAGAAGTGCCGCGGGCTCTCGGTTCGGGCCCCCGACGGCACCGTGCGGCGCCTCTTCGGCATCCCGGGGTCCGCCCTCGTCGCATCGGACTTCTTCTGCCAGGGGCAGAGCGGCATGCACGGCGTGGCCCTGGACCCGGCGTTCGCGACGAACCGCACGCTCTACGTCTTCATGGCGTCCACGCTCTCGGGCTCGCCCCGCACCAACCGGGTGGTGCGGCTCCGCGTCGACGCCGCGTACACCACGGCGACCGACCGGGCGGACATCGTCACCGACATCGCCTTCAAGGACGCGGGCAACGCGGTGGGGGGCGCTGGGGCGCACAGCGGCGGCCGGATCCGCTTCGGCCCCGACGGGCACCTGTACGTCACCACCGGGGACAATCACGACCCGTCCCTCCCTCAGGACCCCGCCCGCCTCGGCGGGAAGGTCCTACGTGTCACGGGCACCGGCGCGGCGGCGCCCGGGAACAACCCCCCCGCGGGCTTCGATCCGCGCATCTTCACGTACGGGCACCGCAACGTGCAGGGCATCGCGTTCCGGCCGGGGAGGGGCGACGTCTTCGTCTCCGAGCACGGGCCCAACCACAGCGACGAGGTGACCCGCCTCGTCGCGGGGGGGAACGGCGGCTGGGATCCCCGGAACCGCCCCGCCCTCGACTGCCCCGGGGGATACTGCGGATACGCCGGCTCGCCCACCACCATGCCCATGACCGACGTCGCGCGCTTCCCGTCGGCGTTGCGGCCCCTCTGGAGCAACGACGGCAGGTCCCAGGGGACGGGTCCGGCGGCGTTCCTGGACGGGCCCCAGTGGCTCGGTTGGGACGGACGGCTGGCGGTGGGGGTGATGGCCGGGCAGCGCCTGATGATCCTCGAGGTCGACACCGTCGGCACCCTGGTGAGCGAGGTGGTGGCGCCCCTCCCCTCGACGCGCTTCCGCGCCCTCACCCAGGGTCCGGACGGATCGCTGTACGTGGCCACCGACTCCGGCGAGATCTGGCGGGTCACCCCCTCGCCACCGGGGTGACGTCCCCCTATTCTGCCTCCGCTCCACCGTCCGCACCTGCCCCGGAGGCCCCATGCGCCGTCTCGCCGCCATCCTCGCCGCCGTCCTGGTCGTGCTCCTGGCGGTGGCCTTCCACCAGCTCACGGCCCAGACCACCGACACCGAGCGGGCCGCCGCCGCCGACGTGCTCCGGCGCATCGACGAGCTGCAGCGCAGGCTGGACCCCCAGGGCACGGCCCAGCGCCTGGCCTCCCGTCGGGACGCGAAGCGCGACGCCGTGCTGGCACGGGCCGAAGCGGTGTGGAGCGGAGAGATGCAGGCCTTGTCCGACCACATCGGCCACAACCCCGAGGTGGGGTGGAAGGAGTTCGCCTCGGTGGACACGCTGACCAAGGTGCTCCGGGCCAGGGGCTTCGCGGTGGAGACGGGCGTTGCCGGGCTGGAGACGGCGTTCGTGGCCACGTGGACGTCGCCGGCGGGGGCGGAGGGGCCGACGTTGGGGCTCATCGGCGAGTACGACGCGCTGCGGGGCACGCAGGGCGACTACCACGGCGACCAGCACAACGCCCAGACGCCCGTGGCCATCGCGGCGGCGGTGGCGCTCGTGGAGCACATGGACGCGAACCGGGTGCCCGGGCGCGTCATCCTCTACGGGACGCCCGCCGAGGAGGTGGGCCCACCGGCCAAGACCATCATGAACGAGGCGGGCATCTTCCAGGGCGCCGACGTGCTGGTGCGCAGCCACTCCAGCACGGCCACCGCCCGGGCCCGCGCCGGCTTCGGCACGTGCTGCATGAACATCAACGAGGTGAAGTACGTCTTCACCGGGTACCCGTCCCACCAGCTCGCGTCGTGGAACGGCCGCAACGCGCTCCACGCCGCTGTGGGCTTCTTCACCATGGTGGAGCGGCTGCGCACCACGTTCCGCCCCGAGGTGCGCATCCAGGGCGTCATCCCGGAGGGGGGCGTCGCCCCCAACGTGGTGCCCGACCGGGCGGTGGTGGACTACTACATCCGCTACCCCGACGAGGTGTACCTGGAGCACGTCCAGAAGATGATCGACGACGCGGCCCGGGGCGCCGCCATGGGCATGGGCGTGAAGGTCTCCATCGAGCCCTACGGCGAGTACCGCGACGGCATCACGTCGGGGACGCTGGAGGAGCTGTACTTCGCCTACGCGAAGAAGCTGGGCGCCCCCGCCCTCCAGGAGGAGCACGGACCCCCCGCCGGCTACGAGGAGACGGGGTCGGTGGCCCGGGACGTCCCCGGCGTGGGCGTGGGCGTCATGAGCTCCACCGGGGCGTACCACACGTACCAGATGCGGGACGACGCCTTCACCGAAGTGGGGCACACGGGCTTCCGCATGGACGCCCAGGTCATGGCGGCCATCCTCTACGACTTCCTCACCGACGCCCGCTTCCGGGAGGCGGTGGGCGAGGAGCACACGACGCTCAAGGCGCTCCTCTCCGAGTACCACGGGGAGCTGCGGAAGACGTACGCGGCGGAGATGCAGGGACCGCCCATCGGGGGGTAGGGGGCGTCAGGCCCGTTCGGCCTTCCGCTTCCAGTAGAGGTACGCCGGGAGCCCCAGCGCGATGATTCCCAGGCCGGCCAGGGCGTTCCCCGTCTCGTTCACCAGCGTGTTGAGGCAGATGAAGAGCGCCGACACGATGAAGAGCGCGGGGGTCCACGGGTACCCGGTGGTCCGGAACGGGCGGGGCAGGTCGGGGCGCTTGCGCCGCAGGATGAAGACCGCGCCCACCGTGAGGCCGAAGAAGAGCCACTGGCCGAAGACAACGTAGGTGAAGAGCTGCTCGAAGGTGCCGGACAGGCTGAGCACCACCGCCCACGCCCCCATGGCCACGATGGCCTGGTGGGGGGTGCGGAAGCGGGGGTGGACGTCGGCCATCCCACGGAAGAAGAGCCCGTCCTTGGCCATGGCGAAGTAGACCCGGGGCGAGCAGAGCAGGTTCTGGTTGGCGGCGCCGGTGATGGAGAAGAGGATGACGAGGGCGATGACCGACGCCGCGGCGGGACCGATGGCCAGGCTCATGGCGTCGCTGGCGATGCGGTCGGACCCGGCGATGGCCTCCGTGGGGAGCACGTAGAGGTACGCCAGGTTCGTCACCAGGTAGATCCCGATGATGGCCAGCGTGCCCACGAAGAGCCCCAGCGGGAGGTTCCGCTCGGGGTTCCGTGTCTCGCCGGTGCTGTAGGACGCCCCCTCCCACCCCTTGAACGCCCAGAGCACCGCCACCAGCGCCACGCCGAAGCGCCCTCCGAGGGACCACGACGGGGACTCGGGTGCGGGCTCCACGAAATGGGCGGGGCTCCCTTCGGCGAAGAGGGCCACGGTCCCGCAGATCCCCACCAGCGCGGCGAACTTGATGACCGTGAGGCCGTTCTGGAGGTTGGCGCCCCACCGCACGCCCACGTAGTTCACCGCCACGAGGGCCGCCACGATGGCCGCCGCCACCAGCTTCTCCCCCCAGGCGGGGAGCGTGACGAACAGCGGCAGGTACTTGGAGGAGAACGCCACGGCCAGCGTGGCGATGGAGCCGGTGTCCACCACCAGGAAGAGCGTCCACCCGAAGAGGAACCCCACCAGGGGGCCGTACGCCTCCCGCAGGTAGACGTAGGCGCCGCCGGCGTGGGGGTAGGCCGCCGCCAGCTCGGCGAAGGCCAGGGCCCCGAAGAAGCTCAGGACGCCCCCCACCACCCACACCCCCAGGAAGAGGAGCGGGGAAGGGAGCTCGGCGGCGATGGCGGCGGGGACGATGAAGATCCCCGAGCCGATGACGCCGCCCACCACGATGGACACGATGTCCCAAAGCCCCAGCACCCTCGGGAGGCTCGTGGGGTGGGCCTCGGCGGCCGGGGCCGTGCTCACGACGCGCTCCCGGCGGCGGCCGCTTCCCGGGCCGCGGAGCGCAGCATGGCGAACGACGTGTAGAGCACGACGGCTACCACCCCCCAGCGCAACGTCTCGAGGGGGAGCGACTTCACGATGAAGGCCGCCGCGAGCACCGCCGGCACGCCTCCCAGGGTGAGCCCCACCGAGGCGCGGTGGCCGAAGCTCCCCAGGCGGATGAAGCGCATCCCCGCCACCGGCATGAGAAAGGCGCAGGCGCCCATCATGATGGGGAACGCGGCCCGCGGGTTCATGCCGAGGAGCGCCACGAGGATCATGCACGGCGCGTACATCCCGATGCCCAGCGTCATGAGCGCGCCCAGGACGAAGCTCCCGGCCACGCCCACGGCCAGGCGCGTGCCCCCGAGGGCGATGGCGTCGCCCCCGCCCGGGAAGAGGTCGAGGTTGGTCATGGCGAAGAACGTCGCCGCCGCCAGGAGCGCGACGCCCATCCCCACCTGGATCCGGCGGCGGGGCATGTCCGCCACGATGCCGGCGCCCAGCCACGCTCCGGCCACCGCGGCGGCGATCATGGAGATGAGCGTCGCCGACCCCACCTCCACCACCGCGATGAAGATGAAGGCCTGGGCGATGACGGGGAGCGAGTGTCCCACGTTGAGCGAGCCCGGAATGCGCTCGTCGGGCACGGTGCCCCGGAGCTTCCACGCCGACGTGGTCGGGGCGAAGGACCCGATGCCCAGCGTGTCGAAGATGTTGGTCACCGCGCCCACCGCCAGCTCCCAGCCCGTGGGGATGCCCGACGACTCCTCCCTGGGCCCGGCGCGGCGTGCGCGGAACCAGGCGGCGAGGAAGGCGAAGCCGACGACGCCCAGCACTGCGAAGAGGAGGACCTTTGGAGACGCCATGGAGGGGGGACGCTATGTCGGGACCGCCCCGGTCGGCAAGCCGGGAGGCGGTGGCGGGACCCGCGGCGCCCGGTTCTCCGTCAGCGCTCCGCCATCCGCTCCATCATGTTGCGGGCGTTGGCGGTGAGGGTGTCTTCGTCCCGGTACACCTCGAGAAAGCGGGCGAGAAGACCGTGGGCGCCGGGCCCGTCGCCGGTGACGAAGCGGGCGGTGCCGGCCTCGTAGAGCGCCATGTAGTGGTCGGGCCAGAACTCCAGCACCAGCTCCATGAGGGGACCCGCCACGTCGTGGCGGCCCTCGCTCGCCAGCGCCTCGGCCACTTCGTAGACCACCGTCGCGGCCGGGATCCGGTCGCCCTCGGGCAGGCTGAGCAGGAGCGACCGTGCCGTCGGGATCTGGCGGGCGATGCCGAAGCAGGCCGCCTTGTAGCCGACACCCTCCACCCCCGCGGGGGGCGGGTTCAGGTCGGTGGCCAGGCGCACGTCCGCGGGAGTGCAGCGCGGGCGTACCTCGGCGAACCAGTCCGGCGCCGTGGCTGCGCGCGGAACCACCTTCGGCGCTTCCAGGAACACCGGTTCCGGAGCGGGCTCCGGCTTCGGTTTCCAGAAGAGCCGGACGGTGGCCGGGCCCACGATCAGGGCCAGTACCGCCAGCGGGAGGAGGTCTTTGCGCTTCATGTCACCATCGAGCCTTCGGGCCCACCAGGATCCAGGGGGGGATCGCCACCATGCTGTATGAGCAAGCGCCGTGCCGCAATGAAAAAGCCCACCCCGCTGCGATCGGCGCCGCGGGGTGGGCACTCTTTTCCGGTGGAGGGCACCCCGGTCCCGTTGCGGAGTGCCCGGACCCGGGGCGTTCGGCGACGCCCGCCGGGGCTATCCGAGGGGGTGGATGATCACCTGGTTCGCGTTGAAGAGGGGCACGAGCACGCGGTTGCGCCCGGCATCGTAGCCGAGGTCGGCGGGGGCCTCCACTCCGTCCAGCACCTTGGTCACCTTGCCGTCGCCGCCGATGCGGTACACGCACTGGTCGCCCCAGCTCGACATCACGAATCCCCCGTCGGGGAGCATCTCGATGCCGTCGAGCTGGCGCTGGCTGGCGGGCATCACGTCCGTGCGCTGGCCGTCCGCGGTGAGACGGTACACCTCCCCTGATCCGAAGCTGACCACCATGATGCCCCGGCTCCCCACGGCGAGGCCGTTGGGGCCGCCCAGGGCCGCGTCCTTGGTCACGGCCATCACGCGCTCCTCGGACACGATCATCCGGTACACGGCGTCGGTGCCGGACGGGGCCATGCCTTCGGGGCTGGCCTCGAAGCCCGAGTCGGTGAAGAAGATGCTCCCGTCGCCACCGGGGGCCACGTCGTTGAGGAAGGTGGCGTGCTCCAGGCACACGCTCCCCAGGGGCGCGCCCGTGGCGGCGTCGAACATGCGGATGCACGAGATGTCCGCGACGAACAGGAGCCCGTCCTGGATGGCCATTCCCTTGGGCGCGTTGAGCGTCACCCCCGGGGCCGCGCCGTCAATCCACTTGAGGGCCTGCACCGTGCCGTCGGGTGCGACGCGGGAGATGAAGCCGTTTCCGTCGGCGTCCAGCGGGCTCCCGTTGATGTTGGAGACCAGGTAGACGTCGGCAGTGGGGTCGTGGAGCACCGACTCGGGGGTGGAGAAGCCGACGTCGGCGACGACGATGTCCGCCGACCCGGCGGAAGATCCGGCCGAGGCGTCGGGAGCGGGCTCCCCGCCGCCGCACGCGGCCAGGAAGGCGGCGACGGCCAGCGGGGAGAGGGACCGGATGCGGAGCGCTGAGAACGACATGGCTGACTCCAGGAAGGTTGATGGACCTCCTGGAAGGTAGGGGGCCGCTTGCGCGCATCAAGCGACCGATCGTCGAACGCCTCCTACGGGGCGCCGGTCGGGGTGGGCGGCCAGGCCTCCACGGCGTCGTCGGCCAGGCGCTGGATGAGCGCCGCCACCGCCGGGTCCAGCTCGATGGGCGGGTTGCGCCCGTCGGCGGGATCCATGGATGCCGGGAGCCCCTGCACCGAGTCGCCGAAGAGGCCCCGCACCACCACGTACGCGGTGAGCACCGAACCTTCCAGGGACGGGTGGAAGCCGTCGGGTCCGTACGGGTCGAGTCCCTCCACCGCGGGAGGGCCCGACAGGGACAGCAGCGGCCGCCACGCCTCCCCCGCGGGCAGGAAGCGGCCGCCGGCGCGCCCCGCCGCCGCCCGGTAGCTCTCCCGGACGGCGTCCAGCACCTCCACCCGAGCCAGCTCGGGCCATACCATGAGGAACGCGGAGGTCGCGCCGACCTCGCGCACCACCGGCGCGAAGGAGTCGGTCCAGGCCAGCAGGTGCTGGCGGCTGGAAGGGAGGGACGAGGGCCCCTGCTGGAAGACGACGATGTCGGGCCGCAGCTCCCGGATTCGCCCGGCCGTCCCGCTCCGCCAGTGCTCCTCCAGGCTGTAGTTGGGCGCCACCAGCCCCACCGTCTCCACCGACCGGCCCTGGGCCTTGGCGATGGTGGCCACCAGGCCCGGCAGGTTGTACGACGCCGTCAGGGAGTTGCCCACGAACACGATGCGCACGTCCGCGTCGGGGAGTCCGGGCTCGGAAGGGGAGGGGGAGCACCCGGGCAGGAGGGCGCCGAGGAGGGCGAGGGCGAGGCGGGTCATGGGCGAGGCCGAGGGGGAAGGCGGGTGGTGGGCGGGGAAACGACGGGGCCGCTCCTCCATACGAAGGAGCGGCCGGTCCATCACAGCCTCCGGCGGCGGCCGTCCGCCGGGCTACGCCTCGCCCTCCTCCCCGGCGTGGGCCACGATGACCTTGTGGGCCCGCAGCCGCAGCGCGTTGAGGCGGATGAAGCCCCGCGCGTCCTCCTGGTCGTAGCCGCCGGCCACGTCCATGGACGACAGCTCCTGGTCGTAGAGGGAGCTGGTGGACGTGCGGCCCAGTGTGATGACGTTGCCCTTGAAGAGCCGCACGAACACCTGGCCGGTGATGAGCTTCTCCGACTGGCGGAACGCCGCCTGGATGAAGTCCATCTCCGGGCTGAACCAGAACCCGTTGTAGATGATCTCCGCGAAGCGGGGGGAGAGCATGTCGCGGAGGCGGAGCACCTCCCGGTCCATGGCGATGCCCTCCAGGTCGCGGAGCGCCACGTGCAGCACGGTGCCACCCGGGGTCTCGTAGACGCCCCGCGACTTGATGCCCACGAAGCGGTTCTCCACCATGTCGATGCGCCCCACGCCGTGCATGCCGCCCACGTCGTTGAGGTACGCGAAGAGCTCCACCGGGTCGGTGATGTCCGTGCCGTCCTTCTCGTTCACCACCCGCACCGGCACGGCGTCGTGGAAGTGGAGGGTGATGTCGGTGGGCCCGTCGGGGGTGTCCTCCAGCGCCCGCGTCAGCTTGAACATGTCCTTCTGCGGCGCCAGGGCCGGGTCCTCCAGCATGCCCGCCTCGTAGGAGCGGTGCATGAAGTTCTCATCGGAGGAGTATGGCTTCTCCACCGTGGCCTCCACGGGGATGGCGTGCTGCTTGGCGTAGGCCAGCAGGTCACTCCGGCCCTGGAAGCGCCCCAGGAACTCCCGGTCCTTCCAGGGCGAGATGACCTCGAGCTGGGGCGCCAGCGCCGCGAAGGCCAGCTCGAAGCGGACCTGGTCGTTCCCCTTGCCCGTGGCGCCGTGGGCCACGGCCTGGGCCTTCTCCTTGAGGGCGATCTCCACCTGGCGGCGCGCGATCACGGGCCGGGCCAGGGACGTGCCCAGGAGGTACCTGTTCTCGTAGATGGCCTTCCCGGCGATGGCGGGATAGATGAACTCGGTGACGAACGCCCGGTTCAGGTCCTCCACGTAGACCTTGCTGGCCCCGGTGGCCAGGGCGCGCTTCCGGATGTCCTCGAAGTCCTCCTGCTGGCCCACGTCGGCGACGTAGGCCACCACGTCGTACCCCTTCTCCAGGAGCCACTTGAGGATGCAGGCGGTGTCGAGGCCGCCGCTGTACGCGAGGACCACCTTCTTCTTATCGGCCACGGGAAGCTCCGGGAGTCTTCTGGACACTCATGAAAAGAGAATAAAGATACATCCTGGGAGGCCGTCGCGGGGGTGGGCCAAACGCTGCTCCGGAGCCCGACGCCGACCCCGGCATGCCTCGGCCACGCCGTCCCTCTACCGCTCCCCGGGCCGGTACGTCCGCTCCACGTGCCCCTCGAGCTGGTCCGGGTAGAAATAGACCTCCCGCAGGTCGCCGGTGGCGTAGCGCTGGGCCTGGTCGTTGAAGTGGGGCGTGCCGGGCACGTTGTTGAGCCCGCCTGCCGTCACCGCCAGGGCCCGCACCCGCTCGCCGAACTCCACCACCGCCACGAAGCTGTTCCCGCTGGTGCCGTACCACCGCTTCGTGCCGGGGTAGGCCCGGGCGGCGAAGGAGGCCAGCGAGCCCCACCGCCCCGAGGCGAAGCCCACCGGCGTGCTCTCGCCCTCGTCGCTGAAGGGCTGGACGATGTCGCCGGTGAGGCGCTGGAAGCGGTTGATCTCCCCCCAGGGTGTCTGCCAGGTGCCGAAATCCGCGCCGAGCTTCTCCGTGGCGGCGCCCAGCGCGCCGAGGAGCTGGGCCGAGGAGGCCCGCGTGGCCGCGTAGTCGTACACGTTCACGCCCGCCGCCCGCGCGTCGGCGGCCACCTGACGGAGCAGCTCGTCGCCGGCGAAGACGGCCAGCGACGTGGCCACCGACTCGGCCCCCCAGCGCAGGTCCCACGCGCGCAGGACCTCCACCGGTTCGGCCAGCGCGGCCTTCAGCGGATCGGACGCCGGGGCCCGGTCGTACGCCCGCACCAGCGCGGGTACCAGGTCCACGAAGCCCGGCAGCCACGAGTCGAAGGCGGCGTCCCGGAGCCCCTCCAGCGTGAAGCCCGTCTTCCCGCCCAGGACCTGCATGGCGTGGATCCCCCGAAAGTTCTCGCTCCCCGCGTCCATGTAGGGCGGGTAGTCGGCCTGGCGGGGGCTGTTGCCCGGGCCCGCGGCCGAGTACGGGAAGTTGTTCGTGTTGTAGACCCACCCGTTGGGAGGGTTGAAGACGTTGGGGCTCTCGTCCTGGGAGTGGACGCCGTTCCAGTCGGTGGCGGGGTCGCTCCCGTCCACGGGCTCGCCCCAGTCGAAGCTGGCGTCGCGGCGGGGTACGAAGTTGGAGTGGAAGTAGGCGATGTTGCCGTCCGCGTCGGCGAACAGCGTGTTGTTCGACGAGTTGGTGTGCATCTCCATGTTCTGCCGGTAGTCGGCCAGGTTCTTCGCCTTGGTCCGGCCGTACGACTGCATGAGCGCCGAGAGGGGCTCCTCCATGAGGGCCACGCTCACCCACTTGCCGTCCTGCTGGCGCACGATGGGGCCGTGGTGCGTGCGGTACACGGTGAACGTGCGCTGGGCCATGCCCGCGTCCGTCCTGTAGTCGATGGTGACCTGGCGGGTCTGGAGGGGGCGCTCCTCGCCGCCGTGGACGTAGTAGAGACCATCCTCCTTCTCGACGACGGTCTCCAGGTACTCGTCGATGTTGTCCACCGAGCTGGAGGTGTGCATCCAGCCCGCGGTCTCGTTGAAGCCCTGGTAGACGAAGAACTGACCCCACGTGGACGCGCCGTAGGCGTTGAGTCCCTCGTCGCTCTTCACGTGGGCTTCGTGGCGGAAGAAGAACGAGGTGTGGGGGTTGATGAGGAGCATGGCGTTCCCGCTGGCCGTCACCGACCCGGCCAGCGCGATGCCGTTGGAGCCGGTGCGGTCCAGGAGCCACCCCTCGCCCATGCGCGCCATGTCCTCCTCCAGGATGGCGTCGGCCCGGGCGGTGCGCGTCAGCGGCAGCACGTCGGCCTCCCGCTTCGCCGCCGCCGCCGCCCCGGCGCCGGACCCGGCTTCCAGCGCCTCGTAGAAGGCCTGGAGGTCCCGCAGGTCCACGCGCTCGATGTCGCCTCCGATGCTCCCCTCGCTGAACGAGAGGGCCATCCACGGCTCGAAGCGCGCCAGCACCTTCGGCTGCACCTCGGGGTGGGTGTGGAGGTAGTAGTTCAGGCCGTCGGCCCAGGCGTCCATGAGGGCCTTGAGCCAGTCGGGCGCCGCCGCGTACTGGGCCATCAGGTCCTCCGGGTCGATGAAGAGGCGCATGCGCAGGTCGCGCCAGATCTCCCCCTCGCCCTCCGCCTGGGCCAGCAGGCCCTGGGAGTTGAGGAAGTTCACCTCGACGCGGTTGAAGTCGTCTTCGGCCTGGGCGTACATCATCCCGAAGATGGCGTCGGCGTCGGTGGGCGCGGTGATGTGGGGAATCCCCCAGTCGTCGCGCACGATGGTGACGTTGGCCGCGCGGGCCTCCCAGCGGGCGAGGTCGGGGTCTGGGGCCTCGGCGGGGGCGCACGAGGCGGCGAGGAGGGCGAGGACGAGGGCGGTCTTCTTCATGATCGGCGGGCGTTGCCTGAAGGGTTGGTGAGCGGCTCGGGCAGCCCCGCATTCTACGCCGGGGGGCGGGACGGGACCAGCCGACGCCCCGGCCCGCCGGGCCACCTCAGACCAGGGGATCGACGGTGCGGAGCTGGGGGAAGAGGCGGGCCCAGAGCCGGGTGACGCCCAGGGACGCCACGCCTCCCAGCACAGCGGCGAGGACGGGGCCGAAGAGCCGCGCGGTGATTCCGCTCTCGAACTCCCCCAGCTCGTTGGACGCGCCGATGAAGAGGAACGACACCGACGCCACCCGGCCCCGCATGGGGTCGGGGGTGACGATCTGGATGAGCGTCTGGCGAACGTACACGGAGACCATGTCGGCGCCGCCCAGCGTGGCCAACGCGAACAGGGAGAGCCAGAAGGACGTGGACAGCCCGAACACGACCGTGGCCGCGCCGTAGAGGGCCACGCCCCCGAACATCGCGGTGCCCGCGTGGCGGTGGATGGGACGGCTGGCCAGGACCAGCGCCACGGCGGCCGCGCCCACCGCCGGCGCGGAGCGCAGCAGCCCGAAGCCCTGGGGCCCCACCTGGAGGATGTCCCGGGCGAAGACCGGCAGGAGCGCGGTGGCGCCGCCTAGGAGCACGGCGAAGAGGTCCAGGGAGATGGCTCCCAGCACCACCCGGTTCCCCCGGATGTAGGCGATGCCGTCCTGCATCTGCTGGAGGCGGGAGCCGGGCTGCGCCGCCGGCCGGGTGCTGGCCCTGAGGAAGAGGAGGCCGAAGGTGGGGAAGAGGTAGAGGACCAACGACACGCCATAGGAGTGCGCCGAGGAGAGGTGCCCCACCAGGAAGCCCGCCAGCGCGGGGCCGCTGATGGTGCCCACCTGGAACGCCAGGGAGTTCCATGCGATGGCCCGGGGCATTAGGGCCCGGGGGACGAGCATGGGCGCCAGCGCCACCCCCGCCGGGGCCCGGAAGGCCCGGGCGATGCCGAAGGCGAAGGCGATGCCGATGAGCACGCCCTCGGTGAGGACCCCCGCCCGGGCCGCCCAGACCAGCGCGCCGGCGCAGAGCGCCTCCCCGGCGAAGCACAGGGAGAGGATGGCCTTGCGGGGGTACCGGTCCGCCGCCACCCCGGCGGGCAGCGCCAGGAAGAAGAGGGGGAGGAAGGTGGCCAGCCCCAGCAGCCCCACCCAGAGCGCCGACTCGGCGACGCCGCGCTCGGCCCGGGCCAGGTCGTAGACCTGCCAGCCCATGGTGACGCTTTGCGCCACCGTGCCCAGGACGCCCAGGGCCCGGGTGACCAGGAACAGCATGTAATCGCGCTCGCGCAGGAGCGCACGGGCGCCCGGATCGCCGGGGACGGAGGTGGGGGCGGGTGAGGTCATGGTCTCGGGGGCGGGAGTCTACGCCTTCGACCCCCCCGCGTCGATGGCTCGGGCGGGGTCCTCGTGCGCCACGCGTCCAACGGTCCGGACCCGAGGGGTGTCCCGGATGTGGCCCCACGGTTCAGGTCGTATCGGTGCCCTTCGGCTCCGCCGTGCTCCTCCGACGTTGCGATGTCCATGGATTCCCGACGCCTCCAGGCGCTTTCCCGTTCGGTCCCCCTCGTCCTTCTCGCCCTCTGCGCCACGTCCCTCGCCGGCCAGGACGTCCCGCCTCCCCCTCCCGGCAGGGAGTCGGCGCTACGGGTCTTCCTGGACTGCGCCACCTGGCGTTGTCGCGAGGACCGGTTCCGACAGGACATCGATTGGGTGACGTGGGTGCGGGAGCCCCAGGACGCCCAGGTCTACATCCTCCTCACGGGCCAGCAGGCCGGGGGCGGAGGCTTCCAGTACGCCTTCGACTTCGAGGGCCGGGGCCCCATGGCCCAGCTCACCGACCGGTACCTCTTCACGTCCAGCGCCACCGACGTGGAAGAGGAGGTGGTGGGAGGGCTGAGCCGCACGCTTGCCGCCGGCCTCGTCCGCTTCGCGGCCCGGGCCGGATTCCTCGACGTCGTGCGCATCACCGGGGCCCAGCGCCCCGGACCCCCGCCGGGTCAGCCCGCCGGGCCGCGGGAGGACCCCTGGAACTACTGGGTCTTCTCCCTGCGTGGGAACATGGAGCTGGACCGGGAGGACCAGGAGACGCAGGACGAGTTCAGCTTCGGCGCCTCGGCCAACCGCACCACCGACGCCTGGAAGGTGGACCTGGGCGGGAACCTGAACGTGTTCCGTCGCGAGGTGACGTACGAAGACGGGGACGTCTACCAGGACGAGCGCGACGACTGGGGCGCGCGCCTCCTCGTGGTGCGGAGCCTGAGCCCCCATTGGTCCGTGGGGTTCACGTCCAGCGCCGGGTCGTCCACGCGGTTCAACGAGAGTTTCGCCATCGGGTTCTCGCCGGCGGTGGAGTGGAACTACTTCCCCTGGCAGGAGTCCACGCGCCGGCGCCTGGTGGGGCTCTACACCCTTGGGTACGAGTTCCTGGACTACGACGAGGTGACCGTCTACGAGAAGCTGGAGGAGAGCCTGGTGCAGCACCGGCTCGATCTCCAGTTCCGCATGCAGGAGCCGTGGGGGAACCTGAGCCTCAACGCCGAGGCGCGGCAGTACCTCCAGTTCACCGACCAGTACTCGCTCCAGTTCGGCGGGAACGTGGACTACCGGCTGGTGCGGGGGCTGGGCGTGAACCTGGAGCTCAACTACGAGGTCATCCACGACCAGCGCTACCTCTCCGGGGAGGGGCTCACCCCCGAGGAGATCCTCACGTCCCGTCGGGCGCTGGCCACAGGGTCGCGCTTCTCCGTGGACGTGGGGCTGAGCTACCGGTTCGGCTCCATCTTCAACAACATCGTCAACGCGCGCTTCCCGGCGCTGGGCGGAGGAGGTGGCGGCCGCGGGGGCTGACGCCACCCGACGGGGCGCGTCTCCGTATGGCGTAGGGCGCCGCCCGGGCGGCATACTGGCCGCATGCCTCCCGCGCCCGACGTCGCCGGAACCGGGCTCCTGGCCCGGTTCATCACCCGCCTGGTGGGGTGGGCCGTGGCGCTCTTCTTCGACGTGGAGCGCACGGGCCCGGAGCTGGTCGACGGACCCCTTCTGGTGACGGCCAACCACCCCAACGCCCTCGTCGACCCGCTGGTGATCTTCCGCACCGGCGGGCGGGCGACCCGCCCGCTGGCGAAGGCGCCCCTCTTCGACCAGGCGCTGGTGGGGACGGTGCTCCGCGGCCTGGGTGGGCTCCCCGTCTATCGCCGGGAGGACGACCCGGCGCTCATGCACCTCAACGAGCGCACCTTCGACGCCGCCATCGCCGCGCTGCGGCGGGGCGAGGCGGTGCAGATCTACCCCGAGGGGCTGAGCCACTCCCAGCCCCACCTGGCGCCGGTGAAGACGGGGGCGGCGCGCATCGCCCTCCAGGCCGAAGCCGGGTCGGGGTGGACGCTGGGGCTCCGCATCCAGCCGGTCGGGCTCACCTACACCCGCAAGCACCTCTTCCGCGGGCGGGTCGTGGCGGCCTTCGGTGAGCCCTTTCCTGTGGCTCCGTACCGGGACGCCTTCGAGGCCGACGAACGGGAGGGCGTGCAGCGTCTCACCGACGACGTCCGCGGGCGCCTGGAAGGGCTCACCCTCTCGTTCGACGATGCCGCCGAGCGCGAGATGGTGGAGGTGGCCGAGCGGCTCTACACGCTGGAGAAGCGCCTCGTGCGGTGGGGTGACCGGCCGGGGATGGCCGAGCGTCTGCCTCGACTCCAGCGCTTCGCCGCGGGGCTCCGGTGGCTCAAGGCCACGGACCCGCCGCGCCACGCCCGGCTGGTGCAGGCCATGAACCGGTATCTCCGGCTCCTCACGTTCTTCGGCGCCGCCGAAGGGGACGTGCCCAAGCACTATCGGTGGGGGCGAGTGCTCCGCTACACGGTCGGGCAGTCGGTGGCCATGACCCTCCTCTCGCCCCTGGCGCTGGCCGGCGGGCTGCTGTGGGCCATCCCCTACCAGGGCACGCGCCGGGTCTGGCCCATGTTCCGCCCCAAGCTGGACCAGGTGGCCACCTACAAGCTGAGCATCGCCATCCTCGTCTTCCCCGCGTGGCTCGGTGCCCTCGCCCTGGCCGGGGTCCTCTTCTGGGGCCTGAGGCCGGGGCTTCTCGTGCTTCCCGCCGCCCCAATCCTGGGTATGGCGGCGGTGGCGTGGAAGGAGCGGGAGGAGCGGGTGCGGGAGGATCTGCGGGTCTTCTTCCGTGCCGCATGGAGCCGGAAGGGAAGGGATCGCCTGGCCGAGCTGCGTGGGAAGCTCGTGACGGAGATCGAGGAGGTGGCGGAGGAGTGGAGGGACGCCACGGGAGGCCTGGCGTGAAGAGCGTCGCGTGGAGGCTCGTCGTGGCGGTGCTGCTGGCGGGGGCGTCCGCGGGCCCGGCTCGGGCGCAGGACACGGGGCGTGCCGGGGACGCGGGCCTGGTCGCCGCCGACTCGCTGGTCGCCTCGTGGGTGGACGCACGTCGGGTCCCCGGTGCCGTGCTCCTGGTGGTGCGCGACGGGGAGGTGGTCCTGGAGAAGGCGTACGGGTGGCGGAGCGCCTACGCGTTCGCCCACGGGGAGTACGGCCTGTCGGCGGCGGGCCGGTCGGACCCCGACGCGGTGCGCCCCGTCGAGCCCCCCGACGCCATGACCCCCACCACGGCCTTCGACCTGGCGTCGGTGACCAAGGTCATGGCCACCACCCTGGCGATCATGCTGCTGGTGGACCGGGGGGCGGTGGCGCTGGACGAGCCGGTCTCGACGTACCTCCCCGACTTCACCGGGGGCGGCAAGGAGGCCATCACCGTGCGCCACCTCCTCACGCACACGTCGGGGCTCCTCCAGTGGGTGCCCACGTACTACCACGCCTCCGACCCCGACGGCGCGTACGCGTACGTCCGGGATCTCCCCCTCGGATGGCCGGTGGGGGAGGGGAGGCACTATTCGGACCTCGGCTTCATGGTGCTGGGGCGGGTGGTGGAGGCCGCGTCGGGGCGCGGGCTGGATGCGTTTCTTCGGGAAGAGCTGTACGGCCCTCTCGGGCTCGGGCGCACGGGCTTCCGGCCAGGCGACGTGCCCGCGGGCGGCCTCCCGCCCGGCCCCTTCGCCGCCACCTCCCATGGCAACCCCTACGAGCACCGCATGGTCCACGACTCCACGTTCGGGTACCGGATCTCCGGCGACCCCGACGCCTGGGACGGGTGGCGGCGCCGCACGCTGGTTGCCGAGGTGAACGACGGCAACGCCTGGCACGCGTGGCGCGGCGTGGCGGGGCACGCCGGGCTCTTCTCCACCGCGAGGGAGCTGGGGGTGCTCCTCCAGTTGCTCCTCGACGGCGGCCGGGGCGGTGGGCGCCGGTACGTGTCGTCGGAGACCGTCGAGGCCTTTCTCGCCCCGCAGCTTCCCGGCCAGGCGCTGGGATGGCAGGTCCCCGACTACGCGCCGGAGGGGAGCTTCGTCCACACCGGGTTCACCGGCACGTACGTCCTGGGCGTCCCCGCCCGGCGGCTGGCCGTCGTGCTCCTCACCAACCGGCAGAACGGGGGACTTGATGGGCGGGGGCTCTACCCGGACGTGGGGGGGCTGCAGCGGGGGGTGGCGGAGGGGGTGGTGGGGGGCAGGTAGGCGGCGCTGGGAGGAGTCGCCCTTCCGCGCGAGAGGCTCCGGAAGACGAAGGCGGGTCGCGACGGGGTCGGCGGTGGCGGGGGTCGCCCGGCGGCGTGACGTCGAGGGCACACCGGGCTTGTCGGCCCACGTGGCTCGTCGGCCCACCTGGCTCCGCCGCCGTGGAAAAGACGTCCCATCCAGCCATGGACGGCTTTGGGGTCGGTGGAGTC
>BTVB01000054.1:0-30588 GCA_045863275.1 Gemmatimonadota bacterium
CGGAGGCCGCACCCCCACCCCCACCCCCGCCGCCCCCGGAGCCGGTGGCCTTCCAGCCTGAGCCGGAGCCCGAGCCCGAGCCCGAGCCCGAGCCCGAGCCTGAGCCCGAGCCCGAGCCTGAGCCGGAGCCGGAGCCCCTCCCCACCTTCGACGCGCCCGTGGCCATGGACGAGGGGTACGAGCGCCACCCCGAGGCGGAGACGGACTTCTCGGTGGGCCTCGACCAGCCCGCCGAGCCGGCGGTGACGGACGAATGGGTGTTCGAGACCGACCAGCAGATCGACGCCAGCGACCTGGACATCCAGCCCATGGAGACCGTGGAGTCCGCGGTGTCGGAGGCCCGGGACGAGGCGAGCTTCTTCGGGGCCCCACCGGCCACCACCCTGGACGAGGCCTTCGTGGAGCCACCGGCCCCGGAGCCGGCTTTCGAAGCCGAGCCGGAGGCGCCGTCCGAGCCCGAGCCGGAGGCGCCCGCCGCGCCGGCGGTCTCGGGCTTCACGTTCGGAAAGCGCGATCCGAAGGACAAGGCACGCCGTCTCGCCAGGGTTCTGGTGTCGGACATGATCTCGTACAACCCGGAGCGACACGAGCGGGCGCTGGCCAACGGTACCCTCCGGGAGGACTTCGAGGACGAGATCGCCAAGTCATGGAAGGAGTACGTGGATCAGGTAGGGGAGGAGATGGCCACGGAGAACCCCTTCTGGAGCGAGGCCCTCAACGACGTCCTGGCCAAGGGGGAGCAGGTCTTCTAGGCAGCCCCGCCGGGGGCCCCGCACGGCGTTGATGGCTCCCCGGTGCTCCGATATATTCCGGGGCGTTGGGCCAGACGAGGGGCCGTCCCGGCGGACGGCCCCTCTCGTCGTTGACCCGCCGAACCCGAACCGTCCGGAACATGACCAAAGAGCAGCTGCAGCGCCTCGACGATCTCGAGGAGAAGGTCCAAGAGCTCAGGGGGTATCTTTGACCTGGACCGACGCCGGGAGCGCCTCGTCGCGCTGGACGAGGTCATGTCCCGGACCGGCTTCTGGGACCGCCCGGAGAAGGCCCGGGAGGTCATCGACGAGGCCAATCGGCTCAAGGCCTGGGTGGCGCCGTGGACGGAGCTGAACAAGCGCGTCGGTGACCTGCGGGCGCTCCTCGAGCTCCTCGAGCTGGAAGAGGACGCGGACCTGGTCGCCGAGTGGGGCCGGGGCATGGAGGCCCTGGCCACGGGCGTCGAAGCCCTCGAGATCAAGACCATGCTCCAGGGAGAGGACGACCACCGGGAGGCCATCGTGACCATCCACCCGGGCGCCGGGGGCACCGAGTCCCAGGACTGGGCCGAGATGCTCATGCGCATGTACTCGAGGTGGGCCGAGCGCCACGGCTTCGACGTGAGCATCATGGACCTCCAGGAGGGCGAGGAGGCGGGGATCAAGAGCGCCACGCTGGAGATCAAGGGCGAGAGCGCGTACGGATACCTGAAGGCGGAGGCCGGCGTGCACCGGCTGGTGCGCATCTCCCCCTTCGACGCCCAGGCCCGGCGCCACACGTCGTTCGCGTCGGTGTTCGTCTACCCCATGGTGGAGGACGACATCGAGATCGACATCGACGAGGGCGATCTCCGCATCGACACCTACCGGGCCTCGGGGGCCGGCGGCCAGCACGTGAACAAGACCGATTCGGCGGTGCGCATCACCCACGAGCCCACGGGCATCGTGGTGGCGTGCCAGCAGGAGCGCTCCCAGTTCAAGAACAAGGCCACGGCCATGAAGATGCTCCGGGCCGCCCTGTACAGACATGAGTTGGAGAAGCGGGAGAAGGAGCGGGAGGCGCTGGAAGCCACGAAGACCGACATCGCGTGGGGCAACCAGATCCGCTCCTACGTCTTCCAGCCCTACACCATGGTCAACGACCACCGCACCGAGCTGAAGGTGGGCGACGTTCACCGCGTCATGGACGGCGACCTCGACCCCTTCATCGAGGCGTACCTCAAGCAATTCGGCGCCGCGTCGGCGGCCTAGCTCCAGAGCCATGGAAGATCTCACCCAGGTGTTGCGCGTCCGGCGCGAGAAGCTCCACGCCCTCCAGGAGCGGGGCATCGAGCCCTTCGCCTACAACTTCGACGTCACCCACCCGGCCGCCGGCGCCCTGCGAGCCTTCCAGGCCGCCGAGGCGGCGGGGACCCTGAGCGAGGCGGGCGAGGGCGGGCGGGTGCGGCTGGCCGGGCGCCTCGTGGCCTGGCGCTCCCACGGCAAGAGCGCCTTCGCCCACCTTGAGGACGCCAGCGGGCGCATCCAGCTCTACTTCAAGAAGGACGTACTGGGAGAGGGCTCCTTCGCCGACCTGGACCTCCTGGACCTGGGCGACTGGCTGGGCGTGGAAGGTCCCCTCTTCCGCACCCGCATGGGCGAGGTCACCGTCCAGGTGGCCTCCTGGACCCTCCTCTCCAAGTCGCTGCGCCCCCTCCCCTTCGGGAAGGTGGAGACCGACGCGGAGTCGGGGGAGCGTAAGGTCCATTCGGGCTTCGCCGACACCGAGTCCCGCTACCGGCAGCGCTACGCGGACCTGGCCGTGCACCCGGAGGTGCGCGAGGTCTTCCGCACGCGGGCCAAGATCATCCGGGAGCTGCGCGCCTTCCTCGACGGGGAGGGCTTCCTCGAGGTGGAGACCCCGGCGCTCCAGCCCCTCTACGGCGGCGCGTCGGCCCGGCCCTTCGTGACCACGCACAACGCGCTGGACCGCACCATGTACCTGCGCATCGCCGACGAGCTGTACCTCAAGCGGCTCGTCGTGGGCGGGCTGGACCGGGTCTACGAGATCAGCAAGGACTTCCGCAACGAGGGGATCGATCGCTTCCACAACCCCGAGTTCACCATGCTGGAGTGGTACCAGGCGTTCTCGGACTACGAGGACCAGATGGACCTGGTCCAGCGCATGGTGGTGCACCTGGCGGACACGGTGCTGGGCAGGCGGAGCTTCACCTACGGCAACCACGAGATCAGCGTGGAGCCGCCCTTCCGCCGCATACGCCTGGTGGACGCCCTCTCGGAGGCGCTGAAGGAGGACGTCCACGAGCTCCCCGACGGCGAGCTGAAGCGCCGGGCGGAGAAGCTGGACATTCCCGAGCTGGCTGGGGCGGGGCGGGGCAAGCTCATCGACAAGCTCTTCGGTGCCCTGGTGGAGCCCTCCCTCGTCCAGCCCACCTTCGTGCTGGACCACCCCAAGGAGCTCTCTCCCCTGGCCAAGCCCAAGCGGGGCGAGCCCCACCTCACCGAGCGCTTCGAGCTGTACATGGCCGGCATGGAGGTGTTCAACGCCTTCTCCGAGCTCAACGACCCCCTGGACCAGCGGGAGCGCTTCGAGGCCCAGGCGGCGCTGCGGGAGGAGGGTGACGAGGAGGCCCAGCAGGTCGACGAGGACTACATCCGGGCCCTGGAGTACGGCTTGCCGCCCACAGGCGGCGTGGGTATGGGCGTGGACCGTCTGGTCATGCTCCTCACCGATCAGGCCTCCATCCGGGACGTCATCCTCTTCCCCATCCTCCGGGCCGACGAATGAGCCCGGGAGCCGGGCCCAGGGGGACGCGCCGTGCGTAACCTCCACTGGTTCATCGCCCGCCACTACCTGGGGTCCAGCACCCGGCGGGGCCTCCTGTCGCTCATCACCTGGATCGCCCTGGGAGGGGTCACCGTGGGCGTCACGGCGCTCATCGTGGTCATCGCCGTGATGACGGGCATGCAGGAGGACCTCCAGGGCAAGATCCTGGAGTCCTCGCCCCACGTCCTCGTCCTGGAGCAGGGCTCCAGCCTGCGCATGAGCAACTGGGAGGCGGTGGTGGACACGGCGCTGGCCACCGACGGCGTCGTGGGGGCTGCGCCCTTCGTCCTCACGTCCGTCTCCCTCACGCGGGGAGTCGGGAGCGCCGCGTACGCCCAGCCCGCCACCCTCTATGGCGTGAGCGTGGACACGGCCCGGGCGGCAGCGACGGACATGGAGCGCAACATCCTCCAGGGGGTCCTGGACATGGAGCGCCCCGCCTCCGGGCTCAGCCCCATCCTCCTGGGGATCAACCTGGCCGACCGGATGCAGCTCTTCCCCGGCGACACGCTGGTGGTGATCTCCTTCGAGAACCTGCGGCAGGGGCTGATGGGCCTCTCGACCACCATGCGCAACTTCGAGGTCACGGGGACTTTCGCCACCGGGATGTACGAGTACGACAAGCAGAACGTCTACACCACGCTGGAGGCGGCCCAGGAGCTGCTGGGGATCCAGGACGAGGGGCTCGTGTCGGGGGTAGGTGTGCGGACGGTGAACCCCGAGCTGGCCACCTCCATCGGCGACGAGATCCAGTCCCGGCTGGGGTATCCGTACTACGTGGAAAGCTGGAAGGTGACGAACCGGGCCCTCTTCAGCGCGCTGAAGCTGGAGAAGATCGCCATGTTCGTCATCCTGTCGCTCATCGTGGTGGTGGCGGCCTTCAACATCGTCAGCACGTTGGTCATGGTGGTGGCCGACCGGACCCGCGAGATCGGGATCCTCAAGGCCATGGGCATGACCCGGAAGGGGATCCTGCGCGTCTTCGTGCTCCAGGGCGCCTGGATCGGCATCACCGGCACGGTCCTGGGCACGGGGCTGGGGCTCGTGCTGTGCTTCGTGCTGGAGCGGTACGAGCTCATCAAGATCCCCCCGGACGTGTATTTCGTGGACCACCTCCCCGTCTCGGTGCAGATGGCGGACGTGGCGGCCATCGTGGTGGCCAGCGTGGCGGTGGCCTTCGCCGCCACCGTCTACCCGGCCCTCCAGGCGTCGCGCATGGAGCCGGTGGAGGCCATACGCCATGAGTGACGCGGTGGTGGTCCCGGGCACCCCCCCTCCCCTGGAGGCGTGGGGAGTGGAGAAGCGCTTCACCTCGGGCGACGGCAGCGAGCTCCACGTGCTCCAGGGCGTCGACCTCCGTCTGGAGCGGGGGGAGGCGGTGGCCATCGTGGGCGCCAGCGGGGCGGGGAAGTCCACGCTGCTCCACATCCTGGGGGGCCTGGACCGGCCCTCGGCCGGAGAGGTCCAGCTGGGGGGCCGGGGCGTGGCGGGCCTCGACGACGAGACCATGGCTGGCATCCGGAACCGGCACGTGGGCTTCGTCTTCCAGTTCCACCACCTTCTCCGGGAGTTCACCGCGCTGGAGAACGTCATGATGCCCGCGCTGCTCTCCGGCGCCGACTTCAGGGAGGCCCGGCGCCAGGCGACGGAACTCCTGGAGGCCGTGGGGGTGCAGGGGCGGGCGGGGCACAAGCCCCGGCAGCTTTCGGGAGGGGAGCAGCAGAGGGTGGCCGTGGCCAGGGCGCTGGTGAACGAGCCCCTGGTCCTCTTGGCCGACGAGCCGTCCGGGAACCTGGACGGTCACACCAGCGAGCGCCTCCACGAGCTCCTCTTCCAGCTCCAGGCCGAGCGGGGGCTGTCCATGGTGATCGTGACCCACAACCAGGATCTGGCCGGCCGGGCCGACCGTCGCCTCCTCATGGCGGACGGACGGCTCCAGGACCGATCTTCGGGGTAGGGGGGTTCGATGACCCACGACGTCCGGGAGACGTGTTGACCATGATCTGTGACAACTGCGGTGGGGGCGACGCCGTCGTCCACCTCACGCAGATCGTGAACAACGAGATGTCCACGTTCCATCTCTGCGAGAGGTGCGCCGCGGAGAAGGGGCTGGAGACCACCCCCGAGCCGGTGAACTTCCCCCTCACCGACTTCCTGGCCCAGATGGGGGAGGCGGAGACCACCACCCCCCGGGCCACCGACGAGCAGGGGTGCTCCTTCTGCGGCCTGACCTTCAAGGACTTCAAGGAGACGGGCCGCCTGGGGTGCCCCCATTGCTACACCAGCTTCGAGACGTCCCTCCGGGGACTGCTCCGCCGCATCCACGGCGGGACGCAACACATGGGGAAGGTCTACCTCCCCCCGGACCCGTCGGCTTCGGAGATGGAGAAGCGGCTCGAGGCCCTCCGAAGGAAACTCCAGCGGGCGGTGGACGCCGAGGACTTCGAGCGCGCCGCCCGCATCCGGGACGAGATCCGCACCATGGAGCCGGCGCGATGACGTCCCTGGACGACCTCACTCCCATCCCCGACCAGGGGCTTTCGTGGCTGGAGGCCAGCGGCGACCACGCCGACATCGTGCTCTCCACCCGGGTGCGGCTGGCGCGGAACCTCCAGGGACAGGCCTTCGGGCCCCGCGCCCGGGTCAACGACCGCGAAGCGGTGCTCAGACGCTTCCAGGGGGCCCTGAGCACCTCCCGGCACCTCAGGGGCGGGACCCTCATGGAGATGTCGGACCTCACCGCCCGCTCCCGGCGGATCCTCCTGGAGCGCCGGCTCGTGTCCCGGGACCTCCTGGGGGAGGGGGAGGGGAACCCCCAGCACGGGGCCGCCGTCCTCCTCTCCGATCACGACCCCCTCTCGGTGATGGTGAACGAGGAGGACCACCTCCGCCTCCAGAGCCTGGTCTCGGGCCTCAAGCTCCAGGACGCGTGGAACGTGGTGGACCGCCTGGACGAGGAACTGGGCCAGGAGCTCCCCTACGCCTACCACCACGAGTTCGGCTTCCTCACGAGCTGCCCCACCAACGTGGGCACGGGGCTGCGCGCCTCGGTGCTCATGCATCTGCCCGGCCTGGTCCTGACGAAGGAGATCGGGAAGGTCCTGCAAGGCCTGGGGCAGGTGGGGCTCACGTTCCGCGGCCTCTACGGGGAGGGCTCGGAGGTGGTGGGCAACTTCTTCCAGGTCTCCAACCAGACCACCCTGGGGAAGACGGAGGAGGACCTGGTGGACCACCTGGACAAGATCGTCCGACAGGTGATCCAGTACGAGACACATGCGCGGCAGGTGCTCCTCCGGGACGCCCGGGCCGTGACCGAGGACAAGATCTGGAGGGCCTACGGCTTGTTGCGCTATGCCCGGTCCCTGTCCTTCGAGGAGCTGATGAACCTGCTGTCCGGGGTACGCCTGGGCGTCAGTCTGAAACTCCTCCCAGGGCTTCGGGTATACACGCTGAACAAGCTCATGATCTTCACGCAGGCGGCCCATCTCGAGCAGGCCGCCGGCCGAGACCTCCCTCCAGCGGAAAGCGATGCGCACCGCGCGGCGTACGTGCGGCGCGTTCTTGCAGCAGAAGGGGATATCCCACCCGGCGGGACCGGGGGGGACAGGCATTCCGCCAGCGCCTAGGAGGGGCGGCACCGCCACGAGGGTAGATGAACTACAACTTCACCGACCGGGTCCGGAAGGTCCTGGCCATGGCCCGGGAAGAGGCGATCCGCCTCCAGCACGACTACGTGGGCACCGAGCACATCCTCCTCGGCCTCATCCGCGAGGGCGAGGGCGTGGCGGCGGCCGTGCTCACCAACCTCAACGTGGACCTGGACCAGATCCACGAGCGGGTGGAGGAGTCGGTGCGGAAGGGGAAGGCCACCATCGCGCTCGGGGAGCTTCCCTATACGTCCCGCGCCAAGAAGGTCCTGGAGTTCGCCATGGCCGAAGCCCGGGACTTCAACCACTCCTACGTGGGCACGGAGCACCTCCTCCTGGGGCTGCTCCGGGAAGAGAAGGGGATCGCGGCCCAGGTCCTCAACTCCCTGGGGGTGACCCTGGAGGAGTCCCGGGCCGAGACGCTGAAGGTGCTGGGCTCGGACGTCACCCCTTCCGAGCCCGCGGGGCTCGCCGGGGCAACCCCCCAGGGGGCGCCCGCGTCCAAGCCGGGTGAGAAGAAGTCCAAGACGCCCGCGCTGGACCATTTCTGCCGTGACCTCACCGAGCTGGCCCGCCAGGGGAAGCTGGACCCGACCATCGGCCGCGCCACGGAGATCGAGCGGGTCATCGAGATCCTGTGCCGCCGGAAGAAGAACAACCCGGTCCTCATCGGCGAGCCGGGCGTGGGGAAGACGGCCATCGTCGAGGGGCTGGCGCAGCTCATCGCCAAGAACGACGTCACCGAAGCCCTCCAGGACCACCGGGTCCTGGCGCTGGACATGGCCGCCGTCATCGCCGGTACCAAGTACCGCGGCCAGTTCGAAGAGCGCCTCAAGGCCGTCATGAGCGAGATCCAGCAGAGCCAAACGGTGATCCTCTTCATCGACGAGCTCCACACGCTGGTGGGCGCGGGGGCCGCCGAGGGCGCCATCGACGCCTCCAACATGCTCAAGCCGGCGCTGGCGCGGGGTGAGCTCCAGTGCATCGGCGCCAGCACGCTCAACGAGTACCGCAAGTACATCGAGAAGGACGGCGCCCTGGAGCGGCGCTTCCAGCCCGTCATCGTGGACCCACCCGCCGTCGACGAGACGGTGGCGATCCTCAAGGGGCTGCGCGGCCACTACGAGGACCACCACAGGGTGGTGATCCCCGACGAGGCCCTGGAGCACGCGGCCAAACTCGCCGATCGCTACATCACGGACCGCTTCCTGCCCGACAAGGCCATCGACGTCATCGACGAGGCCGGCGCCCGGGCCCGCATCGCCAGCCAGGTGCCGCCGCCGGAGGTGGAGGAGCTCAAGACCCAGCTCGCCGAGATCGCCCGGAAGAAGGAAGAGGCCATCGGCGGCCAGGACTTCGAGCGCGCCGCCGAGCTCCGCGACTCCGAGCGCGAGCTGTCGCAGAAGATCCGCGAGCGGCAGGAGGCCTGGGAGGAGGAGCGCAAGCGCCACCGCCCCGAGCTGTCGTCGGAGGAGATCGCCTTCATCGTGAGCCGCTGGACAGGCGTGCCGGTGACCCGGATCCGCCAGACCGAGTCCGAGCGGCTGGTGCACATGGAAGACGAGATCCACAAGCGCATCGTGGGGCAGCAGGATGCCATCGCGGCCATCTCGCGCGCCATCCGGCGGAGCCGTGCGGGCCTCAAGGACCCCCGCCGCCCCATCGGCTCGTTCATCTTCTCCGGACCCACGGGCGTGGGGAAGACCGAGCTGGCCCGCGCGTTGGCCGAGTTCCTGTTCGCCGACCGCGACGCCCTCATCCGCGTCGACATGAGCGAGTACATGGAGAAGTTCTCCGTGTCCCGACTCATCGGAGCGCCTCCCGGCTACGTGGGCTACGAGGACTCGGGCGCCCTCACCAAGGCAGTGCGGCGGCGGCCGTACTCGGTGGTCCTCCTCGACGAGATCGAGAAGGCCCACCCCGACGTGTTCAACATCCTCCTGCAGGTCCTCGACGAGGGGCACCTGACGGACAACTACGGCCGGGTCATCGACTTCAAGAACACGGTCCTCATCATGACCTCCAACCTGGGCGCCCGGGACATCTCCAAGGGCGGAGGACTGGGCTTCCAGGCCGCGGACCCGAAGACCAGCTACGAGATCATGAAGGACAAGGTCCGCCAGGAGGTGGAGCGGGCCTTCAACCCCGAGTTCCTCAACCGGGTGGACGACACCATCGTGTTCCACCCCCTGTCCAAGGAAGAGATCGCCGAGATCGTGCACATCCTCCTGGGAGACGTGCGCAAGCGTCTGGGCGAGGAGGAGCTCTCCCTGCGCCTCACCGACGAAGCCATCGGGTTCCTGGTGGACAAGGGGTACGACGAGAAGTTCGGGGCGCGCCCCCTGAAGCGGGCCATTCAGCGCTACCTGGAGGACCCGCTCTCCGAGAAGATCCTCACCGCGGAGTTCGCTGCCGGCGACGAGATCGAGGTGGCGGTGAACCCCGATGGGGACGGACTCACCCTCCAGGCGGGATCGACGACGAAGACGTGAGGATGACGGGAAAAGGATCCCCCGGCCGCGCGCTGTTGGGGGCAGGCGCCATCGTCGCCGCCCTCGCCGGCACCCTGCTCGTCGCGCCCGCCCCCCTGGTGGCCCAGGCGGGGCAGCAGTCGGCGCTTCAGCAGGTGGACTCGGTGCTGGTGGAGGGGAACAGCCGGGTGGCCGCGAGCACGGTGCAGACGTTCTTCGGCATCCAGCCGGGGACGAACGTGTCGTACCGTGACATCCAGACGGGCATCAAGGCCCTGCTGGGACAAGGCCACTTCTCCAGCGTGGAGGTCCGCGCCCGCGACGCCGGCGCCGGGCCGGGCATCGTCCTCGTCGTGCGGGTGGAGGAGCGCCCCCTGGTGCGGCGGGTGACCATCGCGGGACTGGAGCACGCCTCGGAGCGGCAGGTGCGGGACACCACGGGCCTCCGGTCCGGGTTCCCCTACAACCCGCAGCGCACGCTGGACGCCCAGGCGTTCATCCGCTCCGAGCTGGCGGCCAAGGGCATCCCCTTCGCCGCCATCGAGGAGCGCCTGGTCCCCGTGGAGGACCGCCCCGGCGAGATCGACCTCTTCCTGGACGTCGCCGAGGGCCAGCGGGTCACCGTGGCCCAGGTGGACTTCGTGGGCAACGAGCGCCTCGCCGAGGACCAGCTCCGCGGCGCCATGGACACCAAGGCCGAGGGCTTCTGGTGGTTCCGCTCGGGCAGCTACGACGACGAGCGGCTCCAGGGTGACCTCGAGAGCAGCCTTCCGGCGCTGTACCGTAGCCACGGCTTCCTCGACTTCCGCGTCGTCTCCGACACGCTGGTCATCGACCCCGCGACGGGGAAGGCCCGCCTGGAGATCGCCGTGGACGAGGGGCCCCGGTACCGCCTGGCCTCCTTCAGCATCGAGGGGAACACGCGCTTCGACGACGAGGAGCTCGAGGGCCTGTTCCGCCGCAGCGAGGGCGGCCTCCTTCGCAGCTTGGGCATCGGGCGCGGGGAGGAGCGGGGCGTCGAGGGCCAGGTCTTCGACGCCGAGGCCTTCGTGTCGGCCATGTCCACCGCCCGGGAGCGGTACGCCAACGAGGGGTACCTCTACGCGCAGATCAGCCCGGTCATGAACCGGAACGAACCCGCCGCCGACGGGGAGGACCCCACGGTGGACGTGAGTTGGCAGATCCGCGAGGGCTCGCCCGCCATCGTCAACCGGGTCTCGGTGGTGGGCAACGAGTACACGTACGAGTGGGTGGTGCGGGACCGGATCTTCATCCTCCCCGGCGACGTGTATTCCCAGGACCGCGTGCTCCGCAGCTACCAGAGCATCTCGTCGCTGGGCTTCTTCGAGGCGCCCATGGCGCCCCCCGACATCCAGCCGCTGGACAACGGGGACGTGGACATCGTGTTCAACGTCAAGGAGAAGCAGACCGGCTCCATCAATTTCGGGACGTCGGTCGGGGGCGGCTACGGCCTCTCCGGCTTCCTGGGCTACGAGCAGCCCAACCTCTTCGGGCAGGCCAAGTCGGGAACGCTGCGCTGGGACTTCGGGCGCTACCTCAACAGCTTCGAGCTGGCGTACTCCGACCCGGCGCTCTTCCAGAGCCAGATCTCCGGGTCGGTGTCCCTCTTCAACTCGCGCGACCGGTTCTTCCAGTTCGCCACGGGGCGCCGGAAGCGGCTGGGCGCCAACTTCCGGTTCGGCTTCCCCTGGCCCGACTCCCGGGTCACGAGGATCTTCGCCGGGTACGGGATCTCCCGCACGCGCTACCAGCAGTTCAGCGACGTGGACGACACCTCGCTGTTCGGACGCCCCCCCGGCGTGCAGAGCCAGCTCTCCGTGGGGATCACCAGGCAGACGCTGGACCACCCGCTGTTCCCCACCGTGGGCTCCAAGCAGAGCATCAACATCGAGACCAACGGCGGCCTCCTGGGCGGGGACGGCAACTTCACCCGTGCCCTCCTGGAGGGGACCTGGTACGTCCCCGTGGGGCAAATCGGGGACCAGTCCGCCGGCGGGCGGCCCATCCGCTTCGCGCTGGGACTCTCCATGAAGGCCGGCGCCGTGTTCGGCGACGCCAGCGCCTTCCCCTTCGAGCGGTTCTGGATGGGCGGTGTCCAGTTTGGCCAGAACCTGCGCGGGTACGACGAGACGTCCATCACGCCCCGGGGGTATTTCCCGGAGCGCTCCCAGGAGATCTTCGACATCGACCGCCTGGGCAACGCCTACTTCACCGTCACCGCCGAATACGCGCTGCGCCTCAACGATCAGATCTCCGTCTCCACGTTCTACGACGCCGGGAACGTCTGGCGCGACCCGTGGGACATCGATCCCTCCCGCCTCTTCCGGGGCGCGGGCTTCGGCCTGCAGCTGGTGACGCCCTTCGGGCCCATCGGCCTCGACTACGCCTACGGCTTCGACAAGACGACGCCGGGCTGGCAGCTCCACTTCCGGATGGGGCCCGGTTTCTAGAGATTACCAGGCTGTACCGGGGTCGCGACGCGGGAACACGGGAACACAGGGACCCAGGCGGCCTAGGATAGCACGAGACGCGTACGTCCTGGCGGCGGTCACCACGGACCGTCGGCGGGGCAGCGGGATGACGAAACCCCAACGGAGCACACGCCCATGCGACGCACCCCGTTCGCCGCCCTGGCGCTGATCTTCGCGCTGGTTGCCACCGGCGCGGAGGCGCAGACGCTGAAGATCGGCTACATCAACTCCCAGGAGATCCTGAACAGCGCGCCGGGAGCCCGGGAGGCCCAGCAGGCCTTCGAGCGAGACATGCAGGCCTACAACAACGAGGCCCAGCAGCTCCAGGACGAGCTTACGCGCATGCAGCAGCAGCTCGCCCAGCAGGAGCTGACGCTGTCCCCGGAGGCCAAGCGCAACCGCCAGCAGCAGATCCAGCAGAAGGCCCAGGAGGCCCAGGCCCGCATGGCGCAGATGGACCAGCTCGCGGCCCAGCGCCGCACCGAGCTGGTTCAGCCGGTCATGGACAAGATCACCGAGGTCATCGAGGCCATGCGCGAGGAGGGGAGCTACTCTCTCATCCTCGACGTGGCCGCCGGCTCCATCATCGCCGCCGACCCCACCCTGGACCTCACCGCCGAGGTGTTGCGCCGCCTGAATGCTGCGGCGCCCCCCGCGGGAGGCACCCGCTAGCCGGGAGCGTCGGACACCGTGACCCTGGGGCCCGCGGGCGCTGCGAAGCGCGCCCGTGGGCCCCTCGTCTTTCAGGAGAGAGCCCGTCATGCCCGCTCGTGAAGCCACCGTCCCCGAGCCCCTCACCCTGGGTGCCGTCGCCGAGCTGGTTGACGGCAGGCTGGAGGGGAGCCCCGACCTCCCCGTCGCCGGCGTCGCGCCGGTGGAGGAGGCCGGACCCAAGCACCTCGCCTTCCTGTCGGCCAAGCGGTACACCAAGTACGTGGCGGCGTCGGAGGCGGGGAGCTTCCTGGTCTCCGAGGACATGGAGCCCTATGCCGCGGGCCGCCCCCGGGTCGTGGTGAGGGAGCCCCACCGCGCACTGGTTACGTTGCTGCGCCACCTCGAGCGTCCGGCGCCCGCGGCACCGGGTGTCCACCCCACCGCCGTCCTGGGCGCGGGTACGATCCTCGGCGAGGGCGCCTGCGTGGGACCCTATGCGGTGCTGGAAGACGGCGCCGCGGTTGGGGAGGGGACCCGCGTAGGCGCCCACGTGGTGGTGGGCCGGGGGGCCCGGGTGGGGAGGGACTGCACCCTCCACCCCCACGTGGTGATCTACCCGGGCACGCACGTCGGGGACCGGGTCATCCTCCACTCGGGGACGGTCCTGGGCTCCGACGGCTTCGGATACGTGTTCTTCGACGGCGCCCACCAGCGCATCCCCCACCTGGGCCGGGCCGTGGTGGGCGACGACGCGGAGATCGGAGCCAACTCGTGCGTGGACAGGGGCTCCATCGGCGACACCGTGGTGGAGCCGGGGGTGAAGATCGACAACCTGGTGCAGATCGCCCACAACGTGCGTGTCGGAGCCCTCTCCATGTTGGCGGCCATGGTGGGGATCGCCGGGTCCACCCGCGTGGGAAAGGGCGTCTGGTTCGGGGGGCAGGTGGGGGTCATCAACCACCTGGAGATCGGCGACGGCGCCCGCCTCGCGGTGGCCACCAAGGTCATGCGCGACGTCCCGCCGGGGGAGACCATGTCCGGCCACCCGGCCCGGCCCCACAGGGAGGACATGAACCGCCAGGCACACCTCGGGCGTATCCCGCGGCTCCTCGAGCGGCTGAAGGCCCTGGAGGCCCGGATGGAAGCGCTGGATGGACGGTAGGCCCGGCGGGCCCCAACCGTTAGCTTTCAGTGTTTTGGTCACGGGGGCATGACCTGTCGGAGCCCCCTCCCGTCACCACCCGACAACACCCGTCGAGGGGCATGAGCGCAGCCAAGCAGCGGACGGTCGCGAAGGAGATCTCCCTGGAGGGAGCCGGCGTGCACTCCGGGGAGGCCGCGACCCTCACGTTCCGACCGGCCGAACCCGGCACGGGCGTCCGGTTCCGCCGGGTGGACCTGGAGGGCGCCCCCGAGATCCCCGCCTGCCTGGATCGGGTGGTGGCCACGGACCTGGGGACCACCCTGGGCGAAGGGGACGTGCGGGTGCTCACCGTGGAGCACCTCATGGCCGCCGTGAGCAGCCTCCCGGTGGACAACCTGGTGGTGGAGCTCACCGGCCCCGAGATCCCCATCCGGGACGGCTCGTTCCAGGACTACCGGAACGCACTGCTGGACGCCGGCATCGTGGAGCAGGAGGCCGAGGCCCGGATCCTCCGCCTCCAGGCCCCGGTGTCCGTGGAGGGCGACCAGGGCGCCTCCTACGTCGCGGCCCCGGCCAAGGGGCTCCGCGTCTCGGGGAGCATCGACTTCCCCCACCCGGCCATCGGGCGGCAGTACGGCTCCTTTGAGGTCGACCCGGACGGCTTCGCCCGGGAGCTGGCCCCGGCCCGGACGTTCGGCTTCGTGACGGACTGGGACGCGCTCCGGGAGCGGGGCCTGGCCCAGGGAGCCAACCTGGAGAACACCGTCGTCCTGGACGACGACGACATCCTCAACGAGTCGCTGCGCTTCCCCGACGAGTTCGTGCGCCACAAGATCGGCGACATCGTGGGGGATCTGGCGCTCCTCGGGGGCCGACTCGAGGCCCACGTGGTGGCGCAGCGCCCCAGCCACGCGGGCAACGTCCGCCTGGCGCGGGCCATCGCCGAGCACATCCGCGTCACCGGGCGCGAGGCCTTCGTGGACACCGCGAAGATCATGCAGTACCTGCCCCACCGGTACCCCATGCTGCTCGTGGACAGGATCGTGGACTTCGAGCAGGGCAAGCGGATCGTCGGGATCAAGAACGTCACCATCAACGAGCCGTTCTTCCAGGGCCACTACCCGGGACACCCCATCATGCCCGGCGTCCTCATCGTGGAGGCCATGGCGCAGGTGGGCGGCCTCCTCCTCATGGACGCCGTGGAGGACCCGGAGAACAAGGTGGTCTACTTCATGTCCCTGGACAACGTGAAGTGGCGTCGGCCGGTGACGCCCGGCGACACCATCGTCTTCGAGCTGGAGATGCTCCAGTTCCGCCGCCACGTGTGCAAGATGCGCGGCGTGGGGCGCGTCGACGGCCACGTGGTCGCGGAGGCCGAACTCATGGCAAGGATCGTGGACAGATGAGCGACGTGGTGGTCGGCACGCGCGGGGAGACCGTCATCCACCCCACCGCCCTGGTGGACGCCGACGCGGAGTTGGGGCAGGGGGTCACGGTGGGGCCGTGGGCCATCGTGGGCCCGGGCGTCCGCGTGGGCGACGGCACCGAGATCGGCCCGAGGGTCACCCTCGAGCGGGACACCGTGCTGGGCGAGGACTGCCGCATCTTCAACGGCGCGGTCCTGGGCACCGACCCGCAGGACCTGAAGTTCCAGGGGGAGCGCACGCTCCTCCAGGTGGGAGATCGGACGGTCATCCGGGAGTTCGCCACGCTGAACCGGGGCACGTCGGCCTCGGGCCGCACCGTGGTGGGATCCGACTGCCTGCTCATGGCCTACACGCACGTGGCCCACGACTGCGAGCTGGGCAACCACGTGATCCTGTCCAACTCGGTGAACATGGCGGGCCACGTCCTCATCGAGGACTGGGTCATCGTGGGGGGAATCACCCCCATCCACCAGTTCGTGCGCATCGGCGCCCACGCCTTCGTGGGCGGTGGCTCCCGGATCTCCCAGGACGTGCCCCCGTACTGCCGTGCGGCGGGCAACCCGCCCAAGCTGTACGGGTTGAACGCCGTGGGCCTGGAGCGCCGGGGCTTCACCGACGAGGTGAGGAGCTCGCTGAAGAAGACGTACCGCCTCCTCTTCCAGTCCAAGCTCACGCTGTCCAAGGCCGTGGAGCAAGCGGAGGCCGAGATGGACGGGATCCCCGAGGTGCGCCACCTCCTCGCCTTCATTCGCGCCAGCGAGCGCGGCATCACGCTCTGAGGGCGCCGTGACGCCCCAGCGACCCCGCATCGGCGTGGCCGGCGTGGGAGCCCTCGGCTTCCACCACGCCCGCATCCTGGCGTCCCTGGACGGCATCGCCATGGCCGGCGTCCACGACGCCCGCGCCGAGCGCCTGGCCGACGTGGCCGCCGAGCTGGGGGTGACGCCCCACGCCTCGCTGGAGGGCCTTCTCGACGTCTGCGACGCCCTGGTGGTGGCGGTGCCCACCACGGCCCACGAGGCGGTGGCCGTGGCCGCGCTGGAGCGGGGAATCGCCGTCCTCGTGGAGAAGCCCCTGGCGCCGTCCCTCGAGGCCGCCGACCGCATCCTGGCGGCGGCGAGGATGGGCGGCACCTTCGTCCAGACCGGGCACGTGGAGCGCTTCAACCAGGCCATCGTGGCCGCGCTCCCGTACCTCGACCAGCCCCTCTTCGTCGAATCCCACCGCCTGGCGCCCTTCTCGCCGCGCAGCACAGACGTGGCGGTGGTCCTGGACCTCATGATCCACGACGTGGACCTGGTCATGGGCCTGGTGGGAGCTCCGCTGGCCGAGTTCGCCGCGTCGGGAATGCCGGTGCTCACGCATACCGTCGACATCGCCAACGCCCGCCTCACCTTCCAGGGGGGCGCGGTGGCCAACCTCACGGCCAGCCGCGTGTCGCTGGAGCGCATGCGCAAGCTCCGCCTCTTCCAGCGCTCCGGGTACCTCAGCCTGAACCTGGCAGGGGGGACCGGCGAGTTCCTCCGGCTGAAGAAGTCCCTCCCCGAGATCCAGCTCAGCGCCGCCGACGGCCCCGCCGCGTTGGACCTCGCGGAGATCGTGGAGCGTATTCCCCTGGTGGGAGACGGCGTCGAGCCCCTGCGGAGGGAGCTGGAGGACTTCCGCGACGCGGTGCGGGGCCTGGCGCCACCCACGGTGACCGGAGACGACGGGCGGGCCGCTCTTGCGGTCGCCCTCGCCATCCAGGAACGGATCGAGAGCCATGTCCCTGATTCGCGTCCGTCGTAGGAGAAAGCAGAACTGGCTCGACGCCCGGAAGGGGATGCCGTCGGGCCGGCTCGTGGTGTTCCTCGTGCTCGTCGTCGCCCTGATCTGGTACCTGGGGCGCTTCTGACCCCGCGCGCGGTTCCATGACGGCTCCTCCCACCGTCCTCATCCTGGCCGGGGAGGCCTCGGGCGACCACCACGCCGCCGGGGTCGCCCGGGCGCTGAAGGAGCGGATCCCCGGCGTGCGCCTCCGCGGGCTGGGTGGGCCACACCTGGAGGCGGAGGAGGTGGAACTGCTGGCGGGGCTGGACCAGCTCGCCGTCATGGGCTTCGTGGAGGTGGTCCGCCACCTGGGCTTCTTCCGCGGCCTCCTGGCCCGGGTCCGCACGCTGCTGGCCTCGGGAGAGGTGGACCTGGTCCTCCCCGTCGACTACCCGGGCTTCAATCTCCGGGCCACGCGCATGGCCCACGAGCTGGGCGTGCCGGCGCTCTACTACATCGCGCCCCAGGTTTGGGCCTGGAAGCCCAGGCGGGCCCGGGCGCTGGCGGAGCACGCCGACCACGTGGCCGTGATCCTGCCCTTCGAGGCGGCTCAGCTCGAGGCCGCCGGGGCTCGAGTCTCCTTCGTGGGCCACCCCCTCCTGGAGCGCCCCGACGAAGTCACCCCCCGCGACGCCTTCTGCCGGGCCCACGGGCTCGACCCGGACCGGCCCCTCCTGGCGGTGCTCCCCGGCTCACGGGCCCAGGAGCTGGACCGCCACCTGGAGCCCTTCGTGGCCGCTGCCCGGGCGGTACAGGCCGCCCGTCCCGGAGTGCAGCCGGTGCTGGCCCGGGCCTCCTCCGTGCCTGAGACGCGCCTGTCCGGCGCCGGCCTCCCGGTGACGTCGGACACCCGGGCGCTGCAGCGCCACGCCCGCGCGGCGCTGGTGAAGTCGGGCACCTCCACGCTGGAGACGGCGCTGGAGGGCACCCCCTTCGTGGTGGCGTACCGCACCCACCCGCTGACGTTCGCCCTGGCCCGCCGCCTCATCCGCGTACCCCACGTGGCCCTGGCCAACCTGGTGGCGGGCGAGGGCGTGGTGCCGGAGCTCCTCCAGGCGGAGGCCACGCCGGAGCGCATGGCAGCGCACCTCCTTCCCCTCCTGGACGACGGCCCGGAGCGGGCACGGCAGGTGGAGGGGCTGGCCCGGATCCGCGGGGCGCTGGGGGAGCCGGGCGCGTCGGAGCGCGTGGCGGAGCTGGCGGCGGGCCTCCTCGAGGCACGCCGGTGAACGAGCTCAAGTTCGAGGCGGCCGCCGTCCTGGGGCAGGGCCTCGTGGCCTCGCTCTTCGCCACCACGCGCGTGCGGCGCAGGGGACAGGAGCACTACCTCCGCTTCAGGGAGGAGGGGACGCCGGTGGTGTTCGCCTTCTGGCACGGGCAACTCCTCCCGCTGGTGCACGTCCACCGGGACGAGGGGATCGTCGTGCTGGTGAGCGAGCACGCCGACGGGGAATACATCACGCGCATCATCGAGCGACTCGGCTTCGAGACCGTGCGTGGCTCCAGCACCCGGGGAGGCACCAAGGGGCTCAAGGGGCTCATCCGGGCGGCCCGGGCTGGAAAGGACCTGGCCCTCACCCCCGACGGGCCCCGGGGCCCCGTCGCCGAGTTCAAGCCCGGCGCCCTGGCCGTGGCCCAGACCCTTGGGCTCCCCCTGGTGCCCCTGGCGCTGGGGGCGTCGGGGGGGTGGAGGTTCCGGAGCTGGGACGGCTTCCTGGTCCCCCGGCCCTTCGCGAGGATCCACATCGAGTACGGCGCCCCCTGGTGGATCCCCCGGGGCGCCACGCGGGAGGAGCTGGACGCCCTGGCGGGGCAGGTGGGCGCGGAGCTCCGGGCCCTCACCGCCACCGCCGACGCCGAGGCGGGTCGATGAGGGGCGCCGCCCACCTGGCCGTGCGCCGCTGGTGGCAGGGGGAGCTGGGCGCCCCGGGGGCCGTGCTGCGCGCCCTCGCGGCGCCGCTGGAGTGGCTCTACGCCGCCGAGGTGGCCCGCCGCAACCGCCGGGCCGACGCCCGGGGCGGCGCGCGGGTGGAAGGGCTCCGTGTGGTGAGCGTGGGCAACCTGGCCGTCGGCGGCACGGGGAAGACGCCCCTGGCGGCGTGGGCCGCCCGGGCCCTCGTCCAGGCCGGCGCCGACGTGGCGCTGGTGTCCAGGGGGTACGGCCGCGACGAACTCCTCCTCCACCACCGATGGAACCCCGAGGTGCCGGTGGTCGCCGACCCCGACCGGGTGGCCGCCGCCCGCCTCGCCCGGGAGCGGGGCGCCGAGGCCGTCGTCCTCGACGACGGCTTCCAGCACAGGCGCCTGGCCCGGGACGTGGACCTGGTCCTCCTGGCCGCCGAGGACGCCTTCCCCGGGCGCCTCCTCCCCCGAGGACCCTACCGCGAGGGCCCCCGCGCGCTGGCCCGCGCCCACGCCGTGGTCGTCACCCGGCGCACCGCCGCTGCGACGAAGGCGGCAACCCTCGCCGACGGGGTGTCGGGGCGCTTCCCCCACCTGGCCGTGGCGGTGGCGGCCCTCCTCCCGGGGCATTGGCAGGACCTGTCAGGCGCCCCCGCCGGCGCCCCCACGGGACCCACGCTGGCGGTGGCGGCGGTGGCCCGCCCCGACGCCTTCGCCGTCCAGGTGGAGGAGGCGATCGGGGTCGAGGCGGAGCTCGTCCCCTTCCCGGACCACCACGCCTTCACCGAGGTCGAGGTCCGGGCCATGCGCCAGCGGGCCGGCACACGTACCGTTGTGGTCACCGAGAAGGATGCCGTGAAGCTCGTCCCCTACCGAACCCTCCTGGAACCCGTGCGCGTCCTCACCCAGAGCCTCCGATGGGAGCGCGGCGAAGACGCCGTGACCCGCCTCGTCACCGGCGTCGCCCGGAGCAGCGCCTGATGGAGCGCACCACCGACGTCCTGGTCATCGGGAGCGGCATCGCCGGGCTCTCCTTCGCGCTGAAGCTGGCCCCCCGCGCCCGCATCCTCCTCGTGACGAAGAAGGAGCGTGCGGCGTCGTCCACGAACTACGCCCGGGGCGGCATCGCGTCGGTGCAGGGCGAGGACGACCGCTTCGACCTCCACATCAAGGACACCCTCGTGGCCGGAGCCGGCCTGTGCCACCCCCGCGCAGTGGAGGTCCTGGTGCGGGAGGGCCCGGCGCGGGTGCGGGAGCTGATGGAGTGGGGGGCCCGCTTCGACGAGGAGGGGCCCACGCGCCTCTCCCTGGGCCGGGAGGGGGGCCACTCCCGGCGCCGCATCGCCCACGCCGGCGACCACACCGGCCGGGAGATCGAGAACGCGCTCCTCGCCGCCGTGGCCTCCGAGCCCAACATCGAGGTCCTGGAGGACCACCTGGCCCTGGACCTCCTGGTGGCCGCCGACGCGTCGGGGCGCACGGTGTGCTCCGGCGCCCTCGTGCTGGAGCACCGTACCGGAGCCGTGACGGCGGTGCGCGCCCGCTTCACCATGCTGGCGGCGGGTGGGTGCGGACAGGTGTACCGGAACACCACCAATCCGGGCATCGCCACGGGGGACGGCATCGCCATGGCGTATCGCGCCGGCGCCCGGGTGGCCAACATGGAGTTCATCCAGTTCCACCCCACGGCGCTCTACCCAACGGAGGACCCGGCCTTCCTCATCTCCGAGGCGCTCCGGGGGGAGGGCGCGGTGCTCCGTACGCTGGACGGCACGTCGTTCATGGAGCGCTACCACCCCCTGGCGTCCCTGGCCCCCCGGGACGTGGTGGCCCGGGCCATCGACCGGGAGCTGAAGGAGCGAGGCGAGAGCCACGTGCTCCTCGACGCCTCCGCCATGTCTCCGGCCCGCCTCGAGGAGCGCTTCCCCGACGCCGTGGCGGGGTGCCGGGAGCGGGGCGTGGACCCCGCCGAGGGGATCCCGGTGGTGCCGGCGGCCCACTACGTCTGCGGGGGCGTCCTCACCGACAGCATGGGCCACACCAGCCTGGCCGGCCTCTATGCCACGGGGGAGGTGGCGTGCTCAGGGGTCCATGGGGCCAACCGCCTGGCGTCCAACTCGCTCCTGGAAGCGGTGGTGTTCGCCGACCGGGCGGCACGCATGGTGTCCCACCGGCTGGAGACGCAGGACGGCCGCTCGACGCTGCCCCCGCTGGCCACCGACCTCCCGCTTCCCGGAGACGACGAGCCGGACCTGGAGCAGGTGGCGCGGCGCCGGGCCGAGCTTCGGGAGCTCATGTGGGACCTGGTGGGGATCGTCCGCTCCCACGAGCGGCTGGAGCGGGCCGAGGGGGAGATCGCCCGCCTCTCGTCGGCGGAGGCGCTCCGCTGGCTCCGCACCCGCTGGACGGCGGAGGGCGCCGAGCTACGCAACCTCCTCCAGGTCGCGGAGCTCATCGTCCGCTGCGCCCGCCTCCGCAGGGAGAGCCGAGGCCTCCACTACACGCTGGACCATCCGTACCGGGACAACGAGCACGCGCTCCGCGACACGGTGGTGAGCCGGGCGGGAGGGCTCCCCTGGTGAAAGTCCTCGTGGTGGCGGTGGGGCGCGTTCGGGGCACGCTGGAGGCGGCGGTGGACGAGTACGAGGAGCGGGCCCGGCGGTACTGGAAGCTGGAGATCGCGGAAGTGGACGCCGGGGCCCCCGGCCGCGACCCCGCCCCCGAGCGGGTCATGGCGGCGGAGGGGGAGCGGATCCTGGCGCGGATCCCCGAGGGGTATTCCGTCCTGGCGCTGACCCGGACGGGGAAGGGGATGGGATCCCGGGCGCTGGCCCGCGCGTTGGAGGAGGCGGCGCTGCGCTCCTCCCCGGGCGTCGCCTTCGTCCTGGGGGGGGCCTTCGGCCTGGCCCCGGCTGTTCTGGAGCGGGCCCAGCGGAAGGTGTCGCTGTCGCCCATGACGCTGCCCCACGAGATGGCCCGCCTGGTGCTGGCCGAACAGCTCTACCGCGCGGGGACCATCCTCCGCGGCGAGCCCTACCACAAAGGAGCCTGACGTGCCGGGAGGACCCCTGAACCTCGAGATCCTGGCGTCCCGCCCGGCGGGTGGCGCCGTGGCCCGGGCCTACCTGGAGGGCGCCCCCGCCGCCGCGCCCTTCTACCCCGGCCACTTCGCCCGGACCGACGCCTACCGGGAGAAGGCCCGGGAGGTGGACGGGCGCTTCTCCCGGGAGACCAGGGAGCGGGCCGCCCGGGCGCTGCGCGTCCCGGAGGGTGGGGACGCCGGCCGCCTCCGGCGCTTCGTGGAGGAGGGCGGGTACGTCGTGACCACGGGTCAGCAGCCCGGCCTCTTCGGCGGGCCCCTCTACAGCGTGTACAAGGGGCTCACCGCCATCCGGCTCGCCGAGGCCCTGGAGGCCGCCCTGGGCAAGCCGGTGCTCCCCGTGTTCTGGGTGGCGTCGGAGGACCACGACTGGGCGGAGGCCAACAACACCTGTATCGTGGGGGTGGACAACGAGCTCCACCGCCCCGAGCTCCCGGCCCCCGACCCCGACGTCCACCCCCCGCTCCACAGGATCCCCGCGGGACCCGCGCTGGAGCCTCTCCGGGAGGCGTTCCTGCAGGACCTCCCCCAGACGGACTTCAGCCAGCCGTGGTTCGAGCTCCTTCGCGCCGCCGCGACCCCGGGGGCGACCCTCCCCCAGAGCTTCGCCGCGGTGATGGAGGCCCTCCTGGGCCCGCGGGGCATGCTCTTCACAGACGCGGCCCACCCGGTGGTCAAGGAGGCCTCCATGGACCTCCTCCTGGCCGAGCTGGACCGTAGCGAGGAGCTGGAGGGCGTCCTGGCCGGCACCGCCGCCCAGCTTTCCCAGGCGGGGTTCGACCTCCAGGTGGCCCTCATGGAGGGGGGAGTGAACCTCTTCCTCGAGGGGAGCGCCGGCAGGGAACGCCTGTACCGCGAGCACGGCGGGTTCCGCCTCCGCGTCTCCGGCGAGCAGTTGAGCGCAGCCGACATCCGGGCCCGGGTGGACGCGGACCCCTCGGTGCTCAGCCCCAACGTGCTGCTCCGTCCGGTGGCCGAGAGCGTGGTCTTCCCGACGCTGTCGTACGTGGCGGGCCCGGGCGAGACGGCGTACTTCGCCCAGCTCGGCGACTACTTCCGGGCCCACGGGGTGCGCATGCCCGTGGTGCACCCCCGCTTCGGCGCCACGGTGGTGGAGGGCAAGATCCGGAAGGTACTCGACAAGTTCTCCCTGGACGTGCCCCACCTGCAGCGGCCCTTCCACGAGGTGGCCAGCGAGATCGCCCGGGACGAGGTCCCGGCCGACCTCCGCAAGGCGCTGGGGAGCCTCAGGGGCGCCATCGGCAAGGGCGTGGGGGAGCTGGCCGACGCGGTGAAGGGCGTGGACCCCACGCTCAAGGGCACGGTCCAGCACGTGCGGAGCCAGGCCTTCGCCGCGCTGGACGAGGTGGAGAAGAAGGTGACCCACGCGCTGAAGCGGGAGAACGAGATCGCCCTGGCGCAGCTCGAGAAGGCGCAGGTCCACCTCTTCCCCCTGGGGAAGCCCCAGGAGCGGGTCATGAACCCGTTCTACTACCTGGCGCGGTACGGTGGCGCGTTTCTTGATGAAATACTCCACCGCTTCGCGGTGACGCTCGACTGACCGCGCTCCGCAGCCTAAACTTCGGCCATGCTCTCGCTCATCGTCGTCCTCGTCTTCCTGATCCCCCTCATCGCCATCCTGGTGGACTCCCAGCTCGGCAAGGCGCTGGCGTCCCGCCTGGAGCGGCGGAGCCTGGACGGGCCCCCGGACCTGCTGGCGGAGCGGATCGCCTTCCTGGAGGGCGAGGTCGAGCGCCTCGGCTCCGAGGTGGGGCGCCTGGACGAGGAGAGCCAGTTCCTGCACAAGCTCCTGGAGGGGCGCGACCCGGAGGACCCGGGCAAGGCGCTCCCCCCGGGCGAGACGCAGGGCTGAGGCCGGGGCCGACCCCGACCCCGTGAGCGCTCCCCCGAAGGGTGCCCGCGCCGCCGCCCGCGTCGGCGCGGGCATCTTCCTCAGCCGGGTCTTCGGCTTCGTCCGGGAGCGCGTGTTCGGCTACTGGTTCGGCACCAGCGACCACGCCGACGCGTGGCGGGCGGCGCTGCGCATGCCCAACGTGGTGCAGAACCTCCTGGGGGAGGGGACGCTGTCGGCGTCGCTCATTCCCGTGTACGCCCGCATGCTGGAAGAGGGCAGGGAGGAGGACGCCCGTCGTTTCGCCGGCGCGGCCCTGGGAATCCTCACCGTGGTGGCGGCCCTCCTTGCCCTGGGTGGGGTGCTCCTGGCGCCCTGGCTCGTCGCCCTCTTCTTCTCGGCGTGGGACGCGGAGAAGCAGGCCCTCACCGTCCGCATGGTGCGCATCCTCTTCCCCATGACCGGCGTGCTGGTGGTGAGCGCGTGGGCCCTGGGGATCCTCAACACCCACCGGCGCTTCTTCGTGTCGTACGTGGCGCCGGTGTTCTGGAACCTGGCCATGATCGCCACGCTGGTGGCCGGGGGCGCCTGGCTGGCGCTGGGCCTGGACGACCTGGTGGTGGCGCTGGCGTGGGGCGCACTGGTGGGCGGCGTGCTCCAGTTCGCGGTGCAGGTCCCCTTCGTGCTCAGCCACCTCGGCGGCGTGCGCCTCTCCCTGGGGCGGGGCGTGGAAGGGGTGGGGGAGGCCATCCGCTCCTTCGGCCCGGTCGTGGCGGCACGGGGGGTGGTGAACCTGAGCGGCTGGATCGACCTCATCCTGGCAGGGCGGCTGGCCAACGGCGCGGTGGCCCTCCTGGGGTACGCCCAGACGTTCTACGTCCTCCCCATCTCCCTCTTCGGCATGTCGGTGGCGGCCTCCGAGCTCCCCGAGCTGTCCCGCTTCCCCGCCCAGGCCGAGCGGGAGCTGGCCGGGCGGGTGGCGGCGGCGCTCCGGCGGGTCTCGTTCTTCCTGGTCCCCTCGGCGGTGGGGTACCTCTTCCTGGGCGACGTGGTCGTGGCCGCCCTCTACGAGACCGGCGCCTTCGGGAGTGCCCAGAGCCTGGCCACGTGGGCCGTCCTCGCGGCCTACTCCCTCGGGCTGCCTGCGTCGGCCAGCTCCCGCGTGCTCTCTTCCGCGTTCTACGCCCTCCGCGACACCCGCACGCCGGCGCGCGTGGCCTACCTGCGCGTGGCGGTCTCGGCGGTGGGCGGCTTCGCCCTCATGTTCCCCCTGGACGCCTTCGGCTTCGAGGGGATCCGCCTGGGCGCCGCGGGGCTGGCCCTGGGCGCCTCGGTAGGCGCGTGGCTGGAATACGTCCTCCTCCGCAGGGCCCTCTCGGCCCGCGTGGGCGCCCACGGCCCCGGTCCCGGCCCCCTGGTGCGCATGGCGCTGGCCGCCGCGCTGGCGACGGTGGCGGGCGTGGGGCTGCAGGTCGCCCTTCCCCCCGCCCACCCCGCGGTGGTGGCGCTGGAAACGCTCCTCCCCTTCGGGGTAGTCTACCTTCTGGCCGCCCAGCTCCTCGGCCTGGGCCTCCCCCTGCGCCGCCGCGCCGCCTGAGGCGGCTCGAACCCGCTTCTCCGTGCCCGTCGACACCACCCACCTGGCCAACCTCTCCACCAAGCCCGGCGTCTACCTCTTCCGCGACGCCCGGGGGACCGTGCTCTACGTGGGGAAGGCCAAGGCGCTCCGCCCGCGGGTGCGGAGCTACTTCCGCCGGGAGGCGGACCAGACGCCCAAGACCCGTGAGCTCATGCGCCACGTGGACGCGCTGGAGACGCTGGTGGTGGGGAGCGAGGCCGAGGCGCTCATCCTCGAGGCCAACCTCATCAAGGAGCACCGGCCCCGCTTCAACATCCTCCTCAGGGACGACAAGCGGTACCCCTACATCAAGGTCACGGTGCAGGAGCCCTTCCCCCGGGTCTACGTGACCCGCAGGGTGCTCAACGACGGCGCGCGCTACTTCGGCCCGTACACGTCGGTGGGCCCCATGCGGGAGGCCCTGGAGGTGGTGAAGCGCCTCCACACGGTGCGCTCGTGCCGCTACGACCTCCCCCGGGAGGGCCCCGACCGGCCCTGCCTGGACTACCACATCGGGCGGTGCCTGGCGCCGTGCGTGGGGCTCCAGACCCGGGAGGAGTACGGCGCCATGGTGGCGGAGATCCTCCGCATCCTGGAGGGCGACACCGAGGACCTGAGGCGCACGGTGGACGCGCGGATGCGCGCCGCCTCGGCGGCGCTGGACTTCGAGCAGGCCGCCCGCCTCCGCGACGTGGTCCAGGGCCTGGACACGCTGGCCCGGGAGCAGCGGGTCCACCGGGCGCAGGGCGGGGACCTGGACGTGGTGGGGCTGGCCCGGGACGGGGAGCTGGCCGCCGGCGTGGTGATGCGCATCCGGAGCGGCCTCCTCCTGGGCCGCGAGGCGCTCCGCTTCGTAGAGCCCCGGGACGCAGCCGACGAGGACCTCCTGGCCTCCCTCCTGTCCCGGTACTACCTGGGGGCCGGCGACGCCCGCGCAGCCGACCTCCCCCGGGAGGTGGTCCTCCCCCTGGCCACGCCGGACCAGGGCCTCCTGGCTGAGGTCCTGTCGGGCCAGGCGGGGCGGAAGGTGGGCGTCCACGTCCCCCGGCGCGGCGAGAAGCTCCGCCTCACCGAGCTTGCGGCCCAGAACGCCCGCCACGTCCTGGAAGACCGGGTGACGGCGCTGGCCTATGCCGCCGACCGGGCCGAAGACGCCCTCTACAGCCTCCAGGAGTCGCTGGACCTGAAGGTGGTGCCCCGCCTGATGGTGTGCTTCGACATCTCCCACACCCAGGGGGCCGAGACCGTGGCCAGCGCCGTGGTCTTCGAGAACGGCGAGCCCCGCAAGGCCGGGTACCGGCACATGCGGATCCAGGGGGACTGGGGCAACGACGACTTCCGCTCCATGGCCGAGGTGGTGGGCCGCTACTTCCGCCGCCGGCGCGACGAGGGGCGCCCCCTCCCTGACCTGGCGGTCATCGACGGGGGCAAGGGGCAGCTCGGCGCCGCGGTGGAGGCGCTGCGCCTCCTGGACCTGGGCGACGTGCAGGTGGCGGCCCTGGCCAAGAAGGAGGAGGAGGTCTTCCTCCCAGGCCGACGGGACTCGGTGCGCCTGGACCGGAGGGACCGGGCCCTCCACCTTCTCCAGCGGATCCGGGACGAGGCCCACCGGTTCGCCGTGACGTACAACCGGAAGCTCCGGAGCAAGCGGACGATCCGGAGCGACCTGGGCGACATCCCCGGCATCGGGCCGGCGCGCCAGCGGGAGCTCCTGCGCCGCTTCGGCTCGGTGAAGGGGGTGAAGGAGGCCACCCAGGACGAGATCGCCCGCCTCCCCGGCTTCTCCGAGGCCCTGGCCACCCGCGTGCTCACCTACCTGGGGAAATGAGATGACCGTCCGGACCCGCTTCGCCCCCAGCCCCACGGGCCGGCTCCACCTGGGCAACGTGCGAGCCGCCGCCCTGAACTGGCTCCTGGCCAGGCGCCACGGCGGTGCGTTCATCCTCCGCATCGAGGACACCGACGTGGAGCGCAACGTCGAGGGCGGGGAGGAGGCCATCCTGGAGGACCTCCGCTGGCTGGGCCTCGACTGGGACGAGGGCCCCGGCGTGGAGGGTCCCCACGCCCCGTACCGCCAGAGCCAACGGGACGCCGTCTACGCCCGGGCGGTGGAGTCCCTCGTCGCCGGCGGGCGCGCCTACCCCTGCTTCTGCGGGGAGGAGGACATGGCCACCGTCCACGGCAAGGAGGGCAGGGAGGTCAAGCACTACTTCGGGACGTGCCGCCGCCTCACCGCGGGCGAGCGCGCGGCCAGGGCCGCCCAGGGCCCACCCCCGGTGATCCGCTTCGCGGTGCCCGAGGGCGTGGACAGCGTCGAGATCCACGATGAGGTGTTCGGGGACATCTCCTTTCCTTCCAGTGACATAGACGATTTCGTGATCCGCCGCTCCGACGGCAGGGTCACATACAACTTCGCCGTGGTGGCGGACGACGTGGAGATGGAGATCACCCACGTCGTGCGCGGCGTGGGACACCTCTCCAACACGCCCAAGCAGGCGCTGCTCTTCGACGCCCTCGGGCGGCCCCGCCCGGTGTTCGCCCACCTCCCCACGGTGCTCGGTCCCGACGGCCGGAAGCTCTCGAAGCGGGACGGCGCCGCCGCGGTGGCCCAGCTCCGGGTCCAGGGGTACCCCCCCGACGCCGTCCTCAACTACCTCTCCCTCCTCGGCTGGTCCCACCCCGAGGGGAAGGAGGTCCTCACACGGGAGGAGCTGGTGGCCTCCGTGGGGCTGGAGCGGGTGGGCCGAGCCGACGCCCAGATGGACCCGGAGAAGCTGCTCTGGGTCTCGGGGCAGCACCTGGCCACCGAGCCCCTGGCGGCCCTGGCGGCACACCTGGCTCCCTTCGCCTCCTGGGACCGTTTTCCCGGGGCGCGGGAGCGGTGGCCGGAGGTGGTGGAGGCGCTGCGGACGCGCCTGGCCACGTACGCGGACATCGACGAGCACCTCCCCCTCCTGTTCGGGGGGGCGGAGGAGGGCGCCGAGGCCCGGGCGGCCCTCGACGCCTACCCGGGCGCGACGGCGGTGCTGTCGGCGGTGGCCGACGCCCTGGAGGCCGTGGAGGAGTGGACGGAGGAGGCGTTGGGGCAGGCCGTGCGCCACGCGGGAGCGGGGGCGGGTGCCAAGGGTGCGGCCCTCTTCCACCCCGTGCGCCTGGCCCTCATCGGCTCGGAGAAGGGCCCGGACCTGGGCAAGATCCTCGCAGCCCTGGGACCGCGGGAGGCGGGGCGGCGCCTTCGCAGCGGTGCCGCCGGAAATCCGTGACTGATGCGGTTTGACGGCGTTTTGCGCCGTTTCTAACTTTATCGGTCTACCCCGTTCTTGACCCCAAGGGAGGTTCCTCGGATGAAGATCCGCTTCGGACTCGTCCTGACCGTGGCGATGGGCTTCGGCCTCACCGCCTGCGCCGGTGGCGCGTCCTCGGGCGGCTCGTCGCCCATGCCCGCCGTCGGCGGGTCGGGCGGCCAGATGCTGCAGCAGGGCGAACGCCCCCGCCAGAATGATGACACCCGGGCCGCGCAGCGCGCCCTGGACGAGGCCGAAGGCACGGAGGGCGAGGCCGAGGCCCAGGCCTTCTACCTGCAGGCGCTGACGGCGGCGGAGGCGGCCATCGCCGCCGACTCCACCAACCCGCTCCCCCACCTCCAGGCCGGCACCGCCGCCATGGGCCTCGGGCGCTGGGACGTCGCTGATGCGTTCCTGGATCGGGCCGAGGCCCTGCGTCCCATCTACACCCTCGAGACCGAGGGCATGCGCGAGCGGGCGTGGATCAACCTGTACCAGGAGGCCGCGCCCCTTGTGAACACAGGGGACTACGAGGAAGCCGCCGCGATCTTCGAGAACGCCAACACCATCTACGACCGGCGTCCCGAGGTCATGCTGACGCTGGGCCAGATCTACGCCCAGCTCCGCCGGCACGACGCCGCCCTGGAGAACCTCGACCGGGCCATGGGCATCATCAACGACCCCGAGCGGGTCGCCGAGATGGACTCGGCCACCGTGGCGAGCTGGCACGAGCAGGCCGCCTCGGTGCCCGAGCTGAAGGCCTCCGTCCTGGCCGACGCCGGCCGCTTCGAGGAGGCAGTGGGCCTCTTCGAGGACCTGGTGGCCCAGAACCCTTCCGACCTGCGGCTGCGCCGCAACCTGGCGGCCATCCTGATCCAGGTGGGCAACCAGGAGCGCGCCTTCCAGGTGTACGAGGAGCTGATGCAGCAGCCCGGGCTCACCGCCATGGACTACTACTCCATCGGCGTGGGCTTCTACCAGGGCTCGTCCTACGACCGCGCCGCGGCGGCGTTCAAGGAGGCCGCCACCGTCGCCACGAAGGACCGCGACGCCATCGAGATGTGGGCCCGGTCCCTCCAGATCGACTCCGTGTTCGCCGACGTGCCTCCCCCCGCCGAGCGCTGGATCGCCCTGGACCCCAACAACCAGAACGCCTACCTGATCCTGGCCCAGGCCGTGAACAACCTGGGCGACGACGCCCGTGCGGCCGACCTGGTGCGTCAGATCGAAGCCCTCACGGTGGGCGTGAGCGACCTCCAGATGCAGCGCCGCGAGGGCGGCGCCCGCGTCACCGGGAGCGCCGTGAACAAGACGCTGGCCCCGGGCACCACGGTGACCCTGGGCTTCACCTTCTATGACGCCGCCGGGAACTCCATCGGGACCCGCGCCGTCCAGGTCACCCTGGGCGAGCAGGGCATGGCGCAGACCTTCGAGGTGGCCTTCGACGCCTCGACGCCGGTGAACGGGTACGGCTACCCGTTGATGGGCGGCTGACGCCGCACGCCCATCCGGGCACCCCGGGGCGGGGGGGGGGGGGGCGGGCGCCCCCCCCCCCCCCCACACACCCCCCCCCCCCCCCCCCCCCCACCCCCCCCGCCGCCCAGCACCG
>BTVB01000055.1:0-30273 GCA_045863275.1 Gemmatimonadota bacterium
GAGGGAAGCTCTGCGCGGGGGATTGGACGACCCCGCGCAGCGCAGCAAGGCCCCCGTCACTCACGTCTGAGACCGTGTGGGCAACAGGGCCGCGCGATTCCCGCGGGGGAGGGTGCCTACGGGCGTCCGTACCACAGAGAATCGGCGAGCGCGGAAGCGCCCACACGCTGCCCGCAGGGAGCGGGTCAGTTCGCCCGGTGCCGCTTGGACACGTCGTCCAGCAGCTTCAGCTCCTCGGGCGTGAGCGACGACATCCCCTGGGCGGAGATCTTGTCCAGCACCTGGTCCACCGCGTCCAGGAGCGCCTTCTCCCCCTCCGAGTCGCGGCGCGACCCCCGGGCCGCCGCCCGGGTCTCGTCCTCCTCGTCCCGGGGCACGATGGCCAGGCGCCGCTGCCGCACCGCGCGGGTGATCTTCCGCGCCCGGGGCCCCATGCCGCGGCGCCCCTTCAGGTAGATGAAGCCCGTCACCAGGCCCCCCAGGTGGGCGAAGTGGGCCACGCCGCCCCCCGCCGAGCCGTCGAAGGCCGACATGACGCTCAGCACGAAGAGGAAGGCCACCAGCCACTTGGCCTTCACCGGGAAGATGCCCCAGACGTAGATGGGCGCGTCGGGCCAGTTCACGGCGAAGGCGAGCATGAGGCCGTACACGGCCGCCGACGCCCCCACCACGGCCGCCGGCAGGAAGAAGAACGAGAGCGCCACGCCGCCCAGGCCGCAGATGACGTAGAACTTGAAGAACTCCCGCCCGCCCCACCGGCTCTCCAGGGGCGGTCCGAAGAAGAAGAGCACCAGCATGTTCAGGGCCAGGTGCATCAGGCCCCCGTGGACGAACATGTAGGTGAAGGCGCCCCACGGACGGATGAAGATCCGCGTGGGCTGGAAGGCGAACCAGTCCACGGCGAAGGGAATCCCCACCAGGAGCGTGGCGGCGAACACCGCCACGTTGGCGATGAGCAGCCGCTTCACCACGGGGGTGAGCAGGCCGCCGAAGCCGAAGGTGGTGTCCCTGTACGCCATCGCGGGTCCGTGTCGTCCTGGTGGGTCGGGCCCCCTCAAACCCCCGCCACGAAGGCAGGTTCCGGCACCTCCGCGCGAGGGCGGGGCGGGGCCGGCAGAGGGTGCGGGGTCTCCTGTACTACTCTACGAAGTTGGGGCCCCGGTCCTTGCCGCCGCCAGTTCGGCGATGCGGTGGCACAGCGCGGCGAAGGAGATCCCGGCGGCCCGGGCGGCCTTCGGCAGGAGGCTGTTGGCGGTCATACCGGGGAGGGCGTTGGCCTCCAGGCACCAGGGCGTCCCGTCGCCGTCCACGATGAAGTCCACCCGGGAGAAGTCCCGCATGCGCAGGGCACGATGCACCCGGAGCGCCAGCTCCTGGAGCCGAGCCGCCATCTCGTCCGGGATGTCCGCGGGGAAGATCTCCTGGGCCAGCCCGGGCTGGTACTTGCACTCGTAGTCGAAGAACTCGTGGGCCGGGATGATCTCCCCCACGGGGAGGGCCAGGTCTCCCAGGATGCCCACGGTGAGCTCCCGCCCCCGGGCGTACTTCTCGAAGAGGACCACGTCGTCCCAGCCGCGGGCGTCGTCGATGGCCGCGTCCAGCTCCTCCCGGTCATGGGCCAGGTGCAGCCGGAGCGACGAGCCGCCCCCCGCGGCCTTCACGATGACGGGGAGCCCCAGCGCGGCCTCCACCTCGTCGGCGGTGTGCTCGCCGGCGAGCCAGGGAAGGGTCGGCACGCCAGCGTCCCTCAGGAGGCGCTTCGTGACCTCCTTGTCCATGGCCAGCGAGCATCCGAGCCGGTCGGAGCCGGTGTAGGCCACCCTCGCCACGTCCAGGAGACTCTGGATGGTGCCGTCCTCCCCCGAGCCGCCGTGGAGCGCCAGGAAGAAGACCTCCACCTCGCCCAGGGAAGGGTCCCGCGTGAGCGCGACGGTGTGCCCTTCGTCCAGGCGGACCAGGGAGTCATGGGCGGGCGGCGCGGCGCGAACGCCCTCGGTGAGGAGGCGGCGCTCCTCGTCGGGCGGGACGATGCCCCGGACGGTGTCCACCGCCACCACCTGGTGTCCGGCGTCCCTCAGCGCCTGCGCCACCTGCGCGCCGGAGGAGAGGGAGACCTCCCGCTCGTCGGAGGTTCCGCCCATGAGCACGGCGATGCGCATGATCCGCTCAGCCCGCCGCGCCCGTGAGGGCGCGCACCACGTCGAAGCGGGTCACGATCCCGGTGAGTGCGCCGCCCTCCCTCACCAGGCACGCGTCGTTGCCCCGCTGGAGGAGCCGGGTCACCTCCTCGGCGTCCACGTGGCCGTCCAGGACGGGGTACGGCGCGCCCATGATGGACTCCACCGCGTGGTCCAGCACGCCGGGGCTCTCGATGACCCGGGCCATGACGTCGCTCTCCGCCACCGACCCCACGCACTCGCCGTCCAACACGACGGGAAGCTGGCCTATGTCGTGGGCGGTGATGGTGGACAGCGCCATGCGCACCGACGTGGTGGGCGCCACGGTGATGACGCCGTCGGCCTCCTTGGAACGGATCACCTCCCCCACCGACCGGCGCTTGGGCCGGGCGAGGAAGCCGTTCTCCCGCATCCACTCGTCGTCGAAGAGCTTGCTCAGGTAGTGCTCGCCCCAGTCGCAGAGCACCGTCACCACGAACGCGCCGGGGTCGTCCAGCTCCTTGGCGCGCTGGACGGCGGCGTGGGCCAACAGCCCCGAGGAGCCGCCCACGAACAGCCCCTCCTCCCGGGTGAGGCGGCGCGCCATCTGGAAGGCGTCGGCGTCGCCCACCGTGACGTACTCGTCCACCACGTCCAGGTCCAGGGTGCCGGGGATCTTGTCGTTGCCCAGCCCCTCCACCTTGTACGGCCTGCCCTCCACCTCGTTCCCGGTGTTGAAGAAGGGCGCGATCATGGAGCCGTCGGGGTCCACGCCCACGATGCGCACCGCCGGGTTCTTCTCCTTCAGGAACCGGCCGGTGCCGGTGATGGTGCCCCCGGTGCCCGAGCCGGCGAAGAAGTGGGTGATGCGTCCCTCGCTCTGCTCCCACAGCTCGGGCCCGGTGCTGCGGTAGTGGGCCTCGGGGTTCGTGGGGTTGTAGAACTGGTTGGCCAGCACCGCCCCGGGCACCTCGGCGGCGATGGACTTGGCCTTCACGACGTAGTTCTCCGGGTGGTCAGGCGGGACGGCGGTGGGAGTGATGACCACCTCGGCGCCGAAGGCGCGCAGGAGCTTCACCTTCTCCTGGCTCATCTTGTCGGGCATGGTGAAGATGCACCGGTACCCCTTGATGGCCGCCGCCAGCGCCAGCGCGAGGCCCGTGTTCCCGCTGGTCCCCTCCACCACGGTGCCCCCGGGCTTGAGCTTCCCCTCCCTCTCCAGCCCCTCGATCATGGCGAGGCCGATGCGGTCCTTCACGGACCCGCCGGGGTTCATGAACTCGGCCTTCCCGTACACGGGTGTCCGGCACCCGTCCGTCACGCGGTTCAGGCGGACCAGCGGCGTCCACCCGATCATCTCGATGACGTCGTTGTAGGGGCGGCGATGGCGCTCGGACATGCGGGACTCCGGAAACTCGGGCAGGGCGCGCGACTCCGGAGACGCTCGAAGCAAGTCCGGTGCCACGGGGGACGGAATGGAGAAGGCTACGGAGAGGGCCGGGCCGAGGCCAGCCCCGGATCTACGACCGGAAGAGCGTGTCGGGTCGCGGCCGCTTGGAGAAGTGGACGGGGACCTTGGCCCAGACCTCGATGCGCTTGCCGTCCTGCCGCGCCGGCCGGAACCGGAGCTCCTTGGCACCGGACACCGCCGCCGAGTCGAAGACCGGGTGTCCCGAGGACTCCACGACCTCCACGCTGTCCACCGCGCCCACGTCGGTGACACGGACCCGGAGGAGCGTCTCCCCCTCCATGTCCTGGTCCCAGAGCTGGAGCGGGTAGTCGATGGGCATCTCGCCGTAGAGCGGCGCGGGCCGCTCGATCTCGCCGTCGGCGGCACATGCGGCCACGACGGCCAGCAGGGTCAGGCCGGCGAATCCGGTGAGCCGTTCGGTTCGGGTGGTGCGCATCAGGACCGTTTGTCCGCCTCTCTCCTGAGCTGATACAGGAGATCGAGAGCCTCCCGGGGCGAAAGGCGATCCGGATCGAGGGCGCGCAGCCGGTCCACCACGGGGTGCTCCACCTGGAAGATGGAAAGCTGGTCGGGAGGGGGTTCGGACGCCGGCCGGTGCGCGCCCCGCCGGCCCAGACCTTCCCCTCCGTGGCTATGTGTTCCTTCCAACTCCGCCAAAAGTTCCCGGGCGCGGGCCAGGACCCCGGAGGGGAGCCCGGCGAGACGGGCCACCTGGATGCCGTACGACCGGTCGGCGCCGCCGTCCACCAGCCGGCGGAGGAAGACCACGTCGTCGCCCACCTCCCGCACGGAGACGTTCATGTTCTTCACGCCGGGGAGCAGGTCGCCGAGCTGGGTGAGCTCGTGGTAGTGGGTGGCGAATATGGTCCTGGAGCGCAGGGACTCGTGGATGTGCTCGGTCACCGCCCACGCGATGGAGACGCCGTCGTACGTGGACGTGCCCCGCCCGATCTCGTCCAGGAGCACCAGCGACCGCTCGGTGGCGCCGTGGACGATGGCCGCCGTCTCGCTCATCTCCACCATGAAGGTGGACTGCCCCCGGGCCAGGTTGTCCGACGCACCCACCCGGGTGAAGATCCGGTCGGTGACGGGGAGGCGGGCCGCGTCGGCGGGCACGAAGGACCCCACCTGGGCCAGGAGCTGGATGAGCCCCACCTGGCGGAGCACGGTGCTCTTCCCCGCCATGTTGGGGCCCGTGAGCACCACGATCCACCCGTCCCCGTCCAGGACCAGGTCGTTGGGGATGAACTCCTCCCGGGGCATCATGGTCTCCACCACCGGGTGGCGCCCGCCGCGGATCTCCAGCTCGAATCCGGTGTGCACGTCCGGGCGCACATAGCCGTTGCGGTGGGCCACGACGGCGAGGGTGGCCAGGACGTCCACGGCCGCCAGGCGGGCGCCCACGTCCTGGAGGCGCCCCACCTGGGCGGCCACCTGCGCACGCACCCCCGCGAAGAGCTCGGCCTCCAGGCCGGCGATGCGGTCCTCGGCGCCGAAGACCTTCTCCTCCCACTCCTTCAGCTCGGGGGTGAAGTAGCGCTCGGCGTTGGCCAGCGTCTGCTTTCGGACGTAGTCGTCGGGAACCCGCTCCAGGTTGGCCTTCGTGACCTCCAGGTAGTACCCGAAGACCTTGTTGAAGCCCACCTTCAGCGACCCGATGCCCGTGCGCTCCCGCTCGTGGGCCTGGAGGCGGGCGATGAAGTCGACGGCGCCGTCCCGCACCTGCCGCAGGTCGTCCAGCTCCTCGGACCAACCGGCGCGGATCACGCCGCCTTCCTGGAGGGTGGCGGGGGGGTCCTCGGCGACGGCCCGGTCCAGCAGGTCGGCCACGTCTTCCAGGCAATCCAGGTCCGCCGTGAGGTCCCGCAGCGCCGGCGACGTGGCCGCCGAGCCGGCCTCGCGGAGAGCGGGGAGACGGTGCAGGGAGCGACGCAGGCCCAGGAGGTCCCGGGGGGCCACTCGCCCGGTGCCTACCTTCCCCGCCACCCGCTCAAGGTCGCTGATCCCCTTGAGGGCTTCCCGGACATGGTGCCGGAGGTCGTGGCCCACGAACAGCTCGGTCACGGCCTCCTGCCGGCGCCAGATCTCCTCGGGGACCACCAGGGGCTCCAGGATCCAGCGCCGGAGCTGGCGCGCGCCCATGGCGGTGACGGTGTCGTCCAGCACCGCGAGGAGCGTGCCCCCCTCCTCGCCGGCGCGCAGGGGCTCCACCAGCTCCAGGTTCCGGCGGGTCATGTCGTCGAGGAGCATCACCCGGCCGGGGCGGCGGATCCGGACGGGCCGCAGGTGTCCCACGCCCGAGGGACGGATCTCCCTCAGGTATTGCACCAGCGCGCCCGCAGAGCGTACGAGGACGGTGTCCCCCGGCTGGAAGCCGAAGCCCTCCAGGGACTGGACACCGTACACGCGGAGGAGCTCCTCGCCCCCCACGTCGGCCTCGAACACCCAATCGTCCCGGTGCGTGCGTGCGGGGCCGCCCGCCTCCGCCTCCACCACCCTTGCCCCCTCGAGGGCCCGGGGGAGGAGGAGTTCGGAAGGCTCCAGGCGGCCCAGCTCGGCCCGGAGCTCCCGGGCGGGGACGCGCTGCACCGTCATCTCCCCCGTGGACACGTCCAGCGCCGCGACGCCGAAGTCGCCGTCGGGGTCGGGGACCACCGCCACCAGGAAGTTGTTCCGGCGCTCCGCCAGGAGCGTGTCGGCCAGCACCGTGCCGGGGGTCACCGTCTCGGTGACCTCGCGCCTCACGATCCCCTTGGCCAGCGCCGGGTCCTCCACCTGGTCGCAGATGGCCACCCGCCGCCCCAGCCGGACCAGGCGGGCCAGGTAGTCGTCCAGCGCCTTGGCCGGGACGCCGGCCAGCGGCACGCGGGCCGCGGCCCCGTTGTTGCGCGACGTCAGGGTGAGGCCCAGGAGCCGCGCACCCTCCTCGGCGTCCGAGTGGAAGAGCTCGTAGAAGTCCCCCACGCGGAAGAAGAGGAGGGCGTCGCGGTGGCGGGACTTGGCTTCCCGCCACTGCTGCATGAGTGGGGTGTCGTCGGTGGAAGACATGAGTGCCCAACGATACCCCGCCCCGGGACGGAGGATCAACCGGCCCGGGCCCTCCCCGCTCCCTCCGCCGTGCCTTATGCTTCGGGATACCTGCTTCGGGACGATTCCTCCGGGAGGTGGCCCATGCGTACGTTCTCCGTCCTGCTCGTGCTGCTGGCGGCATGCGCGCCGGCCCGCACCGACTCCACGCCCCTCCCCGCCGGGCGTCCCCCCACCATCGTGGAGACGGACATCACCACCGAGGTGACGGTCCCCCCCAGCCGAGCCATCGTCACCGACTCGGTCCTGGCGCCCCCGGAGACGGCGTGGAGGGCGCTCAAGCGGGCCTGGGCCGACCTCGGCATCGAGGCCGCCGAGACGTCCGAGGCCGAGCTCTGGCTCTCCAACCCCCGCTTCGTCGTCACCCGGCGGCTGTCCGGCCAACCCCTCTCCAAGTACCTGGAGTGCGGCTCGGGGATGCTGGGGCCCTTCGCCGACCGGTACCGCATCCAGATGTCCATACGCAGCGGGATCGTCACCGACGGAGCCGGCGGCTCGCGGGTGAGCACGTACATCGAGGCGGTGGGGCAGAACCGGGAGGGGAGCAGCAACACCACCGTCATGTGCTCGTCCAACTACCGCCTGGAGCGGGAGCTCGCCCAACGCGTCCGCCTCTACAGCATCGGAGGGTAGATCCCATGCCGCGCACCCTCGCCCTGGCCCTCGCCCTCGCGGCGCTGGCCTCGGCCCCACTCGGCGCCCAGCAGGCCGACCCCGCCGACGTGTCTTCGGTGGACGGCATCGTGGCGGCTGTATACGACGTCATCTCGGGGCCCGCGGGGCAGGCACGGGACTGGGACCGCTGGCGCTCCCTCTTCGCCCCCGGCGCTCGCCTCATCCCCGTGGGCCGGGCTCCCGACGGGGCCGTGACCCACAGGGTCATCACCCCCGAGGAGTACGCCACCGGCATCGGCCCCCGGCTGGAGCAGACGGGCTTCTTCGAGCGGGAGATCGGGCGGGTGGCCGAGTCCTTCGGGCAGATCACCCACCTCTTCTCCAGCTACGAGTCGCGGCGCGCCCTCGACGACGCCGAGCCCTTCGCCCGGGGCATCAACTCCTTCCAGCTCTACAACGACGGCACGCGGTGGTGGGTGGTGTCGGTCATGTGGGACTCGGAGCGCCCCGACAACCCCATCCCGGACCGCTACATCGGGCGGTAGGACCCGTCAGGAGGGGCCCCGGCCAGCGCCCCGGTCGCCCGCGTCTCCGCCGCCCTCCGGGGGGCGGGGGCGGTGGAGTTCGTCGAAGCGGCGCACCGCGTCGGAGCGCCGCGCCTCGTCCAGGTCCAGGGGACGGGCCGGCGCGGCGCCGGAGAGCGCCGCCGCCAGCAGGGAGTAGCCCCACGTGCCGGCGCCGAGCCCAAGGGGGATGGCGACCAGCCCGCCGAGGATCGCGAAGCTCCCGAGGAAGAGGAACCAGACGCCCACGCCCACCAGGGCCACGCCTCCCAGGAGGAGCACGGCTCCCACCGCCGCCGACGCCCACCGCAGCAGCGCGTGCCCCGGGACGCCGGCGTAGCGGTGGAGGGCCAGCATGAGGGCGAGTCCCACGGCGGCGGGCCCGTAGAGCAGTGCCGCGATACCGCCGTCCGTGACCGCCGCGTAGGCCATGAGCAGGGCCGTGAGCCAGAGCCATGGCTCCACGCGCCGGGCGAGCACCACCAGCCGCGGGTCGGAAGACCAACGCTCAGACAAGGAAGATGGTCTCCTCGGCGGACACGAAGAGGACGTCGCGCAGCGCCGGGAACCGCATGAGCAGCTCCGGCCCCTTCCGCTCCAGCCTGTCGCTGGTGAAGCCCATGAGCACCAGGTCGGCGCCCCGCGACCGCGCTTCCACGAGGCGCTGGAAGTCGATGTCGTCGTCGGTGGGGATCACCACCACGTTCTTGTCGCTGATGAGGAGGCGCCCCTCGGTGATCATCCCGTGGAGCTCCTGGGCCCGTTCCTTCACCTCCCGGCGGGGGTACGCCGCGAGGATGCTGATCTCGGCCCCGTGCCAGTCATGATGTCCCAGCAGGATATACGCCAGAAGGATCATGAGGTTGGCGTTCCGGGCGTCGTGCCACGTGAGCCAGACGTGGATCGTCTTCCGGGCTCCGAAGAAGTTCTCCCCGTGCCGGAGCACGAGCCGGTTCATGTGGGGCACCCCGGCCAGCGCCAGCCCCTGCGCCACCTCGGCCAGAACCTCCGGCGGGTCGTGCACGCCCACCTCGAAGAGGATGGTGTTGTTGTCCATCCCCGAGACCCCGGGCATCTGGAGGCTCTGGGCCAGCGCCGAGGCCATGGACGGGCTGATCATCGTGTCCACGTAGATCGCGCCCTTCCGGGCGGCCATGGACTCGATGAGCCGCCCGCGGACCTCGCGGCTCTCCCGGAAGCTACCGGGCTCCAGCTTCCCCTGGACGTAGTGGAGGTAGGTGCCGAACCCGTACCGGTGGCAGAGCCAGTCCAGGACCTGCACCGGCGACGACCGGTCGAAGGTCCGCGGGGTGATCATGATCACCGACGGACGCCAGTCGTCGGGGGGGATCTTCTGGAGGCGGATCTGGAGGTAGCGAGTGGCCTGCGTCATCACGCCGTGGAAGATGGCCGCCAGGTCGTCCACGCCGCCCCGGCTGCGCCGGATCACCGTGTACAGGACGGCCATGACCAGGATGGACAGGACGGCGTACAGCAGGTCCATCTGCAGCATGAGCACCAAGCAGATCACCGCCCCGGCCAGGCTCATGTACCACTTGGACCGGAAGCTCGGCCGGTACGAGGGCCGCGCGGCGAAGTGCTCGAGAAACGAGATGGCGCACAGCGCCCCGTACGTGACCATGAAGAACATGGACACGATACGCGCCACCAGGTTCACGTTGCCCAGGAGCACGAAGACCAGCGCGATGACCGAGGTGACCAGCGTGGCGTTGCGCGGCTCGTTGGCGGTGCCCACCCCCGCCGCCAGGAAGGCGTTGGCCGGAGGCAGCGGGACCACCCGGTCGCCCGCCAGCGCCTGGAGCGTCCGCGGGGCCACGAGTACGGACCCGATGGCCGACGAGAGCGTGGCGGCGGCCAGCCCGATGGGGATGATGGGGCCCCACACGGCGATCCGCGCCATGATGAGCTGGTCCTGGGCAAGGGCCGTGCTGTCCGCCGAGACCGCCAGCTTCACCACGACCAGGAAGTAGATGATCATCCCGGCGAAGGTGGCCGACATGATCCCCAGGGGGATGGAGCGGCGAGGGTTCGCCAGGTCGCCGGAGAGCCCCACGCCGGCGGTCATCCCGGTGAAGGCCGGGAAGACGATGGCGAACACCAGGATGAAGGGGTCGGCATCCGCCACGCCCGAGACCAGGGACACCACGTCCGGACGGATCTCGTCGGGGCTCGTCCCCAGGAAGAACGCCGCCAAGGAGAGGGCCAGGATGCCCGCCACGGCCCACAGCGCCTTCACGCCCAGCGCCGCGCCCCGGGTGAGCACCAACGCCACCAGCGCCACCGTGGCCGGAAGCGAGACCATGCGCGGGTCGAACGGGAAGCCCGTCGCCGATGTCCACAGCGAAGCCAGGGGTCGGAACGCCTCGGCGAAGGCGATCATGTAGAAGGCCACCGAGATGGCCTGAGACATGTACAGCGAGATCCCGATGGCGCCGCCGATGGTGGAGCCGAAGGAGCGGGAGATGATGAAGTACTCCCCACCGCCCTCCACTCGGCGGTTGGTGGCGATCTCCGCGATGGCCAGCGCGGTAGGCACGGTGACGGCGTGGCCCAGGAGGATGATGGCGAAGGCGCCCAGCAGGCCCACGTGCCCCACGGCGTAGCCGAACCGCAGGAACATGATCGCACCGAGGATGGTGCTGATGCTCGCCAGGAACACCGGTCCGGTGCCGAAGCCGTGGCCCGGAGAAGTCTGCCCGTTGGAGTCGGTCATGGCTCGTTGGTTCGGGTCCCGTTCGCGCCCGCAACATCACCGCACCCGGCGCCCCTCCACAAGACGGCACCTCCGCGTACCTTACAGGTCGAGGCCCGCCGAGCGCCGCGGGCCCTTCCTCCCTGACACCGCGAGCCATGAGCACCGAATTGTCCTACGGCTTCAAGAAGACCCTCCACGCGTCGGTGGACGAGGCGGACGCCCGCGTCCGCGCCGCGCTCAAGGACGAGGGCTTCGGCATCCTGACCGAGATCGACGTGAAGAGCACGCTCAAGCAGAAGCTGGACGTGGACTTCCGTCCCTACCGGATCCTGGGCGCGTGCAATCCGCCCCTCGCCCACCGCGCGCTCACCGAGGAGACCGACATCGGGCTCCTCCTGCCCTGCAACGTCGTCGTGTACGCCGGGGACGAAGAGGGCACGGCGGTGGTCGCCATCCTGGACCCGGTGAAGCAGCTCGGGGTGGCGGGACGCGCCGACATGGCACCGCTGGCCGAGGACGTGCGCGGCCGGATGAAGCGGGTGCTGGAAGCTCTGTAGCGCCCGGCCGGCGCCGGGCGCCGATTCCTAGAGGACGTCGAGGGCGTACGCGAAGACGCCCAGGAAGGCCAGCACCAGCACGAAGATGATCCAGAGGGTCGCCTGCCGGACCTCGAGGCTTCCCGGGCCCATGGCGCTCACCGCAGTGGCCTCGAGCCGACCACGTCCGCGCCGGATGGACGAGAGCTCCTCCACGTTCTTGAAGAGGGAGCGGAGCTTGGTCTCCAGCTCCAGGGGGTTCTCGGGCTTGGTGATGTAGTGGTTCCCCCCCAGGCCATAGCTCCGGGCCACGTCCTCGTCGCGGTCGGACGACGTGAGCACCGCGACGGGAATGCGCCGGAGCTCGTCGTCGGCCTTGACCACCTCCAGCACCTCGTGTCCGGTGCGGCCGGGCATCTTCAGGTCCAGGAGGATGAGGTCGGGGTCCGCGGTGCGGACCAGTTCCACGGCCTCGTCGCCGTTGCGGGCCCTGAGGACCTCCACGGGAAGCTGGCTGGCACGCTCGAGAGCCATCTGGATGAGGAGCGCATGGTCGTCGTTGTCCTCCGCCAGGAGGACCCGCCACGACTCACGCCCGTGTGCGTGCCTGGTCATCGTACCCGCTCTTCGCGATGGGCGTCTCGGGCCACCGTGGCTGGAAAGCCGAGGCCCTGCAACCGCCCCAATATCTCACCGGCACCCTCGGGTGAGTCAAATGTTCCGACGCGGACACGAACCAGATCGCTTCCAGGGACCAGGACCAGGCGCGCCTCGAAGCCCGCGGCGGAGACGCGCTCGAGGAGGACCTGGGCCCGCTCCTGGCTGGAGAAGGCGCCGAGCTGCACGGCGAAGTGCCCACCGGCGGCCACTGCCGGAGGCTCCCCGGCCACCGCCGGCACGACCTCATCCGGAGGCGCCTCGGGCTGGTTCGTCGGCGTGCCGGCCACGCGCTCAGGAACGGGTCCGGCCGTGGCGAGCCACGCCTCCGCCTCGCGACGGACCGGACTGGCCGGGTACTCCCTGCCCAGCTGCGCCACCATTTCCGCTGCCGCGGCCGAATCGCCGGCGGCGTAGGCCACCTGCGCCAGGCGGAAGAGGGCCAGATGGGAGTACGCGCCACCGGGGAACTCGATCACCAGTCGGCGGAAGTCCAGGGAGGCCACCTCCGGGTCGGGGTTCAGGCTGCCCCGCAGCCACAGGCCCCGCTGGAGGTCCCGGCGGGAGGGTCGCGGCCCGGCCGCCTCCCACCACGCCGCCACCAACTCCCTCGCCTCCGCCGCGCGGCCCAGGCGGGCCAGCTCCTCCACCCGGTCCAGGGTGGGAGGCTCCTGCGCCACCGACGGGGAGGGGGCGGTCGCCATCACGACCGCTGCAAGGATCGGGTGCCAACGGTTCATGCGGCCATCTTCCTCGCCAGAAGGGTCAGGAGCCACTCCTCCAGGAGGTGCTCCTCCGACAGGGGGCTGGCCTTCAGCAGCCGATCCACCCGCAGCAGACCCGCCAGCGCAGCGTCGATCTCCGCCGGCCGCCAGCGGCGGGCCTGGGAGACGAGCTTCCGGGCCAGCCATTTCTGATGCACGGGAAGGACCGCCTCCAGCGCGGGGGCACCCCGCTCGGCGACGATGCCCAGGCGGAGGAAGTGCGTGGTGAGGCCGATGACCAGCCCCACGCCCGACTCGCCCTGGCCCAGGAGCGTCCCCAGGGTATCCAGCGCCTCCTCCAGCTTCCCGTCCCCCACCAGGTCGAACCACCGCCAGCGGTCCTGGGCGGGAATGCGGGTCCCCGCCGCCTCCACGTCGCCCACCTCGATGCGGCGGCGCTCTCCCACGTAATCCACCAGCTTCTCCAGCTCCTTCGCCAGGATGCCCAGGTCCGTCCCCACCGCCCCGCCCATACGCTGCGCGGCCTCGGGCTCCATCTCCACCCCGAAGTGCTCCCGGGCGCGGCTCATGAGCCACCCGGGAACGTCGTTGGGGGTGATGGCCGGGAACTCCACCGAGCGGGCCTTCTTGGCCAGGTCCTTGTAGAACTTGGCCTTGGAGCCCTGGGGCACCGTGCAGGAGAGGACGAGGGTGAGCCCCGGGGGCGGCTTGGACACCACGTCGAGGAGGATGTCCCGGGAGCGGGCGCTGGAGGCCAGGCCCTCCACCTCCCGGACCACCACCACGCGCCACTCGGCCATCATGGGCGGCGTGCCCAGGATCGACGCCAGCGTCTCCGTGTCCACCTCGGTGCCCCGCAGGGGGTCGAGGTTGAAGTCCCGGGTGGCCGGGTCCAGGTGCGCCTCCACCAGCGCGCGGACCGCTTCCTCCTTGCGGAAGTCGTCGTCCCCGTGGAGGTAGAACGCGCCGCCCCTGGCCTTGCCCAGGCCGGGGATGGGGTCGGGACGCTTCATGCCGTGGTTCGGGCCACCGGGACCCCGTGGAGCGGGTGGGTCAGGCTCGGAGACAGGCCCGCAGCCAGGCTACCGGTCCTGCTGCTCGAGGCCCACGCGGCCGGGGCTCGCACGGTTCCCGTACCGCTGGGCGAGTCGAGAATACTCGAAGAGGAGCGTTCGCGCATCGCCCCAGAGCCCGGCGTCCAGGGCACCGCCGCCCGGGCGGACGGCGAAGGCGGTGAACGAAGCCACCTGCCGGGCGCGGACGGCCGCGGGGGGCCGGCTCACGACGATGGGGGCCAGCTCCACGACGGGGGCGGAGGGCCGCAGCATGGGTGCCCACGCCACCGCGACCATGAGCACGGCCATGCCGAGGACGGCCATGGCGGTGGCCCCGGAATTCGTATGCCTGCGCAGGGCTTCGTCCTGGTCCACGTGGTACAGGCGGTGCTGGAGGCGGGGGACGAAGTCCTCGTTCACGTCGGGGGCGGGCAGGGCCCGGAGGAGCGCCGCGCCGCGCTCGAGGACGCGACGGTAGCGGAGGCACGAGGGGCATGCCGCCAGATGCTCGTCCGCCTGCCGCGCCACCTCCGGAGGGGCGGCGCCGTCGCAGATCTCCGAGAAGCGCTCGACGTATTCCGAACAGGTCATGAAGGGCGAGCCTCCGCCACGAAGCCGACGGTGGGGCCGGCCCGTCCGCGGGCCGGCGCTGACGGTGATACTGCCGGCGCAGGGGAGGGGTTCCACGGGTCCGCGACGCACGGCGGCCCCGCCAGGTCACCCCGGCGGGGCCGCCCCCCACGTCCCGTCCACCCCCACCCGCATCGCCGGCGCGGGCCCGCCCGCGCCTGCCGCTCCCCCCGTCAGTCGATCAGGGGAGCGATGATGGCCGCGAAGTTACCTCCCACCGTCCCTCCCACCCCGCCCCTACGGAGACTTCGCGGAAGAGCTAGTCGATCAGGGGAGCGATGATGGCCGCGAAGTTGTTCCGTGCCCGGTTCAGGCGGCTCTTCACCGTGCCCAGGTTGCACCCGGTGATGTCGGCGATCTCCTCGTAGGTCTTGCCTTCCAGCTCCCGGAGCACGAACACGATGCGGTGGTGCTCCGGCAGGTGGGTCACCGCCTCTTCCACCTTCTCCCGCAGGTGGCGTTTCCGGAACAGGTCGTCGGGCTTGTACTGCGTGTCCTCCCACTCCAGGGGCCGGTGGTCGGCGTCCCAGTTCTTCTTGATGGTCTGGAACAGCACCAGCGGGTTCCGGGAGCGGTTGCGCAGCTCGTTCTTCGCCAGATTGGAGGCGATGGTGTAGATCCAGGTGGAGAACTTCTTGGTCTGGTCGAACCGGTGCAGGTGCCGGTACACGCGGACGAAGGTCTCCTGGACGAGGTCCTGGGCCCTCTCCCGGTCGCCGATGGTGCGGTAGACGAAATTGAGGAGGCGCTGGTCGTAGCGGACCACGATCTCGCCGAAGGCGCGGGTGTCGCCGTCCAGAGAGCGCTGCACGACCTCGCTGTCCGTCAGCTCGCCGAGCTTCCGGCGGTGCTCTGCGGCCTCCCCCGGGTCCCGGCGGGGAGCCCGGACCGCCTGCTTCTTCGTCGCCCTGGCCACGTCGTCACCTCGCTCCGGTTGGGAGGACGCACCTGCCCATTTGGCAGGAATACTCCTCCACCCCTTTGGATGCACGGGACGTGCCAAACGTCAAATCCGCTCTCGGCGGCTCTCCGTCGGCCCTCCCCGTCCTATCCGTATGACGCCCCAGCGGGGCCAAATAGGACACCCCGTGTCATTTCCCCACCACGAAAGAGGCCGCGAAGAGGAGCGTCGCCACGCTCTTCCCGTCGGTGACCTCCCCCGTCCGCACCATCTCCAGCGCCTGGGAGAAGCGCATCCGGAGCACCTCCACGAACTCGTCGTCGTCCAGCTTCGACTCCCCCTTCCCCAGCCCCTCCGCCACGTACAGGTGGATCACCTCGTCGGTGAAGCCCGGCGTCGTGAAGATCCGGGTCAGGCGCGTCATGCGGGACGCCACGTGCCCGGTCTCCTCCTCCAGCTCCCGGTGGGCGCAGGCGTCCCACTCCTCCTCCGGCCCCAGGGGAAGCCCCGCCGGGACCTCGTAGAGGTAGCCGCCGGAAGCGTAGCGGTACTGCCTGAGGAGGAGGATCTCCGGGTCCTCCTCCGCCGCCGATCCCACCACGGGGAGCACCGCCGCCGCCCCCGGGTGGCGGATCATCTCCAGCTCGCCGGTGGATCCGTCGGGGAACCGCACCGTGTCCACGCTCAGCTTCACGATGCGCCCGTTGTGCACCTGGCGGCTTCCCAGCCGGCCGGGCCCGTTCTCGTCGCTCACGCGCTTCTCCATGGGGATTGCGGAAACGTCGTCCCGGGTTCGGCCTCCACGATTGGATACGGAAGGCCCCTCCGGGGGTTGCAGGCGTCGCGGGGAAGGTGGGGTCAGCCCCCGTCGGCCACCACGTCCACGGGGCCCACCCCCAGCGCCTCCAGGGCGGGAACCACGCCGTCGACGTCGCCGACGACGACCACCTGGGCCTCGCCGGGGCGGATGTGCCGGCGCCCCGCCTCCCACGCCGCCTCGGGCGTGATGGCCCGGACGCGGTCCCGGTACGTGGCGTGGTAGTCGTCGGGGAGGCCGAAGATCACCTGCTCGGTGATGCGCCCCGCCACCTGGCCCACCGTCTCCACGCGCAGGGGGAAGATGCCGGCGATGTAGTCGCGGGCCGCTTCCACCTCCTCCGCCGTGGGCCCGCCCTCCACCAGGGCCTCCAGCTCGCCCAGGATCTCCCGGACGGCGGGAGCGGTGACCTCGGTGCCCACCGCGGTCTGCACCTGGAAGGCCCCCGGGCGGCTTCGCAGGGCGAAGCGGGAGCGCACGCCGTACGTGAAGCCGTGGCGCTCCCGGAGATTCAGGTTCAAGCGGCTGGTGAAGGCGCCCCCCAGGAGGGTGTTGAGTACCGAAAGGGCGAAGACGTCGGGGTGGCCGCGCTCCACGCCCACGTGGGACACACGGATCTCCGACTGCACCGAGCCCGGGCGGTCCATCACCCAGACGCGCCGCTCACGGGTGCGCGGCTCCACCTGGAAGCCGTTGGTGGGTGGGGGCTCCCCCACCCAGGCGCCCAGGCTCGCCGCCGCCAGCGCCTCCATCTCCCCCGCGTCCAGGTCGCCCACCAGCACCAGCCCTCCCCGCCCCGGGCGGAAGTACGCCTCGGCGAAGCCCCGGAGGTGGTCCCGGCCCAGCGGCTCCACCGACGTCGTGGTCCCCTCCTGGGGCCGGGCGTAGGGGATCCCCTCGACGAACGTGCGCCGCGCGGCCTCGTCGGACGCCAGCGACGCCGGGTCCATGGCCCGCTGGCGGATGCCGGCGAGCTGCTGGTCCCGGGCCCGGGCCACCTCGGCGTCGGGGAAGTCGGGCTCCAGCACCGTCTCGGCCAGGAGGCCGAGCCCCTCCGCAAGGCGCTCGGCCAGGCACGAGAGGGACACGCTGGTCCCCTCCCACCCGGTGGTGACGGAGAGCCGCGCGCCGATCCTCTCCAGCCTCTCGGCCAGCTCCGTGCCCGAGCGGCGGCGGGTGCCCCCCTCCAGGGCGTCGCCGGCCAGCACGGCCATCCCCGCCGACGCCTCCGCGAGGGCCGCCTCGCCGGCGCGGACGAAGAGGTTCGCGCTCACCACGGGGAGGCGGGCCACGCGGGCGACGCGGAGATCCAGCCCGTTGGGCATCGCCCGCCGGACCACGTCGGGGAAGTCGAAGGCGCGGATGTCCCCCGGCTCGGGGGGAACGCTCCGGTCGAAGGGGGTCACGAGGCTTCCTCCGGCCGGTACGTGACCACGGCCCGGTTGTCGGGTCCCAGGCGCTCGGCGGCAAAGGCGCGCACGTCGGCGGCGACCACGGAGCGCAGGCGGTCGACCTCCCGGTTCAGCCGGCCGGGATCGGCGAAGTACAGCTCGAACATGGAGAGCAGGTCGGCGCGCTCGCCCACCCGCTCCAGGGAGCGGACCAGGTCGGTCTCCAACACCGCCACCGCCCGCTCCACCTCCTCGTCCCTGGCGTCGGCCAGGCCCTCCAGCTCCTCCGCCAGCGCCTTCTCCAACGCCTCCAGGGAAGCCCCTGGGTACCCCGTGGCCCACACCAGCAGAATGGACGCGCCGCTGAGGAGGGGGAACGCGTACGACACCACGTCTTTGGCGGCGCGCCGCTCCCGCACCAGGCGGCGGTAGAGCCGGCTGGCCCGCCCCGTGCCCAGGACGGCGCGGGCCACCTCGGCGGTGGTGAAGCCGGGCTCGGCGTAGGACGGGATGCGGAACCCCATGATCACGCGCGGGAGGGGCACCTCGGCCACCACGTCGTCGCGCACCGTCCCGCCGAGGAGGGAAGGCACGTCGGGCTTCCCAGGGAGGTCCGGCACCGGGCTCCCGGCGGGGATCTCGCCGAAGTACCGCGCCACCTGGTCCATGACCCGCGCCGGGTCGAAGTCCCCCGCCACCGTGAGCACGGCGTTGCCGGGCACGTAGAAGGTCCGGAAGAACGAGGCGACGTCGTCCAGCGTGGCGGCGTCCAGGTCCTCCATGGAGCCGATCACGGTGTGGTGATAGGGGTGCTCCGGGGGGAACATCAGGCGCTGCAGACGCTCGTCCCAGTCGCCGTAGGGCTGGTTGTCGTAGCGCTGCCGCTTCTCGTTCTTCACCACGTTCCGCTGGTTGTCCAGCTTCTCCTGGTCCATGGCGGGGAGCATCCACCCCATCCGGTCCGACTCCAGCCAGAGGGCCAGCTCCAGGTGGTGGGACGGTACGGTCTCGAAGTAGTTGGTGCGGTCGAACCAGGTGGTGGCGTTGAGGGTGCCGCCGGCCCGCTCCACCAGCTCGAAGTGACGGTTCTTGGGCACGTGGAGGGAGCCCTGGAACATCATGTGCTCGAAGAGGTGGGCGAAGCCGGTGCGCCCCATGGCCTCGTTCCGGGAGCCCACCCCGTACCAGAGGTTCACCGCCGCCACCGGCACCGAGGCATCGTGGGACAGGACCACCCTGAGCCCGTTGCCCAGGGTGTGGCGCTCAAAAGGGATGGAGAGGATCCCCATGGAGCGCTTCCCTACTCCTGGCTCACGGGGCGGCCGTCCAGGACCACCACCGGCCCCAGTCCCAGGGCCTTCAGGGGCTCCTCGATGGCGGCGCGGTCGCCGGCGATGACGATGGCCATGCGGCCGCTGCGGGCCTGCTCCCCCGCCACCCGCATGACGTGGGCCGGGCCCACGGCCTGCACGCCGTCCACGTATCCCTCGTAGAAGTCCAGGGACACGTCGTAGAGCACGAGCTCGGAGACCCGGCGCACCACGTCGTCCAGGGACTCGAAGCGCTGGGGGAGCCGGAGCGCCATGTAGTTCCGGGCCCGCGAGAGCTCGTCGACGGGGACCGCCTCTTCGGCCATGCGGTCGATCTCCCGGACGAAGTCGGCCACGGCGCTGTCCGTCACAGGCGTGGCCACCGCCGCCGAGGCCTCGAAGGGGCCGGGGCCGCGGCGCAGGTCGAAGAACGACCCGGCGCCGTACGTGTACCCCTTCTCCTCCCGGAGCTTGGAGTTGAGGCGCGACGTGAACGAGCCCCCCAGCACCGTGTTCATGACGTTGAGGGGGTAGTAGTCCTCAGTGTCACGGGAGACGGCCACGCGCCCCAGGCGCACCTCGCTCTGGGCGGCGCCGGGCTTGTCCACCACGTAGATGGTCCGCTGGCCGTCGGCCACCGCCGCGGGCAGGGGGTCCGGGTCCTCGCCCCGCCCCGACCAACCGGCGAAGGCCGTCGCCAGGAGGGAATCCAGCTCCGCCCGCTTCAGGTCTCCCGCCACGACCAGCGTGGCCTGCCCCGGGGCGTACCGCTCCCGGTGGAAGGCGGCCACGTCGTCGCGGGTCAGGGCCTCCAGCGTCTCCTTCGTCCCAAGGAGGGGGGCGCCGTAGGGGTGGTCCTCGCCGTAGAGCACCCGCGCGAAGGCGTCGTCGGCCAGCGCCGCCGGAACGTCCGAGCGCTGCACCACGCGGGCCAGGCGCTCCTTCTTCACCCGGTCCAGCTCGGCCTCCGGGAACGACGGGTGCATGACCACGTCGGCGAGGAGATCCAGCGCCTCGTCGAAGCGCGACCGCAGCACCGAGAGGCGCACCTGGCTGGCGTCGTACCCGGCGGTGCTGGACAGCGTCGCGCCCAGGAGGTCCACCGCGTCGGCGATCTCCAGGGCGGTGCGGGTGGCCGTCCCCTCGTCGATCATGTCCGCGGTGAGGGAGGCCAGCCCGGCCTTGGCTGCCGGATGGGCCGCCGCGCCTCCCCGGAGCTGGAGCTCCAGGCTCACCAGAGGAAGGGCCTCGCGCTCCACGAGCACCACCCGGAGGCCGTTGTCCAGCGTGTAGTCCTGGATCTCGGGAAAGCGGAGCGAGCGGGGGTCGCCCACCGAGGGGACCACCGACCGGTCGAACTCCTGGCGCGGCCGGGCGCCACCTCCCGCCCGGGCACCCACCGTGATGGAGCCCTCCTCCCCCGTCTCGGGATCGGCGGGGTCGTAGTTCATGCCCACCGCGCACCCCGCCAGCGCCACCGCCGTCCAGCTCGCCACCATGAGCTTCGCTCCCGTGTTCATCGCGAGACCTCCTCCGCCGAAGCGGACGCCGCCAGGTCCGTCCGCCCCCGGGGCACCACGCTCAGCCACACCGCCGGCTTGCCCGCCAGCCACGTCCGGGCGGCGTCCACCACCGCCGCCTCGTCCACCTTCTGGAAGCGGGCCAGGTCCTGGCGGACCCATCCGGGGGTGCCGGTCATGAAGTGGTACTCGTTGAGGCGGTCGGCCTTGCCGCCGAAGCCGCCCACCCGCTCCAGGGACCGCACGAAGGCGGTCTCCACGCCGTTCACCGCCCTGTCCCGCTCCTCGCGGTTCACGCCCTCCGCCACGAGCCGGTCCAGCTCCTCGCGGATGGCCGTGGCCAGCCGCTCGAGAGACACCTCGGGCTTGGCGGTGGCGATGATCCAGAAGCTCCCCGCCACCTCCTGCCCGTTCTGGAACGCGCTCACGTCGGCGGCGATCTGCTCGTCGTAGACCAGGCGCTTGAAGAGGCGGGAGCTCTTGCCGTCGGTAAGGACGGACGAGAGCACGTCCAGCGCCGCGTCCTCCCCGGTGAAGCCCCGGGGCGCGTGCCACGCCACGTACAGGCGGGGGAGCTGCACCGCGTCTTCGAGGACCAGCTCACGGTCGGAGGCCAGCGACGGGTCGGGAACCTCCACCGCGGGGATGGGCGGCCCCGCCGGGATGTCGCCGAAGTACTTCTCGACCAGGCGGCGCACCTGGGCGTCGCTCACGTCCCCCGCGATGGAGAGGCTGGCGTTGTTGGGCGCGTAGTACGTGCGGAAGAAGTCCTTCACGTCGTCCAGCGTGGCCGCCGACAGGTCGTCCATGGACCCGATGACGGGCCAGTGGTACGGGTGGTCCGCCGGGTACAGGTTGGCGTACACGGTCTCGAAGGCCAGGCCGTAGGGCTGGTTGTCCACGCCCTGGCGGCGCTCGTTCTTCACCACGTCGCGCTGGACGTCCAGCTTCTCCTGGGTCATGGTCTCCAGGAGGAAACCCATGCGGTCGGCCTCCAGCCAGAGCGCCAGCTCCAGCGCGTTGGACGGGATGTTCTCCCAGTAGTTGGTGCGGTCGTTGCTGGTGGAGCCGTTGTTGACCCCGCCGGCCGCCTCCAGGTGGTTGTCGAAGTCCCCCTCGGGGACGTTGGCCGACCCCTCGAACATCACGTGCTCGAAGAGGTGGGCGAAGCCGGTGCGCCCCGGCTTCTCGTTCTTCGACCCCACGTGGTACCACACGTTGACGCTGGCCACGGGAAGCGACGCGTCCCGGTGCACGATGACGTTGAGCCCGTTGGGCAACGTGAACTGGGTATAGGGAATGTGGACGTCCACGCGATCTCCGCCTTCCTGGGCGACGGCGGGCTGGGCGGCGACCAGGATCGCCACCACCCCCACCGCGCCACGCTTCAGCCGACCCATCGTCTCCTCCTGTACGGCCCTTCCGGCCCCCGTGTGCCCCTCCCACCCCGGACGCCCGGCTCGGGCCGGGCGAACCAGGATAAGGTAATCGATGCGCCCGGGGGCGGGACGGGACGGTTCGCAAGACGACCACCGCCCCGGCACGGCCTTGGACGGGGCGCCCCCGCCTGGGGGTTGCGCCCCGCGCGGGATCTCCTAATATGCAACCATATGGTTGTATATCATCCTCCCGAGCCGGCCCGGGCCGACCACCTGTTCCACGCCCTCGCCGACGCCACGCGCCGCGACATCGTCCGCCGCGCCGCGGAGGGGGCCCACACGGTGTCGGCGCTGGCGAGCCACTACCCCATGAGCTTCGCCGCCGTGCAGAAGCACGTGGCGGTGTTGGAGCGCGCAGGGCTGGTCAGCAAGGAGCGTCGGGGGCGGGAGCGCCTGGTCCGCACCGACATCGACCGCCTGCGTGCCGCTTCCCGCGTCCTCGACGACCTCGAGGAGGTGTGGCGGAGCCGCGCCCAGCGCATGGACGACATCCTCGCGGGGCCGGAAGCCGGCCCCACCCCTCCCACCCAAGGAGCAGCACCCCCATGCCCGTGACCCACGTCCACAAGGACCCCGAAGCGCTGACCATGACCGTGCGCGCCGAGTTCGCCGCCCCCATCGGACGGGTGTGGCAGCTCTGGGCGGACCCCCGCCTCCTCGAGAAGTGGTGGGGGCCGCCCACCTATCCCGCGACGGTGGTGGAGCACGACCTCACCCCCGGGGGCCGGGTGACGTATTACATGACGGGCCCGGAGGGCGATCAGCACAAGGGGTGGTGGCGCGTCCTCGCCGTGGACGCCCCCCACAGCCTCGAGATGGAGGACGGCTTCGCCGACGACGGATACCGGCCCAACCCCGACTTGCCCACCATGGTCATGCGGGTGAGCCTGGAGGAGACGGCCGGGGGCACGCGGATGTCCGTGGTGACCCGCTTCCCCTCCCCCGAGGCGTTGGAGCAGCTCACCGCCATGGGGATGGAGGAGGGCATGCGCGCGGCCATGGGCCAGATCGACGCCCTGCTGCACGAGGCGGCCTGACGCGGCGCCGACCGGGTGGCCCGCCCGGGGCCACCCGGCTACCGCCCTTCGAGGGTACGGACCTCCTGGAGGATGAGCGCCCCCAGCTCGTCGAAGCGCCCTCCGAGAACCGAGCGGGCGTCCCGCTCCAGGAGCTCCTCGTACGCGAGGGTCTCCCGCCACGCCGCGGCGTGGGCCTTGAGGCGGCGGAAGAGGTTCTGCGCACCCTCGGCGTCGGACACGGGCACCAGGCGCGCCGGAGGAGCGCCCAGCGAACGGCAGGCGTCGTGGTGGCGAGCCAGGGCGCTCGCCAACCCCTCTTCCCAGGTCAGGTGCTCCATGCGCACCGTCTCGGGCGACGCGAGCTGGGGGGCCTCCGGACCCCGATAGGTGGCCGCCCACCCCTGCCCTTCCACCTCGGACACGAGGAACTGGGCGGGCCCGGCGGCGGTGAGGCCGTACCAGCCGAACGTGGTCCCGGCCTCGTCGGCGAACCAGCGGGTGATCCCCGCCCGGCTCCCGTCGGGGAGATACTCCCAGTACGCGCCCAGGGGGCGTAGCCCCCCCACCACCATCTCCTCCTCGACCTCGCCGGCCCGCTGGGCAGCGGTCTCCTGGTCGGTGGCGGGGCTGAGGCGGGGGTGGGTGGCCGCCAGGGCGCGCAGCGCCGCAATCCCCCGCGCGACGTGGGTGAGGGCGCCGGACTGCCTGGCCACGCTCCGCACGAATCCCACCACGAGGACGAGCACCAGGGCGCCTGCGATCCAGACGAGCACGCTCATGACCCGACGCTAAGCGGCGGGCCGGCAACCCTGCAAGCCGCGCCCGCGGGGCTGTGGCGCTATGGCCTCACCTGGAAGCGCCGCCGGAGCAGGTCGGGGGCCAGCTCCTCCACCAGGAGGGCCCGGGCGGCGTCGGGGCCCTGATCCACCCGCTCCTCCACCGCCAGGAGTAGCTCGGCATCCTCCTCGCCGGCGCGGATCCGACCCCGCTCCAACATCTCCCACGCCAGCCCCTCGTGGTCGTTGGCGGCGGCGGCCAGCGCGGCGGCCATCTGCGCCTCCACGTCCTCGGGCTGGAGGTGGGCCCCCTCGGAGAGCTCCCCCACCGCCTCCTCCAAGCGGTCCGCCTCCAGGAGCACGAGGCCGAGGACCACCCGGGGCCACCCGTCCTCCGGGTCCAGGCGCACCGCGTCGCCCATGGCGTCGGCGGCACCGTCCAGGTCTCCGGAGAGGTACCGGCCCACCCCGAGCTCGTAGGCGATCTGGCCGTCGTCGGGGTCCAGGGCCCGCGCCGCCTCCAGCTCCTTGAGGCCGTCGGCCACGAATCCCTCCCGGGAGAGGTAGGCGCCGTACATGAGACGGGTGAGGGGGACCTGGGGAGCCAGGAGCGCGGCGGTGCGCAGCGCCTGCTCGGCGTCGGGGTCGTCGAAGGCCGCGATGCCGTTGCCGGCGGTGGCCAGCACGTACGGGTCCTCCGGGTTCAGGGACAGGGCGCGGCGGAAGCGCTCGTAGGCCACGCCCTCCATGCCCAGCTCCCGCTCGGCCACGCCCAGCCAGCAGTGGACCTCCGGCTCCTCCTCGTGCTCGGCCAGGTGCTCCCGGAGGAGGTCGGCCACACCGTCCCAGTCGCCCTCGTCCGCCAGGGTGAGGGCCCGGTTCATGAGGGCCTGGAGCTCCATCATCGCACCGTCACCAGGCTGGCGCCCGTCATCTCGGCGGGCCGTTCGATCCCCATGCACGCCAGCACCGTGGGCGCCACGTCGGCCAAGCGGCCGGGGCCGCCGGTGAGCCGCGCGCGCCCCGACGGGTCCACCACGAAGAAGTCCACCGGCTCGGTGGTGTGGGCGGTGTGGGGGGAGCCGTCGGGCTGGAGCATCTTCTCGCAGTTCCCATGGTCGGCGGTGACCAGCGCCACCCAGTCGCCCCCCCGGTCCTCCACCAGGTCCAGGAGGCGGCCCAGACAGGCGTCCACCTTCTCCACCGCCTGGACGGCGGCGGGAATCACGCCGGTGTGCCCCACCATGTCCGGGTTGGCGAAGTTCACCAGGATGAAGGCGTACTCGCCGCTCTCGATGCCGCGCGCCGCGGCGTCGGTGACGCCCTGGGCGCTCATCTCCGGCTGGAGGTCGTAGGTGGCCACCTTGGGCGAGGGCACCAGCTCCCGGACCTCCCCCTCGTTGGGGGTCTCGTCGCCGCCGTTGAAGAAGTAGGTCACGTGGGCGTACTTCTCCGTCTCCGCCACCCGGAGCTGGCGGAGCCCCCGAGCGGCCACCACCTCCCCGAGCGTGGCGCGCACGTCCCTGGGCGGGAAGGCCACGCGCACCGGGTAGTGGGGCTCGTACCGGGTGAGGGTGGTCACGTGCTCCAGCGGCGGGCGAGCACCTTCGAAGGCGTCGAAGCCCGGCACGGTGAGGGCCGTGCAGAGCTGGCGCATACGGTCGGCGCGGAAGTTGAAGAGGATCACGGCGTCGCCGGCGCGGATCCCCTGCTCCCCCGCCCCCGCGACGACGACGGGCGGGATGAACTCGTCGGTGACGTCCGCTTCGTAGCGCCGCTCCAGGAAGCGGGGGGAGTCCTCCACCACCTCGCTCTCGCCCAGCACGATGGCGCGGTACGCCCGCGCGGTGCGGTCCCAGCGCTTGTCCCGGTCCATGGCGAAGTAGCGCCCGCTCACCGTGGCGATGCTCCAACCCGGTGCCTCGTCGCACAGGTCGGCGATGCGCCCCACGAAGCCGGCGCCCGAGGTGGGCGACGTGTCCCGCCCGTCGGTGATGCAGTGCACGCGCACGTCCAGGTCCCGGGGGAGGAGCCCCAGAAGCGCCTCCAGGTGGCGGACGTGGGAGTGGACCCCGCCGTCGGAGACGAGCCCCACGAGGTGGAGCGCGCCTCCCGTCTCCCGGAGGCGGGCCACGGTGTCGGCGAGGCCCAGCGCGGCGGCCAGCTCGCCGTCGGTGACGGCCTTGTCCACCCGGGCGATGTCCTGGTAGACGATGCGGCCGGCGCCCAGGTTCAGGTGCCCCACCTCCGAGTTCCCCATCTGCCCCTCGGGGAGTCCCACGTCGAGGCCCGAGCACGCCAGGCGCGTCTTCGGTGCGTGGTCGTACAGGGCGCGGAAGCGGGGCACGGTAGCCAGCTCGGGGGCGTTCCCCTCCCAGGGGGGGACGTCGAAGTCGGAGTGGCCCCAGCCGTCGAGGATCACGAGGAGGACGTTGGACATGGCGGGAATCTAACGCCGCCCCTGCGCGCGACGCCTCCGCGGGCCCGGGCCTCAGGCGAGGAGGTGGGCGGCGAGCCCGGCGGCGGCCCCCAGGCCCAGGAGCCCGAACATCCCCACCTTGAAGCGGAAGGCCGCGACCAGCGTGGCCACGAACACGCCCATCCCCAGCGGGTCGACGCCGAAGGGGGCGGACGACCCCGGCACCAGCGTGTGGAGGCCGAACCAGACGGCCAGGTTCAGGACCACGCCGACCACAGCGGCCATGACGCCCGCCAGCGCCGCGCGCACCTGGCGCTGCGCGGTGATGACCTCCACGTACGGGGCGCCGGCGAAGATGAAGAGGAAGCAGGGCGCGAACGTCACCCACGTGGTGACCACCGAGCCCAGGATCCCCGCCACCAGCGGGTCCAGCCCCGTGGCCTGGCGCGCGGCCCCCATGAAGCCCACGAACTGCACCACCATGATCAGGGGCCCCGGCGTGGTCTCCGCCATCCCCAGGCCGTCGAGCATCTCTCCGGGCTGGAGCCAGCCGTATACCTCCACCGCCTGCTGCGCCACGTAGGCCAGCACCGCGTAGGCTCCGCCGAACGTCACCACCGCGGCCTTGCTGAAGAAGACGGCTTCGCGCGCCCAGACGCTGGACGGCCCGGCCAGCACGACGAGGAGGGCCACCGGCGCGAGCCAGAGGGCGAGCCAGGCGGCCACCGTGCGCACCGCGCCGGCCAGAGGCGGCGACGCGGGGGGGGGCCCCGGGATCGCGCTCCCCCCCATGCGGAAGGCGATCCCCGTGGCGGCGGCTCCCAGGAGCACGAGGGGGAACGCCACGTCCAGCGCGAAGATCGCGGTGAATGCCAGCAGGGCCACCAGGCCGCTCCGCCACCCCCGGAGCGCGCGGGCGCGGAGCTTGAGCACCGCCTGCAGCACGATGGTGAGGACGGCGGGCTTCACCCCCGCGAAGAGTGCGGCCACGAAGCCCACGTCCCCGTAGGTGAGATACACGACGCTCAGGGCGAGGATGGCGACGAAGCCGGGGAGCACGAAGAGGAGTCCGGCGGTGAGGCCGCCGCGGACCCCGTGGAGGCGCCAGCCGAGGTAGGTGGCGAGCTGCTGGGCCTCGGGGCCGGGGAGGAGCATGCAATACCCCAGCGCCCGGAGGAACTGGGCCTCGTCGATCCACCGCCGCTCCTCCACCACCGCCCGGTGGATGACGGCGATCTGCCCCGCCGGGCCCCCGAAGCTGTGGAGCGCCACCCGCCACCACACGCGCCGGGCCTCCTCGAAGGAGACGTCGTTCACCGGGAGGCGCGCAGGCGGAGGTAGAGTCCCTCCCATACGGGGGCGGCGGCGGCCATCCGATCCTCGTCTCCTGCGAGGGCCCTGACGATGCCGTCCACCACTGCGCCCACGCCCTCGGTCTCCGGGCGCCCGAACCGGCCGTCCTTGCAGTCCAGGTCGTGGACGATGGCGGAGAGGGCGCGCAACGCCGGGTCGTCGAGGCCGAAACGGTCGAGGAGCACCTCGAACGTGCACCGGTCGGCCTCGTGCGTGTACTCGCCGTCGAACATGTCGAACCGGACATGCCCCGGGGCGGGCCGGTACCCGTCGGGATCCACGTACCGAAAGCGTGCCTCGGGGTCGATGAACCGGCGGATGAGCCAGGCGCTGGCCGTCCGGTCCACCTTCACGCCGGCCCGGGTCACCCAGGTGCTCCCCACCGGGGGCGGGGGGGTGCGCACCGCCGCGTCCACCACGGCCCCGGGTCCCAGCCGGCCGGCGGACACGAACTCCTCCACGAGGTCGGCGTCCTCCACGCCGTCCAGGAAGCGGACCCGGGCGACGATGATCTCACCGCCGTCGGCGACCACCTCGCCCCGGAGCCAGCGGAGGTCCTCCACGGCCTCGTCGTCCGCGGGCAGCACGTACGCCGCCTGCTTCACCGCCACGGCCCCGATCTGGTCCAGGCGGCGGCGCACCTTCACCCGGAAGTAGTCGGGCTTGGCCGGGATGACCGGGAGGACAAGGAGCCACGGGTGTCCCTCTTGCGGAGATGATTCGTATGAATCATTCATAGCTTCTATTGTATCCACACGGAGATCCTCATGCAAGCACGCCTTCCCGTCCTCCTGCTCTCCGCGACCGAGATCGCCGGGCTCCTCGGGCCCGACGAGGCCCTCGCCGCCGTGGAGCGGGCCTTCCGCAGCCTCCACGCCGGGGAGGCGCCGCCCCCCATCGTGGCGGGCCACCACGCCCCCGCCGGCACGTACCACTGGAAGGCCGCGTGGTGGCCCGGGCCCCCCTCCCGCTTCGCGGCGAAGCTCAACGCCAACTACCCCGGGAACCCCTCCCGGCACGATCTGCCCACCATCCAGGGGAGCCTGGTCCTCTGCGACGGCGAGACCGGCTCGCTCCTCGCCGTCATGGACGCGAGCGTCATCACCGCGCTGCGCACCGCCGCCGCCACCGCCCTCGCCGCGGCCCACCTGGCCCGCGCGGACGCGACACGCTTGTGCATGGTGGGGTGTGGAGCCCAGGCCGCCCCCCACGTCCGTGCCCTCTCCCGCGTGCGCGCGCTGTCGGAGGTGGTGTGCGTGGACGTCCGCCCCGAGGCCGCGGAGGCGCTGGCGACGTGGACCACCGCGCACCTGGGGGTCCCCGCCCGACGCGGGTCCCTCCCGGACACGCGGGACGCGGACATCGTGGTCACGTGCACGCCCTCCACGTCGTGGCTCCTCGACGTCGACTCCGTCCGGCCCGGGACCTTCGTCGCCGGCGTGGGCGCCGACGCGGAGCACAAGCGGGAGCTGGCGCCCGGACTCCTCGCCCGCGGGAGGGTCGTCGTGGACGTCCTCGACCAGGCCGCCCGGATGGGCGACCTGCGGGGAGCCATCGAAGCGGCGGCAATGACCCGGGACGACGTGCATGCGGAGCTGGGTGCCGTGGTCGTCGGGGACGTCCCCGGCCGCCGCTCCGACGAGGAGGTGATCGTCTTCGATTCCACCGGCATGGCGCTTCAGGACGCGGCCTGCGCGGCCCTGGTCTTCGACCGGGCCGTGGCCCGGGGCGTCGGCCTCTCCGCGGCGTTATCTTGAGCGTCCTCCACCCCCCCGATTCGAATCGCACCAGGAGACGCCACGTGCGCTACGCCCCCTTCCGCATGGAGCGGTACCAGTCCACCTACGAGCACCGGGTGGGGATCAACCTCTCCGAGTCCGGCGTGCACCCCCTCACGGTGCGGGAGCTGTTGGAGTTGGCCGGTTCGGACGACGGCGTGGACGACGTGCGCCTGGGGTACGGACAGTCCAACGGCTCGGACGAGCTGCGGAGGCGCATCGCCGCGCTGTACCCCGGCGCCACCGACGCCAACGTGCTCGTGACCGTGGGCGGGGCCGAGGCCAACTTCGCGTCCTTCTGGCACCTCATGGAGATGGAGGGGAAGGCGGCGGTGCTCCTTCCCAACTACATGCAGGTGCCCGGGCTCCTGGAGTCCTTCGGCTCGGAGGTCTTCCCCGTGCACCTGGTGGAGTCGGAGGGGTGGCAGCCCGACCTGCACGCCCTGGAGAAGGCCTTGGAGGCCGGCGCCCGCTTCGTCCTGGTGACCAACCCCAACAACCCCACGGGGGTGGCGCTCACCAGGGCGTCCATGGACGCCATCGCCGACCTCACCCGCCGGCACGAGGCATGGATCCTCGCCGACGAAGTGTACGCCGGCGCCGAAGTGGCCGGGGGCGATCCCACGCCGTCGTTCTGGGGGAGCCACGACCGGGTGCTGGCCACCAACTCCCTGTCCAAGGCGTACGGCCTGCCGGGGCTGCGCCTCGGGTGGATCTGCGGGCCCGCCGAGCTCATGGAGGGGCTCTGGGGGCGCACCGACTACACCACCATCAGCCCGGCCTCGCTGTCGGACCACCTGGCCACGCTGGCGCTGCTCCCCGGGACGCGCGCGAAGATCCTGGAGCGCACCCGGAGGATCATCCGCAAGAACCTGGGACTCATGAAGGACTGGATGGACGCGCAGGAGGGGCGCTTCCACTACCAGCTCCCCGACGCCGGCGCCATCTGCTACATGCGCTACGACGCGCCCGTGAACTCCACCGCGTTCGCCGAGAAGATGCGCACGGAAAAGGACGTCCTCGTGGTCCCCGGCGACCACTTCGGCATGGACTCGTACCTGCGCCTGGGCACGGGGAACCCGGAGGACGAGCTGCTGGAGGCCCTCGGCCGGATCCGGGAGGCCTTCGACGAGGTGTCGTAGCGCCGCGGCGGGCGGGGCGGGGCCCGGGTCCGGGGCTGACTCCCACCGGTCTTCCTCAGGCGGCTCGGCCGGGGCGGGTCGGGCCCGCTGTCGGGGTAGCGCGGAGGCCCGCGACGGTGGCGGGCCCTGAGCGGGCTCCGCTGTGGAAAAGACGTCCCATCCAGCCATGGACGGCTTTGGGGTCGGTGGAGTCGGGG
>BTVB01000056.1:0-28703 GCA_045863275.1 Gemmatimonadota bacterium
GCGGCCGGTGTTCTACGACCGGCGCGGGGTGCCGGTGCCGGAGGCGCCGCCGAGGATCGGGGTGGGGGAGCGGGCCGAGGCGGCGTCGGGAAGCACCGCGTCGGGGAGCACCGTGTCGGGCCACGACCGGGTGGAGCGCGACCCCGCCGCCGCCCTCGTTCGCGCCAACCGCCAGCGCGGCGTCGATCCGTCGTGGGACACGGCCTCGTGCCGCTGGAGGCGCGCCGACGACATCCCCCTGGACGTCCTCGAGCGCGCGGAGGAGGCGGCCTGAGGAAACCCGAGCCCACCCCGTCCCCCCTCGAAGGCGTGTCACCTCCGTCGGCTGCCCGTACCTTCCACCCATGCCCCGCGCCCCCCTCACCATCCCCGTGGCCTCCACCGCCGACGGCTCCCTGGCGTTCCCCTCCAGCGCCGACCCGGACGGCGCGTACACCTGCCTCGCCTGTGGCGGCGCGCTGGTGCTGCGTCGGAGCAAGGTGCGCCGTCCCCATTTCGCCCACAGGCGGGACGAAGGATGCTCGAGCGAGGGCGTCCTCCACCGCGCCGCCAAGGCCACGGTCCTGCGCGTCGTGGCGGAGTGGCAGGCAGGCACCGGGCCTCGGCCATGCGTCGACCGCCCGTGCCCCGTCTGGTCCTGCGACGGAGGCGTGGTCCAGGACCTTCCCGACGACATCACCCGCGCCGAAGCGGAGGTCCGCCTCCCCGACGGCACCGTGGCGGACGTGGTCCTCTACCGCGGCGACGAACCGGCCTGTGCCGTGGAGATCCTCGCCACGCACGCCGTGGACCCCGAGAAGGCCCTACGCATGGGGCTTCCCTGGATGGAGCTGGACGCCGAAGACGTGCTGGACCGTCCCTACTGGTGGGTGGTGACCCAGGACGGGCTGCGGCCCTTCGCCTGCCCGAAGTGCCGCGCACGCTCGGCGGAGCGGCGGGCGGAGGTGGCCGGCACCGAGTCGTCGGCCCGGGAGGTCGCCGCCCGGGTCGGCCAACCGCTCCCGCCCACCCCGCCCTACCACCTCGTGGGCCACCGGTGCTGGCGGTGCGGGGAGGAGATGGTGGTCTTCCTCTGGCCCGGGGGCGGTACGCACAGCGCCCGACGACCCCCCGCTCCGCGACCCACCACCGTCCGCCTGTGCGCCACCGAGGGGTACGGCGGCGAGTACTGGGCCAACTGCTGCCCGTCGTGCGGCTCGGTGCAGGGGGACTGGTATCTCCGCACGGGGAACGCCGACTACGCGCGGGTGGCCACGCTCCTCGCGGAGGAGGAAGGACAGGCGGGGGGATGGTGACCGCGCCTCCCCCTCGACCCTCCCCACGCCCCGTTGACCGGCGGGGGCTATTGCGCGAGCGTTCTGCGTCGGCCCCGACACGGGGTGCTCAGGCAATTCTCGAGGCGGCGGTCTCCTGACAAGGGGATCGCCGCTTCGGTGGTTCTGGCGGTCACAGTGGCCGCAAGCAGCGGGGGACATCCCGCACAACAGGCAGTCGGTAAGTACGCGTCATCGTGGCCTCCGACTCGCACAACTCAGGGAGCGCAACGAAATGCGTACCAGAGGCAAAGTGAAGTGGTTCAATGATCAGAAGGGCTTCGGCTTCATCACGCCCGACGACGGCAGCAAGGACTGCTTCGTGCACCACAGCGCCATCCAGGCCCAGGGCTTCAAGACCCTGGCCGAGGGCGCCTCGGTGGAGTTCGACGTCGTGCAGGGCGCCAAGGGCCCGGCGGCGGAGAACGTCGTAGCGCTCTAAGCGCCGCGACACCGTACGACGAGGGGCCGTCCCGCTTCGGCGGGGCGGCCCCTTTTCGTCGGCTCGGGCGGGGGGCTGCCGCGGCGGAGGGCCGGGCTCAGAAGACCCAGCGGAAGCCCAGCGTGGGCATGATGGGGAGGAGCTCCTCTCCGGCGTCCCGGGCGGCGGTGAAGCCGCCCCGGCCGTTGCCGGTGAGGTACCATTCGTAGCCGCGGAGGTTGGTCCGGGCGTAGGCGTTGAACACGTCCAGGAAGACCTCCAGACGGCTCGCCCGGAAGTCGAAGGCCCGGGTCATGCGCAGGTCCAGACGGTGGTAGGCCGGCAGCCGTTCGGCGTTGTACGCACCGAAGCCCCTGTCCTGGATCTCCACCTCCTGTCCGTCGGAGCCGGGGAGGACCACCAGGCGCAGCGTCTGCTCGGTGAAGGGCCACCCGGTGTGGTACTGCCATGATCCCGAGAGCTGCCAGCGGTCCCCCGTACGCCAGGCTGCGTGGAGGTTGAGCGTGTGGCGCTGGTCCAGGGTCCTGGGCGCCCACACGCCCTCCACCCGGTCTTCGGCCTGGGCCAGGGCGTAGCTCGCCCACCAGGAGACGCTCCCCGTGCCCTCGTGGGACAGGATGAGTTCCAGCCCGCGTGTGCGCGCCTCCTCCGGGGACACCTGCCTCCGGTCGGCCTCCACCTCGGGGATGGGGTTCACCTCCCGGGAGAGGTTCACGTACACGGGGCGGGGTTCGCGGATGGTCCGGTGGTAGGCCTCCACGCGGACGGTGAGACCCTCCTGGAGGCGCCGCTCCAGCCCCAGGGCCACCTGCGTGGAGCTCTCCGCAGGGGAGAAGATCCGCTCCCCGTCCTGCGTGTTCAGCTCGTGGATCCCGTGGGTTTGCACGTAGCGGCCCCAGCTCCCGCGCACGCTGGTCCCGGGGGCGGCGTCCCAGCGCACGAGGAGCCGCGGGGAGAGCTCCTCCTGCCCGTCGTGGGCGGCCCGGTCGTAGCGGACGCCGCCCTCCCAGGTCAGCCTCCGGCCCATCCTGCCCCGGAGCGCGGCGTACCCCGCCAGCTCGATCCCGTCGGGCTCCAGCGCCACCGCGTTGGAATCGGTGCGGACGTAGATCCGCCGGTCCGGCCCAACGTCGTAGCGCGAGGCGGTGCTGGCGTAGTCGTACTCGGCCTGGTCCCCACGCACGTCCACGCCGGCCTTGAGCAGGAGGTCGGGCGTCAGGTCCACCTCCCAGTCCTGCTTGGCACCCATGAACCGGAAGGTGGCCACGTCCGAGACCCGCGAGGTCAGGGGCGTGAACTCGCCGCTCCCCCCCACGATGGCGCCCGTCCGATCGCGAGTGAGCCTCCCCATGGACAGGAGCGTGGTTGCGCGCACGCGAGGCGCCAGGGACGCGTCCCACGTGATCCACCCGTACCCGCTGGCCCAATCGCTGTCCACGCGGGAGCCGGTCTCCTCGTCCCGCCACGCCATGGCGTCGCCCGCCAGAAGCACCTCCGCGGAAACCACGTGGCTCTCCCCGAGGAGGTACTGGACGCGGCCCAGCGCGTCCCAGTACCGGGGGTTGATGTCGTCCTCCACGCCGCCCACGGCGAGGACGTACTCGAGGAAGCCCCGCCGCAGCGACGCCGCCCACTGGCCCTGGCCGTCGGCGAAGTTCCCCTGGCTGTTCACGCCCACGGAGCTGAGGCTGAGGCCGGCGGTGGTCCGCGACCCGGTGGCGGGAGGGCGGCGCGTGCGCATGTCGAAGACGCCGGCGCTCTTGTCCCCGTACTCCACGGGGAACCCGCCGGTGATGAGATCCACGCCACCCAGCGCCTGGACGTCGACGATGCCCAGGGCGCCGTCCAGGTCCCGTAGATGGTAGGGCTCGTAGAGCTCCAGGCCGTCCAGGCGGACCAGGAGGTCGCGGTCGCTCCCGCCGCGCACGTTGAGGCGCGTGGAGATGTCGTCGGTGGACACGCCGGGCATGCGCGTGAGCGTCCGGAAGACGTCGTCGCCGAGCTGGGGGATGGCCTCGATGTCCTCCCGGCTCACCCGGACGCCGCTCGCCGCCGGGCTCACCTCCAGGACACCGAAGCTCCCCGGCGCGATGACGATCTCGTCCAGCGGGATGGGCGCGCGCTCCAGGAGAACGCGCATGCCCCCCACGCCCCCCTCGGCGGCGGAGACGGTGACGGAGCGCTCCTCGTACCCCAGCGCCAGGACCCGGAGGGCGCGGGCGCCCTGCTCCACGCCGTGGAGCACGAAGCGCCCGTCGTCGCCGGTGAGCGCGGAGCGGCCGCTCGCCTCGTCGCGCACCTCCGCCGCCGGGACGGGGCGCCCGCCGTCGGCCTCCACCACCACGCCGACCAGCGTGCGCACCGTCGGTGGCGGGGGGCCGTTGCTCCCCGTCCTGCCCACGAGCACCTGGCGGCGTCCCTCCACCGCCTGGAGGTCGGTTCCCTCGAGGAGGCGCGCCAGCGCCTCGCCCACCGTCACCTCGCGGCACCGGCACGTGCGGTCCGCCGCGGGAGGTAGGAGGTCCGGGCTGTACGCCATCGGCACCCCCGAAGACCGCTGCAGCGCCGCCAGGGCGTCCGCCAGCGTCACCGTCACCACGTCCAGACGGGCCGGCCTGTCCATGAGAGACCCCACGGCCTGTGCGGCCAGGCCCGGCGCCCACGACAGCAGGGCCGCGGCGGCAAGCACCAGGGGCCTCGCGCCCCCCACACTCCTTCTTCCCCTCATCCCTTCCTCCTCGTATCCCGAAGGAGCGCTCAGCGCCCCGTCATCGTCACAAGCGAATCACCCACCGCGCAGCGCGCCCCGACCACCAGGCACACCGCCGCCACCACCTCGTCCAGCGTCTCGTCCTCGAACCACGCCGTGACCCTCCGGTCGGAGAGGGCCGCGTCCACCTCCACCGCACGCCCGAAATGGCGCCCCACCTCGCCGGCCACATCCGCGAGGGGCGTGGCCTGGTAGATCAGGAGCCCGTCGTCCCAGTCCAGGAGCGACCAGACGTCGGCCCGCTCCACCACCCGGGGCGCGCCGGCGCCCTCCGCCCAGGCCACCTGCCCGGCGTCCACGTCGGCGCTGCCGCCTTCCGTCTCCAGCCGAACCCGGCCCTCGACGACGACCAGCCTCAGGCCCGCGTCGTCGGCCATCACCTCGAAGCGGGTCCCGTGGACCGTGGCCACGCCGCGGTCGGTGCGCACCACGAAGGGCACGTCGCCCTCGGCCACGGCGAAGAACGCCCTGCCCTGGAGCACCACCTCCCGCCGCGCGCGCACGACGGGGAAGTCCACGGAGGTGGCGGGGGCCACGCGCACCAGGCTCCCGTCGGAGAGCTCCATGGTCGTCACGCTCCCCGGCCCCGACGACGATGCCACGGGGGTCAGCGCGCCGTCATCCGCCGGCGCGCGCGGGCCGCGGAGCCCGAGGGCGACCAGCGCCACCACCGCCGCCGCGGCGGTCCCGTAGGCCAGCCATGGCGAGCGGAGCGCCGCCCGGCCCCGCGCCCGGGCACCCTCTCTCCGCCGCCGGCGCTCCGCCTCCGCCACGATGGTCCCGACCGGAGGGGGCGTGGGAGCGGCGCCGTCCGGCGACACGGCGTCGAGGGCGCCCCACAGCGCCTTCCGGGCCCGGTACGCCCGCTCGTTCCCGGGCGCCTCCTGGCGCCACCGCTCCACCTGCCGGAGCTCCAGGTCCGTGGCGTTCCCGCTCAGCACCTTGAGGATCAGCTCATCCATCGTGGGACCTCGCTTCCGGCTCCGCCGGCAGGGAAGGCGCAACCAGATCGGCGAGCGCCTCCCTCAGGTCGCGGAGCGCCAGGCTCATGTGGTTCGCCACCGTCTGGACGGAGAGCTCCGTGGCGTCGGCCACCTCGCGGTAGCTCAGCCCCTCGAAGCGCACCAGCTCGAACACCTCCCGGCGCCGCTGGGGCAGCACGGCCAGGGCCGCGTCCACGCGCCTGCGGACATCGGCCCGGGCCAGGTCCTCGTCGGGCGCGGGTGCGGCCGCCGGCATCCCGGTGCCCTCCCTGCCCACCCAGCGCTCCCTGACCCGCCGGCGGCGAGTCTGGTCCAGGGCGGCGTTGCGCCCGATGCGGAAGACGAGGGCGCGGGCCGAGCCGGACTCCCACCGCTCCCGCCGCTCCCAGAGGCGGACGAAGGCCTCCTGGGCGGCGTCCTGCGCCGCCTCCGGCGAGCCGAGGAGCCCGATCAGGTGGCGCACGAGGGGCGCCCAGGCCTCCTGGAGGAGCTCCTCCAGGGCCTCTACGTCCCCCACGCGTATCCGGTCCAACGTGACCATCCGTCTCCCCGTCCCGCGTGTTGCCTCCCCACCCCATTCCCAAGGACAACGCGCCACGGCCCGGATCCTACCAACGGGATGGCGCCTCCCCGCCCCGCACCGTACCATCGGCCTCCCGGCCACCCATGCCCAGGAAGCCCGAGGTCCATGATACGTCGCGCCCCGCTCCTCCGTACCGCCGCGCTCCTCCTCCTGGCGGCGGCCGCGCCCGCCCACGCCCAGGAAGGCGGCCCCTTCGACCTTCTCATCACCAACGCCCGGGTGCTCGACGGCACCGGCAACCCGTGGTTCGCCGCCGACGTCGCCGTCCGCGGCGGGAGGATCGTGGCGGTGGGGCGCCTCGCCGGTGCCGGTGCCGCCCGGGTGGTCGACGCCACCGGCCTCTACCTCTCGCCGGGCTTCATCGACATCCACTCCCATGCCGACGACGGGAGCGCACGGGTGGGGGGCGCCACCATCCGCACCGACGACCCGCGCCGCAAGGCGGCGCCCAACCTGGTCTCCCAGGGGATCACCACCGTGGTGGTGAACCACGACGGCCGCTCCCCCTGGCCCTTGTCGGACCAGCGCGCGCTCCTCGAGCGACAGGGCGTGGGGCCCAACACGGCGCTCATGGTCGGGCACGGCACGGTGCGCCGCGAGGTCATGGGCGACGACTTCGAACGCCCGGCCACGCCCGCGGAGGTGGCGCGCATGCGCGCGCTGGTGCGCCGGGGCCTGGAGGAGGGCGCCATCGGGATGTCGGCGGGGCTCGAGTACGTGCCCGGCCGCTGGAGCACCACCGACGAGGTGGCGGCGCTGGCCGAGGAGCTGCTGCCCTTCGACGGCGTGTACATCTCCCACGAGCGCTCGGAGGGCGCCGACCCCATGTGGTACTGGCCGAGCCAGGACCCGGCGGGCCCGCCCACGCTCATGGACGCGGTCATGGAGACCATCGAGATCGGCCGCCGGAGCGGCGCCCGGGTGGTGGCGTCGCACATCAAGGCCAAGGGCGCCCACTTCTGGGGCACCAGCGGCGCCGCCATCCAGCTCATCCAACGCGCCCGGGACGAGGGCGTGCGCGTGTGGGCCGACCAGTACCCCTACCCCACCAGCGGCACCGACGGCAACACGGTGCTCATCCCCGGCTGGGCCCTCCAGGACGAGGCGGCGCGGAGCCGCGAAGACCGGCGTCCCCAGGCCGACGTCCTCCGGGAGCGCATGGCCGACCCCCCCACCGCCGCCAAGGTCCGCCAGGACGTCGCCCACGAGATCCGCCGCCGCGGCGGCGCCGACCGGGTGGTGATCTTCGACTATCCCGACTCGGCGCTGGTGGGGAAGAACCTGCAGGAGCTTGCCGACGCCCGGCGCGTGGACCCGGTGGAGATGGCCCTCCTCCTCCAGTTCGAGGGCGACCCGCGCCGCAACGGCGGAGGCCGCATGCGGGGCTTCTCCATGTCCGAGGTGGACATGGAGGCCTTCGCCGCCCAGCCCTGGGTGGCCACCGCCACCGACGGCGGCATCGCCCTCCCCGAGGACGGCCCCGTGCACCCGCGCTACTACGGGACCTTCCCCCGCAAGATCCGCCACTACGCGCTGGACGTGGGGGCGTTGGGGCTCGAGGAGGCCATCCGCTCGTCCACGTCCCTCCCGGCGCAGATCCTCGGGCTCCGGGACCGGGGGCAGATCCGGGAGGGCTTCTGGGCCGACCTGGTCCTCTTCGACCTGGACGAGATCCGGGACATGGCCACCTTCTTCGAGCCCCACCGGCACGCGGCGGGCATCGAGCACGTCCTGGTGAACGGAGCGTTCGTGGTGGAGGACGGGCGCATCCTGTACGCCACGCCGGGGAAGCTCATCACCTCGCGGAGGGGAGGGCCGCCGGCGGTGTCGGACGCCCTGCCCTAGCCTCGTCCGAGTTCCGGAGCTGCCTGTTCTGCTGCCGGCCCGCCGTCGGGAGAAGCAGCGTAGCGCAGCACGCCGGATCCGCGCTGCCGACGGCGCCCGGCCCGTTTTGCCCCGCCGCCGCGCTCCGCCCAGCTTGGAGCGCACCGTCCTCCCTTCCCTCCGGAGCGCCCCATGAGCCTCGCCGAGCTGGCCCGCCTGGTGGACCAGGCCATCAAGTACCCCCTCTTCACGCTCCAGGGGCAGTCCGTGACGCTCATGGACGTGCTGACCTTCGCGGTCTTCGTGGCCGCCACCCTCTTCGTCTCCCGGGTGCTGCGCCGGGCGGCGAGACGGGCCCTCGACGCCCGGGGCGTGGACGACCCCGGGACCCACGCCATCGCCCGTCGCCTCATCCACTTCTCCGTGCTGGTCTTGGGCCTGGGAACGGCGGTCACCAACCTGGGCTTCAACCTCTCGGCCATCTTCGCCGCCGGCGCCGTCCTGGGCGTGGGGCTGGGCTTCGCCTTCCAGAGCGTGGCCCAGAACTTCATCTCGGGCCTCCTCCTCCTCTTCGAGCGCTCCATCAAGCCGGGCGACATCCTCGAGGTGGAGGGCCGCGTGGTCCGGGTGGAGGACCTCCGGGTACGGTCCACGGTGGCCCGCACGCGCTTCGACGAGCAGATCATCATCCCCAACTCGGCTCTGGCTCAGGGGACCGTGACCAACTTCACCATGCAGGACTCCCACTACCGCATCGCGTGCTCCGTGGGCGTCACCTACGATTCGGACATGCGCCGGGTGCGCGCGACGCTGGAGCGCGCCGCCCGCAGCGTCCCGTGGCGCGAGCCCACCCACGAACCCCTCGTGCTCATGACGACGTTCGGCAATTCGTCGGTGGACTTCGAGGTTTCGGTATGGACCGACGATCCCTGGCGCTCCCGCCGCCAGCTCTCCGATCTCCACGAGGCGGTCTGGTGGGCGCTCAAGGAAGACCACATCGTTATCGCGTTCCCGCAGCTCGACGTGCACTTCGACGGCGCGTTCCACGACCGCCTGGACCGCTTCCCCCGAGCCTCGTAGCCCCGGCGCCATGGCCAAGGATGCCCTCAAGGACCTGGAGCTCCTCCTCAAGTCCCGGTACGGCCTCGTCCACCTGGAGACCGTCGAGGAGGACCGGGCGGAGGCGCTCCTGCGCCACATGGCCGACGCGGTGGGGATCCCCTTCTTCACGTGGACCCACTCCCGCGGGCTCATCCGTGACGGGTACACCGAGCCAGCGTACCAGACCCGTGACCCCATCAAGGCGCTGGGCTTCATCGCCGCCTCGGGCATCGCGGCGCTGTACCACGTGCGGGGACTCCTGGCCACCCTGGCGGCGCCGGGCCACGAGCTCCTTCTCTCCCTGGTCCGGGACGCGGCCCACTCCCTGGAGGAGCTGAACGGTGCCGTCGTCCTCACCGGTGAGGGCGCCGATCTCCCCTCCACCCTGAAGGAGGTGGCCGCCGCCCTCACGCTGCCCGGCCCAAGCGACGACGAGTTCCGGGACCTGCTGAAGCGCATCGTCCGGGACCTCTCCCGGAAGGGCCCGGTGGATGTCTCCCTCTCCCGCGACGAGACCGCCGCGCTGGTGAAGCACCTCTCGGGGCTCACGCTCATGGAGGCGGAGAAGATCCTCACCAAGGCCATCGTGGAGGACGGCGCCCTGAACGCCGAGGACATCCGCCACGTGGTGGACGCCAAGCGCCACGTCATCGAGCGGGAAGGCCTCCTGGAGTACTACCCCGCCGAGACCACGATGGCGGGGGTGGCCGACCTCCGGACCCTCAAGGCGTGGCTGGCCAAGCGGAAGGCCGTGGTGGCCGCCCCCGAGCGGGCCGAGGAGTACGGCCTCTCGTTCCCCCGTGGGGTGCTCCTCCTGGGGGTGCCCGGGTGCGGCAAGAGCCTGTCGGCCAAGGCGGTGGCGTCGGAGTGGGGGCTCCCGCTCCTCAAGCTCGACCCCTCCAACCTGTACAACAAGTTCATCGGGGAGAGCGAGTCCAACTTCAAGCGGGCCATGCGCGCCGCCGAGCGCATGTCCCCGGTGGTGCTCTGGATCGACGAGCTGGAGAAGGCGTTCGCGTCGGGGGGCTCGGAGGACGGCGGGGTCTCCCAGCGCATCCTGGGCTCGTTCCTGTCGTGGATGCAGGACCGCCAGGGGGACGTCTTCGTCGTGGCCACCGCCAACGACATCCAGCGCCTGCCGCCGGAGTTCCTGCGCAAGGGCCGCTTCGACGAGATCTTCTTCGTGGACCTCCCCGACGAGGAGACGCGCCGCGAGGTCTTCCGCATCCACCTCTCCAACCGTGGCCAGGACCCGGAGATCTTCGACCTGGAGAGCCTGGCCGCCGACACCGACGGCTTCAGCGGCTCGGAGATCGAGCAGGTGGTGGTGAGCGCCCTCTACACGGCGTTCTCGACGGGCGACCGGGTGACGTCCGCCGGACTCATGGCCGAGGCGCGGGCCACGCGGCCCCTCTCCGTCACCATGGCCGAGCACATGTCGGCGCTCCGGGCGTGGGCCGACGGGCGGACGGTGCGCGCCAACTGACGCCGCCGGGGCTCCGTCGCCCGGGCTCCGGCCACTCCACGCGCGCCCCGGTGCGTCCGGCGAGGTCAGCGCCCCCGGCGATGTCCCTCTTCGTAGGCGGCGATGAACTCGTCCACCTCCATGGCGGCCACCTTCTGCGCGGCCAGCCCCACGTACCCGAGGGGCTGCCCGTTGTAGGTGTCGGAGACGCGCTCCAGCGGCACCTCCCACACGAGCATGCCGTAGCTCACCGCCTCCTCGTACCCCTCGGGGATGTGGGCCCGCACCAACTCGCGGACCGCCGCCACCCCCTCACGGCTCCCGGACCGGCTCCACCAGGCCCTCGTCGTCCTCGGCCACGGCGTTCACCCGGGTCGACACGGGGAAGGCGCGCAGCGCCCCCGCGGGGAGGGGGCGCAGGAGGGCCGCGGCGGCGTCCAGGGGCGCGCCCCCGTCCAGCCACGCCGCGAAGCCCGCCGGGGGCACCACCACGGGCATCCGGTGGTGGACGGGCGCCACGTCGGCGTTGGCGTCCACGGTGAGGACTGCGAACGCGCCGCGCTCCCACACCGCGGCCAGGGCCAGGACGCCTCCGGCCGCTGGGCGGAAGAGCCAGGGGACCTTCCCGCCGGCGCTCCGCTGCCACTCATAGAAGCCGTCGGCGGGAACCAGGCACCGGCGGCTCCGGAAGGCGGCGCGGAAGGCCGGCGTCTTCGCCACCGACTCGGCCCTGGCATTCACGTGGCGGGAGGAGCGCTCCCCGCCCTCCCGGGACGCCAGGCCCCAGCGGAGCATTCCCATGCGGCGGCCTCGCCGGTCCTGGGCAACCACCAGGACGTCCTGCCCGGGAGCCACGTTGTACCGGGGGGCGAGCACCCCTTCCAGGGGGGGTACGTCGAAGACCTCCACCAGCTCATCCTGGGGCGTCGCCAGCGTGAAGCGCCCGCACACCGTCAGCTCCGGTGCAGACGCTCGGGCTTGGGGCCGTGGACCACGTAGCGGACATCGTCGAACCGCCGGCGGCGCATGACCAGCCGCGAGCCCGCGTCCTCGTGCTTGCGGAAGCCCAGCAGGTGGAAGAGCTGCAGCGCACCCCACCGCGCCACCTTCTTGTTCACCACCACCGCGTCGGGCATGGTCGGGTCGAGGCTCACCCCGGGGAGTCGGTGCACCCAGCGATCCACGCCCAGGGAGCGGAGGATGTAGGAAGCCCGAAGCCAGAACGTGCTGAACTCGGCGATGAGGAAGAAGCCCTCCTCGCCCTGCTTCTGGTACAGGGGCATGAGGAGTCGGGCGTCCCGGTCGGCACGGACCCGCCCGTGGACGTCGGTGGCCACGGCCTGCCCGGCGCTCACGGGGGAGAAGTTCCCGTATCCGGGGTCCATGACGAAGCCGTCCAGGGGACCGATGTCGTGGCGGTACACCATCTCCATGGCCCGGGGGACGTGGGCGGTGTCGCGGGCCAGGAGCTTCCAGCCGCACGAGGCCTCGGGGAGGTGGCTCTCCTCCACCAGCCCAACCGTGGCCACGGCCAACCAGACCCCGGCCTCGGCCCGGTCCACGGATCGCTGCTCGTCGTGCTGCCCGCTCTCGTAGGCCACGCCCACCAGCCCGTGCTTGCCCAGGAAGGCCAGGAGGGTCCCGTCGAGCTGCTCCTCCAGGCCGAGGATCATGGGGACGGGGATGTGCACGGCCAGGTTCCGGTTGGGCAGCGTGTCGCCGAACGTGGTGAACGGGCCCCCGAACCCCGACGTGGTGTGCAGGTCCACGACGTACACCGGCCCGCGCGCCTCCTCCACCACCTTCTCGATGGCGTCGAGGAGCTCGATCTGCTCCCGGTCCTCCACCGTGCGGAGCCCGTGCCCGGCCTCGCGGAGCCTGGCGATGCGCTCGTCGGTCCAGGCCCGGTTCAGGTCCCGGTCCACGAAGCGGCGGCCCAGGGCCAGCGCCGTCCGGTTTCCCGCCAGCGCGACGAAGTCGCCCCGCATGAGGGGGGCCCGCGGCGCCAGCGCCGCCAGCACGCGCCGGAGCCCCTGAACGCCGGCGGGCTCGTTGCCGTGAAGCCCCCCGACGCAGAGGAGGGTGGGCCCGGCGGTGGGGCCGCGGATCCGTCCCAGCACCCGTTCCACGGTGGGAGGAGGCTCGGGAAGGCGGGGCTCGAGGTCCGCCCGGTGCGAAGGGGGCGCGACGGCCTCCGCGGTGGCGCCCGGGGTCACGAGGAGCTGGGGGTCGTCCTCGACGACGACATGTGCGTTCTGGTCCCTTCCATGGAGGTTCGTCCCGGCCCCGGCGGGGCCGGGACGCGGTGAGGAAGTTGACCCTCGCCCGGTCGAAGTCAATACGAAGGTCCCGTAGCGCGTGGCACGTCTATTCCAGGAAGACGGCGATCTCCCGGAGGGGCTTCTTCGTGATGTCCGGCACCGTGGCGCCTTCCTCGGGATAGCCCACCACCAGGACCAGGAACGGACGCTCGTTCTCCGGCCGCCCCAGGACCTCGTTGAGGAACTTCATGGGAGACGGCGTGTGGGTCAGCGTCGCCAGACCGGCGTGGTGGAGGGCGGTGATGAGGATGCCGGTGGCGATCCCCACCGACTCGGTGACGTAGTAGTTCTTGAGGTGCTTTCCCTCCTCCGTGACCTCGTAGCTCTCGGCGAAGATCACCACGAGCCAGGGCGCCCGCTCGAGGAAGGGCTTGTGCTCGTCGGTGCCGAGGTGGGCCAGGGCGTCGATCCACTCCTGGGGCGCGCGTCCCGAGTAGAACGCCCGCTCCTCCTCCTCGGCGGCCTCGCGGATCCTCCGTTTGGTCTCCGGGTCCCCCACCACGACGAACCGCCAAGGCTGCCGGTTGGCGCCGTTGGGCGCGGTGCCGGCGGCCAGGAGGCACGTCTCGATGACCTCGCGGGGCACGGCGCGGGACGAGAAGTCGCGCACGGTGCGGCGGCGGCGCATGGTGTCGAGGAAGCGACGGGCCTCCTCGGCCATGCGCTCCGGGGCCAGCTCCTCCCACGCCGGCAGGGGCACCATGGGGGCCCGGGTCATCGCGGACCCGGCCGGGGGCGGGAGCCGCCCATGAGGCGGGCGTACAGGTCCGCCCACGGGCCCGCCCCAGCCTGCGCGAGGATCTCGTCGGGGGACCGGCGCAGCGTCTGCGACAGCACGCGCAAGTTCACCAGCGACACGATGTCCTCGTCCCGCAGGGAGACCTCCCCCCAGCGCCCCGGGGGAAGGCCACGGAATTGCCGGTAGGCCGCGTCCAGGCGCCGGGCGTCGGTGCCGTCACCCAGGGGAACGTGGAAGTGGGAGGCGTCCACCCGGTAGCGTCCCGCGAGCTCCGACCACCCCCGCCCCGAGTCACGCAGCGCCACGAGCGCCTCCGGGGAGATGCCCGCGCGACGGGCCAGGAAGAGCACCACCGGGATCTCGTCGGCGGGTAGCGGCCACTCGGCGAGGATGGCCACCTCGGAGCGGGGCAGCGCGAAGAACTCGGCCACCGCTCCGAAATAGGCCTCCTGGGCCGCCGCGCCGGCGGCGCCCAGCATTACCGCGAGCAGCGCCAGCCCCATACGTCGGATGCACCTCACGACGTCCTCCCGTTCAAGCGGAAACGATGGCCCAATCTCCAGCCTCCGCACGTTTCGGGCCAGTAGACCCATCCCGTCATGTCTCCGCCCCTCCCTACGCCCCAACGTCTGTCAGGGTGACATGATCCGGAACCGTGACTCTGGCACGACTCTTGATACATGGGAGGGCGGGTACGATTTCGGGCGGGGACTCGGAAGAGGAGGCGACCATGGGACCGAACGTCATGAAGCCGAACGACGAGGGGCGGCGCGAGACGCGTCTGGCCCTCGCGCCGGGCAGCGAGGCCATGGAGGAGACCCACGTGGTCTTCGACTTCTCGGAGACGCAGGGCGTCGGGTTGTCCGACCTGGCGCTGGTTCTCACCGCCCGTCTCCAGGCGGGTCCGGCCGGGACGGTGTGGGTCCGTCGGATCCCGTACGAGACCTGGCAGATCCTGCGGGCCCTGGGTCTCGACCACCTGTTCCACGTGTACCCGGGGCCGGGCGAAGAGCTGAACTGACGCCCCGCCCTCCCGAAGGCCGGCGCCCCGGTCCGCGCAAGCGGGCCCGGGGCGTCGCCGTTTCCCGGGGCGCGTGTCCCCCTGGGGGGACGCCGGCCGCGTCGGGGCGAAACGCCCGAAGGGGGGCAAAAGTCCCGAGTGGCTTCGGTGCTCAGCGCCCCAGGGCCCGATCCGCGAGCCTCCTGGCGGCCACCAGGGGAGAGACACCCTCCACGGCGGCCTCGGCGAAGACGGCACCCAGGGACTCGCCGATGCGTGTCGCCACGCGCTCCTCCAGCTCCTCCGGGTCGGCCAGGCCGGCATGGAGCAGACCGAAGGCCATGGCTCCCCCCGCGTTGACGACGAAGTCCGGCGCGTACAGGATCCATCGGTCCGCCAGGCGCTCGGCGTCCTCCGGGGTCGCAAGCTGGTTGTTGGCCGAGCCGGCCACGATGCCGCAGCCGAGGCGCGGGATGGTCTCGGCATTGAGCGTCGCCCCGACGGCGCACGGAGCGTACACCTCGCAGGGCGTGACGTACACCGCCTCGGGGTTCACCGCCGACCCCCCAAGCTCCACCGCCAGGGAGAAGGCCTTGGCCTCGTCCACGTCGGCGAGCAGGACGTCGGCGCCGGCGGCGGAGAGCCTTCGGGCCAGGGGCTCGCCCACGCCCCCCACGCCCTGGATGAGGACGCGGACGCCGGAGAAGCCGTCGGAGCCCATGCGATGGCGCAGCGCGGCCTTGATCCCGGCGACGACGCCCGCCGCCGTGAAGGGCCCGGGGTCCTCCGGCCATCCCGGCTCCCGGGCCACCCCGGAGACGTGCTCCGAGACCGACGCGATCTGCTTCATGTCTTCGGGGGTGGTGCCCAGGTCCGGCCCCGTGGCATAGGCACCCTGGAGGGTGTTGAGGAGCCCCCCGAAGCGGAGCATGAGCCCCTTTCGCTGCTTGGCGGTCAGGGGGCGAGGGATGGCCAGGACGGCCTTCCCGCCGCCGAACGGGAGCCCCGCGGCCGCCCACTTCAGCGTCATCCCCTCGGCAAGGCGCAGCGCGTCCCTGAGCCCTTCCTCCGGCGTGGGATAGACCCTCATCCTCACCCCCCCCACGGCCCGACCCAGCGTGTCGTCGTGGATGGCGATGAAGATCCAGGCGCCGGTGGCCGCGTCGTGGTGGACGACCACCCCCCGGCCCTGCCACGCTGCCGTCAGGTCGAGGAACCCCTCGGAGACGGAGGCCACGTCAGAAGCCGTCGGAAACGATCTGCTTGTAGCTCTCCGGGTTCCACTTGGGCCGCTCGTCGGCGTTGGCTACCTCCATGCCCAGGTAGAAGAGGAGCTGGCTGATCCGCGCCGCCTTCTCCGAGTCGATGCGGTCGGGCTCGTCGTCCCGGCCGTGGTAGTCGGGGTGGGTGCCGTTGAAGAAGAAGAGGATGGGCACGCCCTTGCGGGCGAAGTTGAAGTGGTCGGAGCGGAAGTAGAAGCGCTCCTCGGGCCAGATGTCGTCGATGGCGGTCATGCGCAGCTCGGGGTGCCGCTCGTTGACCCGGTTCATGGTCTCGCCCAGGTCGGAGTGCTCCTTGCCGATGGCCACGATGGTGTCCGGCCAGTTCCGCCCCACCATGTCGGCGTTGAGGTTCGCCACCATCCGCTCCACGGGCACGGAGGGGTTGTCCGTGAAGTACTGGCTCCCCCAGAGCCCCTTCTCCTCGCCGCTGACGATGACGAAGAGCACCGAGCGCCGGGGTGCCGGGTCCAGGGAGGCCATGGCCTCCGCCACCTCCACGATGGCCACGGTCCCGGAGGCGTCGTCGTCGGCGCCGTTGAAGATGGAGTCACCGTTCTGGTCCGGGGTGCCCATGCCCACGTGGTCCATGTGGCCCGAGAACACCAGGTACTCGTCCTTCAGCTCCGGGTCGCTCCCCTCGAGGATACCTACCACGTTGGGCGCGCTGGTGGGGCGCGTGCGCACCCGCTGGGTGAGCGTGAGCATCGCGCCGGGCACCGGCGTCACCTCCATGGCGCCGGACCGCTGGAGACGTCCCGGGTCGACGCCCGCGCGCTGGAGCACACCGGCCAGCGCCCCGGCGCGGACCTGGAGCATGGGCACCGAGCCTCCCGTGCCGCCCCGCTCCTCCGAGGGCCACGCCACCGACGGCCTGAGCGCGGCGGCTGCGGCGGACCCCCACGCGGCGTCGTCGTCGCCGTTGACCACCATCACCGACGCCGCTCCCGAGGAGCCCGCGGCCCCAAGCACGCCGAAGAGCGCACGGCGGTTCCCCGCCGTCCCGGCCGGGAACGCGATGGCCACGTGCTTGCCCGCAAGGTCGGTGCGCTGCAGCGCCGCTGGGTCCGGGTCGCCGGTGACCAGCACCAGGGAGCCCGTGGCGTCGGCGGTGGACCCCCCTCTCAGGGGCGCCACGTCGGCGCCGTAGCGGAGCGTCGCTCCGCCCTGCACCCGGAGCATGGAGGCCTCGGCGTCCACCGCGGTCTCCACCAGGGGATAGCGCTGGATGAAGGCCCCGTCCTGGGCGCCCCCCTTGAGGCCGAAGCGCCGGAACTCGGAGGCGATCCACTCCGCCGTCTTGTCCAGGCCCGGGCTCGGGGTGTTGCGGCCCTGCATGGAGTCGTGGGCGATGACGCCGATGCGCCAGGCGTAGTCATCCTGGGTGATGGTGGCGGCGCCCCTGCGGACCTCCGCGGACTGGGCGGCGAGGGACAAGGGGACGAGGAGAGCCGCCAGGGCGGCCAGGAGGCTGTTCTTCATGAGCTCTTCGTGTGACGTGGCGAAGCGCGGCCCCGTCGCGGAGCCGACCCGGAAGTCTGTGGGTTCCCCCGGGAGCGCACCAGCCCCGGGGGCCGGCCCCCGCGGGGTCAGCGTCCCCCGGGGACCAGCGCCAGGAGCGCGCGGATGCGCTCCTGAGACAGGCGGGCCCGGCCCACGAGCCACACGTACTGCCTCGGAACCGAGACCTGGGTGAGGCCGTCCTCCTCCGGGAGAGCCAGCGACGACGGGTCCACGCCGGGGGGGAGGAGGAGGATCTCCAGCGTGTCCGCCTCCACGAGCTGGAGCACGCGGAGCGTGCCCGCGGGAAGGCCCAAGGGGGCCCGTTCCGTGGAGATCACCGGGAGCCCGGGCACCGCGGGCGGCGCGAGGGGGTGGGCCACGAACGACCGGGCGGGGGCGACGGCGTCCGCGGCGCTCAGCTCCGCCGCGGGCTCCGTCCGCCTCCGGGCCAGCTCCTCCTGCGCCCGCGCGTCCGGGCGGAGGCGGGACGCAGCGGGGCTCGCCACCGGCACGGCCGGCTGGACGGGCGCGGGCTCCCCGGCGGGCGCCACCTTCGCCTCGCCCACCCGCGCGAGCAGCGAGTCCCTGAGCGCCGCCAGGGCGCCCGTGGGGACGGCCGCCCCCGAGTCGGCGCGGGACCGGGCCAACCCGGTGACGACGATCTCATTGAGCGACAGCTCCGGAGAAGCCGGAAACGCCACGGTGGGGCTCACCGCCTCCGCGGCGCCCGGCGCCTCGTCGACGGCGGCCTCCCTCTCCGCGTCGGCCACCTTCGCCGTCCCCGCGGGACCCGCGGCCTGGCGGGCCCCCCTCCCGTCCGAGGGAGGAGCCGGGGCCCCCTCCGCCACCGTCTCCGGGGCGGCATCGGCGAGGGGGTCGACTCGGTCCCCGGCGCCCTCCTCGGCCACCGCCTCCGGGGCGATGCGCTCCAGGGGCCCCGCCGGCTCCCTCACGCCCCGGAGCATCCACCCGGTTCCCACGGCCACCACGATGGACGCCGCCCACCCCATGCGGCGCAGGCGCACCGCCGCCGAGGGACGCGCCCCTCCGGCCGCCGCCAGGGCGCGCAGCTCCTCCAGGGAGGGAAGGTCCTCCAGCCCCGGGTCGGCACCCCCGAGGATCGCGTGGGCCTCGGCCCGCACGGCCCGCTCCTCCTCCAGGCGGCGTGCGCAGGCGTCGCACGAGGCCAGGTGCTCACGGATGCGCGCCGCCTCCGCCGCTGGGAGGGCCTCCAGCGCCCCATCGAGGTAGGCGTGCAGCGCGCCGTCATCCACGTGCGACATCACTCTGCTCCTTCTCTCTGTACGCTTCAGCCAACCGGCGCCGCGCCCGGGCCAGCGTCGTCCCCACCGAGCCCACCGCCAGCCCCGTCTGGCGGGCGATGTCGGGGTACGGCAGCCCCGCGTCCCACAGGAGGAGTGCCTCCCGGTCCTTCTCCGCGAGGGAGGCCAGCGCCTCCCGGACCCGCTCCGTCCGCTCCCGCTCCACGAGCTCGTCCGCCGGCGACGGCGCCTCCTCCTGCGCCACGTCGGCCTCGCTCTTCAGGAGCGCCAGGTGCCGCTTCCTGCGCACCACCGTCCGCGCCTCGTCCCTCGCCAGGTTCGCCGCCACCTGGAAGAGCCACGCCCGGGGCTTCCTGGGCTCGTGGCGCAGCGCGCGCACGAACGCCTCCTGGGCCAGGTCCCGGGCCCGGTCCGCATCCCACACCTTGCGGTGGAGGAAGCGGACCAGGTCCGGGAACACGGACCGGTACAGGTCGCCCCAGTCGGTGCTCACGGCAGGCCCGGGGCCTGCCGGAATCGGGTCACCAGGTCGTTCATCTGCGCCTCGGTCAGGGTATCCGAGCCCTCGTCGCCCACCTGGACCGCCACCGCGCCACCGGCCACCAGGACCGGCGTCAGCTCCCGCAGGATCGGCTGGAGCTCGGGGAGGGCGCGCAGGAGCCGGAAGTACGCGGCGCTGTATGCCTTCACCCTCACCACCGGACCCGCGTCGCGATGGGACACGTCCTTCCATACCCCCTCGCTGCGCCGGAAGATGCGACCCGCCACCGCCCGGGCCTCGCCGCCCGCCACGGCGTCCACGCGGGACGCCAGCTTGGCCTCCGCCTCCTCGAGGGCCTCCACGGAGACGGCCTCGCGCATGCGTCGGGCCTCGTCGGCCATGCGCACGGCGCCGGAGCCCGTCGCCGCCGCGGGGGCCACGGGGGCGGCCTGCGCCCCCGTCACCACGATCTGGTCCAGGTTCAGCCCCGCCTGCCTCCGGGGGAGCCCGGCCACCGCGTCGGGCTCCTGCACAAGGTACGAGGTATAGGGGCTGGGAAGGCCGTAGCGGAGCGCCACCTGGTGGATTTCCTCCACGAGCCCCGGCGTCTCCCCCTCCGTCCAGATCTGGCGGGTCAGGTGGCCCAGCTTCCGCGACGCCCAGAGGCGCGGAATGTACCCGTTGGCGTCGTTGACCCGGGCGAACGTCGCGGTGGTGGAGAAGCGCTCCAGGCGCCCGGACCTCCGGCCGCGGACCGTCACGCTCCCGGCGCCCTCCCCGGCGTAGCGGCCGAAGAGCACCAGCTCCTCGCCGGCGAAGACGTCGGGAATGCGCACCGGGTAGATCTCGGTGAGCCGCACGGGTCCGCCGTCCAACGCCAGGTCGGTGAGGACGGGGTGGCGCACCTTGGCCGCCAGCAGGCTGATGGCCCGCTCCACGTTCTCCCCCGGCTGCACGTATTCGGTGCTGCCCCGCCCCGCCTCGCCCAGGCGGTCCAGGAGGTGCGTGTTCACGTCGTGGCCCACGCCGAAGGCGAAGACCCGCGCCCGGCCCGCCCTCGCCTCGGCGCGGTCGGCCAGGCGCTCGGGCGACTGCTCCCCCACCGAGGGGAGCCCGTCGGTGAGGAAGAGCACCAGGGGGAGACGGCCCTGCGGGCTCTCCAGGCGGAAGGCCTCGTCCAGCGCGCCTCCGATGTTCGTGCCGCCGTCGGCCACGAGCGCGTCCACCCAGGCCCGGGCCCGCTCCAGCCCGGAACCCCTGGCCAGGGTCCACCCCTCCGCCTGCGGCCGCACCTCGTTGGAGAACGCCACCAGGCGGAAGCGGTCCTCCTCTCCCAGCGTGCCCAGGAGCTCGCGGAGCGCCGCCTTGGCTTGCCCGATCTTCTCTCCGGACATGGAGCCCGACACGTCGAGCACCACGGTCACGTCGCGGGGCTCGCCCCGCCCCGTGTCGCGGCCCGGTGACAGCGTGAGCATGAAGTAGCCGTCATCCCCCACCGGCCTGTGCGTGGCCAGGGAGAGTCCCAGAGCCTCGCCGGCAAGGGGAAAGAACAGTGCCAGCCGACCGTTCATCTCGTCGTCCACGCGCACCGTGAGCCGCCCCGCGCTCCGGGTCACGTCCAGCGCATGGGTGGGGGAGAAGGGCTCCAGGTAGAGGTCGCCGTTCTCCGCCGTCACCTCGAAGGACGTCTCCACGGGTGGGTGCGTCCCGCCGTGCGCGCCCGGTCGGTCGTCCCCGGGCCGCGCCACGCCGCCGCGCACGCCCCCCGCGTAGAGGAGCTGGAGCGCGCTCCCGGCCCGCCCCAGGACCTGCGTGTACCGGAGCGTCACCTTCCGCTCGTCCCCCGCCTCGATGGGGAAGACCCGAGCCCGGAGGAGCCCCTGGCCCGCCAGCTCGATGAGGGCCGGGTCGGCGCGCCGCCGCACGATCTCCTCGTAGATGGCCCGCGCCTGCGCCGCGTCCATGATCTCGCCTCGCAGCTCGGCGTCGCCCTGGAAGAGGGAGAAGCCCTGGAAGACGGCCTCGCCGGGGAGCGGGTACAGGTAGTGCCCTTCGGCCACCCGCCCTCCCCGGTTGCGGAACCACTCGGTGACCTCCACCTGCGCCACCCTCCCGTCCAGGCGGACCCGCACTTCGCTCCGGACCTTCGCCACGGCGAAGGGGTCCCCCACGGTCGTGATGGGCTCGATCCATCCCTGGCCCGCCGCTGCCGCCGGCAGCGCCGCCGCCAGGAGCGTCGCCACCACGCCTGCACGTCCTCGTCCCATGGTTCCTCCAGGGTCTGCGGGCCACCCGCCCCCGGGGCGGCCTCCGTCGCGTTCACCCTGGATGACGCCCGAGGGGCGCCCCCTTGCACACCGTCGCCGGGTTTTACTGATTCCGCGTCCGGACCGGCGATTCCAGCAAGGAGGATCCCCTGAACATCGTGGTGCTAGGAGGCGGTCGCGTGGGGAGCGCCATCGTGCGCGACCTGACCGCCGTCGACGACTTCGACGTGACCGTGGCCGACGTGGACCCCGTGACGGTGGAGCGCCTCCTCGAGGAGGGCGCCGACGGGATGTGCATCGACCTGTCGGATCCGGCCAACATCGACCGGGCCATCGCCGACGCCGACCTCGTCGTGGGTGCGGTGCCGGGCTTCATGGGCTTCAAGACCGTGGAGCGGGTCCTCGACGCCGGCAAGGCGGTCGTGGACATCTCGTTCTTCCCGGAGGACGCCTTCGCCCTGGACGAGAAGGCCAAGAAGGCCGGCGTGCCGTGCCTGGTGGACTGCGGCGTGGCACCGGGCCTCTCCAACCTCGTGCTGGGCCGGCTCGAATCCGCCCTGGACCAGACCCACTCCTTCAAGTGCCTGGTGGGCGGGCTCCCGGTGGAGCGGAACTGGCCCTGGGACTACAAGGCGCCCTTCTCCCCCGCCGACGTGCTGGAGGAGTACACGCGCCCGGCGCGCTTCCGCCGGGACGGCCGCGAGGTGGTGGTCCCCGCCCTCTCCGACGTGGAGCTGGTCCACTTCCCCGGCCTGGGCACGCTGGAGGCCTTCGCCACCGACGGGCTCCGCTCCCTCATGCGCACGGCCAAGACGCCCAACATGACGGAGAAGACCCTCCGGTACCCCGGCCACGCCGAGCTCATGCGCGTGCTCCGCGACGCCGGCTTCTTCGGGAAGGGGCCCGTGCAGGCCGCTTCGGGGCAGGTCCGTCCGCTGGATGTGACCTCGGCGCTCCTCTTCGACCAGTGGCAGTTCGAGGAGGGGGAGCCCGACCTCACCGTGATGCGCATGGAGGTGGAGGGGACCAAGGACGGCAAGCGCGTCCTCCATGTCTACAACCTCCTCGACTACTACGAGCCCGACACCGAGACCCCCGCCATGGCCCGCACCACCGGGTACATGTGCACGGCCCTGGCCAGCGTGGTGGCCACCGGCCTGTGGAAGGAGCCCGGCGTGGCGGCCCCCGAGGCCGTCGGCGCCCGGGAGGACTGCTTCTCGTTCGTCATGAAGCACCTGGAGCAGCGGGGCGTCCACGTCTTCCACCACCTGGAAGAGCTCTAGCAGGTCATGATCGCCGGTCGGGGCGAGGACGGGTGAGGTGGACTCGGTCCGCTACGTCTTCGCCCTGATCTGGCTGGTCGCCTTCCCCATCCTCCTGTTCTGGCTGGCGCTGCACCCCTTCGTGGCCTTCTGGCGCCGCATGGGGGTGGCGGCGACGTACGCCACCCTGGTGGCGGGGATCGTCGCGGGAAGCGCGCTGCTCTACACGCTCCGGGGCCCGCTCCTGTCCATCGAGTTCGGCACCGGACCCGTGATGTGGGCCCTCACCGCCCTGGCCTACGCCGCCTCCATCGCCGTGGAGAGCCAGGCCCGCAAGCACCTGGGCATTGCCACCCTGGTGGGGGTTCCCGAGGTCCGGGGGGACGCACGCTCCGAGACGCTCCTCACCCAGGGGATCTACGCGCGTATGCGCCACCCGCGGTACGTGGGCGCGACGCTGGGCTACGTCGCCTCGGCATTCCTGGCGAACTACCTCTTCCTGTACGCGGCGCTCCCCGTCTTCCTCTTCCTCGTGCACACCGTGGTCCTCCTCGAGGAGCGGGAGCTCCTCGACCGGTTCGGTGACGACTACCGCGCCTACATGGACCGGGTGCCGCGCTACCTGCCCCGCCTCAGCGGCCCTCCGGCGAGGCCCTGAGCACGGGGAACGAGCCCGCCTCGATCTCCGGGTCGAAGAAGCCCCACGCGGTGAAGCCGTCGTCGGAGCGGGGCTCCAGCAGCGTGAAGGCCAGGCGTCCGAGGGGCTGGTCCACGGAGACGTAGGCGGTCCCTTCGGGCAGCTCCGCCCGCTCCGACACCCAATGCCCCCACACCGTGCGCTCCCGGTGCCCCTGGAACTCGCGCTCGGCCACGGTGGTGGAGTCCACGACGAAGCGCTGCGCGTCCACCGAGCGCGTGCCCGCGTAGCGGACCACCGTGACGCCGTGGGCCTCCAGCCGCTCGATGGCGGCGCCCGCCTCGGGCAGGACGTAGTAGGCCCGGGGCGCCACGGCGGTCTCCGTGGGCTGGAAGGAGCCGAATTCCTCCATGGGGGTGGGCGTGCGCGCGTCCCTTCTCCGGAGCATCACCGCTCCCGTGTAGGGGTGCCGCTCCTCGTCCACCTCGCCCATGAGGATCGTCACGGTACCCGAGCTCTTCAGCTCGGCCCGCAGGGCCAGCTCCTGTCCCACCACGCTGGCGCGGTCCGCCTCCTCCACGACGCTCCGGATGGTCGTGGCGTTCTGCTGCGCGAAGTCCAGGATCTCCTCCACGAACCAGAGGGTGGCCTTCACCCGGTCCTCGAAGGTGGCGTAAGCGTACGCCTCGCCCAGGATCGCCATGCGGTTGCGGAGGCCCATGTAGCTGTTGTTGAAGCGGGGCCGGTGGTCGAAGGTCACCCACCCCTGCCCGCCGCCGGGGGCGCGCTGCGCGTTGCCGTAGTAGTAGAAGTCCCACCCGCGCTTCTCCTTCACGCGCGCGGTGACCTCCGGGAGCCAGCGTCCCCTGAGGAAGCCGTCGATGGACGCCGGTGTGTTGGGGTGCAGCGGGGGCGAGTAGGTCAGATGGTAGGCGTGGCGGGTGCCGTTGGTGGTGTGGAGGTCCACCCCCACGTGCGGGTCGTATGCGGTGAGCAGACGGGCGAGGGAGCGGGCCTCCGGCGAGTCCAGCTTCGTGTGGTCCCGGTTGAGGTCCAGCCCCTGGGCGTTGGGGCGCTGCCCCATGCCGCCGATGGGCCCGTTCTGTCGGGGCCGGTTGTCCAGGCGGACGCGCTCGTTGCCGTCGGCGTTGTAGATGGGCGCCACCAGGAGAACCAGCGAGTCCGTCCACGCGGCATACTCGCCGCCCGCGAGGCGCCGCAGCATGATGAGGAGCGCCTCCTTCCCCGGGACCTCACCCGCGTGGATGTTCGCTTGCAGGTAGATCCGCGTCTTCCCCGTGGCCCGCACCGACGCCGGCGTGGCGTCGGGAGCCCCGACCACCAGGAGGGGAAGCGCACGCCCCTCGGTGGTGTAGCCGAAGGTGGTGAGGTGGATGTCCGGGCTCCCGGCCGCGAGCCGCCGCGCCAGCTCCATCACCTCGTCGTACCGGGTGGTCTCCCGGAAGTCGGTGCGCTCCGCCCGCGTGAGGAGCAGGTCGCTGCCGGGGAGGGTCTGGGAGGCGGCGGGTGGCGGCGCGAGAACCGACAGCCAGAGGAGGGTGCCGAAAAGGGCGCGATGGGGGCGGGACATGGAAGGCTCCTGGGGCTCCGCGTGGGACGCACGGTGCCGGAAGTTAGGGGCGGCGCCCGAGCCTAGCCATCATCCCCCGGGGCCTCTTAGCTTTGGCCTCCTTTTCCCGCTTCCATCCCAGTCGCGACCTCCATGGGCAAGGCCCTCCCCGTCTTCTACGACTGCCACAACTGCCCGTCCTACTGCTGCACCTATCCCCGGATCGAGGTGAAGCCGAAGGACATCGCGAGGCTGGCGAAGCACTTCGGCATCGATCCCGAGACGGCCAGGCGCCGCTTCACGAAGAAGGGCGAAGAGCCCGGGGAGATCATCCTCCGCCACAAGCCCGACGAGGTGTACGGCACCGCGTGCCGCTTCCTGGACCTGGAGACGCGCATGTGCTCCATCCACCAGGCCCGCCCCGACATCTGCCGGGCGCACCCGGGCACGCCCACGTGCGGCTACTACCAGTTCCTCATGTCGGAGCGGGGGTACCAGGACGACCCGGAGTTCATCGCGCGGGCGTACAACCCCAAGGAGTGATCCCGGGCTCCGGCCCGCCGGGAATGCGCGCCGCGTCCCCGACGGGACGGCCCCTCCCTTCGCGCGGCGACGTTCCCCTTGACTTCCGACAGGAGCGCGCCCCACCCTTCCTGTCGGAACCCGGAAGAAGCCAACCGCGCCCGCCGCCGCTCTCCGGCGCACTGGAGGCGTCCATGCCCCATCCCTCCTCGAACGACGTCCTCCGCGGCACCCTCGACCTCCTCATCCTCAAGACGCTCTCCCTCGAGCCCATGCACGGGTGGGGGATCAGCCAGCGGATCCAGGAGCTGTCGCGGGGCGTCCTCGACGTCAACCAGGGCTCCCTCTACCCCGCCCTCCAACGCCTCGAGCACCGTGGGTGGATCGTCAGCCGCTGGGACACCACCGAGAACAACCGCCGCGCCAAGTACTACGGGCTGACGGCCGACGGGGAGCGCGGGCTGACGGAGGAATCCGAGGCTTGGTCCCGCTACACCGGCGCGGTGGGCTGGATCCTGGAGGCCACGTCGTGAGGCGCGTGCTCCACGGCCTGGCCGCGCGCCTGCGGGGCGGGCTCTTCCGGGACGCCGCCGACCGGGACATGGACGAGGAGCTCCGCTTCCACCTCGACATGGAGACGGAGAAGAACCTGCGTTCGGGGATGTCGCCGGCGGAGGCACGGCGCCGCGCGTTGATCTCGTTCGGGGGCGTGGAGCGGCACCGGGCGGAGCTGCGGCGGGGACGGACGATCCCCGTCCTCGAGTCCCTCTGGGGCGACCTCCGTTTCGGAGGGCGCTCGCTCCGCCGCGCTCCCGGGCTCTCCCTGGTCGCGGCTCTCACCGTCGCGCTCGGCGTGGGTGCCACCACCACCGTGTTCAGCGCCGTGGACGCGGTGCTCCTCAGACCGCTCCCTCTCCCGGAGCCCGAGCGGCTGGCGACGATCCAGGAGCGGCGCTCGGGCGCGGTGTCCACGGGTTTGGAGGGGATGCTCATCCCCTATCCGCGCTTTCTGGAGTACCGCGACGCGACAAAGGACCTCTTCGAGTCGATGGCGGCATTCCGACTGGTGGACGGCTTTTCGTTGCGCCTGGAGGACGTCACCGTCGCCGTGAACGGCGCTCTCACTTCCGGGAGCTACTTCGAGACGCTGGGGGTCCGCCCCGTTCTCGGGAGAGCGTACGCCGCGGACGATGCTCCCGAGATCGTGATCTCCCACGGGCTCTGGGCGACCCGATTCGGGTCCGACCCGACCGCGGTGGGGCGTTCCGTCGTCCTCGACGGGCGAAGCGTGACCGTCGTGGGCGTGGCGCCCCGGGGCTTCGCGGGCGCCACGTTCGTGGCGGACGACGTGTGGGCGCCGGTGGGCCTCCGAGGCCTGGACCCCACGAGCTGGGCGCTTCGGATGGTCCCGCTGGCCAGGATCGCTCCCGGCGTGCAGCGGGAGCGCGCGGCGCAGGCCGTGGACGCACTGGCGCTCCGCATCCCGCCGCAGGAGGAGCAGGCCACGGTCCGGGGCGCGCTCCTCGCCCGGGTGACCACCGTGCCCGACGACGGCCGGGGGACGGCCATGGGCTTCTTCGGCATGCTCCTGGGAACGGCGATCCTCGTCCTCCTCATCGCCGCCGCGAACATCGCGGCGATCATGGTGGCACGCGGCGTCGCCCGCAGACGCGAGATGGCGGTTCGCCTGGCCATGGGGGCGAGCCGCGGCCGCGTCGCCCGCCACCTCCTGGCCGAGAGCTTGTTGGTCTTCGGCGCCGGCGGCGTGGCAGGCGTGGGTCTGGCCTATCTCGGTTGCGCCTGGCTCACGGGCATCGAGCTGCCGCCGCAGGTCCCTCCGCTCCTCCTCGGCTTCACCCCCAACGCCCGCGTGCTGGCCTTCGCCGTCGGGGTCACCGGCGCCGCCGGCCTCCTCTTCGGGCTGGTCCCGGCGCTGGGCGCGTCCAGGCCCGACCTGGTTCCCGCCCTCAAGGACGGATCGCCGGGCTCGGGGCGTGGCGGAGGCATGGGCCGCGGGTTGTTCGTGACGGGGCAGGTGGCGCTGGCGGTTCTACTGCTCCTCACGGCGGGGCTGTTCGGACGCTCGCTGATGACGGGGCTGCGCACGGAGGTGGGCTTCGACCCCGAGGGCCTGGTCGCCACCGAGATCAACCTGGGCGCGCCTCACGACTACGACCCGGAATCCGGACGCGCCTTCCACCGCGAGCTCCTCGCCCGCGTGCGCACGCTGCCGGGGGTCGAAGCGGCGGCCGTCTCCCAGTACGTCCTCATGGGCGGGTCCCGCTCGACGGGCGGCGTCCGCCCGGAGGAGGCGCCGGACGGCCCCCGCACGTCCGCCGCCTACACCATGGTGACGCCGGAGTACTTCGCGACCATGGGGATCGAGATCCTGGAGGGGCGGAGCTTTACCGAGGCGGACGCCGAGGGCTCGCCCCCCGTGGCGATCATCAACCGGACGCTCGCCGACCGCCTCTGGCCGGGGCAGAGCCCGCTGGGGCGCAGGTTCACGGGGCTCGGCGACGCCGAAGTCGTCGGCGTCACGGGCCCGGGGCGCTACGCCTTCGTCACGGAGGAGCCGACGGCGTTCGTCTTCTTCCCCTTCCTGCAGCGGTACCGGGCGGAGACCAGCCTGCACGTGCGCGCCCCCGGCGCGGAGGCCGCCACCATACGAGCCGTGTCGGACATCGTCCGCTCCCTGGACCCGGACGTGGCGGTGGGCCCCCTCATGCTCCTGCGCGACGTCATCGGTACGGGGCTCTTCCCGCAGCGTTTCGCGGCGCAGCTCGTCGGGGCGTTCGGCCTCGTGGGCCTGATCCTCGCGGCCATGGGGGTCTACGGGGTCGTGGCCTACCAGGTCGCGCAGCGCACACGTGAGCTCGGCATCCGGCGGGCCCTGGGCGCCACGGCGCGCCAGGTGGTGCGCATGGTCCTGGGTCGCGGCACCTTCCTGGCCGTCCTCGGCTGCCTCCTGGGATGCGCAGCCGGAGCAGGCGTCGCGGTGGCCGTGCGGAGCTTCCTCTACGGGATCCACCCGCTGGACCCTCTCACGTTCACCGGCGTCCCTCTCGTCCTCCTCGCCATCGCGTCCCTCGCCAGCTGGATCCCGGCCCGCCGGGCGGCCCGGGTCGAGGCGACGGTGGCGCTGCGCTCAGAGTAGAGGGCCCGCGCCCCACGCACCCACGCACGAAGGCCCGGGAGGCGTCGCCTCCCGGGCCTTCTTCTCCTCGTGGCCGGTGCGACCCTCAGTGGGCCACGTCGAAGCCGGACTCCTCCAGCGCGTGGCGCTTGGCGTCGTCCTCGCTGACCACCTGGCCGTCGAAGAGGTGCACGCTCCGGTCCGCCACGTGGGCGTAGCGC
>BTVB01000057.1:0-26163 GCA_045863275.1 Gemmatimonadota bacterium
GCCGCTTCTGGCCGGGGGAGGACCCGCTGGGCAAGACCCTCGCGGGGGGCGGCGAAGCCCCCATGCGCGTCGTGGGGGTCGTGGCCGACGTGCAGATGCGGTCCCTGCGCGCCGAAGCGCGGCCCGGCGTCTACCACCCCTTCCACCAGGTCGCCGACGCCTACCTGGCCCTGCACGTCCGCGCGCAGGGACCCACGGGAGCGGTGGCCGCGGGCCTTCGCCGCGCCGTGGCCGCGGTGGACCCCGAGCTGCCGGTCACCGGCATCGTGGACCTGCGGGAGGGGCTCGCCCGCTCCCTCTCCGACACGCGCACCTTCGTGCTCGTGGTGGCCACCTTCGCGGGGCTGGCCCTGGCCCTGTCCCTCATCGGGCTCTACGGGCTCATCGCCCACGGCGTGGCGCAGCGCGCCCGGGAGCTGGGGATCCGCGTCGCGCTGGGGGCGGGGCGGGGCGAGCTCTCCCGCATGGTGCTGCGGAGGGCCGCCGCCGTCACCGCAGCGGGCCTCGTGGCGGGCCTGGGGGTGTCCCTCCTCCTCGGCCAGGCGCTGCGCGGGGTGCTCTTCGGCGTGAGCCCGACGAGCCCCCCGGTGCTGGTCCTGGCCACGCTCCTTCTGGGGGCGATGTCCCTGCTGGCTGCTTGGCTCCCCGCACGGCGCGCCGGCCGGGTGGACGCCATGGTCTCGCTGCGGGAATGAGGGCGGGCACCGTGGGCGCGGCGTGCCTGTCGGCGCTGGCGCTGGCCCTGGTGGCGCCGGGCCTCCGGGGACAGGACGCCACCGGGGCGTGGGAGGTGACGTGGGCCCAGGCCGTGCGGATCGGCCCCGACGGAGCCACGGAGATCCAGAAGTGGGGGAAGGCCCGCCTGATCCTGCGGCAGGAGGGCGACTCGCTCCGGGGAAGCTGGCGGGCCGACGTGGCCGACGTCACGTGGCAGGTCTCGGGCACCTTCGACGGCACGCTCCTGCGCCTCCGCGCCACCCGCCACGACTCCGGCGACCCCCAACTCGCCGCCGTCGAGAGCATGAACTGGGAGGGAAGGGTCCAGGGGGACCGCGTGGAGGGATCCATGTGGCTGGTGCTCCGGGAGCGGGCGCGCCCACCCCACCGTCGCCCCTGGCGGGGGGAGCGGGCGGGGGGCGCCTGACGCCCGGACGTTGACATCGGCCTCGGCGGAGCGCCCATTGCGGTCCCCACAACCGCATCCGGGAGCGCACATGAGCTCTGGCATCCGCCACGCCCGCTGGGACGACATTCCCAGGGAGAAGGTCACCGACGACATCTCGCGCCGTCTGTTCACGGGCGAGCGCATGATGATCGCCCACGTGTACCTGGACAAAGGGGCCATCGTCCCCACCCACCAGCACGAGAACGAGCAGCTCACGTACATCCTCGAGGGCGCGCTCCACTTCTGGATCGGCGACCCACACGAGGGCGTCGAGGAGCTCGTGCTGAGGGCGGGTGAGGTCCTGTACATCCCTTCCAACGTCCCCCACAAGGCGGAAGCGCTGGAAGACACCTTCGACGTCGACGTCTTCAGCCCGCCGCGCCAGGATTGGCTGGACGGGACCGACACCTACTTCCACAAGAAGTGACGCGGAAGCCATGGACCTGGGACTGAAGGGCAGGACCGCGCTGGTGTGCGGGTCGAGCTCCGGGCTGGGGCGCGCCATCGCCGAGGCGCTGGCGGCGGAGGGGGCCGACGTGGTCATCAACTCCCGGTCGGCGGAGAAGCTGGCCGTGGTGAGGGACGAGATCGTGGCGGCCACGGGCGCGCGCGTCGAGGCGGCTCCCGGCGACCTCGCCGACCCCGCCGCCGTGGAGAGGGTGGTGGGGGCCGCCCGCCAGGCCTTCGGGCACATCGACATCCTCGTGACCAACACGGGGGGGCCGCCGTCGGCGCCCTTCGAGGCGCACTCCCCGGAGCGGTGGACCCAGTATGTGAACCAGCTCCTCCTCAGCGTGGTGAACCTGACCCGCGCCGTCCTCCCGGAGATGAAGGCGCGGGGGTGGGGCCGGATCGTGAACGTCACCTCCATCACGGTGAAGCAGCCGGTGGGCGGACTCGTCCTGTCCAACACGGTCCGGGCCGGCGTCACCGGCTTCGCCAAGACCATCTCCAACGAGGTGGCGCCGCATGGGGTGACGGTGAACAACGTGCTGCCCGGGTACACCCGCACGGAACGGCTGGTGGAGCTCGCCGAAGTGGTGGCTCAACGCCTGGGCACGGACGTGGCGGGCGCCTACGCCAGCTGGGAGAAGGAGGTGCCCATGGGGCGCCTGGGCGAGCCGGAGGAGCTGGGGGCGCTCGCCGCCTTCCTCTGCTCCGAGAAGGCGGCGTACATCACGGGCCAGTCCATCGCGGTGGACGGCGGCTGGATCAAGGGACTCTTCTAGGAAGCATCATGGCGAACACCGGATTGGTGGGATCGGATTGGATCTGGAAGGACGGCGACTTCGTGGCCTGGGAGGACGCGAAGCTCCACCTGCTGACGGTGGCCGTGCAGTTCGGCGCCTCCATGTTCGAGGGCATCCGCTGCTACGAGACGGAGCGGGGCCCCGCCATCTTCCGCCTCAAGGAGCATATACGCCGCCTGCACGACTCGTGCAGGATCTACCGCATGCCGCTGGGGCACTCTCAGGAGGCACTGGTGGAGGCGTGCCGGGAGACGGTGCGCAGGAACGGCCTGGGCGACTGCTACGTCCGCCCCATGGTGCTCTGGGGGTACGGCTCGGCGGGCATGGACCCGCGCTCCAGCCCCCTGGAGACGTACGTGGCGGCGTGGCCCTGGGGCGCCTACCTGGGAGAGGAGGGCATGGTCAACGGCGTGGACGTGTGCGTCTCGTCCTGGCAGCGGGCGCACCCCAACACCTTCCCGGTGCAGGCCAAGGCCGCGGGGCACTACGTGAACGCCCAGCTCATGAAGATGGAGGCGGTGGCCAACGGCTACGCCGAGGCGCTGGCGGTGAGTCCCTCGGGCCTCCTCTCCGAGGGGAGCGGCCAGAACGTGTTCCTGGTGCGCGGCGACCTGCTCATCACGCCGTTCCTGGACGGCTCGTCGCTGGCGGGGATCACCCGGGACGCGGTGATCCACATCGCCCAGGACCTGGGCTACGCGGTGCGGGAGCAGGACGTGCCCCGGGAGAGCCTCTACACCGCCGACGAGGTGTTCTTCACCGGCACCGCCACCGAAGTGACGCCCATCCGGTCGGTGGACCGGATCACGGTGGGCACCGGCAAGCGCGGGCCCGTGACGGAAGCGATCCAGCAGCGCTTCCTGGACACGGCGCGCGGGAAGACCGAGGACCCGAGGGGATGGCTCACGTACGTGTAGCCGGGGAGGCCGGGGCCCGGGGCGCGCTGCGCGCCGGGCGGCGCCTCGAATGGTTCACGCTGGGGTGGAACGTCATCGAGGGCGTGGTCTCGGTGGGCGCGGGAGCGATGGCGGGCTCCACGGCGCTGGTGGGGTTCGGCGTGGACTCGTTCATCGAGAGCGCGTCGGGCGGGGTCCTTCTGTGGCGCCTCCAGGACCACGAGGACCACCACCGACGCGAGGAGCTGGCGCTGAAGCTGGTGGGCGCGTCGTTCTTCCTGCTGGCCGCGTACGTGGCCTGGGAGGCGGCGGGCGCGCTGGTCCTGCACGAGCCACCGGAGGCGTCCTGGCCGGGGATCGTCATCGCCGCGCTCTCGTTGGTGGTCATGCCCTGGCTGGCCCGGAGGAAGCGCCGGGTCGCCGGGGACCTGGGGAGCCGGGCCCTGGTGGCCGACTCCCGACAGACCGACCTGTGCGCGTACCTGTCGGCCATCCTCCTGGGAGGCCTGCTCCTCAACGCCCTGCTGGGGTGGTGGTGGGCCGACCCGGTGGCGGCGCTTGTGATGGCGCCGATCATCGCCAACGAGGGGCGCGAAGCGTGGAGGGGCGAGGCGTGCGACGGGAGCTGCCACTAATCGTGTGCGTGGGGGCCGGGTAGACGGGGGGACCCCCGCTCGGGGGGGCGCTTCACGTCGCTTCGCTCGCTGCGCTCCACATGCTTCGCATGTGAGCCCCCCTCGGGAGGCCCCCCCGTCTACCGGCCTCCGGGCGTCTGGGAGGCGCCCGTCCCCGATCGCCTAGGGATCCGTGCGCAGCTCCGGGGGCCGGAGCAGCCGCGCCACGTCCCGCTGGCCCTGGACCAGGGCGTCGATGGCCCGGGACAGCTCTCCGGCGGTGCCCAGCTCCAGGGTCAGGCTCTCCACCGTCCCGTCCCCGGCGTGCAGCCGGAGCAGCCCCAGGCGGATCTTCTCCAGCGCGGAAACCGCCTGGGTGAGGCGGGCCCGGGCCTCGTCGCGCGTGCGGAGGAGGCCGGCGCGGAGGACGGCCCGCTCCGGATCGCCGTCGCCTCGGGTCTCGTCACCCACTTCGGCCAGGAGCCTCTCCAGCTCCTCCACCTGCCGGCGCATGGTGCGGGCATCCGCCTCCAGCCTCTGGATGGCGGCGGGAAGTCCCTTCAGTTCCCTCCGGTACTCCCTCGGGAGCTCCTCGAAAAGGCGGTCGGCGGCGAGGGAGATGGCCATCTCGGTGGGCCGGTGGGCGCCTGCGCCCAGCGCCTTCCGGCCCAGCCCCAGGCGCCCCAGGGCGAAGGCCAGCCGCCCCGCGGACCCCTCCGCGATGCGGCGGGCGACCTCCCCCACCCAGTCACGGCGCCACTTCCCGCGGAGCGCCGCGAGGAACGAGCTCACGATGCCCACGTTGGCGCTCACTACGGCCAGCGCCGAGACGTCGATCCCGGCCGACAGGCCCACGATCACCGACGCGGAGCAGGTGAGGACACCCCCCAGCCCGAGGAAGCGGAGCGTCTTGTCCACCCAGGTGAGCCCCTTCCCGTACTCGAAGCGGAGCTCCTCCAGGCGGCGCTCCATGTCCTCCCTGAGCGCCAGCCGACCGTCGTCCAGCGTGTACCCCGCCGACAGGAGGCGGCGGGCATACGCGGCGAGGATCCCCACGGGCGCCGCCGTGAGGCCGGCCATCATCACGAAGACCCAGAACGGCCATTCGCTCACGGCCTCCCGGGACAGGTAGGGGATCAGAGCGATGACGACCCAGAGCGTGAGGATGGTGGGCAGGGCTGCCCCCAGGTCCCGCATGCTCCGCACGTAGAGGCGTAGCGGGATGGGCAGCTCCCGCTGGAGCGCCGTGCCCGCCCCCAGCGCCTCGGCCAGCGCCCCTCCGTCCGGGAAGCGGTCCGCCGGGTCCTTGCGGAGGCACCGGTCGACGGCGGCGCACAGGTGGGCCGGAACCTCCGGCGCCACCGACGCCAGCGGAGGCGCCGGCACGGTGAGGTGCTTGGCCAGCACCTCCGCCACCGACTTCCCTTCGAAGGGGAGCTTCCCCGCGAGGGCGTGGAAGCCCACGACGCCCAGGGAGTAGAGGTCGCTGGCGGGCCCGACGTCCGCCCCCGACGCCTGCTCGGGGCTCATGAACTCGGCGGTGCCCACCACGGCCTCGCTCTCGTCCGGGCCGCGCTCCGCCCGCACCTGGGCGATCCCGAAGTCGGTGACCAGCGCCCGGCCGGTGCCGGCCTCGATGAGGATGTTGTCCGGCTTCACGTCGCGGTGCACCACGCCCTCGGCGTGGGCGTAGGCCAGCGCCCACGCCACCTCCTGGAGCACGCGCACGGCTTCCCGACCTCGCAGGGGCCCGCGCTCGCGGACCCGCGCGCCCAGCGTCTCGCCCTGGATGTAGGCCATGGCGAAGTACACGTAGTCCCCGGCTTCGGCGACGGCGTGGATGGGCACGATGTTGGGGTGGGAGAGCTTGGCGGCGGTGCGGGCCTCCCGGAGGAAGCGCTCCCTCAGCGCCGGCTCGGCGCCCAGGACGGGCGGCATGACCTTCAGCGCGACGGGCCGGTCCAGCGCCACCTCGTGGGCGAGGTAGACCACGCCCATGCCGCCCCGGCCGATCTCCCGGTCCAGGGAGTACCGGCCGAGGACGGCCTCCTGGAAGGCCAGGAAGTCGGAGCCTGCCCCGTCGCGCATGCCTACACGGTGCCCTCCGGCCCACCCGGCGGGCAACAGTCTCGTCTCTGGCGGGCCCCTACCAGTCGGGGCTCTCGGCCTGCTCCAGCTTCCTGAGCTCGGCGGCCAGGCGCGCCTGCTCCTCGTCGGAGGCCTCGGTCACGGGAGCGGCCTCCGTGTGCCTCCCCTTCCCCGCCCGGATGACCAACAGCACGGCCGCGCCGGCGGTGACCATGGCGAAGGCGGGGAGCAGATAGCCCAGGAGGTTGAAGCCCTCCGCGGGGGGCGCCATGAGCACCGTGGGGCCGTACTCCTCCACGAAGCTCGCCTGGATGGCCTCGGGCGTGAGCCCCGCCTCCAGGTCGCGGCGGATGCGCTCGGACCACGCCGGCGAGGTTCCGCACTGCATCTGGAACTGGCACGAGTGGACGTCCAGGCCGCACCCGCAGTTGCACTTCAGGCTCTGCTCCAGGCGCAGGTACTTCTCCCCCAGCTCTCCTTCGTGGTAGTGGCCCGGGGACTGCTGGATCTGGGCCGCCAGAGCCGGCGTCACCGGCGTGCCGACGGGGATGGCCAGCGCGGCGGCGGCTGCAAGCTGGGCCAGGATGGGCAGGCTCGTCACGGGTCGTTCCTTCGCGTTCGGGTCCGCGGATGCTTCGAGGTCATTACCCGGCCCGGGCCGGTCAGTGCCCCCGGGCCCCCGCCACCGGGTTTCGCGGGTCGGCGGCGCCGAGGCGGTCCCCCGTGGCGGGATCGATCATGATGGAGTGGGCCAGCCCCTGCTGTCCGCCCATGTCCACGGTGTGGCCCATGGCGCGGAGCTGCGTCAGCGTGGCCTCGCTGGTTCCCCCGTCCTCCACGCGGATCCGGTCGGGGAGCCACTGGTGGTGGACGCGGGGGGCGTTCACCGCCTCCTGGATGTTCATGCCGAAGTCCAGGGCGTTGAGCGTCACCTGGAGGACGGTGTTGATGATGGTCCGGCCGCCGGGGCTCCCCACCACCGCCACCAGCCGCCCCTCACGGGCGATGATGGTGGGCGTCATGGACGAGAGCATGCGCTGCTCGGGGCGCGCCAGGTTGGGCGTGGTGCCGATGAGGCCCCGCTCGTCGGTGAGGCCGGGGCCGGCGTTGAAGTCGCCCATCTCGTTGTTGAGGAGGAAGCCCGCGCCGGGCACCACGATCCCCGAGCCGTACCCGGCCTCGAGGGTGTAGGTCACCGACACGGCCATTCCGTTGCCGTCCACCACCGAGTAGTGGGTGGTCTCGGGGCTCTCGTACCCCTGGGCCACGTCCGACGGCGCGGACACGGAGGCCTTCCGCCCGTCGATGGTGGAGCGGAGCTGGTCGGCGTGGGCCTTGCTGGTGAGGCGGTGCAGCGGCACGTCCACGAAGTCGGCGTCGGCCAGGTACGTGGCCCGGTCCCGGAACGCGCGGCGCATGGCCTCCGCCAGGTGGTGGAGGTACGGCGCCGTGTTGTGCCCCATGGCGGCCAGGTCGTACCCCTCCAGGATGTTCAGCATGGTGACCAGCGCCACTCCCCCCGAGCTGGGCGGGGGCATGGAGATGATCTCGTACCCGCGGTACGTGCCCCGCACCGGCGTGCGCTCCCGGGCCTGGTAGAGCTCCAGGTCGGCCTCGGTGATGAGCCCGCGGCCTCGCCGCATCTCCTCGGCCAGGAGCTTCGCGGTCTCGCCGCGGTAGAAGCCGTCACGGCGGTTGAGCATGATGCGCTGCAGCGTCTTCGCCAGGTCGGGCTGGCGCAGCGTCTCCCCCGCGGCGTAGGGCGTCCCGTTCCTCGAGAACGCCGCCACCGTGGCCGGGTGGGCACCCTGGCGCTGGACCAGACGCTCCAGGCCCCGGGCCAGCCCTTCGCTCACCTCGAAGCCGTCCTCGGCGATGCCCACCGACGGGTACACCAGGCGCTCCCAGTTCATGGACCCGTAGAGCCGATGGGCCTTGTCGAAGCCCGCCACGGTGCCGGGCACGCCCACGGCCCGGTGGCTGTTGTGGTGCACCTGGGACGAGTACTCCCCGTTCTCGTCCATCCACATCTGGGGGAAGGCGCCCAGGGGGGCCTTCTCCCGGAAGTCCAGGGTGGTGGCGGTGCCGTTGGGGAAGCGGATGACCATGAAGCCGCCCCCGCCGATGTTCCCGGCGGACGGGTGGGTCACCGCCAGCGCGAAGCCGGTGGCGATGGCGGCGTCCACGGCGTTGCCCCCGGCGGCCAGGACGTCGCGGCCTACCTCGCTGGCCAGCCAGTGCTCGGACACGACCATGCCGTTGGCCGCCCGCACGGGCTCGACGGCCTGGAGCGGGCGGGCCGCCGTGTCGGCGGCGGGCGGCGGCGCCGGCGTAAGCGCCAGGAGGGTGGCGAGGACGGGAGCGAGGGCCAGGGTCCGCACCAGCGGGATGCGCGTCGGGGTCATGTCCGTTCCGGGAACCGGGTCACGTGCCGGCGGGCGGGCCCGCCGCTTCCAGCGACCCGAAAGATCCCCGGAAGGCGCCCGCGGCGCCAGGGAAGCGCCCGGCGATTGCCAGCGGGCCGGGGACGCCTACCTTACCCCCGCCCCACGTCCCCACGACCCCCGACCCAACGCAGAGAGGCCACCCCGGGATGACCCTCGAGCGACGCGAGTTCCTGAAGAAGGCCGCCGCCGGCGGCGCCGGCGCGGCGGCCCTCACCGCGTGCGGAGGCGCCGAGTCCGGACCCTCCACCTCCGACGCGGGCGTCAGCGGGCCCCGGGTCCAGTGGCGGCTGGCCACGAGCTTCCCGCGCAGCCTCGACCTCATCCACGGCGCGGGGGAGAAGATCGCCGAGCGGGTCTCCGCCATCACCGGCGGCAACTTCACCATCCGGGTGTACGCCGCCGGCGAGATCGTCCCCGCCCTCCAGGTCATGGACGCGGTGCAGCAGGGCACCGTTCAGTGCGGCGTCTCCCCCGGGTACTACTACATCGGGAAGAGCCCGGCACTGGCCTTCGACTCCTCCGTCCCCTTCGGCCTGGCCACCCGCCAGCAGGTGGCGTGGTTCTACCACGGCGGCGGCCTCGACCTCCTGAACTCGGTGTACGCGGACTTCGGGATCGTCTCCTTCCCGTGCGTTTCCACCGGCGGCCAGATGGGCGGGTGGTTCCGCCGGGAGGTGAACAGCCTCTCGGACCTGAGCGGGCTCCGCATGCGCATCCCCGGCATCGGCGGCGAGATCATGGCCCGCCTGGGCGTCACGGTGCAGGTGCTGGGCGGCGGCGACATCTACCCGGCGCTGGAGCGGGGCGCCATCGACGCCACCGAGTGGGTGGGGCCCTACGACGACGAGAAGCTGGGCTTCCACCAGATCGCCAAGAACTACTACTACCCCGGGTGGTGGGAGCCGGGGCTCACCGGCTCCCTGCTGGTGAGCCGGGCCGCCTTCGACGAGTTGCCGCAGGCATACCAGGAGGCGCTGAAGAGCGCGTGCGCCGAGGCCTTCTCCGACCGCCTCGCCGCGTACGACGCCGCCAACCCGGCGGCGCTGCGGCGCCTGGTGCAGGAGCACGGCGTCACCCTCCGCCAGTACTCAAGCGAGATCATGGAGGCTGCGTGGCGCGAGTCCAACGCGTATCTTGAGGAACAGGCCGCCGCCGACGCCACGTTCAGGCGCGTCTACGACAACTGGAAGGCGTTCCGCGCCGCGGCCTTCCCATACTTCGCAGGAAACGAGTTGGCCTACGCCAACTTCGCCTTCCCCAAGATCGGGCGGGCGGATATGCTACGGTAGCGGGACCCGTGGAGGGCGAGGGAACCGCCCCCGGGCCGCTTCCCTCGTCATCTGCGGAGTGGGGAATCCATGACCCTCGTGTCGGAGGCGGTCCGCAACGAGCTGCTGAGGCGTGCGGAATACCGGTGCGAGTGCCATAGTCCGCTCTGCAGGCACCACCGCCCCGGCTCTCGCTGCACCCGCGGGCTCCGCTCCGGCGACTGGGCCGCCATGGTCCGCGAGAAGGGCGCCGGTGAGAAGCTCTGGAACCTGGTGGCCATGTGCCCCCAGTGCGCCGTCACCAACCGGGACGCGGCCGAATAGTCGCCCGCCCGGGCCGCCTTTGGAGCGCCTCGACATCGACGCCCAGGAGCCCATCCGGCACGTCGCCCTCTCCCACGAGGTGTCGGCACTCCTCCTCGACCTGGCCATCGGGGTGCACCACTTCGCGATGTACCCCACCGACCACCCCTTCCTCGAGCCCGCGGTGGACGCCGTCGTGGGCCGCCTGGCCGGAGTGTTCCTCGAGCGCCGCACCTTCACCCTGGGCGTGGCCGACCGCCAGCTGGTGGTCGATGGGGCGGCCACCGACCCGAGCCACCCGGCGCTCTCCGAGCTGGCGACGCGCTTGCACAAGCACCAGCTCGGTGCGGTGACCTTCAACCGGGGCATCGCCGCGAAGGAGGTGAAGGAGATCCTCGGCGCCCTGGCGTCGGACGTGGACATCTCGGGAATCCCTCTCGGATTGCTGTCGCCGGACGAGTTCCCGACCTGGGAGAACGCGCGCCTCTTCCGCATCGGGTACGAGGACCTGGAGCTGCGCGACGGGGGCACATCGGGCCCGGCCAGGAGAGACCGGGCCACCGCCCTCTGGCTCGGGCTGGCGCGGCTGGCCATGCCCGAGGAGTCCGAGCGGGAGTACGGGCCCGAGGGGAACTCGCTGGCCGCACGCGTCCGGAGGCACCCCGGAGGCGTCGGGGAGGACGACGTGGCCGAATACGCCCACCACCTGGCCTACGAGCTGCGGGGCGCCCGGGGGAACGCCGCAGAGGAGATCCGGAGGCGGTTCTCCGAGTTCCTGGAGCGCCTCGACGCGGAGACCCTCGACCGGATCGTGCACTTCAGCGGGAATCGCTCCCGCTGCAAGCGGTTCCTCCTCGACGCCAACCAGAGCCTCACCACCGACGCCGTTCTCCGACTCGTCCAGGCCGCCGCGCACCAGTCCGGGCAGGGGATCTCCCAGGCCATGACCCGCCTCCTCGGCAAGTTCGCCGTCCACGCCGAGCGCGGTGCCCCCGAGCTGCGCCCGATGGCGGACACGGCGGTACGAGACAACGTGGAGGCGCTGCTGAGGGACTGGGACCTCAAGGACCCGAACCCGGAGGCGTACACGCTCGAGCTGGACGCCATGTCCCGGGCAGCCCCCGTCTTCCAGGCCCCGGACGCGGGCCACCAGCTGGCCGGGGCAGGGCGCCTCATCCAGATGGCCGTGGAGGTGGACGCGGACGGCCCGGTCCTGGACAGCGCCGTCAACGAATTCCTGGAGAGCAACGGCGTCGGCCCCCTCCTCGACCTCCTCGCCCTGGCCCCACCGGACAACCGGGTGGGCGAGCGCATCCTCTCCTCCCTGGCCACGCCCACGCGGCTCCGCCTGATGCTCGCGAAGGAGCACCTGGACCCCCGTAGCCTGAAGACGCTCGTGGAACGCATCGGGCCCGCCGCGGCGGACCCCCTGCTGGACGCCATGGAGGACTCGGAGTCCAGGGCGGTCAGGCGCCTGAGCTTCGATGCCCTGGCCGACATGGGTCCTTCGGTGGCCCCGGAGGTCGTCGAGAGGCTGCGGAAGGGAGAGTGGTTCGTCCAGCGAAACAGCCTTTCGCTCCTCCAGCGCTTCGCCGGGCTCCCGGAGGGACTGGACGTGGGGCCCTACCTGGAGCACGGCGACCCTCGGGTCCGCCGGGCCGCCCTACCCCTCGCACTGCGCAGCCCCGAGCTTCGAGACACCGCCGTCCGGAGATCGCTGGCCGACGACGACGCCTACGTGCTCCGGGCGGCCCTCCTCGAGCTGCGGGAGAGCGCCTCCGAGGACCTCCAGCGTACGGTCATCGACCGCGTCCTCCTGAACGGGCACAGGAGCGACGACCTGAGGGCGCTGGCGGCCCGGATCGTCGCCAACGCGGGCACACCCGGCGCCAAGGACGCCCTCCTCCGGGTCGTCGTCGTGGGCCGGACCCTGTTCGGCCGGCCGAAGCTGGCCCCCCGGTCCCCCCTCTCCCTCGCGGCCCTCCGTGCCCTCGCCCAGGGGTGGCCCGACGAGGCCGACGTCCGAGCAGTAATCCGGCGGGCCCGGAGCTCCAAGGACCCGGAATTCGTGGCCGCCGTGGCGCGGCGGGGTGGCAGGCCGCCGGGCGACGAGGGAGAGACCGCGGCGTGAGCGCGGCCGTCCGGTTCCTGCCCTGCCTCGCCCAGGCGGTGGCCGGCGTCTCCCTCTACCAGATCGGCCACCCCGCCCGGGAAGGCGCCATCGACAGGGCCTACGGCCTGCTTCTGGACCTGCAGCGGGAGGTGCCGACGCCCAAGATCACCTTCCTCGGCGACTCGGTGCTGCTGGGCGAGTGGCCCCTGAGGGAGCTGAGCCGGTGGTACTGGAGTTCACGCATGGCCGCCGTCGGCTTGCAGCGCATCGAGTTCGTCGGTCCCGTGACCCGGGGCGACTTCGAGGCGTTCGTCGAGGAGATCCACCTGCGCTTCCTGGACGAGGCGCCGAGGTCGGCGGAGGTGCGCCAGGGGCGGCCGAGCAACATCCGGTACGGTGAGGTCCGGATGCGGGGGGAGACGGATGCCGGGGCCGGGGGCGCGGAGCCGGTTCCCGTGGCCAAGCTGGGGTACTCGCTGCGGGAGGAGATCGAGGCGGTCCGGTGGCTCCACTCGGAGGTCGCGGACGAGCGCGACCTCCACCTGCTGGAGGCGAGCGCCGTCGTGCGTTCCCTCTCCCTGGCCATGCACAGCGACCAGTCGTACGTGATGCCCCTGATCCGCCTGAAGGAGTACGACCAGTACACGACGACCCACGCCCTCAACGTGTCCGTCCTGACCATGGCCCTGGCCGAATTCCTGGGGATGGGGCCGCGGGAGGTCCGGGGCTTCGGGATCGCGGGCCTGCTCCACGACCTGGGGAAGGTGAAGATCCCGAAGGACATCCTGAACAAGCCTGGCGCCCTGTCCCCGGAGGAGCGGGAGGTGATGAACGGCCACACCGTCGAGGGCGCGAGGCTCATCCTCGAGAGCGCGGAGCACCTGGACGTGGCGGCGGTGGTGGCGTACGAGCACCACACGCGCATCGACGGGGGTGGGTATCCTGCGATGCACTTCAAGCGGCCCTGCCACCCGGCGAGCGCGTTGGTGCACGTCTGCGACGTGTTCGACGCGCTCCGCACCGACCGCCCCTACCGGGACTCCTTGCCGACCCAGGAGGCCCTTGGGATCATCGGCCGGGGGGCCGGAACCGACTTCGACGCCGACGTGGCACGGGCCTTCGTCCGCATGATGGAGCGCTTCGAGAAGAGGATCGCGGACGTGGACCCCGCCGAGCCGGAGGCTCTGGCGAGAGCCCCCACGGAGGAGATCGTCCTCGATGCAGACGACCCCGACGACGACGGGATGACCTGGGTGGAGGTCTGAGCGCGGGCCCCGCCTCAGCGCATCCCGTGCATGTCCCGCCCGGCCGCGACGTGCTTCACCGGGCGCCCCCCCACCATGACGAAGCGGACGTCCTTGGTGGCCTCGATGTCCTCCAGGGGGTTCCCCGCCACGGCGATGACGTCGGCGAGCTTCCCCGGGGCCAGCACGCCGCGGTCGTCGCGGCCGAGCAGGTCGGCGGCGTTCACGGTGGCGGTGCGCAGCGCGTCCAGGGGGCTCATGCCCAGCTTCACGTAGACCGCGAACTCACCGGCGTTCTCCCCGTGGGGGTAGACGCCCGCGTCGGTGCCGAAGGCGATCTTCACGCCGGCGGCGATGGCCTTCTCCAGGCTGACGCGCATCACCGGAAGCACCTGCTCGGCCTTCCCCCGCACGACGGGGGGGAGCGCCGCCAGGTCGATGCGGTCGGCCAGGTACGTGGTGGGCACCAGCCAGGTGCCCCGGGCCTTCATCTCGGCGATGATCTCGTCGGTGAGCATGGAGCCGTGCTCGACGGACGCCACGCCGGCCTTCACCGCGGCCAGGATCCCCTCGGAGCCGTGGGCGTGGGCCGCCACCTTCACGCCGTGGCGGGCGGCCTCGTCCACCATGGCCTTCAGCTCTTCGTAGCTGTACTGCTGCGCGCCCACCGGCCCCTCCATGGAGAGCACGCCGGCGGTGGCGCACGTCTTGATGACCTGCGCGCCGTGCTTGATCTGGTAGCGCACCGCCTTGAGGACCTCGTCCACCCCGTCGGCCACCCCCTCGCGCCAATCCTGCTCCGCGATCCCCGGCGCGAAGCCGGTGACGTCGCAGTGCCCGCCGGTGACGCCCAACGGGGCGCGTGACGGGACCACGTGGGGGCCCACCACGTCGCCCCGCTCCACGGCGCGGCCGTACGCCACCGTGGCGTCACCCCCGAAGTCCCGGACGGTGGTGAAGCCCGCCCTCACCGTGCGCTCGCCGTACTTCACCGCGCCCAGCGTGGCGTCGGCCAGCGTCTGGGTCACCGGCGCCGTGAAGGACGCCGCGGTGATCTCACCCTCCAGGTGGGTGTGCACGTCGATGAAGCCGGGAAGGAGCGTCACGTCGCCCAGGTCCATGACGTGGGCGCCCTCGGGCGTGGACGACGGGTTCACCGCCGTGATGCGCGTCCCCTCCACCACCAGCGTGGCGTTCTGGAGCATCCGGCCCGAGGCCACGTCGAGCATGCGGGCGGCCTTGAGGACCATGACGTCGTGCTCGCCGCCGGCGCCCGTCATCTCCTGGGCGCGGGCGGCGGGCGAGGTCAGGGCGAGGAGCACGGCGGCGGCCGCGGGGAGGAGGCGCTTCATGGTCGTTCTCGGGCTGGGGTCGGACGGGTGGCGCGAGGGGCGGCAATTGACCGGGCACGACGCCCGGGCGCAACCTCGCGAGCGCTCAGGCGCCCAGGCGCGCCGGCGCCTCCGCCGTCCCGGGGAACCGACCCGGGCAGCGCGACAAGTCATGGGAGCCGGCGTCGCTCAGCCGGCGATGGCCTGGCGCCGCTTCACCTCGACGAGGATCTGGTTGAAGAACTCCTGGAGGACCTCGGCGTCGTACACCTCGGGTCCTCGGTCCTTGACGCGCGCGAGCACGGTGCGCACGCCCTCGTAGCTCTTCCGGATCGTCAGGCGGACCTCGGTATGGCGTTCGGAAAGCGGCGTCACCACGGCGCTCAGGTCGAACCCGGTGCCCTGGTCCCCCGCCACCCCGAGGGGGCCGGTGGTGTGGCGCGCCGTGTACGCGGAGATCAGGCCCGCCTCCATGTCGGTGTTGCGCACCGAATACCCCTGGTCCTGCAGGACCGTCAGGACCGCCCGGAACGTGTCCTCGCGGCTTCCTTCGATGGCGCGCGTGGTGAGCTGTCGGATCTGCATGGGAGACAGCCTCGGTGCGGCGGCGCAACCCGCGAGTAGGACCACCACGGACAGGGCCGTCAGCCGGCTCCCCGGTCCACGCGTGCTCATGAGTCCTCCGGAGAGGACGCCCCGGGGGCCCCCTGGAGACCCAGCGCGCGGCGCGCCTCGAGCTGGACGGACTCGAAGAACCAGTCGTACGCCGGCCGGTGGTAGTAGTTCTCGGGGTGACCCTCCTCCTCGTCGGCCAGATCCACGCCCTTCAGCCTCAGGGCCAGCTTGACCGCGCCCGGCACCTCGGGCGGGGTGGGCGGCTCCCGGATGATCATGGCGCGCAACTCGGTCCGATCCTCGCCAACGGGCGTCAGGACACAGCTCACGCCGTACGAATGGCCGTCATCGAGCCGGCTCTCCCCACCACCGCCGAAAAGGGCCCCGAGGGCCCGGCCCGCGGAGCTTGCCGTGATCTCCTCGACCTTCGCGGCCCGGACGAGTCCGGAGCGTTGGTCGACCTCCTCCAGGACGAAGCCGTTGTCCTGAAGAACGGTCAGCGTCGCGGCGAAGGCGACCTGGTACGGGACGGCGAGGACGCGCGTAGTCAGCTCCCTCCGCTGGCGTGCGAGCTCCGACGACGACGCGCAGCCGCCCAGGAGGAGCCCCAGCACGAGGACGGCGGGGAGCCGGGGTCGAACCGGACCTCCGGACGGGCGCCCCATGGTCAGAACACCGCGGAGATGAGCTTGTACGACCTGACCACGTCCTTCCCGTCGAACACCAGGATGAGGTCGAACGAGCGCGTCGTGGCCGTGGAGGTCGCCGCCCGCGAGCCCGCCGCGCCGCCACCCCATCCCTTCCAGAGCACAGCGAGGACGCCCGACTCGGCCTCGGTCGACTCGAAGGACATGCGGTTGTAGTTCCACACCTCCTGGTCGTCCGAGTTGCGCGTGACGATGTTGGGCGCCCCGAACATCCCCAGGATCTCGGCTTGCGTGGTGACACCCTCCCTCACCTCGCTCTTCACCATGCCGGCCGTGAGATTGCTCGACCCCGGCGGCGGAGTCGTGGGCTTGGGGCCGAGGGCACAGGCGCCGGCGCTAAGCGAGCCGAGGGCGGCGATCAGGATCAGCGCACTCTTGGGGTGGGTCATCGGGGATCTCCGCGAGAGGGTACTCGACGCGGAGACGATGCGACGCGGGGAACGTCGCATCCAATACGTATGACTACGTAGCCGGCCGGTGAGCCGGCGGACCCGCCCCCCCTCTCAGCTCCCCGGCGGCAGCTCCCAGACGTCCACCCGGTCCAGGGCCAGGTAGGGGACCGCCACCAGCCTCCGCCGGGTGTCCACGCCGATGTCCGCGGGGCGTCCCGGGAGCTTCACCACCGGGCGGAGCACGTCACCCTCCACCACCACCAAGGAGGAATCGGTCTGGCTCGCCACGAGCAGGCGACCTGCAACGATCTCCACGCCGTCGAGCCGCCCCGGCGTCGCCGCGGGGCCCCTGCGGGACGGGGCCTCGCCCGGACGCCACGCCCGGATCCCACGCCCCGGGTCCCAGGGCACCGTGACGAAGACCCCGCCCTCCGCGGACCACGTGATCCCGTTGGGGTTCCCGAGGAGCGTGTCCGCCACCGCCACGGTGACCTCCCGTCCCTCCACGCGGTACACCGTGGACTTCCCGGTGTCGGTGACGTGGAGCACGCCGTCCGGGCCCGCGGCGATGTCGTTGAGGAAGCCGGGCTCGTGGGCGCCGAAGTCCACGAAGGCCACCGGGCTCCCCGAGTGGCGGTCGAAGGCGTGGACGCCGTCGATGTCCGCCACCCAGAGCGTGTCGCCCGTGATGAACATACCCCGGGGGGCGTGCAGCGGGTGCTCGCCGGTACCCTGGGCGAAGTGGAGGCTCAGCACCTCCCCGTCTCCCGAGACCCGGCTGACGAAGCCGTTCCCGTCGCGGACGTCGCCGTCGCCGTTGAAGTTGCTCACGAACCAGACGTCCTGGTCCGGATCGTAGCGCACGGCCTCCGGGCTGGCGAAGCCGCCCACCGACGCGACGCGACGGGTGGTGTCCTGGACCATGTCCCAGGAGAGGGCGCCGGCCGCCGCCTCGGGGGGCGGTGCCTCCCGCTCCTCCGCTCCCCCACAGGCGCCCAGCGCCCCAAGCGACAGCGCCACGCCCCACGCCCCTCTCCACGTCCTCCCCATGCGACCCCTTCCTTTCCCGTCCGGCTACAGGTCCGTCTCCAGCGCCCGCCAACAGTACCAGGCGGCGGCGCTGCGCCAGGGACGATACGCCTCGCCCAGGGGGATCATTTCCTTTTCCTTCGGGGCCTCGTCCAGGCCGTGGATGCGGGCGAAGCCCTGGCGCACCCCCAGGTCCCCCACGGGCCACACGTCAGGGCGCCGCAGCGCGAACATCATGAACATGTGCGCCGTCCAGGGGCCGATGCCCCGCACCGACGTGAGGCGGCGGAGCACCTCCTCGTCTTCCAGTCCGGGGAGGTCGTCCAGCCCCAGCTTCGGCGCCTTGGCCGCCAGGTCCCGAACGGCGGCGAGCTTCCCCCGGGAGAGTCCCGCGGCCCTGAGGTCGTCCTCCGGCGCGCGCAGGATGGCCCGGGGGGTCACCTTCCCCTTCAGGGCCTCCACGAAGCGGCCGTGGATGGTGGCCGCCGCGGCCCCGGCGAGCTGCTGGTACACGATGGCCCGGGCCAGGTACGGGAAGGGCTCGCCTGCGACGCGACCGAGGCGGGGCGGCCCGATGCGCGCCACCCAGGGCCCGAACGCGGGATCCTCGGACAGGGCGGCGTAGGCCTCCTTCGGCTTGAGGACGGGCGGCTTGCGCCTGCGGGGGGCTCGGCTCACCTCACCCCACCCCCAGCCGCATGACCAGCCACTTGTAGCGGAACGCCGCCAGCTCGACTCCCGAGACGGTGGCGGTGCGCGCCTCTCCCTTCTCGAACCACTCCACGTGGAGGTTGACCCGCGTCACCCAGCCCGGGAAGCCGAAGTGCACCGCGCTCGCACTCTGCGACGAATACCCTCCCCCCGCGTCCATGAGGCGCGCGGAGCGGTAGCCGGTGGGGTGGGCGGGGTCGATGTCCTCAGCGGTGGCGGTGATCTTCGTCGCGGCCCGCACCCAGCGCCCCTGGTTGTCCAGGATCAGCACCTGGAGGGAGCGCCCGGCGCGCTCGGCGGGGAGGCCGTTCACGTAGAAGGGATGGGAGCCCCCGGGATCGGCGTTGTTGGCCAGCGCCAGGTCCAGGTCTCCGTCCAGGTCGAAGTCGGCCCAGGCCACGCCGTGGCTCGCGCCCTTGGCGAGGAGGGCCGGAGGAATCACGTCTTCGAAGCCCGCCCCGGTGTTGCGGAAGAGGGCGTCGGGCTCCTGTGGCACGTCGGCGAGGTAGCGCCCCACGTAGAGGTCCGCGGCACCGTCGTTGTCGTAGTCGCCCCACGCGGCGCCCACCGAGTGATGGGTCTCCGCAAGGGGCGTGCCGGGCGCCACGTTGCGGAACGTCCCGTCCCCCTGGTTCTGCCAGAGTACGTCGGCGCCGTACGCCGCCACGAACAGGTCCAGGTCGCCGTCGTTGTCGTAGTCGGATACCGCCACCCCCACGCTCCCCTCCTCTTCGGGGCGCCCCGGGGCGTTCATGCCCAGCTCGGCGGCCGCGTCGCGGAAGGTACCGTCCCCGGCGTTGAGGAAGACGCCGTCCTCGTCGCCCTCCTGGTTGGCCACGAAGAGGTCCAGGTCGGCGTCGCCGTCCATGTCGAACCAGACGGCCCCCACGGTGCGGCGGGCGTCGGCTACGCCGGCGGCGGGCGCCACGTCGGTGAACGTCCCGCCGTCGTTGCGGTACAGGCGGTTGGGCTTGTCGCGGAACGCCACGAAGAGGTCCACGTCTCCGTCGCCGTCGTAGTCCACGAACACGGGCTGGCGGGACGTCCCCGACTCGGCCACGCCCACGTCCGCGGCCACGTCGGTGAAGCGCTGGCCGCGGTCGTCGTTGCGGTACAGGCGGTTGGCCTTCCCCGTCCCGGCGTTGAAGCCCACGTACAGGTCCAGGTCGCCGTCCCCGTCCCAGTCCCCCCACGCCGCCGCGCGCGTCTCCTCCTCGTCGGCCAGGCCGACCTCCGCGGCGACGTCCCGGAAGACGCCGGCGTCGTTGCGGTAGAGCCGGTTCGCCCTTCCCCGGAACCCGGCGAAGAGGTCCAGGTCCCCGTCCAGGTCGAAGTCGGCCCACGCCAGGGGCAGGGCCCCGGCGTCGGCGAACACCTCGGGCTGGAGCTCCATGAAGGTGGGCGGGATGGGGAGGTCGGCGGCCGCGGTGGCCGCCGGCTCACCCCCGCCGCAGGCGGTGAGGGCGAGCGCGAGGGCGACGAACGGGAGGAGGACGCGAGGGGTCGGGCGTGAGAAGGTCATGGGGGTTCCTTGGGCCGCCGCCGACGACGTCGGCTCAGAACAGGCGGGGAAGCGTGGGCGTCGAAGGATGCGTGAAGAAGATCATGGCCAGGAGCAGCACCACCTGGATGACGATGAAGGGCACCACGCCCCGGTAGATGGCCGTGGTGGGGATCTTCTCCGGCGTCACCCCCCGGAGGTAGAAGAGGCTGAAGCCGAAGGGGGGCGTGAGGAACGAGGTCTGGAGGTTCATGGCCAGGAGGATGCCCAGCCAGGTGAGGTCGATGCCGAGCGCGGCGGCGGGGGCCACGATGAGGGGCACGATGATGAAGGCGATCTCGAAGAAGTCGATGAAGAACCCGAGGACGAACACCACCAGGTTCACGATGAGCAGGAAGCCCAGCGCGCCCCCCGGGACCGTGGTCAGCGCGTCGTGGATCCACAGGTCCCCGTCCAGGCCCCGGAAGACCAGCGCGAAGGCCGTGGAGCCGATGAGGAGGAAGATGACCATGATGGTCAGGCGGCTCGTCTCCTCCATGGCCGCCTTGAGCGTGGTCATGGAGAGCTGCCGGTTCAGCGCCGCCAGCACCATGGCGCCCACCGCGCCCAGGGCGCCGGCCTCCGTGGGGGTGGCCACGCCGGCGAAGATGCTCCCCAGCACCACCACGATGAGGATGAGGGGGGGCGCCAGCGACAGCACCACCCGCCGGAGCAGCTCGAAGCCGTGGGAGCGGGCCTCCTCGGGGAGCGCGGGGGCCACCTTCTTGTTGAAGAAGGCGAGCACCGTGACGTAGATCGCGTAGAGCCCGGTGAGGACGAGCCCGGGGAGGAGCGCGGCGCCGAAGAGGTCGCCCACGCTCACGCCCATCTGGTCGCCCAGCACGATGAGGACGATGGAGGGCGGGATGATCTGCCCCAGCGTCCCCGACGCGGCGATGACGCCCAGCGAGAGGGAGTCCTTGTACCCGTTGCGGAGCATCACGGGCAGGGAGATGAGCCCCATTGCCGTGACGCTGGCGCCCACCACCCCGGTGGCGGCGGCCAGCAGCGCCCCCACGAAGATCACGCCCAGGGCCAGCCCGCCCCGGAAGCGCCCGAAGAGGGCGCCGATGGTCTCCAGGAGCTGCTCGGCCAGGCGGCTCTTCTCCAGCACCGTCCCCATGAAGATGAAGAAGGGGACGGCCAGGAGGGTGTAGTTCGACATGGTGCCGAACGTCCGCTCCGGGAGGGCGTAGAGGAGCACCAGGTCGAAGTGCCCGGCGAGGCTCCCGATGACCGCGAAGAGGAGCGCCGTGCCGCCCAGGGCGAAGGCCACGGGGTAACCGCTGAAGATGAGCACCAGCGCCCCGAAGAACATGGCCGGACCCCAGAGGCCGCTCACAGGTGCGCTCCGTGTCCGTGATCGTCGCCGGGCGGCGGGGCCGCCTCACTCGCCCCCCGGATGACCTCCACCTGCTTGACGACGTGGCTCAACCCCTGGAGGAGGAGGAGGACGAAGCCCAGGAGGATGACCGCCTTGATGGGGTAGCGGGGGAGCCCGCCCGGATCCGGAGACGTCTCCCGGATGGACCAGGAGTTCATCACCGGGCGCCAGCTCACCCACAGGAAGAGGACCGAGAAGGGGATGAGGAAGAGGACCGTCCCCGCCAGGTCGATCCAGGCCCGGGCCTTCCGGGAGAGGCGGGCGAAGACCACGTCCACGCGCACGTGCACGTCGTGGCGCAGCCCGTACGCCGCACCCAGGAGGAAGATGAGGCTGAAGAAGTACCACTGGAGCTCGGTGAAGGCGTTGGACGCCAGCGTGAGCCCCGTGTACTTGGTGAGGTATCGGGCGATGGCGTTGTAGGCCCCGAGGAGGACCATGAACAGGGCCAGCCAGCGGATGGCCGCGCCGATACGCTCGTTGAGCCCGTCCACCAGGGCCGAGAACCGCTTGAGGAGTCGCATCAGAGGAGGTAGCCGCCGTCGACGGGGAGGACCACCCCGGTGATGTGCCGGGCCGCCTCGGACACGAGGAAGAGGACGGCGCTGGCCACGTCCTGCGGGTCCCCGAGGCGGCCGAGGGCCGACTTCTCCCGCGCCCGGTCCAGGATCTCCGGGGGCACGCCCGCGGTGAGGCGGGTGGTCCGGATGTAGCCCGGTGCCACGGCGTTCACGTTGATGTTGCGCGACCCCAGCTCCACCGCCGCGCTCCGCGTGAGGCCGATGAGCCCCGCCTTGGAGGAGGCGTAGTTGGCCAGCCCGAACTCGGAGCGCAGACCGTGGACCGACGTCACGTTGACGATCTTCCCGTACTCCTGCGCCCGCATGTGGGGAGCCACCTCGCGGATGAAGAAGAAGGCGCCGTCCAGGTTGGTACGGACCACGGCCTCCCACTCGTGGTCCTGCATGCGCCAGAGCGCCCGGTCCCGCCCGATGCCGGCGTTGTTGACCAGGATGTGGACGCCGCCCAGCTCGGCCACCACTTCCCCGACGAACGCCCGCACGTCACCGCCCTCGCGCACGTCGCAGGAGCGGAAGTACGTGCGGACCTCGCACTGGCGGAGCTGGCGGGCCACCTCCTGGGCGCCCACGCGTGACTGGGCGCCGTCGTCCAGGAAGCAGAAGCCCACGTGCACGCCGCTGCGGGCCAGGTCCAGGGCGATGGCGCGGCCGATGCCGCTGGAGGCACCCGTGACGATGGCCACCTGGCCCCGGAGCCCCCCTACCTCCAGGGCGGGCTGGGGCTGGGTCTCGGCGGCCACCTCGTCGAGGAGGGCGGCCACCGCCGCCTCCGCCCCGCGGGGAGGGGGCAGGAGGTCGGACCCGTTGGGCCCCGGGTCTTCCCGGTGAGCTTCGGTCGGCCTGTCGGACATCCGGGAAGACTAGGACGCCGTCCGGCGGAGGGAAAGGCCGTGCAACCCCGCTGCGGGCAACGGCCTACGGGGCCGTCCCGGCGGGGGAGCCCCCTCACTCCAGGGCGTCGTCCTCGTCGTTGTCCGCCACCCGGTGCCCCTCGGCGCCGTGCTTGATGGTGCGCCCCTCCACCAGGAAGACCACGTCCTCGGAGATGTTGGTCGAGAGGTCGGCGATGCGCTCCAGGTTCTGGGAGACCAGGAGGAGCTCCAGCGCGCCCCCGATGCGCTTCGGGTCCTCCAGCATGTGGGTGACCAGGATGCGGAAGAGGGAACGGCGCAGGTTGTCGACCTTGTCGTCGGTGATGCACACCATGCGCGCGGTGCCGGCGTTGCGGGTGACGAAGGCCGCCAGCGCGTCGGCCAGCATCTCCTTGGTGATCTCGGCCATTTCCCGCAGCTCCCGCAGCTCGGGGAGGGGCGCGGTGTCGGACAGGCGCCGGGCGGCCTTGGCCATGTTCACCGCGTGGTCGCCCATGCGCTCCAGGTCGTTGGCCACCTTGTTGGTGGCGATGATCTGGCGGAGGTCCGAGGCCATGGGCTGGTGCAGAGCCAGCAGCTCCATGACCCGGGCGTCGATCTCCACCTCCAGCTCGTCCACCCGGTCGTCCTCGTCCATTACGGCGGGCGCCACCGCGGGGTCCCGATCCAGGACCGCCTCGATGGCGCGGGCGACGATGCGCTCCACGATCCCGGCCATCTCCATGAGCCGCTTCTGGAGCGTGTCGAGCTCGTCGTGGAAATGGCGGCGGGGCTTCTGTTCCATGGTCATCCGAATCTCCCCGTCACGTACGCCTCGGTCCGCTCCTCACGGGGGTTGGTGAAGATGGCCTCGGTGGGACCGTACTCGATGAGGTCACCCATGTACAGGAAGGCCGTGTAGTCCGAGACCCGGGCCGCCTGCTGCATGTTGTGGGTGACGATGATGATGGTGTAGTCCTTCTTCAGCTCGTAGATGAGCTCCTCGATGCGCTGCGTGGCGATGGGGTCCAGCGCCGACGCCGGCTCGTCCATGAGGACGATCTCCGGCTTCACCGCCAGCGTCCGCGCGATGCAGAGCCGCTGCTGCTGCCCGCCCGACAGGGTGTACGCCGAGTCCGCCAGGCGGTCGTGGACCTCGTCCCAGAGGGCGGCCTGGCGCAGCGACTCCTCCACCAGCGCGTCCATGTCGCCCTTGTAGCCGTTCACCTTGGGCCCGAACGCGGTGTTCTCCCAGATGGACTTGGGGAACGGGTTGGGCTTCTGGAAGACCATGCCGATGCGGCGGCGCACCTCCACCGGGTCCACGTCGGCATCGTAGAGGTTCTTGCCCCGGAAGTTCACCTGACCCTCCACCCGGGCCCCGGCCACCAGGTCGTTCATGCGGTTGAAGCAGCGCAGCAGCGTGCTCTTCCCGCACCCCGAGGGACCGATGAGCGCCACCACCTTGTTGGCGGGCACCACCAGGGAGACGCGCTTCACGGCCTCCTTGGCCCCATAGAACACGGAGACGTCCCGCGCCTCCAGGGCCGGAGCGCGGCCGCCGTCGTCGATATCGTGGATCGTGGCCATGGGGTTCAGGTTCTGGCCCGGTACTTGTTCCGGAGGAAGATGGCCGCGGCGTTCATCGTGAGGAGGAGCGCCAGGAGCACGAGGATGCCCGCGGCCGCGATCTCGTGGAACTCGGCCTGGGGACGGGAGATCCAGTTGTAGATCTGGAGGGGGAGCACGGTGAACGGGTCGCCCAGCCCCTTGGGCGTGAACGCGATGAAGCCCACCGCCCCCACCATGATGAGGGGCGCCGTCTCCCCCACCGCCCGGGAGAGCGCCAGGATCGTGCCCGTGAGGATGCCCGGTAGGGCCATGGGGAGCACCTGCGTGCTCACCACCTGCCATCGGGTGGCACCCAGGCCGTACGCCGCCTCGCGGATGGAGGAGGGCACCGCGCGGATGGCCTCCTGGCTCGCGATGATGATCACGGGTAGCGTCAGGAGCGACAGGGTGAGCGCGCCGGAGAGGATGCTCCGGTCGAAGCCCAGCGCACGCACGAACACCGCCAGACCCAGGATCCCGTACACGATGGAGGGCACCCCGGCCAGGTTGGCGATGTTGAGCTGGATGAGCCGCGTGACCCAGTTCCGGGGGGCGTACTCCTCCAGGTAGATCGCGGCCGCCACCGACACCGGGAAGGAGATGACCGCGGTGAGGCCCAGGATCCATATGGAGCCGGCGAGCGCCGCCTTCACCCCCGCCCGCTCGGGGAAGCGGGAGGCGAAGCTGGTGAGGAACGCCCCGTTCAGGCGGGGCAGCCCGTCCAGGGCCAGGTCCACGAGGAGCACGGCCAGCGAGACCACCCCCACCAGCGTGGCCAGGCCCGCGATGACGGCGAAGGCGGCGCCCTTGAGCTTCCGGCGCCGGTGGAGTCCCGGGGTGCCCCAGCCGGGAAGCTGGTCCTCGCCGTTCACTGGTACTGCTCCCGGAAGCGGGCCAGGACCCACTGGCTGAGGATGTTCATGCCCAGCGTGATGACGAAGAGCGTCATCCCCACGGCGAAGAGGGTCTGGTACCCGATGCTGCCATGGGGCGTGTCGCCCAGGCTGGCCTGGACGATGTAGGCGGTCATGGTCTGGATGGACTCGAGGGCGTTCAGCGTGAGGTTGGGCATGTTGCCGGCCGCGATGGTCACGGCCATGGTCTCACCGATGGCCCGGGAGATCCCCAGGATGAACGAGGCCACGATCCCCGAGAGCGCAGCGGGCACCACGACCCGGGTCGACACCTCCATCTTGGTGGCGCCGAGCCCGTACGCGCCCTCGCGCAGCGCGGTGGGCACCGCGCGCAGCGCGTCCTCGGAGAGGGAAGACACCGTGGGGACGATCATGATCCCCACCACGATGGCCGCCGAGGCCGCGTTGAAGACGTCGGTCCCGGGGAACGCGGCGCGAAGCAGCGGAGTGATGAAGGTGAGGGCGAAGTAGCCGTACACCACCGTGGGGATCCCGGCGAGGATCTCCAGGAGGGGCTTGAGCACCCCCCGGACCCGATCCCCGGCGTACTCCGAGAGGTAGATGGCCGAGAGCAGCCCCACGGGCACGGCGATGACGGCGGCGCCGGCGGCGACCAGGAACGACCCCGCCAGCAGGGGGAGCACGCCGAAGTGGGCGTCCCGGAAGAGGGGGGTCCACTGGGTTCCCGTGAAGAACTCCAGGGGCGACACCCGCGCGAAGAACGACACCGTCTCCCGGAGGAGGACCAACACGATCCCCGCCGTGATGAGCGTGGAGGCGGCGGCGCACAGGAAGAGCAGCACGCCGATGGCCCGCTCCTTGACGTTCCTCGAACGCTTGAAGGAGAGGGCCGCGGGCCCGGTCCCGGCCGAACCCACGGCCCCCGTCACTCCGTCCATCGCAGGCTCTTTCCGGAGGTCAGTCGGACCCGCCGGTGGCCGCCGCCAGCTTGGCCATGTCCGCGGCGTACTCCTCGGGAGTGAGGGCGTGGTACCCCGTGGCCGGCACCACCTCCTGGGCGTTCTGCACCAGGAACTCGATGTAGGCCTTCACCTCGGGGCGGGCCAGCGACGCGTGCTTCACGTATACGAAGAGCGGGCGGGAGAGGG
>BTVB01000058.1:0-25427 GCA_045863275.1 Gemmatimonadota bacterium
TGACCGGGTGGTGGCGGCCCGGACCCGGAGCCCCCGGCCCGGCGGGGCCGCCACCCGCCTCCGGGCCGCCACCCTCCTCTGGGCCCTGGCGGCCCTGGCCCCGCCGTGGACCGCCGCCGCCCAGGAGGACGCCCACGTCTACGTCGAGGAGACGGACCCCCTCGCCCGGGAGAAGCTGGAGCGCTGGCAGGACCTGAAGCTCGGGCTCCTCCTCCACTGGGGCCCCTACTCCCAGTGGGGGGTGGTGGAGTCCTGGTCGCTGTGCTCCGAGGACGAGGACTGGTGCAACCGCCGCTCCATCGAGGACTACGGCGAGTACCGGAGGGCGTACGAGGCGCTCCAGACCACCTTCGATCCCCGGGGGTTCGACCCCGAGCGGTGGGCCCGGGCCGCCGAGGGCGCGGGCATGCGCTACGTGGTGTTCACGACCAAGCACCACGACGGCTTCTCCATGTTCGACACGCGGCTGACCGACTACCGCGTCACGTCGCCGAGGACGCCCTTCTCGTCCCACCCCAGGGCCGACGTCACCCGGGCCGTCTTCGAGGCCTTCCGCGCCCGGGGCTTCATGGTGGGGGCGTACTTCTCCAAGCCCGACTGGCACAGCCCCGACTTCTGGTGGCCCTACTACGCCACCCCCGACCGCTACCCCAACTACGACGTCCGGGCCCACCCCGAGCGATGGGCCCGCTTCGTGGACTTCACCCACGCCCAGGTCCGGGAGCTCATGGACGGGTACGGGCCCGTGGACATCCTGTGGCTGGACGGCGGGTGGGTGCGCACGCGCACCGACGCGGAGATCGTGGCGTCGAGGAGCCACCCCGGCTTCCTCAAGACCCGCATGCAGAGCCTGGACATCGACATGCCGGGGCTGGTGCGCGAGGCCCGCGCGCTCCAGCCGGGGCTCATCGTGGTGGACCGGGACGTGCCCGGGCCCTACCAGAACTACCTCACCCCCGAGGCCCGCGTACCCGAGGGGCCCATCCCCCACCCATGGGAGGTCCCCATGCCCATGGCGACGAGCTGGTCCTACGTCCCCGACGACCCGTACAAGTCGCCCCGCGAGCTGGTCCACATGCTCGTGGACGTGGTGGCCAAGGGCGGCAACCTCCTCCTGAACGTGGGGCCGGGCCCCGACGGGACCTGGCACGACGCGGCCTACCAGCGCATGGCGGCGCTGGGGGCCTGGCTCGGCGTGAACGGCGAGGCCATCTACGGCACCCGGGCCATGGAGCCCTGGGGCGACGGGAAGCTCCGCTTCACCCGGGGCCCCGGTGGCGCCGTGTACGTCCTGCACCCGACGGAGGACGGTGACGACGTCCTCCCCGCGCGGCTCCTCGTGCCGGGGGTCCGACTCGCCGCCGGCGCCGAGGTCACGCTCCTGGGCTCGCCCGCGCGCCTGGAGTGGAGCGCGGTGCCCGGGGGCATCGAGGTGGGGATCCCCCCGGGGACGTCGCCCCCGTCGCCGTACGCCTGGGCGCTGCGCATCTCCGCCGTGGAGCCCTGAGGCTCGGACGGCTGCGGGCCGTCCGGGCCGGCAGCCGTGTCAACCGGGGAGGCCCGACGGGCTCTCCCCCCGCAACTCCCTCCGCCGCTCCACGGCCCGGCGGTAGACCTCGTGGTACTGTCCCACCGAGCAGGCCCACCCGAAGTCGCGGCTCATGGCCTGCCGCACCCGCTGGCGCCACGCAGGCGGGTCGTCGTACACGGCCAGCGCGCGCCCCAGGGCCTCGCGCAGGTTCTGGGGGTCGTACCCGTCGAACAGGAACCCCGTCACCCCGTCCTCGATGGTGTCGGCCAGGCCTCCCACCCGACGGGCCACGGGGAGGGCTCCGTACCGCTGCGCCCGCATCTGGGTGATCCCGCACGGCTCGTAGAGCGACGGCATGAGCAGGATGTCGGCGCCGCCGAGGAGGCGGTGTTCGAACTCCTCGGTGAAGTCGAAGCGCACCGCCACCCGGTCGGGCCTGGCGCGGGCCAGCTCGGCGAGGCACTCCCGGTAGAACGGGTCGCCGTTGCCAAGGAAGATCCACTGGGCTTCCAGCTCCTCCACCACCCGGGACGCCAGGATGACGTCGAAGCCCTTCTGCTTCGCCAGCCGCGCGCTCATTCCCACCACCGGCACGGCGGGCCGCGCCGGGAGGCCGCACTCGCGCTGCAACGCCTCCTTGCAGCGGAGCTTGTCGCACTCGGCACCGGGGCCGAAGGAGCACACCAGCTCCGGGTCGTCGGCGGGGTTCCAGAGGTCCAGCTCGATGCCGTTGAGGATCCCCACGAAGCGATCGCCCAGGGCCTCGAAGGTGTGGTGGAGCCCGAAGCCCCCGACCTCCGTGCGCAGCTCACGGGCGTGGTTGGGGCTCACGGTGGTGACCATGTCGGCGGCCACCAGCGCGCCCTTGAGGAGGTTGGCCTGCCCGTACCACTCCAGGAAGCGCCAGTGGAAGTGGCGTCGGTCGATGCCCACGTCGTCCAGCACGTCGGGGGCGTAGTAGCCCTGGAAGCCCGCGTTGTGGACCGTCATCACCGACGCCGTGCGATCGAAGAAGGCGCGGCCCTCCAGCGAGGTACGCAGGTAGATGAGCGCCAGCGCGGTGTGCCAATCGTGGGCGTGGATCACCGGCGGGCGGGAGACGAGCCGGGGAAGGGCCTTGAGCGCCGCGCGGCAGAAGAAGGCGAACCGGCGGTGGTTGTCGGCATAGGCGCCGCCGTCGTCGCCGTAGAGGTCGCCCCGGTCGAAGTAGTCGGGGTTGTCCACGAAGTAGACCGTGGGGTGGCCGCGGGCCGCCGGGGCGTCGTAGAACTGCGCCCGCTCGGTGCGCGGACCCACCCGCACGGCCATCTCGAAGGCAGGCTCCAGCCACGGGTAGTCGCGGCGGATCTTCCTGTGGAGGGGGAGGATGACGAGGGTCGGCACCCCCGAATGGGCCTGGTAGCGTGCGATGCCCCGCACCGCCTCGGCCAGGCCGCCGGAGCGCGCGTACGGCCAATACTCCGCCGCCAGGTGGATCACGGCTTGCGGGAAGCCGGGGATGGGCTGGGGAGCGTCGGCCACGGCGCGGCTCCAATGATGAAGCGCCTGCCTTTATAAGCTACCGCCGCGACGTCCGGGAACCCAATGGTCCCGTTGCGCCTCCACCCCCCGAGGGCCGAACGTTGGGGACCACCCACCGTCCATCCCTCCGGCCGCGGACCCCGTGACTCCGACTCCCGCCCAGGAAGACCTCGCCGCCCTGGTGGAGGGGCGCCTCCGCTCCCCCTTCGACCTCCTGGGCAACCACCCGGCCGAGAAGGGAAGGGTGGTGAGGGTCTTCCTCCCGTGGGCGGCGGGGGTCACGGTGCTCCGGGGGGGCGGGGCGGCTGCGGCCATGGAGCCGGTCGGCGGCTCGGGGCTCTTCCAGGTCCACCTTCCCGACGAGCCCGACTGGTTCCCGTATCGGCTGGAGGTCCGGGACCACCGGGGGAACGTCTTCCAGCGGGAGGACCCCTACCGGTTCCCCCCCTTCGCCGACGAGGCGAGGTTGAACCGCTTCCTCTCCGGCGAGGAGCGCCGCGTCCACCAGGTCCTGGGGGCCCGTCCCATGACCCTGGAGGGCGTGGGCGGGACGGGCTTCGCCGTCTGGGCGCCCCACGCCCGGGCCGTGAACCTCATGGGTCCCTTCAACGGGTGGGACGCCCGCTGCAACCCCATGCGTCCCCGGGGCGCCACCGGCGTCTGGGAGCTCTTCGTTCCCGGCGTGGGGAAGGGGGCCCTCTACAAGTACGAGGTGGTGACGGCCTCGGGCCGGAAGGTCCCCAAGGCCGACCCGTGCGGCCGTGCCATGGAGCTCCGCCCCGCCACGGCGTCGGTGGTCTGGGACCCCGGGGAGTATGTCTGGGGCGACGGCGCGTGGATGGAGGCGCGGGCCCGGTGGGACCCGGCCTCGTCGCCCATGAGCGTGTACGAGGTCCACCTGGGGTCCTGGAAGCGGAGGCCTCCCCACGAGCGGGGAGAGGGGGACCACGGCTGGCCCGGGTACCGGGAGCTGGCCCAAGACCTCCTCCCGTACGTGAAGGACCTGGGGTTCACCCACGTGGAGGTGCTGCCCATCCTGGAGCACCCCTACGACCAGAGCTGGGGGTACCAGCCGGTGGGCTTCTTCGCCCCCACGTCGCGCTATGGGCACCCCGACGACTTCCGGTACTTCGTGGACCGGGCCCACCAGCTCGGGCTGGGCGTGATCCTGGACTGGGTGCCCGGCCACTTCCCCGAGGACGTCCACGGCCTCGCGCGCTTCGACGGCTCGGCGCTCTACGAGCACCCCGACCCCCGGCGTGGGCGGCACCCCGACTGGGGGACCCGGATCTTCGACTACGGGAAGCCTCCCGTGCGGTCGTTCCTGGTGTCCAGCGCCCTCCACTGGCTGGAGGACTACCACCTCGACGGCCTCCGCGTGGACGCGGTGGCGTCCATGATCTACCTGGACTACTCCCGCGCCGAGGGGGAGTGGCTTCCCAACGAGTACGGCGGGAGGGAGAACCTGGAGGCGGTGGCCTTCGTCCGGGAGGTGAACAACGCCGTCCACGAGGCGTGCCGTGGGGCGCTCCTCGTCGCCGAGGAGTCCACGTCGTGGCCCCGGGTGTCCCACGGAACGGATCGGGGCGGCCTCGGCTTCGACCAGAAGTGGAACATGGGGTGGATGAACGACACCCTGAAGTTCATGGAGACGGACCCCATGTTCCGGGGCGGCCAGTACGACAAGCTGACCTTCTCCCTCCTGTACGCCTTCAGCGAGCGCTTCGTCCTCCCCCTGTCCCACGACGAGGTGGTGCACGGCAAGCGCTCGCTCCTCTCCAAGATGCCCGGCGGGATGGAGGCGAAGTTCGCCAACCTGCGTTCCCTGTACGCGTACATGTGGGCCCACCCCGGCAAGAAGCTGCTCTTCATGGGTGGGGAGCTTGCCCAATGGACCGAGTGGAACGCCGACCAGGGGCTGGACTGGGCGCTCCTGGCCTACCCGTCCCACCAGGGGATCCGGCGGCTGGTGGCCGACCTCAACCGCCTCTACCGGGAGGAGGGCCCCCTCCACCACCTGGACTTCCACCCCGACGGCTTCGAGTGGCTGGACTGCCACGACCCCCAGCGCACCATCGTCTCCCACCTGCGCTGGTCCCGGGACTGGGCGGGGTGCGTCGCGGTGGTGGTGAACTTCACCCCCGTCCGCCGCGAGGGCTTCCGCCTGGCGGTGCCCTTCCCCGGCCGCTGGCGGCTGATCCTGAACACCGACGCCGCCGAGTTCGGCGGCGAGGGGACGCACGTCCCGGGGTCGCTGGACGCCGTTCCCGGTCCCCTGCACGGCAGGCAACAGTACCTGGAGCTTCCCCTGCCGGGGCTGACGGCGCTGTACCTCGTGCCCGAGCGGGGCTGACCGGAGCGGAGACGGCTCAGGCGGTGGGCGGGTCGTCTCCCTGGTGGACGGCGCTGAGGGCCGGCACGTAGAAGCGGTCGGTGTACTCCCGCACCATGCGCTCCGTGGTGAAGTGCTTCCCCGCGACGCGCAGGGCCTCCTTCATCACCCGGATCCAGCCCAGCGGCAGATCGTCGTCCTCCCGGTCGTAGTAGAGGGGGACGACCTCCTTCTCCAGGAGTGTGAAGAGCGCCTCGTGGTCCCGGGCGTCCACCTCCTCGTCGGTCCCCTCCGACACGGGGATGGCCCAGCCGTTATCGCCGTCGTATCCCTCCGCCCACCAACCGTCCAGCGTGCTGATCTGGGGCACGCAGTTCAGGGCCGCCTTCATCCCGCTGGTCCCCGACGCCTCCATGGGCACGCGCGGCACGTTCATCCAGACGTCCACCCCCTGCACCAGGCGGTGCGCGACGTGCAGCTCGTAGTCCTCCACGAAGGCGATGCGCCCCTGGAAGCGGGCGTCGCGGGTGAGCTGCCAAACGCGCTGTAGCACCCGCTTGCCCTCGTCGTCGGCGGGGTGGGCCTTGCCTGCGAACACGAGCTGCACCGGCTGGCGGGGGTCGGTGAGGAGGCGGCGGAGCCGCTCCTCGTCCCGGAAGAGGAGGTTCGCCCGCTTGTAGGTGGCGAAGCGGCGGGCGAAGCCCAGCGTGAGCGGCTCGGGGGTCAGCAGCGTCCCCGCGCCCACCAGGTGGGCCGCCTCCCGCCACAGCTCGATCCACCGGACGCGGGCCTGCTCACGGCAGAAGTCCAGGAGGACCTCCTTCATCTCCGTGTGGATCGCCCACAGGCGCCGGTCGTCCAGCTCCAGGACCTTGTCCCAGTCGGGCGGGTTGTGCGGGTCGTGCTCCCACTGCTTCCCGAAGATCTCGTCGAGAAGCTCCATGTGGCGGTGGGACATCCAGCTGGGCAGGTGCACGCCGTTGGTCACGCCCTGGATGGGGAGGTGGCTGGCCGCCCGGCCCGGCCAGAGCGAGGTCCACAGCTCCTGGGTCACCCGCCGGTGGCGCTTGGAGACGCCGTTCACCCGTGACGAGAGCCGGATGGCCGCCGCGGTCATGTGGAAACGCCCGTGATCCAGCTCCGGGTGCGCACCCAGCTTGAAGAACGTGTCCCGGTCGATGGGCCCCGACGCCCAGTAGTCGGAGCAGACGCCGTCGATGCTCTCGGGGGAGAACATGTCGTGGCCGGCGGGCACCGGGGTGTGCGTCGTGAACACGCTGTGGGCCCGCGTGGCCTTGATGGCGTCCTCGAGGGACATGCCGGCCTCCATGCGCTCCCGCAGGCACTCCACCATCATGAACGACGCGTGCCCCTCGTTGGCGTGCCACGCCCCGGGATTCACGCCCAGGGCCCTGAGGACGCGCACGCCGCCGACCCCCAGGATCCACTCCTGCTTGAGGCGGTGCCCATGCCCGCCGCCGTAGAGCTTGTAGGTGAGCTCCCGGTCCTCCTCGTGGTTCTCGGGGAGGTTGGTGTCCAGCAGGTACAGGTTCACCCGGCCCGCCCGGAGGAGCCACGCACCCACGTGCACGGCGCGCCCCGAGGTCATCACCGACGCCAGCGAGAGGCTGCCGCCGGGGCCGGTGAGGCGGACCAGGGGCATGATCTCGGGATCGAAGGTCTCGTCCGAGTCCTCCTGCCATCCCTCCAGGTTGAGCCGCTGGTCGAAATACCCCTTGGAGTAGAGAAGCCCCACGCCCACCAGGGGCACCCCCAGGTCCGAGGCGGCCTTGCAGTGGTCCCCGGCCAGGACGCCCAGGCCCCCGGAGTAGATGGGAATGGAGTTGTGGAGGCCGAATTCGGCGCAGAAGTACGCCACCGGGCGCCCCTGGTCCACGTGGGGGTGGTGGTGGCGGAACCACGTCTCCTCCGACTCCAGCGTGCGGTTGAACGCCTGGATGACCCGGTCGTACTCCGCCAGGAACTCGGGATCCGTGGCGCAGTGGGCCAGCCGCTGGGGGCTGACGCGGCGCAGCATGGCCACCGGGTTGTGCCGGGTGGCCGACCAGAGCACCGGGTCGATGGCCCGCAGCATCCAACGCGCCCTGCGGTTCCAACGCCACCACAGGTTCAGGGAGAGCCGCTCGAGGTCCTGGAGACGCTCGGGGAGGTAGGGGATCTTCCCTGATTCGTCCGTCATGGGTGAGTGAATCCGTTACCGTCCGGGGGGGTACGAGGCTGGGTAGATGGCGCAAATTATGGCCCTGCGCCCCGGGGAAGTGAAGCCCGGATGTTCCCGCGCGAGGCCCCCGCTACGAGATTTCAGACAACAGCAAGAAGGAGGTAGGCCAGATGGCCAATGAGCAGAACGGATTCCAGGGACGCCTGCGGGACTTCGTCCACGAGCACAGCCACGGTTGGAATCACCACGAGTGGCTGGAGCTTCTGGCGGAGCTCACCGACGCCGGAGTGGACACCACCGATCCCGACACCATCGGGACCGCCCTCGAGCACCAGCGGGTCCTGGCCCTTCTCGAGTCGGTGGACGTGAAGGGACTCGGCCCCAAGCGCCGCGAGGCCGTGGCCGAGCACTTCGGCCGCATGTGGGACCTGAAGCACGCCACCGTGGACGACTTCGCCCAGCTCCCGTCCTTCCACCGTGGGCTCGCCGAGGCCCTCCACCAGGCGCTGAGGTGACCTAGGAGCCCGACCGCCCGCGGGCCAAGCGGGGGCGGGTTCTCAGCGCCCGCCGCCGTCGCCGGCCCGCGCCGAGGTCCCCGCCCCCAGGCGCGGGTCGGGGATGGTGGGGACGAAGGACGGGTCGCGGAGGGCCACCTGGCCCTGGCGGGCGAAGTTGGCCGCCTCCCCCAGGATCCGGGCGGCTTCCTGGGGCGCGTGGAATCCGGTGGAGTTCTCCGCCTCCACGAAGTCCAGGTAGAACTGCGCCCGACGCTGCATCTCCCGGGCCGTGGCCAGCTCGGCGTCGGTGCGGCCGGCGTCCCGGGCCGCCCGGAGGTCCGCGATGAGTTGCATGAGCGCCTCCATGGCGGCGTCACGCATGAGGAAGGTGTTGGCCTGGATGCCCTCGGCCCGGGCGCGGATCTCGTCCTCGGGGAACTGGTGGCACGTCTGGCAGGCGTTGTTCACGTTGAGGAGCGGGCTGCGCACGTGGTGGTCGGAGATCTTGTGCGCCCCCACCCTGAGGTAGGGCATGTGGCAGTCGGCGCAGGCCACGCCCGAGCGGGCGTGGATGCCCTGGTTCCACATCTCGAACTCGGGGTGCTGCGCCTTCAGGACCTCGGCCCCCGTCTCGGCGTGGACCCAGTCACGGAAGCCCGCGTCGGCGTAGTAGTCGTAGATCTCTTCCACCTTGAGGCCGTTGGCCCAGGGGTATACCAGGCGCTTCTCGGCGCCGCGGAAGTAGTACTCCACGTGGCACTGGCCGCAGACGTATGTCCGCATCTCCTGGCGGGTGGCCATGGTGTTGGGGTCGTAGTCGGCGACGCCCTGGCGGGCCTTCAGCGCGCGGATCCCCTCCAGGAAGCCCGGGCGGGTGACGCGCAGGCGCATGCTTTCCGGGTCGTGGCAGTCGATGCACGAGACCGGGTGCTCCAGGTGCTCCCGGGCCTCCATGTACGGCATCTGGTTCATGGCCTCGAAGCCGCGGATCAGGTCGCCGTTCCCCAGCTTCTTGTAGGGCACGTATACCGAGGCGTGGCAGTGGGCGCACGTCCCCGGCTGGGGAACCTGCTGCCGCTCGGTGAAGGTCTGGTCCTCCAGCATGTAGGCGTGGCCCCGCTCCTCCCGGAAGTCCCGGCTGAACGCATACCCCGCCCACATGGTGCGGAGGCGGGGGTCCTCCTCGAGACGGGACTGGGCCACGACGGTCCTGGGGTCGGCGGCGGTGGGCTCCCGGGGCAGGGCCTCGCTCCCGCCGAAACGGGTCCGGACCTGGTCCACGGTGCGGAGGTACGTGTCGTACTGGTGCGGGAAGTTCCGGCCCCAGACCGCGGCGTCCGTGGTGGTGTCGGTGAGCTCCACCACGCGGAAGTACGGCTCGCGCCCCTCCGCCTTCCGCTCCGCGATGTTGACAAGGAGGGCGACGGACCCCACGGCAGCCACGGCGGCCACGACGGCCACGGTCACGAGGAAGCGGGGGCGGACGACGGATTGCCTATCGGTCATGGTCGGTCTCTCAGTGTCGGTGTCCCACGTCGCGGTGGCACTGCACGCACGACCGGGGCTGATCGCCCAGCGGCCCGTCCACCACGTGGACCATCTCCTCGTGGCAGTCGCGGCATGCCGTTTCGGTGACCTCCAGGTTGCCCGCCTTGATCTGGATGGGCTCGTGGAAGTCGCCCGTGGTGAAGGCGTAGGAGTGCCAGAAGCCGTTGCGGCCCTTCACGATGTACTTGCCCGGGAACGTGTGGGGCGTGTGGCAGTCGTTGCACGTCGCCACCGCGCGGTGGCTCCCCTGGAGCCAGCCGTCGAACTGCCCCTGCATGATGTGGCAGTTGGCGCACGCCGCCGGGTCGTTGGACAGGTAGGAGGCGCCGCGGCCGTAGGAGAAGGTGAAGCCGCCCACCCCCGCGGCCACGCCGATGAGCGACGCCGCGAGCACCGCGAGGGGCGCCGCGGCACCCCTGCGGCCGGGTGCGTGGTCCCTGGGCTGGTCTCCCACGTCGGCCACCTCGCTGGAGGGTGAGCGTCCAAGGTGCCTACGCCGGACCGCGGGTTCAAGGGCCCCCGACCCCTGGGGTCAGGCCGAGCGCAGCGCCTCCACCGGGTCCACCCTCGAGGCCCGGTGGGCGGGGACGTACCCGGCCACCAGCCCCAGGAGGAGGAGGCCCGCCGACGTGGCCGCGAAGGTGAGGGCGTCCGCGGCTCCCACCCCGTAGAGCATGGAGGCGATGAGTCGCGAGAGCGCCGCGGAGAAGGCCGCGCCCAGGGCGACGCCCAAGGCCGCAAGGGCCAGGGTCCTCCCCACCACCCGGGCGCGCACCTGGCCCGCCGACTCGCCCAGGGCCATGCGGATGCCGATCTCGGGAACGCGTTGGCTCACGGTATACGACAGCACCGCGTAGACCCCCAGCCCCGCCAGGATCACCGCCGTCGCCGCGAACGCTCCCAGGAGCGTCAGGATGAAGCGGCGGGGGGACACGGCCCTGTCCACGATGTCGGCGAGCGTACGGTAGTCGTCCGTCGGCATGCTCGGGTCCACCGCGCGGATGGCTCCCGCCACCCCGCCGGCGAGGACGGGGAGGGGCAGCCGCGACCGGACCACGAGCTCGACGGTGGACATGTCCCAGAGCTGGGTGTAGGGGAGGTACCCCTCCGAGCTGGCGCCCTCTTCCAGGGACTGGTGGCGCACGTTCCCCACCACCCCCACCACCTCCCACGGCTCGTCGCCGGTGATGAGGAGCCGACCGCCCACGGCGTCCCGCCCGGGGAACGCCCGCTCCGCCGCGGCCTGGTTGATCACGACCACGCGCTGGGACCCCTCGCGGTCGTCCGCCGAGAGATAGCGCCCCGAGACGAGGGGGATCTCCATGGCTTGCAGGTAGCGATGGTCCACGACCCTCGGGTACAGGCCCAGCCACTCGCCCTGCTCGTAGGAGACCCCCTCGACGCGCATGCCCCAGCTCCGGTTGCGTCCGAGCGGCGTCGTGTCGGTGAGCCCGGCGCTCTCGACGCCGGGTAGCGTCTCGACGCGCCCCACCAGGTCGTCGTAGAACGCGGCCCGCTCCGTCCGCGTCTCGAAGGGCTCGTTCGTGTCCACGCGCCAGGCCGCGGCTCCCTCCGGCCGGAAGCCCAGCTCCACGTCGAGGACGTTGGCGAAGCTGCGCAGGAGCAGCCCGCCCCCCACGAGGAGGACCAGCGCGAGGGCCATCTCGGCCACCACGAGGGCCTCCCGGGCCGCGGCGCCCCGCCGGCCCTCGCTCGTGCCCCGGCTGGCGTCGTTGAGGGTGGCCGCCTCGCCGGCCCGGGCGAGCTGGAGGGCGGGTGCCAGGCCCATGAGAAGGCCGGCGCCCAACGCCACCGCCAACGTGAACGCCAGGGCGACGCCGTCCACCTCCACGGCGCTGAGCAGGGGGATCTTCACGGCGGTGGTCCCGGCCACCGCCCGGGTGACGCCCCAGGCCAGGAGGGCGCCCATGACGCCACCGGCCAGGGCCAGCGCGAGGCTCTCCAGGAGAAGCTGGCGCACGAGCCGCAGGCGGTCGGCGCCGAGGGCGCTCCGCACCGCCATCTCGCGGCCGCGAAGTCGGCCTCGGGCGAGGAGGAGGTTGGAGAGGTTCAGGCAGGCGATGAGCATGACGACGCCCGCCGCGGCGGCCAGGAGAAGCAGGGGCGTACGGAGCGCCCCGGCGAGCTGCTCCTGCAGCGGCACCACGACGGCGCTGAGCCCCCACCGGCCCGGGTCGGCCTCCTTGAGCTGCGCAACGACCCGGTCCAGGTCCGCCTGTGCGCTCTCCACCGTGGCGCCCGGGCGGAGCCGGCCGATCATGGCCATGGTGTTCCCCCATCGGTCGGTCTCGTCGCTGATGGGGAAGGGGCGGAGGAAGTCCACCCGCGAGGCGGGCACGAAGGTGGACGCGAAGTCGAAGGAGGGCGGGAGGATCCCCACCACCTCGGTGGGGACGTCGTTGAGGACGAGCGTCCGTCCCACCACCGACGGATCTCCGGCGAACCGGCGCTGCCAGAACCCGTGGGTGAGGATGACCGCGGGCCGACCGTCCCACACCGCCTCCTCCTCCACGAAGTTGCGGCCCAGCAGGGGAGTGACCCCCAGGACCTCGAGGAAGTCGCGGGCGACGCCGACGCCCACGAGCCGCTGGGGGTCCCCGTCGCCGGTGAGGTTGAAGCTCTCGTACTCGAAGAAGGCGAAGTAGCCCGTGAGCCCGTCGAAGGAGCGGTTCAGCTCCCGGAAGTCGCGGAGGTTGGAGGTGCGCGACGTGACGGAGGACATGCCCCCCGTTCGGTTCAGCGGGACCCACACCAGGCGGTCCGGCTCGGGAAAGGGCAGGGGGCGCAGCAGGAGCGGGCTCATCACGCTGAAGACCGCGGTGTTGGCGCCGATGCCCAGTCCGACGATGAGGGCGGCGAAGACGAGGAAGCGGCGATCCCTGCGAAGGGCGCGGATCGCGTAGGCGGCGTCCTGCAGTAGGGCGTTCATGCCCTTTTGGACGTCCCGCGTCCCCCTCGAGTTGGAACCCCCCGGACTACTCCGTGGCCGACGCCCGGGTCGCGGTGGGGAGCGCGTACAGGTGCGCCGTCACCGCCACCCCGATGAGGAGGAGGAGCGCGACGGCCCAGAGCCGCTCCCAGAGGAGCACCCCCGACGCGGCCATGAAGAGCCACATCACGGTCACCGACGTGGCGCGCACCCGCGGCGAGATCACGCCCCGCTCACGGTAGTCCCGCAGGTACCGGCCGAAGAAGCGGTTCTCGTGGAGCCACCGCTCGGCACGGAGCGAGCTGCGGGCGAAGCACCAGCCCGCCAGGAGCAGGAAGCAGGTGGTGGGCCACAGCGGCACGACGATCCCGATGACGCCCATGACCACGCTCACGGCGCCCACCACGAAGTAGACGCCCCTCCGCAGGGGGCTCGGGAGGACGCGGGCCGCGCGCTCGGCGGCCTCGTGGTCGATGGGGCAGGACTCGTGCACGAGGGGGAGGATTCGAGGGACGCTACCGAACCGGAATGGTGGCGCAAAGCGCCCCCGGGCTCAAGTCCCCGGGGGCGCCCGGCCCCGGCGGCGCGAGCCGCCGCGGCGCCGCCGTCTCCGCGCCGCTACGGCTGGGCCAGCGCGGCCCAGGCCTCGGCGACCTCCGCGGAGCGCTCGGGCAGCTCCGCCGCCACCCAGGCGGTGAAGCCCTCGTCGGCCACGATGGTGGCCACGTCCCCGGGCGACAGCTCCAGCGAGGCCCGACGGCCGTTGTCGCACCGCACCTTCAACGTGGTGGGGGTGTAGATGCCGCTGGTCAGCGCGGACACCAGCCCGTTGAGGAACGTCTGCTTGGCCTCGATGGTGGCGCGCCCCGAGGGGCACATCCGCTCCACGTCCACCCGGACGTGGCCGACGAGGCCGCCCAGCCAGAAGTTCTCCCAGTGGTCGTAGACCACGGGCGCCTGGGGCGCTCCGCCGCCCACGGCGATGGTGTGCTCGTAGCACCCCGCCGTCGCCAGGATCCCGGCCACCGTCAGGAGCACCAGCCCCTTCTCCTTCATCCACCCGCTCATCTCCCCCTCCTTGTCCAATGGACGTGATATCGATTGCTGGCGGTCAGTACCGCGTCACCGACGAGGCGCCGGAGACCCTCGCCGCCACCCACGGATTCCCGCGGAAGCGTACCTGGGAGGCGCCGCTGGCCTCCACGTCGAGCCGGTCCCGGACCCACACGAAGGCCTGGGAGGCGCCGGAGAGCCGAAGGTCGGCCTCCAGGTTGTCAACGTCCAGGCCGTCGTAGCGGGAGGCCCCGGACAGCGTCGCGTGCTGGACGTCCGCCTCTCCCCACGCGGTGAGCACCGAGGCGCCGCTCAGGGAGACCCACAGCTCGGGGACCCACCCCACCTCCGCCTCCATGGTGACCGCGCCCGACGCGGCGAGCTCGACCACCTCGTAGCTCTCCACGTGGATCACGATCTCCCGCCGGGGCCGCAAGTCGATCCCCGGCTCCGGTCCCAGGTGCAGCACGCCGCCCCGGACCGAAACCTGGAGGTAGGGCAGGAGGTTCTCCTCCGCGGTGATCACCACGCCCTCCCGTCCCGTGCGCTCCACCACCACCCGGATCCCGCCGCTGGCCTCGACGGCGTCGAAGGCGGGCACCGGGCGAGCCGTGCTCACCACCCTGCCGTTTCCCCGGACCTCGAACCCGTCGTGGATGTCGATGTCCAGCGGCACCACGCAGCCTGCCGCCACCAGGAGCGCGCCCGCCGCGCCCAAGCCCCTCGCCCACGTTCTCATCGTCCCCCTCCCTTCGAGCAACGACCCCCTCGGGGTCCCGCGGTCCAGGAAGAGCACCCGCCGTGCCAGGTGGGGACGAGTCGCGATAAAGCGATGTGGGACAAGATATTAGGGGGTCTCGCCCGACCCGCGGACCTCCCTCCGGTCGTCCCGATGGCGGGACACGGGCCATGTCCCAAGGACACGCCATCGGAAACCCTTGCGTTGCGACTGGGCGCATGGCATCTATGGATCAGCTGCTCGCCCGTGGGCCGCGTAGGACAGCCGCCAGCGGGGAAGAGACAAGATCCCTCAGCCCCCGGATGGGGGCACGCGATGCGTCGCGTGGCACGAGTCGGGCAGTGCGGGCCGGAGCCCACGAGTGGGCTGCCGCAACCGGCGCCGGACCGGTCCCGCCTCGACAGAGTGCCGGCCACCTGCGACCAGGAGGGGTGAATGCCACCCGGCCGCAGTTAGGCCCGGAGCGATCCGTTCGCTCCGGGCCTTCGCTTTGGGGCGGTAGCGGACGGGCGCCCGTCCTTCTAGTCTTTTTGCGCCCCCTACCCCGTGGTGGAGACCCCGAGTTTGAGCGAAGCCCACAGACGCGTCCTGGTGGTCGACGACGACGCGGAGTTCCGATTCCTGCACTCGGAGCTCCTGCGCACCTTCGGCTACCACGTGGACGTGGCCTCCGACGGCGTAGAGGCGCTGGCCCTCATCAGCCCCCACGTGGACCTGGTGGTGATGGACGCCGCCATGCCCAACATGGACGGCTTCGAGGTGGCACGGCTGGTGCGGGGCGACCCCCTGGTGGCGGACATCCCCATCGTCATGGTCACGGGCCTGGCGGGGAAGGAGGACCGGCTCCGGGCCTTCGACCTGGGCATCAACGACTTCATCAACAAGCCGGTGGACCCCAACGAGCTCCGCTTGCGGGCCCGGTGGCTGGTGTCGCTGAAGGTGGCCCAGGACGAGATCAAGGCCCACGGCCGGAAGCTGGAGGAGACCGTCGAAGTCCGGACCAGGGAGCTCCGTGAGGCTCTGCGGGAGGTGCAGGAGGCGCGCCTCAAGACCCACGAGGCCCACATGGACACCATCCACCGCCTCACCCTCGCCGGCGAGTACAAGGACCGGGACACGGCCAACCACGTGGAGCGCATCGGCCGCTTTTCCCAGGTGGTGGCGCGCTGGATGAAGCTGCCCCGGGACATGGTGGAGACCATCCTCCACGCCGCCCCCATGCACGACGTGGGCAAGCTCGGGGTCCCGGATCGCATCCTCCTCAAGCCGGGGAAGCTGGACGAGGAGGAGTGGAAGATCATGCGCGCCCACACGACCTTCGGCGCCCAGATCCTGGCCGACTCCACGTCGGACGTGATCCAGATGGGCGAGCGCATCGCGCTGCGCCACCACGAGCGCTGGGACGGCAAGGGGTATCCGGAGGGCATGGCCGGGGAGGAGATCCCCCTGGAGGCCCGCATCTGCACGGTGGTGGACGTCTTCGACGCCCTCACCGTGGACCGGCCCTACCGGAAGGCGGTGCCGGTGGAGGAGGTCATCGAGATGATGAAGGCGGAGCGGGGGAGCCACTTCGACCCCGAGGTGCTCGACACCTTCCTCGACGCCCGCGAGGAGATCGAGGCGGTGCGGGCCGAGTACCTGGCCGACGGCACGGCGAAGGACGGCGACGAGGGGTAGAAGGCCGGAGGGGCCGGGAGACGTGGTCTCCCGGCCCCTCCTTCGTCGCGGCCGCGCGGTCCGTCAGCGGTGCATGCCCGCCGCCGTGGCGGGCTCCGCCACGACCCAGTCCGTCCGCTCCAGCGGCCGCTGGCGCGGCCACACCTCGTTCAGCGTGTCGCCCTCGAAGAGCCGGCCGTTCATCATCACGTGGGTGATTGTGTTGGTGTTGCGGATGTCCTGGAGGGGGTTGCCGCCCAGGATGACCAGGTCCGCCAGCTTGCCCGGCTCCACGCTCCCCACGTCGCCGTCCAGGCCCAGGGCCTGGGCGCCGAGGATGGTCGCGGCCCGCAGCGCCTGATGGTTGCTCATGCCACCGGAGTGCATGGCCCACAGCTCCCAGTGGTAGCCCAGGCCCTGGAGCTGGCCGTGGCTCCCGACCCCGATGCGGCCGCCCGCCTCCACCACCTTCTTCACGCCCTCGGCGTGCTTTGGGAAGACGTGCTCGTCGTCGCGGAACCAACCGGGCCGGCGCCGGCTCTTCTGATCCAGCTCCTCGTGGGCGGTGAAGTACGCCAGCTTGGCGTCGTCGTGGGGGTTCTCCCGCGAGTAGAACCAGTTCTCGGCCCAGGGCCCGCCGTAGGACACGAGGAGCGTGGGCGTGTAGGCGATGCCCGTGCCGCTGAACAGCTTCACCACGTCGCCGTAGATGGGCGCGATGGGCAGCGAGTGCTCCTGCCCCGGGTAGCCGTCCAGCGCCATGGTGAGGTCGTACATGAACTGGAGGCCGCCCTCGGTGGTGGGCATGATGCTCTGCTCGCGGGCGGCCATGATGACCCACTGCCGCTGCTGGCGGTTCCCCGCCATGTACATCTTGATGGTCTTGGTGTCGTAGTACTGGCTGTAGCGCCGCATGACGTTGCGGGCGTGCTCCAGGTCGCGGATGGCGTCGGTGACGTAGTCGCCGAAGATCCCGGGGCCGGTGGAGTAGACGCGGGGCCCCAGCATGCTGCCGGCCGTCACCCGGTCGCCGTACGTGAGGACGTCGGTGCTGGAGGTCTGGGGATCGCGGGTGGTGGTGACGCCGTACGCCAGGTTCGCCAGGTAGATCCAGTTCTGCCGCCAGTGGATCCCCCACGCGGGCCACATGTGGCTGTGCGTGTCCACGAAGCCCGGCACGATGGTCCGGCCCGTGACGTCCACGACCTCGGCGCCGTCGGGCACCGCAACCGAGCCCTGGCGCCTCACCGCCACGATGCGGTTGTCCCGCACCACGACGTCGGCGTTCTCGACGACCTCGTCGCCGCGCATGGTGATGACCCGGGCCCCGCGGAGCACCACCGTGCCCCGGGGGATGTCCCGGTCGGCGCGGATGACGATGCGGTGCTCCACGGGCTTGTACCCCTCGTCCTTCTTGTCGTCGGCCTTCGCCGCGGTGGAGTCGGCTGCGGTGGAGTCGGCCGCCGAGCTGTCGGCCGCGACGGCCCGGGCGGCGGCCTTCACGCTGTCCTCGTGGGCCTCGGCGGCGTCCAGGTCGTAGACCACGTGGGCGTTGCCGATGGACCAGTGGACCTTGCGGCCCGAGGCGTCCCACGTGGGGAACTGGCCGCCGATGTCCGTGAGGCGCTTGGCGGGGAACGCGGCGCTCTCCGGGTTGCCCACGGAGATGGTGGGCGCCTCGCCACCCACCCTGGGCACCGTCACCACGAAGACGTCGTTGTGCACCTGGGCCAGGGCCTGGTCGCCCCGGGGCGCCATGAGGATGAGGTCGGCCCGATCGGGCTGCTGCTGCCCCGGTCGCGTGGATCCGGTGACCTTCACGTGGGCCTTCTCGTCGGTGCCGTCCAGGCGGATGGACACGAGGCCCTTCTGGCCGTGGTGCAGCCAGAGGCGGTCCGAACCCTGGACGAAGTGGGGCGCCTGGCGCCCCTCGGCCGGGGCCACCAGCGTGGCGGCGCCCCCGTCGGCCGGCATCGAGACGATGTCGGTCTCGGCTCCGGAGAAGCCCGGCCCCGTGGCCTCGTGGAACGCCCGGGCAGGCGAGCGCAGCGCCACCACGCGCTGGCCGTCGGGCGTCCAGGCGGGCTGCTGGTAGTGGGCCGCCACGGGCGTGAGGCGCACCGCGTCGCCCCGCCCGTCTGCCCGGGCCTTGAAGAGGCGGCCGCCGTCGGCGGCCCAGGTGGCGTACGCCACCCACTGTCCGTCGGGCGACCACGCCGGCTGGGCCTGCACCACGCCCTCGCCGGCGGCGAGGCGGCGGGGGGTACCCTCGGGATAGTCCATGACGTACAGCTCGTCCAGCGCCGTGAAGGCCAGCTTCCTGCCGTCGGGGGAGGGGACGGCGTCGCGGATCTCCCGCACGGTGAACTGGGGGGTGTCCTCCACCGGGTACTTGAAGGCCACCTCGGGCCCCGCCTCCACCTCCTCGTCCACGGTGAAGGGGACGGCGACGGGGGCCGAGCCGTCGACGGGGATCCGCCAGATCTTCCCGCCGTACGACGCCACCAGCTCCCTGGAGTCGGGGGTGAAGGACATGCCCGGGTAGACGTCCCGGTCGGCGATGGACTCCTGCTCGTCCCGGGTCACCGGATAGGCCAGCCAGCGTTCGTCCCCGGTGGCCAGATCGCGGATGCGGAGCCCGGTCTCGTCCTCGTGGCGCGTGCCGTAGACCAGCCACTTCCCGTCGGGGGAGAGGGTGGGGCGGAAGGCCGAGCCGTAGCGCGAGGTGCGGCCGAAGCTCTGACCCGTCTCCCGGTCGTACACCGCGAGCTGGTACTGGGGGAGCTGGGCGTTGTAGTTCCAGGAGCCGTTGCGCTGGGCGTGCCAGACGTAGCGGCCGTCGGGAGACACGGCGGCGCCGATGGTCTTGAGCTGGGCCGGCTGGTCCCGGAGGACCTTCCCCGAGCCCCCGTCCACGTGCCCCATCCAGAGCTGGTGCACGCCCAGGCGCGACGCGCTCTTGGACGCCAGGACGTACTGGCCGTCGGGGGTCCACTCGGGGGACATCCACGTGGCGCTGTTCCCCTTGGTGATCTGGGCGGTGTCGCCGCTGGCCAGCTCCAGCGTCCACAGGTTCTCTCCGCCGCTCCGGTCCGAGATGAACAGGAGCTTGGAGCCGTCGGGGCTGTACCGGGCCTGGGTGTCCCAGGCCAGCCCGCTGGTGATGCGCGTGGCCCGCCCGCCGGCCAGGGGCACCGTGTACAGGTCGCCCAAGAGGTCGAAGACCACCGTGGAGCCGTCGGGGCTCACGTCCAGGGAGAGCCACGTGCCCTCGTCGGTGGTGATCCTCAACTTCCGGGCCCCCTCCAGGGGGAGGGAGGCCTTCTCCCGCTTCTGGCGCGCGGCCGCGGTGTCGGGGGCCTCGTCCTGCGCCGCCGAGGGCGCCGGCGCGGCCAGGGTGGTGAGCGCCAGAAGGGCGCAGGCGGTCCAGGTGCCTCGCATCATCGTCATCCCATCCTCCGAGAGGGTTCCACACGTTCCCCACAGGGGGCCGCCCAAGATAGGAGGCGAGCGGGGAGGGGCCAACGGTCCGCGTGGGACGCCGGGCGCGGCGCGGCGGTGGACTATTCCTTGCGGGGCGCGATGCCCCAGCCGCCCTCGGCCCGGGCGGCCAAAGCGGTGAGGAGGCCTTCCAGGCCCCGGGTACCGCGCCCCATCGCATACCGGTAGAGGGACCGGAACCCCCCCATGGCCAGCGTCACCCCGGCGCCGGCGCCGGTGGCCGCGAGGATCGCCGCCAGCGGCCCCGCCAGGCCCACGATGGAGACCAGCCCGGCCCCCCCAGCGAAGCCCATGGCGCCGGCGAAGCCGGACATGGCCGTCGCGATCCCGGCATTGAGCGGCATGGCCCAGGCCACCGGCGATCGGAGGGTGACCTCCGTGCGCGGTGGGTCGCCGGGAAGGGGCGTGAGGGTGGCGAAGACCTGGCGCAGGTCGGCGTACGACGCGTCGCCCTTGAAGCCGCCCTGTCCGGCCGTCGTGAAGCCCACCCCCTGGAGGTCGAACACGAGGGTGCCGCCGCGCAGAGGATCGCCCTGGCGGTCGCGGAGCAGAAGCGTGTAGGGCTCGTTGGGGAAGAGTTCCTCCATGGCCTCCAGCACGCCTTGGGGCGTGGCCAGCACGACCCGACGCGCCTCCACGGCGTCGGCGGGGCGGCCCAGGAGCAGGCGGGAGAGGCGGCGGGGGCGGGGAAGAACCCCCTCCATGGCCCGCTGAGCCCTGACCTCCGCCAGCGCCGCCTCCACGAACTCCTCCGAGATCCCCGCCTCCAGGGCGGCGGCGCGGACGTGGACCAACGCGTAGCCGTCGCCGGCGGGCCGGGCGTCGCCCTCGCCGAGGTCGGCGGAGGCCTCCCGGGACGCCTGGGCCTCGGCACGCCGGGCGGCCTCGGCCTGGAGCTGGGCCGCCTTCTGCCAGAGGCGCAGGGCCTCCTCTTCGCTCAGGATGTCGTGTTCGTCGGCCATGGGCTCCGGGGCTCGGGGGCTGCGTAAGATACGCCGCCGGCGCCCCCCTCCATCAAGCGCCCTCGCCCGGCGTCGGTGGGAGCCCGTACTTTGGCCGGCCCCGGCGACCCGCGCCGGGGCGCCGGCACCGGCCCACGGGGAGACGAGCATGGCACCCGATCGCACCCAGGAGCTCACCGACGAAGAGCTGGACGCCTACATCCTCACCCGACTGAGGAGCCTGGGCGTCGACCTCTCCGTCCTTCCCGACGACGACGCCGGCGCGCCGGCCGACCGGCGGAGGATCCTCATGGGCGCGCGGCGCTTCCTCCGCTCGACGCCGGCGGCCATCATGGCCTTCGAGCCCGACCCCCAGGCGGTGACGCCGTCCATGTACCCGGCGTCGCTGGGCGCGGTGCTCCGGAGCACGTCCGATGGGTAGGGAGCGCTCCGGGCCGTCGATCCCGCAGGACCGGGCCGTGGACCGCCGGCACTTCCTGGAGCGCATGGGCCTCCTCACCGCCGCCGCCGCCACGGGGAGCGCCTTCCGGCCGGCGCGCCTGACGGCGGCCTCCGCCGCGCGGCCCCGGGTGGTCCTCCCAGACGCAACCTCGGTGCAGGCCGCCGAGCCCTGGGAGATGACGGTGGCGGAGCTGGCGTCCCTGATCCGCGACGGGCGCCTGGGCGTCGGTGAGCTGGTGGAGGGGTACCTGGGGCGCATCGAGGCCCTGGACGGCACGCTCATGGCCTTCAACACCGTCACCGCCGAAGCCGCCCGGGCCGAGGCCCGGCGCCTCGAGGGCGCGGCGTGGGGCGGGCCCCTCCACGGGATCCCGCTGGCCATCAAGGACAACTACTACACCCGGGGCGTCCTCACCACCGCCAACTCCCACGTCTACGCCGACTTCGTCCCCGAGTACGACGCCACGGCGTGGGCGCGGCTGAAGGCGGGCGGCGCCGTCCTCCTGGGGAAGACGCAGATGGGCCCCCTGGCCACCAGTCGGGCCACGACGCCCGACGGCGAGGAGACCACGCGGAACGCCTGGGCTCCCGACGACCCGTCGGTGGACCCCGGGGGCTCGTCCAGCGGGTCGGCCACGGCCGTGGCGGCGCGCATGGCCGCCTCCAGCACCGGCACGCAGACGGGGGGCTCCATCACCAACCCCTCGTCCCGCCAGGGCCTCACGGGCATCAAGCCCACCATGGGGCGGGTCTCGCTCCACGGGATCGTGCCCCTGACGTACACCCGCGACCACCCGGGCCCCCTGGCCCGCGACGCCCGGGACGCGGCCCTCGTGCTCCAGCACATGGCGGGGCCCGACCCCGCCGATCCCCGGACGCTGGGGCTCCCCCCCGTGCCGGACTTCGTCACCGCGGCGGAGCCGGTGCGCAGGGGGAGCGCCACGGCCCTCCGCTGGCCCACCACCATCGGCGTGCTCCCCGGCTACCTGGGCGCCGAGGAGCAGGAGGACGAGCCCGGGGGATTCCCCCGCCGCGACGAGAGCGCCGCGCAGCGGGAGGCGCGCCGGCGCCGACAGGCCGCGCGGCGGTCGGCGGAGCTGGAGGCCCGGAGGGCCATGCTGGCCCGCTTCGAGGCGGTGGGCGCCCGGGTGGTGGAGGTGGACCTCCCCCGGGACTGGGAGACGCTCACCAGCGGCGACTTCAACAACGCGCGCCTGCCCGAGCGCGCCGAGCCCTTCATGGAGGCGCTCCGCCGCGACGTGCGCCTCTTCGGCGTGTCGCTGTCGCCCTGGATCAACGGGCTCCTGCTTTCCGGGCCCGAGTATCTCCGGGGACAGCGAGCCAGGATGCTCCTCCTCCAGCGGGTGCTGGACGAGGTCTTCTCCCGGTGCGACGCCGTGGTGCAGACCTCGCCCATCCCCTTCGACATGATCGGGCTTCCCCTCGTCGCGTTCCCCATCGGCTTCGAGGCGACGGACGGGGGGCCCCTCCCGCTGGCGGGGATGCTGGGCGGGCTCCCCTTCGGCGAGGAGCGGCTCCTCTCCCTGGTGGCCGCCTACCAGGCCGAGACCGACTGGCACCGGCGCCGCCCCGCCGACCCCGAGGCCGGCGCGCCGCGGGAGCCGGGTCAGCGGCTCGACGTCCTGGACGTGCTGGAGCAGTGCGAATGACGGAGGCGCCGTGAGCGGTCAAGCGCGCCTCGAGGAGGGGCAGCTCCTGGAGGAAGGGTGGCGTCGGCGCTCCCGTGGGGGCTCTCCGGCGCCGGCCGGTACGCGGGGGCTCCCGACGGCGAGGGCGGTCGTGGGTGGGATTGACCCCTACCCGGGGGGCGGTAGTGGGTGACTTTGACCCACTACCCGGAGGGCCCCCGGGTGGACCCCGCTGCCCCTCGGTGTTATGCCTCAAGGGCCCCTCCCCAGAACCTGTCCCGTCATGACCCACCGAATCGTGATCCTGGGAGCCGCGGGCCGCGACTTCCACGTTTTCAATACCGTCTACCGCGACGACCCCACCGTGCGGGTGGTGGCCTTCACCGCCCAGCAGATCCCCCACATCGACGGCCGGCACTACCCGGCCGAGCTGGCGGGTCCCGGCTACCCCGACGGCATCCCCATCCGCCCCGAGGACGACCTGGAGGAGATCATCGCGTCGGAGGGCGTGACGCGGTGCGTCATGGCCTACTCCGACGTGTCCCACGAGTACGTCATGCACATGGCGAGCCGCGTGAACGCCGCCGGGCCGGATTTCGAGATCGGGGGCGCGGAGCGGACCATGCTCCCCTCCTCCAAGCCCGTGGTGGCCGTCACCGCGTCGCGGACCGGGGTGGGCAAGAGCCAGACCAGCCGCGCCGTGGCCAACGTGCTCCGGGAGGCGGGGCTCCGGGTGAGCGTGGTGCGCCACCCCATGCCCTACGGGGACCTCCTGAAGCAGCGCGTCCAGCGCTTCGCGGGGGAGGACGACCTGGTGCGCTACGAGGCGACCATCGAGGAGCGGGAGGAGTACGAGCCCCACATCGCCAACGGCTCGGCGGTCTTCGCCGGCGTGGACTACGAGGCCATCCTCCGCGCCGCGGAGGCGGAGGCCGACGTCGTCCTCTGGGATGGGGGGAACAACGACACTTCGTTCTTCAAGGCCGACGTCTACATCACGTTGGTGGACCCCCACCGTCCCGGCCACGAGCTGAAGTACTACCCCGGGGAGACCAACCTGCGCCTGGCGGACGTGGTGCTGGTGAACAAGGTGCAGACGGCGTCTCCCGAGGGCGTGGCCGAGGTCCTGGCCAACGTGGCCAGGGTGAACCCCAGGGCCCTGGTCCTGCAGGCGGCGTCGCCCCTCACGGTGGACGACCCCGCGGTGCTCCGGGGTCGGCGCGTCCTGGTGGTGGAGGACGGACCCACGCTCACCCACGGCGGCATGCGCTACGGCGCCGGCACGCTGGGCGCCCGGGACGCCGGCGCCGCCGAGATCGTGGACCCGCGACCGTTCCTGGTGGGCGAGTTGGAGGCGACGTTCCGGAAATACCCGGACCTGGGTCCGCTCCTCCCCGCCATGGGATACGGCGAGCAGCAGGTGCGGGACCTGGAGGCGACGCTGGAGCGGGCCGCCGAGGGGGGCGTGGAGGCGGTGGCCATCGGAACGCCCATCGACCTGGGGCGGCTGGTGCGCATCCCCGTGCCCGCCACCCGGGTGCGGTACGAGCTACAGGTGCTGGGCAAGCCCGACCTGCGCGACGCGCTGGCTCCCCTGCTGAAGCGATGAAGGTGGGGGAGGGCCCTTGAAAGGACCGGTCCCGGCCACCAAGGGCCCTCCCACCGCTCCCGTCCTCGCGGTGTTCGTGTCGCCCCACGGGTTCGGGCATGCCGCCCGGGCGTCGGCGGTGATGGACGCCCTGCACCGAGGCGTGGGAGCCCGCTTCGAGCTGTTCACCGACGCGCCCCGCTGGTTCTTCGACGAGTCCGTACGGGGACTGTACCGCTACCACCAGCTCGTCACGGACGTGGGGTTCTTCCAGCGCTCGGCCCTGGCCATCGACCTGGCGGCCACCGTCGACGCCGTGCGGGGCCTGGTGCCCTTCCACGACGACCTGGTGAGCGGGCTGGCGCTGGAGGTTCGGTTGGCGGGGTGCCAGGCGGTGCTGTGCGACATCGCTCCGCTGGGGGTTGCGGTGGCGGAGCGCGCCGGTCTCCCCTCCGTCCTCGTCGAGAACTTCACCTGGTCCTGGCTCTACGAGCCCCACCTGGCGGAGGTGCCCGCGCTCGCCGACCTGTCGGCGGAGCTGGACGGCTGGGTGGACAAGGCCACGCTCCACCTGCTCGCCGAGCCCTTCTGCCACCTGGACCCCAGGGCCCACGGAGCGGTGGCTCCCGTGAGCCGGCCGGCGCGCAGGAGCCGCGAGGAGGTCCGCCGGGACATGGGGCTCCCCGAAGAGGGGAAGGTGGTGGTCCTCACCATGGGCGGGTACCGGGAGGACATGCCGTTCCTGGAGCGGCTGTCGGAGATGGAGGACGTGACCTTCCTCGTCACCGGTTGTCACGACACCCGCGTCCAGGGGAACCTCCGGCTCTTCGACAACGGGACGCGGCTCTACATGCCCCACCTCGTGCGTGCCGCCGACGCGGTGGTGGCGAAGCTGGGGTACAGCACGCTGGCGGAGGTCTGGCGGGAGGGCCGGCCGCTGGCCTTCGTCACGCGGAGCGACTTCCGGGAGATGCCCCCCCTCCGCGACTGGGCGCTGGCCCGGCTCCCCGGCTTCGAGATCCCCGGGGCCGAATTCGGGGCCGGCGCGTGGACGGAGCGGATCCCCGAGCTCCTGGGGATGTCGCCGCCTCCTGCGCAGGCCCTGGGTGGGGCGGAAGAGGTGGCGGCCGCGGTCGTGGAGAGGTTTCCGCCCCTGCGGGGTTGATGGTCGTGGACGGGAGGGCAGGGGCCGTTCGGGTAGTCGTGGGCACGGAGGCTCGGGCGGGGGTGGCGCGCGCCGGGCGGGCTCCTGCGTCCGTCGCCGTGGAAAAGACGTC
>BTVB01000059.1:0-24934 GCA_045863275.1 Gemmatimonadota bacterium
TCCTCAGCGACGCCTCACCCAACTCGTGAACAACGTCCCTGGTTGCAACACCTAGGCAGGCATAGCGCTCGTCGTCCCCCAAGAGGGGGTTAGCTTGCCGTCTCTTGCACTCTTCCTCGCTCAACGCCTTCTCACTCTTGAAGCGAACAATGCAATCGTCAGATAGCTCATCGTATCGCCATCCGGTGACGTTATTCCACTTCTTGCCCTCGGTCTCGTAGATCGCCAGGCACGCTTGAGACTTCTTGAGTACGTACTCCCTCTGCTCTTGAGCGAGTCGGTCTTGTCGAGCTGCCTCTTGGGTCGCCTGCCTGTTTCGCTCGATCTCCACCGCAAGGGCGTTCTGGTCGTGGAGGAACTTCACGAAGCCCAGTGACGCAGTCAGAGCTGCAATGGCGAGGATCACCCTCAGCCAGTTCTCGCCCAGCCACTTCATGATGCGCTCCCGGCTTGAAGTGCCCCTTCAGCTACTCACCCCTTTTCGGCCCCGCCAAGGGGCCTAGGGGGTGCGTGGGGGACTCGGGGGTACCCCTTTATAGGCCCTGGGCGGTAGATCGCGACGGCGGGAAGGGCGCGCGTCGCCCCCTCCTTCCCCCCTCGGGCGTTCTTTCTCAGGCGCCTGGCTCCGGTTCGCCCGGCTCTTCCAGCTCCGGTGGCGCCGGCGCCGGTTGCCCATCGGCGAACTGACACGCCTCTCGGAGAGCGTCTTCCGTATCGGCTATGAGGTGGTGGTGCTCGCCGATGTTCGGCTCAACCATCTCGAGCTTCGGGTGGTTGTTGTCGACGGTGAGTGTCGCGAGCTGCGTGCTTCCACCGACGCCGCCGGGGTTCGTTCTGCAGACATGGTCGATTGTCCACGCCGCCACGAAGCGAGCCTGCGCCATGGTCGGCACCCCGCCGTCCCAGAGGACCCTTCGCAGGAAAGCAAGGAACGGGTCCGCGATGGCCTGCCCCGACCCAAGCGCGACGCAGGGGAGGTCGACGGTGGCGGCCTCCGGCGCCCCGCTCTCGCCGAACTGGATCAACTCGGCCCTGCCTGCCACGGGGAGCGCGACCAGAGAACGGCAGAGGCAGTCGCTAACATCCGCCTCTACCTGATGAGCAACTTGTGCCGCCGCGTGGATCGGCTGAAGGACCGAGGCAACGGCAGCGGCACCCTCAGTCATCGCCTGGTGGACGGTGCGCGGTCGCCATCCGTTCCTCCACCTCAACTCCAGGCTACCGGCCACAAGCTGGGCGCAACCGATGGCACCGGTCGCGGCGTAGAGGATTGCGTCCTCAAGGGCGTACAGCTTCCGAGTGGGTTGTTGCCCGATCGTGTACCCCCGGCCGGTGCCAAACGTCGCCGCGCTGTCAGTCGCCATGACGACGCCATCGTCGCACCGGATACCCAGGATTAGGGTCATCCCCTCCCCCCCTTTCCTTTCCTTCCTATTCCTGGAAGACGCTGTTGGCCTTCATCTCCGGAAAACTCTGGTAGATGGCCTTGACCAGCTCTTGGAAGGACAGGGATCGAACCCACGACATGAGGCGATCGAGGTACTCCGATGCCTCCGGGCTGAGGCCACCCCGGAGTTCCGCCGCGCGCTGCTGTCCGGCTAGCGTCGCCACGTAGAGGTTGAAGCGGGTGTCAGGGGGCCGCCTGATGGCAACCAGTCCCTCGGCCTCCAAGGCCTCGGCATCCGAGTACACGGCCTTGCTGAACGGGCCGTAGTCGTACGGGGTGAACTCGTAGAAGGCCTCTGTGCCGAGGTGGTCTGGCGTCAGCTTCTCGCCGAGGAGAAACAGGGCCTTCTGGAGCTGGACTGGCTGAGTGACCGCAGCGTCGCCGGAGGCGATCGCCAAGAGCGTCCAATCGCGGCGGTGCATGCTGCTCCTCGCAAAGGGGCGGGGTCCCGTCGACACCGAAAGTCTACCGTAGGCCCCCCCGCCGAAACAAGGCTCGTGTTGCCAAGAGTGCGGTCCCTGGTGGACCCGGCACGGGCCGGGGGGTGGGCGCCGCCCAGGAGAGGCGAGAACGACGCCGCACCACCCCGAACCCTCGAGGGCGAAGGGGGTTACCCGGAAAAGACCCCTCCGCCCCGCGTGGCTACCCGATGAAGCCGATGACGCGGCCCAGCGCCGCCGGACGCGGGTACCCGGTGTCCCAGCGAGCGTAGACGAGGAAGCCCGTCTGCAGCGTGTCGGCGTAGCGCTCGCGAAGCACCTCGACGCGAACGTCGAGCCGCGACCCGATCCACAGCTCGCGGAACCCGCCCACGAAGATCGTCGACGCGTCGGAGGCCGAACCCTGAGTCTCCGCGTTCGAGACCTGGGCCGTGGCCCGGAAAGTCCAGTCCGTGATGCTCGGCGGCCGGAGGAGCGGCAGCCCCTCGCCGTCCCGCAGGAGCCCGAACTGCTCGTCCGTTCTCGGCGACCAGATCGCGGTGGTCGGTGCCGGTGCGTTCGCTTCGAGGATCAGGCGGCGGATGCGCGCCAGGGCGTCGTAGTTCGACGGGACCGCGCCGTTCGTGCCCATCGAGTACTCCGAGATGCCCGAGGCGTGGCGCATGCCGAGCGGTTCGCTCGCACCGTCGCCGTAGAGGCAGACCCGGTCCAGCTCGCCCGCCATGACGCGCGTGAACAGGCGCGGCAGTTCCTCTTCGAGGTTGGCGGCGTCTTGGATCAGCTCCCGCGACGCCTTCACGACGAAGGCCACCGAGCGCGGAGCGAAGCGCAGGGCTCCGAACGTCACGGCCTGCTCGCTCACGGACCCGCCCTCGCCGCGCCACGAAGGCGTGGGGTCGCCGGTCACCTTGGCGAAAACGTGCTGGTCGGACTCCAGCGGCACGAGGCGTGCCCCCGCCGCGAGGACGTGCGCCTGAGGGCGCATCCGGTCGATCAGTTCGGCGCCGAGCGCGATGGGGACGCTGTACCCGCCCGCGCTGTCGCTGCCCTCACTGAGGGCTCGGCGTTCCGCGTCGTCGCGCGGGCCCATGAGCAGGGCGCGCAGGACGCGCCCCACGCCGATTTCCCGAGCGGCTTCCGAGCCACTCCCCCCGAGGCCGCGCTCCTCCACGAAGCTGCGCACGGATTCGTCCGGGCGAAGGGCTCGCGCCGCGGGCTTGGCGCCTCGGTAGTCGTCGCTCGCGTCGTCCCATACGCCCACGTCCTGACGCCCGGCCACCACGTCCGGCCCGAAGTCGCCAGACGCAAGGCGGGCGTCGAGGGCGCGAACGCGATCGTGCGCCTCGTCGAACTCACGGCGTTGCGCGGACGTCATCGACGTGCCGCTGGAGAGCCGCTTCATCTTGGACACCGCTTCCAGCCGCTCGCGAACGAGCTGGCCCCGACTGTCCTTCACCATTCGGAACGTCATCGTCGTCACCCCTCGCTGTCGTTCGTGGCCGCGCGTGCCACCGCCGCCGCCACCGCCTCGTTCATCGCCTCGTCGGCCAGGCGCCCCAGGGCCCGCGCCTCAGCGCGAAGCTCCACGACGATCCCGGCGATGCGCTCCACCTCCCGCAGCCGGTGACCCGCCGCGACGTAGGCGGCGATCCGACCGGACAGATCCTCGATGCGCTCCTTGCGCGCCGCTCGCGCTGCGTCGTCGCCCAGGGCAGCGGCGTTGTCGAACGCAGCCAGCAGGTCGCGAGCCGCGACCAGCGCGTCCGCCAGAGCCGCTGCGTGGGCGCGCTGCACCCACTCCGCCACGGCCTCCGCTCCGGCTGCCGCGCCGAAGTAGTCGTCCAGGGCGTCGTCGAAGCCCGTGGCTTCCCAGGTCAGAACCATCGTCGTGTCCGTCATTCGCTCGTGCCTCCTCTCGTCCCCAAGGGTAGGCGTAACTCCCGTGTAACCCGGTGCTAGTTGGTGGCGACGGCGCGAAGGGCTTCGATCACGCGCGGCACGTCGGCCAGCGGAAAGGCGATGGTGCCCACGGGCGCGGCACGTCCCTCCTGCGTCACTTCGAGGACCACGCGACCCGCTGCGTCGTGGCGCCGGATGCGAAGGACGCGACCGCGCCCCAGGGGCGTCGCCCCTGCCTCCGTGGGAGGGGCCTTCCGGCGCAAACGGCACGCGCGGCAGTACACGGCTCGGCCATCTTTCCGCGTTCGATCAGCCCCGAAAGCGTCCAGCGGCTTCGAGAGCGCGCAGACCGGGCAGCGCTTCACCGCTCAGCGCCCCCGCGAAAAGCGGATACGGAGGTGCGAAAGAGACCGGCCTCGTCCTGTACGCAAGAGAGGAAGGCTGGCCCCGGTACCCCGGCCCTCGCGTTCCGAAATTCGGTACCCGGGTACCCCCTACGCGCTCGTAGGGCCCCGCCGCAGGGGGTACGGCGAGCGCGGTGCGCCCGCTCCTGCCGGGGGGCCTGACTCCTGGCCTTCGGGCCTTTGGGGGGCACGTAGCGCGTCACTCCGGCGCCGCGCGAATCGGCTTTTCGCAGAGGCGGTAGGCCCAGGTACCCCGGTACCGGCGCACGGGACGGGGGCGTGGGCAGCGACACCACGCGAGCCGGCGCCGCTCCTCTGCTGGACGCCCCTTGCCGCCGTTGTGCTCGATCGACGCGCCGCAGCCCACGCATCGACTCATCGCTCTGCCCGCTGACGCTCGAAAGCGGCAGACGCAGAACGCCAGGCGCATAGTACCCCTCGGTATGCGGACCGAACCCGGTCAAGCGCCTCCTTCGATGGGTCAGACTCCCAGGCGACGAGGGCTTCCATGAAGCTGGCGTCCGCCGGATCGACGATGCGCCAGGTTTCATCCCAAGCCCCGATTCCTGCGGGGACGATGCTCGCAACGTCCTCGGCCAAGCGGGCACAAAGCCGGGTGCCCCGTTCTCGGCGTTCGCCGGGGGTCAGTGCCCTCACGACGGCTCCTCCTCAAGCACGGCGCGGACCGGGTCCGAGTCCTCGAACATGTCGCCCGTTTCGGGGCTGTATCGGGCCAAAGGGATAACCACGGCGCCCTTAGCCCTTTGGACGTTCGACAGGGCCGGGACTGGTTCCGCCGCCTCGGCTTCCCCAAAGGGGTAGGGGGTCGTCGAGCCCAAAGGGGGACCGGGGGCTCTAGCCCTTTGACCGGGGAGCTTCCATACCCAGGGCTCCCCCCGACCGCCGGTCTTCGACGACTCGATGCCCATGGTGGTCTTCACGGCCTTCACCGTGGCCCACGTGACGCCCGCCTTTCGGGCCGCGGCCTGGAGTTCGGGGACGAGGCGAGGGCCGTCGGCCAGTTCGTGGCGAAGGAGGTCCCGCGCTTCGTCCGCCAGGGTCCGACTCTCCCCCGTCTGGAGGAGGTCGACGGCTCGGACTTCGACGAGCCCCTCCCACGCGACGCTGACCGTGCCGTCCACCGTGGCGATCCGGAGGGCCAACGAAGGTTGGGGAGGCGCGAGGTTAGACTTCGTCGAAGCGAGGACGCGCCGCTCCGGGTCATCCGGGTCTGCGGCGAGGAGAAGGCCGGACCGAGCCGCTGCGATGATCGCGATGCTTCCCCCACCCCGATACAGGGGGTTTGCGCCCCCAGCCTTCGACAAGTGCCGCACGCAGAGAACGGCCAGGCCCGTCTCTTCGGCGAGGGCGGCGAGACGTGCAAGCGCCTGTCGCACGTCGCCGTCGCGGTGCCCGTCGACACCAGACCCCAGGAACGCGCTCAAGGGGTCCACGACCAGCAGGGCCGCGTCTACCTCGCTCCGTGCTTCCCGGATTGCCCGCACGTCCTGGAGGGTGGGAAGCCGGGGCTCGCCGTCCTCGTTCCGGACCCCCGTGAGGGCCCACACCTTCGTTGCGTCCGCGCCCGCCGCGTCGAGGCGCGGGCGGACGGTGTCGGCCAGGCCGTCCTCGACGCCCATGAGGATCACGCCGCGCGGTCCGCCGAGGCCGCGGGTGTGGTCGGGCATCGGCGACCCGGAGGTGACCCGGGCGGCCAGGTCGAGCGTGACGCTCGACTTCCCCAGGCCCGGATCGCCGTCAAGTATCGTCAGCCGGCCCAGGGGGATGCGTCCCGGCCAAAGCCACGAAACCGCCACCGGGTCAACGGCGCTCATGAGCGTGCCGACGGCCACCTTCTCGGCTTCCCCCCCGAGGTAGAGCTGCGTCGCTCGAGCCAACGCCAACGGTCCGCATTGGTCGCAGGAAAGGGCGGCTATTCCGACGGACGCTCGCTCCGATTTGCACGTGGGACACCGACCCCACCACAGGCCCGTCCCGCGATCCTGCCGGAACCCGAGTGCGGCGCCCAGCCCGTCGCGTTGCTCGGCGGCGGTCATCGGACGTCCCCCATGCGCGCCAGGACCGCGCGCGCGTCAGCAGCGGCGTCGTACCCATCAGCGCGCTTGGCACCGGCCCCTAGTAGGTCGCCTCGCCGGAAGCGTGGAGCCCCGCGTCGCCCATGATTCCGAAGACGCCCGTCGGCCACCATGGCCCGCAACGTCCGCGCCGAACGTCCGCTGATCCGTGCCGCTTCCCGTGTCGTGACGAGCGCGTCCGCCGCCTCGCGCAGAGCCGCCTGAAGTTCGCCGGCTGCCACCTCAAGGGCGCACGCCGCACCCTCGGCCGCTGCCCATCGACGCAGGTCGGCCGCGCGCTCGCGCCAGAGCGCCACCAACTCCTCGGGGGACGCCGGGACGGTCACGACTCCTTTCGCTCCTCGGTCGTGGCCACGAACGTGCGCTCCCGAAGCCACTCCCGCAGATCGGCGGGAGCGTACCTCACCGTCCTGTGCCCAAGCCTCATGTACTTGGGGCCACCGCCCCGCACGCGCCGCGTTCGGAGGAACAGTGGCTCCACGCCTAGGAAGCGCGCAGCCTCCGCCTCGTTCAGCAGTCGATCCCCTTCCGTCACCCGTCGCCTCCGTGCTTAGAACGACCATCCTACGGAGGTACTTTACTACGCTTTCACTGGACCGTATTATACGTTTACGTTTTTGTAAAACGTCGGCCAGGAGGGACGATGCCCCCGAAGCGAAAAAGGAAGCCGAAGCGAGGGACCTTTGCCGAGCGGCTCAACCTCGCCTGGTCCTGGAGCGGGTTGCCCGTGCTGGGAGTGGCGGAGCGTCTGGCGACGCTCAACCGCCATGGCTCCATGCGCGGTGTCTCGCACGTTCAGGTCGGGCGATACTTGGACGCGGAGGTAGAGCCCAGCCTCGACGTGGCCCACGCCCTCGCAACGGTCCTTGAGGTGTCGCCCTGCTGGCTCCTCTCGGGCGAGGGCCTCCCGGACCCGCTTGGGATCACGGACCGCGTGCGCCCGCTGTGGCGCATCGACGGCCCCATGGGCGCCGAAGAGGCGCCGACGACGATGGAGCGCCGCAGGGAAGCGCGCGCGTCCTTCGAGGAAGGCTTCAAGCCCTGGCAGGAAGAGTGGGAGCAACTCGCCCCCACCGTGAAGCTCCTCTTCGGAAACCTCCTGGCCCGGCGGATGCTGGCCGCTCGCCACGAGGGCGCGCCTTGGCGCGAACCCTTCTGGCGGGGGCAGGAAGCCGCTCGGATGGGCGCGGCGCTCGTAGAGGCTGCGCGGAAGCACCGAGGACCTGAGCGGGTGCCGGACGGTGAGCCGTTGGGCTCTCCCGCCTTCTGCGACCTGCTCATCCAGTTCATCGCCAAGCAGCTAGGCCAGTGGCGCGACCGCGCGAACCCCACCACGAAGGGAGGACGGAGCCATGCCTAAGAAGCCATGGTCGAAGATCATCGAGGCCCACGGCGTTCGCGTTCGGATCTTCGAGCGCGGCGCTTCGATCTACCGCGACGTCATCGTGGGCCGCACCGTCAGTGCCACCGGAAGGGCGCGCACGGAACACGACATTAAGTCGCTCGACACTCGCAGCCGCGCCGAGGCAGAGCGACGCGCAGTGGAACTGGCCCACCGAATCGCTAAGGCGAGGCTGACCGGCGTCACCCCCGACACGCTCACGCTCGGTCAACTCTTCGAGCACTTCCGACGGCACCGGCTTCCGGAGCTTCGCGAGCGATGGGCGATCCACGCCGAAACGAGGATGGCCCTGTTCGTGGAAGCGTGGGGCGGCGACGTGCGCGTCGCGGACATAGACCAGAGCCACGTCGACCGCTACTGCCGTCTCCGGCGCTCCGGAGAGCTTTCGCCCTTCGACCCGGCGGACCAAGAGGACCGCAAGGGGCGTCGCCCTCGGAAGGTCAGGGACGGTACGCTGGACGCCGACTTCCGCTGGCTGTCCTCGGTCTTTAACTGGGCGCACCGCCGCAAGGAACGCGGTGAGCGCCTCCTGCGCGAAAACCCGCTGGCCGACGTGACGCGCCCCCGCGAGCAGAACCCGCGCCAGCCCGTGGCCTCACATCAGCGGTACCTCAAGCTCCTTGAGCACGTCGATGCCGTGGACCCGCGCGGACGCCTCCGCTGCATGCTGGCGCTGGCGCGCTACACCGGCCGACGCATCGGCGCGATCCGCGCGCTGCGCGCCTCCGACGTTCTCCTTTCCGTGGACGCCATCAGGGTCAAGCTGGCGGCGGTGGGCATGGACGAGCGCATCGCCGACTCCATGCCGTTCGGCGCCATCCACTGGAGCCCGGAGACCGACAAGGTGGGGCTCCTTCACATCACGCCCATTTCGGAGCCCATGCGCGGGGAGCTGGACCGCTACCTGCGACGGGAGCCCCGCATCGGCGACGCTCCCCTGTTCCCGTCCGACGAGGACGCGGGCACGGCGATGCGAGGGGACGTGGCCGCCCGCTGGCACCGCGACGCGGAGGGGCGAGCCAAGCTCCCCATCCTCGAAGGAGGGTGCTGGCACGCATGGCGACGCTTGTGGGCCAGCGAGCGAAAGCACCTTCCCGACGTCGACGTGGCTGCGGCCGGTGGATGGAAGGACACCGTGGCGCTCAAGCGCTGTTACCAGCACGCGGACCCCGACACCATCCTCGCCGTCGTGCAGGCAGGAGCCTGAGAAACGGCGCACAAACGGCGCACAGAGCCCCAGCACGCAGAAGCCCCGCATGGCCGAAAAGCCTTGCGGGGCTTCGTGTTACGGGAAGCTGGCGAGAGGACTCGAACCTCCAACCTGCTGCTTACAAGGCAGCTGCTCTACCGGTTGAGCTACGCCAGCGCGGCGGGGCGTCCGGCCCCGCGCCCGAATGTCCCCCGGCCCCCGTCGGGCGTCAAGCGCCGGCGCGGTCAGGCGAAGAGGCGCACGGCCAGACCCGCGAGGACCCAGAACGCCACGAACGACAGCCAGGGGAGCCGGGGCCGGGCGGGGAGGGGCGCCTGGGAGCCCTCCTCCTCGAGGGTCCGGACGATGCCCCAGTCGGTGATGTCGAAGTCCCACGCCAGGACGAGGGCCACGGGAAACCCCAGCGCGGCCGATCCGAGGACCGCCCGGAAGGCCCACGACGGGGCGGCCGCGGGCAGGAAGGCGTGGGCCGCTTCCACCAGGGCATAGCCCACCGCGAGATACCCGAGAGCCACGCGGCCGACGCGCCTCCGGCGGAGCTCGCGGATGACCATGCCTGCGGGATGCGCCTCCCGTTCCAACGCTCTTCCTCCTCGGTCCGAGGGCCCGCCGCGGGCCCGCGCGGGCTACACCACCTTCCAGCGCGTGCCCTGCGGACCGTCCTCCAGGACGATGCCCCGCCCCGCCAACTCGTCGCGGATGGCGTCGGCTGCGGCGAAGTCCCGGGCCTTGCGGGCGTCGGCCCGCGCCTGTATGCGCCCCTCCACCCAAGCCGTCAGCTCGTCATCCACGGCGACGGCCGCGTGGGCCACCTCCAGCAGCCCCAGGACCCGGTCCATGGAGCGCAGCGTGTCCAGCGCGGCGTCCCGGTCCGCGGGGGACACGGCGGCCCGCCCGTCCAGCTCACCGTTGACACGGTTCACGAAGGTGAACAGGGCCGCAAGGGCGTCCGCCGAGTTGAAGTCGTCGTCCATGGCGGCGCGGAAGCCGGTCAGGGCCTCCGCCGCCAGCTCCGGGAGCCGCGACGTCGCGGCGGCCCCGTCGGCAGGCGTCGCCTCCAGGCGCGCCTCGAAGTCCAGGAGGCGCTGCACCGCCTTCTTGGAGGCGTCCAGGCCCTCCATGGTGAAGTTCAACTCGCGGCGATACTGGGCCGAGATGAGCTGATGGCGGATGGACGCCGGCGAGTACCCCTTCTCCAGGAGCTCCCGCACCGTCACGTAGTTGCCCAGCGACTTGGACATCTTGCGGCCCTCCACGAGGAGGTGCTTCACGTGGAGCCAGTACCGCACGAAGGGCTTCCCCGTGGCCGCTTCCGACTGGGCGATCTCGTTCTCGTGGTGGGGGAAGACCAGGTCCTCGCCCCCCAGGTGGATGTCCAGCGTGTCCCCCAGCTCCCCCAGGCTCATGACGGAGCACTCCAGGTGCCACCCGGGGCGACCCCGCCCCCAGGGGGACGCCCAGGCCGCGGCGGCCTTCTCGTCCTCATCGGTGGCCGCCTTCCACAGGGCGAAGTCGCGGGCGTCCTCCTTCTCGTACTCGTCCTGGGCCACGCGGGCGCCGGCGCGGAGCGACGACGGGTCGATCCCCTTGAGCTTCCCGTACCCCGGGAATCGGGCGATGGAGAAGTACACGGCACCGTCCTCGGCCTGGTAGGCGTGGCCCGAAGCGACCAGGCGCTCCACGAAGCCGATCATGGGGTCCACCCACTCGGTGGCCTTCGGATACGCGTCCGCGGGACGCACGCCCAGGGTCCGCGCGTCCTCCAGCACCGCCTCGCCGAAGCGCCGGGTGAACTCGGTGACGCCCACTCCCTCCCGCACCGCGCCCTTGATGGTCTTGTCGTCGATGTCCGTGAGGTTCATGACGAAGCGGACGTCGTACCCACTCCACTCCAGGTAGCGATGGATGAGGTCGTAGGAGAGGAAGGAGCGGAAGTTGCCGATGTGCGCGTGGTCGTAGATGGTCGGGCCGCAGGCGTACACCCGGACCTTCCCCTCCTCCAGGGGCTCGAAGGGCTCGAGGCGGCGGGTGAGGGTGTTCTGGACCTTGAGCGTCATGGAGGGATGGTGCTGGGTTCGGGTTCAGGACGCCGACGCGGCTTCCACCTCGGCGAGGAGGGCGGCCAGTGCGGCCCGGGGGTCCTCGGCCTGCGTGACGGGGCGCCCCACCACAAGGTAATCGGAACCCGCCGCCACGGCGTCGGCGGGGGTGGCTACCCGCCTCTGGTCCCCTCGATCCGTCCCGGCCGGGCGGATTCCCGGAGTCACGACGAGGAAGGGAGGCTCCAGGGAGCGGCGGATCCAGCTCGCCTCAAGGGCCGAGGCGACGACGCCGTCCAGGCCGGAGGCGTGGACGACCCCGGCCAGGCGCCCCACCTCGTCGCGGATGGAGGCGATCTCCCGCCCCCACACGCCCTCCACCTCGGCGGCGGTGAGGGAGGTGAGGAGCGTCACGCCCAGGAGCTTCACCCGCCCCTCGGCGGCGTCCCGGGCCGCCTCGAGCATGGAGGTGCCCCCCGAGGCGTGGAGGGTGAGGAGCTGGACGTCCAGCGCCATCGCCGCGCGGACCGCCCCCGCCACGGTGTTGGGGATGTCGTGGAGCTTCAGGTCCAGGAAGACCCGCTTCTCCCGGCGGCGGAGCTCGCGCACCACCTCGGGGCCCGCCCGCGTGTAGAGCTCCAGCCCCACCTTGTAGAAGCCGGCGGGCTCCCCCAGGAGGTCCACCAGCGCCAGGGCCTCCTCGGCGGAGGGCTGGTCCAGCGGGAGGATGATCTCGGCCATTCGCTCAGGCTCCGGGGGTGGGGGACGGCGGCGCCAGGGAGGACCAGGAGGCGACGCCGTGGCCACGCCCCCATCGGGTCAGCTCCCGTACGATGCGCTCACCCGCCCGGGGATCGGCGAAGGACGCCGTGCCCACCTCCACCAGGGAAGCCCCGGCCCGGGCGTACGCCACGGCGTCGGCCCCGTTGGCCACGCCGCCCACCCCCACCAGGGGCAGGTGGGTGGCGCCCCGGGCCTTGCGCACCGCCAGGAGCCCCGCGGGGCGGAGGGCCGGTCCGCTCATGCCCCCCTGGCCGGCACCCAGCTCCGGCTTCCCCTCCCCGTCCAGGAGAAGCCCCGGGAGGGTGTTCACCAGCGTGAGGCCGTCGGCGCCGGCGTCGGTGGCGATGCGCGCCGTGTTCTCCAGCGCCTGGTCGTTGGGCGCGAGCTTGGCCAGGAGGGGGCGCCCGGTGCGGGCCCGGCACCCGGAGATCACCGCGGCCACCGCCTCCGGGTCCAGCGCGAAGGGCGCCCCGCCCCGCTTCGTGTCGTTGGGGCAGGACAGGTTCACCTCGAAGCCCAGGAAGCCGTCCTCCCCGTCGAGGCCCTCCACCAGCGCCAGGTACTCGTCCACGGTGTGGGCGGCCACGGAGACGAAGACCCGGGCGCGGCGCACGTGGTCGCGGATCCACGGGAGCTTGTCCCGGCGCGTTCCCTCCAGCCCGGGATTCGCAAGTCCGATGGAGTTGAGCATGCCGCAGGAGAACTCCGCCACCCGGGGCGACGGGTTTCCCCCCCGGGGCTCCAGCGTCACCGACTTGGTGACGAAGCCGCCCAGGGCATCCAGGTCCACGACGTCGGCCAGCTCCAGGCCGAAGCCGCACGTCCCGGCCGCGAGGAGCACGGGGTTCTGGAAGGTGGTGCCGAAAGCGTCGACTTCGAGCTTCACCGTGACCTCATCTCCTCGAGGCGGCGGGCCAGCTCCTCCTCCAGGGCCTCCAGCCCCAGCGCCGGCTCCCCGCGGGCGGCCAGAACGTAAGGGCTGTCCGCCCTGGGCTCCAGACGTCCCCGGAGCCACGCCTGGTCGCCCTCGGCCCGGGCGACGGAGAGGGCGGCCAGGAGTGCCTTGGGCACCCAGGGGTCGGGGGTGGCCGCGTCGGCGTACGCCAGGAAGAGGCCCAGCGCCAGGTCCGGCGCGCCCAGGCCGTCGCGGGCGATCTCGGCGGCGGCGAACCAGGCCAGGGGCTCGTCGAAGCCGCGCTCGGCAAGGGCGATGGCACCCTGGAGGTCCTCCACGAGGCGCGCCACCCGAGGGTCCGCCACCGCGGGCAGCAGGAGGGGGAGGGCGGCGCGGGCATCCAGCAGGTCGCGGGCCTGGCTCAGCTGCCAGGCGGCCAGCCGGAGCCGCGCCTCCGTCGCCGCCGGGCCGATGCCGTCGGCCACGCGCCGAACCTCCCGGGCCGCCGCGGCGGTATCTCCCGTCTGGCGCAGGAAGGCGGCCCGGGTGAGCCGGATCATGCCCCGGGGGGTGCGGTCCCACCGGGCCGAGTCGACGCCGGCCAGCAGCTGCACGCCGGTGCCTTCGCCCCACCGGTCGGCGGCGGCCCGGGCCAGGGCGGCCACCGAGTCCACGCGCTCGCCGCCCTCCCGGAAGCGGAGGAGGCGGTTCATCCCCTCCACCACGCGGGTCCGGTTCCCGGTACGGATGCCCCAGAGCACGCGGGTGAGCGCGGCGTCCACGCGCACCGCGGGCTCGGCGGCGGCCTGGTCCAGGTCCCACCACCCCCCGTCGGGCTGGCCCGCGGCCAGCAGGGCCTGGCCCCGCCAGAGGTGCCCCTCGGCCCGCAGCCGCGAGGAGGACAGCCCGTCGATGGCCCGGCTCAGCATGGGCGTACCGCCGTCCACGTCGCCGGCCTGGACCCGCGCCACCCCCAGGCTCAGCTCGGCGGCGAAGCGGACCTCCGGCGTCCCCGCGCGCAGGGCCGCCTCCTCCAGGGCCGAGCGGGCCTCGCGCAACTCGCCCAGGCGGAGGTAGGCCCGTCCCATGAGCAGGAGGGCCTCGTCGGCCCACTCCCCCTCGGGCTCGCGCCGGTACCCCTCGGCCGCTTTGCGGACCACGTCCTGGTAGAGGACCCGGGCGACGGAGTCGCGCCCCTCCCGCCGCTCCCTGTCCCCCTGGTCGAAGAGGCGCTCGGCGTTGTAGAGGGCGTTGTAGTACACGCACCCGGACAGGATCAGCGCGGCGCCGAGGACGGTGGCGCCGGGGCGGCTCATGACGCTCCCGGGGGGTACCGCTGGAGGAACCGCCCCACCGCCAGGGCCAGGGCCTCCCCCGCGTCCTTCTGGAAGCCCGCTTCGCCCAGGAGCCGGGCCTCGTCGGGGTGGGAGAGGTAGCCGATCTCCACCAGGACCGAAGGCATGATGGCGTTGGTGAGCACGGCCAGGGGCCCCTGCTTCACCCCCCGGTTGGGACCCGGATGGATGCGGGCCAGCTCCCCCTGGACCATCTCGGCCAGGAGGGACGACCAGTGCTGCTGGTCCAGGTTCTTGAGCTCCCGGAGGATGAAGCCCAGGTCCCCGGCCGTCTCCTCGGCGGGGGCTTCCACGCCCAGGGGCGCGTTCTCAATGGCCGCCACGCGGCGCTCGTGCTCGGTGCGGGCCTCCGAGAGGAAGTAGGTCTCGAACCCCCGGGCCGTGGACGTGCGGGAAGGCGCCGAGTTGGCGTGGATGGACACGAAGAGGCCGTACCGCTCGCCCTTCAGGTCGGTGGCCAGGGCGCCCCGGTCCCACGGGGGCACGAAGGTGTCGCCGGAGCGGATCATCACCACGTCCACCTCGTCCATGCGCCGCAGGGCGTCGGCCATGGCCGTGGCGATGCCGAGGGCCACGTTCTTCTCCCGGAGCCCGCTCCGGGCGATGGTCCCCGGGTCTTCGCCGCCGTGCCCCGCGTCGATGATGACCACGCGCCGCCCGGCCAGGGCGGCGGGGGGCGGTGTGGCCGCATCCGTCGCCGGGGGCGGCGCGGCGGCTGCCGCCGCCGTCGAGGTGTCGGTCACCGGGGGCCGAGGCTCCTCCTCCTCGGCCCGCCCCTCCGGCGCGGCGGAGTCGGGCGGGACCACGGCGGCGGGGGCGCGCCCCTCGTAGGCGAGGAGGGACGCGCGCCCGTCGAAGCGATAAAGCGCGGGGAGCCTCCACGGGAGGAGGTCGGTGGCGAGCTGGAGGGGCGCGTACAGCTCCCCGCCCTCGAAGTACGGCACGTCGAAGAGCTGCAGGAGGGTGTCGTCCCACCGCAGCACGGGGGTCCCGTCGCGGACCTCCACGCGCGCCCCACCCGGGCCGGCCAGGAGGGCCCCCATCCCGGTGCGCTCCACCTCCCACCCCAAGAGGGCGAGGCGCGCCACGGGAAAGGCGGCGTATCCCCGCGCGGTGGCCAGGGGCACCGTCTCCTCCGAATCGCCCGCGCGGACCCGCAGCTCGGGCCGGGCCTGGGCTCCGCCGGCGCCGGGGAGAGCCAGGAGCGCGACGCTCACCAGACCCAGGCGACGGACGGCGGCGCCCCTGGTCATCGGCCGCTCACCGCCCTGCGGGCCTCCCGCTCGAGCTGCTTCGCCTTGAGGGCGTCCCGCTTGTCGTGGAGCTTCTTCCCCCGGGCCAGGCCCAGCTCCACCTTCGCGTTCCCGCGGCGGAAGTAGATCTCCAGGGGAACGAGCGTGAGTCCCTTCTCCTCCACCTTGCCCACCAGGCGGCGGATCTCGTCGCGGTTGAGGAGGAGCTTCCTCACGCGCAGCGGGTCCACGTTGAATCGGTTGGCCTGCTCGTAGGGACTGATGTGGAGGCTGTGCAGCCATACCTCCCCCCGGTCCACGGTGGCATACGCGTCCTGGAACGACGCCTTCCCTTCCCGGAGCGACTTCACCTCGGGCCCCTTGAGGACCATCCCGGCCTCGAACGTCTCCAGGATCTCGTACTCGTGGCGCGCCTTTCGGTTTCGCGCCACCACCTTCCGGCCGTCGTCCGCCATGGCCGCCGGTCAGTACACGAGGACCGGCGTGCCCACGTCCACCATGTGCATGAGGGCGCGGGCGGCCTCGTTGGTCAGACGGATGCACCCGTGGGAGACGCGGCGGCGCTCCGGGTCGGGATTGAGGAGGAGCTCGGGCTGATTCGTGCCGTGGATGGCGATGCCGTCCCCCAGGTAGATGGCCGTGCTTCCCATGACGCCACGCATGACGCGGGCGGGGCTGTTGAGGGGCGGGATGGGGAGGCCCTTCTCCACGAAGTGCCAGTCCGGCGCCTCCCAGAGCGGGTCCTTCTCCATGCGCTGCACGCGGAACATCCCCCGGGGGGTGGAGAACTTCCAGCGATGCTCGCCGGTGTCCAGGCGGAAGCCGGTGCCCGTCCCGGCGGGGGCGGACCACACGGCCCGGGGTCCGTCGAAGACGAAGACGCGGTTCTCCGCCAGGTGCACCACCACGTACCGGCCCTCCTCCCGGACGAGGGGGCGGTCCGTGACGACCTCCCGCTCCAGGATCTCGGCGCGGAAGCGCACCTCGCCCCCGTCGTCGGGGAAGAGCTGTCCCTGGAGGGGCGCGGCCAGGGCCAGGAGGGCCGCCACGGCCCCCGCCACCCGCTTCAAGCGGCCCCTCCCGCGACGCTTCCTGCCTGCACTTTCACGGCCTTTCTCATGGTGTACACCTGGGCGACCTCGCCGCCCAAGATAAACACTAGCGCTTCGTAATAGATCCAGAAGAAGAACACCGCCACGGTGGCCAGATTCCCCCAGGTGGAGCCGTAGTCCGCCACCTCGGTGGCGTACCACGAGAAACCGAGCTTGAGGGCCTCGTGGAAGACCGCCGAGAAGGTGGCGGCCACCATGGCGGTGCGCCATGGGATGCGCCGCGCCGGCAGGTACCGGTACACCACGAGGAAGAGGGTCCACACCGAGGCCAGCGCCACGGATTGGCCCACCAGGCGGTCGAACCACCCCACCACCGGGCCGCCCAGGCCGAGGAAGTCCACGCCGAAGCGCACCGCCGCCCCGAGGGTGATGGTCACGCCCAGGTTCAGGGTCAGGAGCAGGACGCCCAGGATCACCACCTGGATGTCGAAGACCTTGCCCCGGAGGATGCCCCGGCTCTGGCCGACGTCGAAGGTCTCGCGGAGCACGATGCGGAGCGTCCCCACCAGGCGGGTGGCGAGCCACGTGAAGAGGAGCGCGCCGAAGAGGGTGAAGCCCGAGCGCTGGGCCAGCACCTCGGACACGACGCCGCGCACGACGTTGGCCACGTCCACGGCCCCCGCCGCCTGGGGCATCATGGACTCCACCACCGCCACGGTGGCGCCCACCGGGTCGTCCACCTGCGCCGACAGGACGTAACCCGTGACGCCGATGGCCAGGAGGATGAGGGGGAAGGCCGCCACGAGCAGGTTGAACGCCACGGCCCCCGCCATGAAGAAGACGTCGTCCTCCAGGACCTTCACCCACAGGCGGCGGAGGAACTCCCGGACCCGATAGCTGCGGGCCTCCAGGAAGCCGGTGATCACGCGGCCCCCGGACGTCGAGACGCCGCGGTAGGGACCTCCCCCCGCCGCGGCGTCTCCGGGGTGTGGCCCCGGCAACCGAAGTTGGCGCGACGCGTCAGGCTTCCGTCTCCTGCTCCTCGTCGCCTTCGCCGCCCTCGGCGCCCGCCGCCACGGCTTGACGGGCGGCGTCCATCCCGGCGCGGTAGGCGGCCTTGGAGCGCTCCAGCTTCCGCTCCAGGTCCTCCCGCGCATCCACGGCGGCCTTCCTTCCCGCCTCCACCGCGCCGCGCACGTCGTCCACCTTGGCGTGGACGCCCGCACGGGCCTGGTCGAGGCGCTCTTCCAGGTTCTTCTGGGCCTCGCGGACCCGCTCCTCCGCGGCGCTCTTCAGCTTGCGGGCCCGGTCCTTGAGCTCGGCCTGGGTCTCTTCCCCGGACTTGGGGGCGAAGAGGAGCGCGAGGCCGGCGCCCACGAGGGCACCCAGGAGGAAGGGGCCGACGCCACCGCCGCCCCCACGTTCGATGATGACCGTCGGTACTTCGTCGCGTTCGCGCATATTCCCTCCCAGGGATCTACCCCACGAGCCGGCGCGGCCGACCACCCGGATCGGCGGGCGCCCGTCGGGGCCTGCGTTCAAAGTAACCGGGGCCCCTTGGCCGTTCCAGCATTCACACCACCCACCGGGGGTCGCCGGCGTCGAGGGCCGGCGCGTCGAAGCCCTCCCGTCCCATGAGGCCGTAGGTGAGGACCTTCCCCAGCTCCACCCCCGGCTGGTCGAGGGGGTCCACGCCGTAGAGCGCGCCGGCGTAGACCGTGGCGATCTGCAGGAGCATGAAGAGCTCGCCCACGGCCCGGGCGTCCACACGGGGGAGGACCAGGGTGGCGTTGGGCCTTCCCTCCCGGCGGAGGGCCTCGGCCGTGGCGCGCCGCTCGGCGTCGAGGAGCGCGCCCAGGGACTTCCCCCCCAGGTACGACAGCGAGGCGATCTCGGGGTGAACCTGGGGAATCGCCACGTCGGTTCCCGCGTCCTCCACCGCGACGAAGAGCACCACCTTGTCGTGGGGCCCCTCCATGAAGAGCTGCAGCAGGGAGTGCTGGTCGGTGGCGCCCACCGAGGCAACCGGCGTGGGCCCGGTGTTCCGCTGCGCGCCGTCCAGCCCCCGCGCCTTTCCGAGGGACTCGGCCCAGAGCTGCTGGAACCAAAGGGCGGTGGAGCGGAGCCGGTCCACGTACGGCATGAGGACGTGGATGGGCCGGCGCTGCTCGGTGTCGGCCACGTGGAGGAGGGTGGCCAGGATCCCCGCCGGGTTCGCCGCCAGCTCCCCGGTGCGGCACCGCTCCTCCATCGCGGCGGCGCCGGCCAGCAGGTCGTCCACGTCCGCGCCGCACACCGCGGCGGGGAGGAGCCCCACCGGAGAGAGGACGGAGAAGCGCCCGCCCACGTTCTCCGGGACGGGGAGCGCGGGGATCCCCTGGGCCTCGGCGATCTGCCGAAGCGCCCCCTTGGCCGGGTCGGTGGTGAAGAGGAAGTGCCCCCGGGCATGGTCGGGCCCCACGCCCTCCTCCATCCAGGCCCGGGCGACCAGGTACTGGGACATGGTCTCGGCGGTGGAGCCCGACTTGCTGACCACGTTGAAGAGGACCTTGGCGGGATCCAGCCGGTCCAGCAGCGCCCGGAACGTGAAGGGGTCGGGGTTGTCCACCACGTGGAGGCGGGGGAAGTGGTCCCGCTCCTCGTCGGAGCGCTCGTTCCAGAAGGGCCCCAGCAGGGCGTCCCGCAGGGAGACGGCACCCAGGCCCGAGCCGCCGATGCCCAGGACCACCACGTCCTCGAACCACTGGCCGAAGCCGTCGGCCAACTCCTTGACCCGGGCGGCGGTGTCGGCGGCGTAGGGGAGGTCGAAGAACCCCATCTCCCCCGAGCCCCGGCGGGCCTCCACCGCCTCGTGGGCCGACCGGAAGCGCCCGGCCAGCTCGGTGGAGAGGCGCTGGGGGTCCACGCCCCCGGCGACATGGGGAAGGAGGAGGTTCGCGTAGTCCAGTCGGAGGGCGGGCGTGTCGGCCATGGCCGCTATACCTCGATGGTGAGTCCGTCGTACGCGGGCGCCACGCCGGCCGGGAGCCGCTCCAGCAGCTCGGCGTGGGTCACCCGGTGGGTCAGGTGCGTCAGGTAGGTCTGGCCGGCCCCCACGGCGCGCGCCGCTTCCACGGCCTCCTCCACCGTGAAGTGGGAAGGATGCGCCCTGCCGAACCAGAGGGCGTTGAGGACGAGCACGTCCACCCCCCTCAGGGTCTCCACCGCCGCCTCGGGGAGGAGCTTCCCGTCGGTGACGTACCCCAAGCCCCCTACCCGGAACCCGTACACCCGGTCCCGCCCATGGGGGATGTCGAGGGGATGGAAGAGGTGCCCCAGGAGATCCACGGGCTCGCCGGGATTCAGGTCGTGGAGGCGGACGCGGGGTTTGGAGCTTCCCTCCAGGGGCTCGTAGCCGTCGTCGAAGATGTAGCGGAAGTGCTCCTCCATGGGCCTGCGGTACTCGGCACCCACGTAGGCCGGCAGGTCGCCGCGGCGCACGGTGAAGACCCGGAGGTCGTCGATGCCGTGGACATGGTCGGCGTGGACGTGGGTGAACCACACCGCGTCCACCCTGCTCACGCCCGCCCGGAGGAGCTGGAGCCGGAGCTCCGGCGGCGTGTCCACGAGGAGGCACCCGTCCTCCATCTCCAGGAGGGCGCCGTGGCGGGTGCGGCGGTCCCGGGGGTCCGGGGAGGTGCACGCCCGGCAGTCGCACCCCACGACGGGGATCCCGAAGGAGGTGCCGGTGCCGAGGAACGTGAGCCTCACGGCGTCACCTAGAGGTGCTCCAGGCGCATCGTGTTCGTGGTCCCGGAGAGCTGGAACGGGAATCCGGCGGTGACGACCACGGAGGCGCCGGGGTCGCCGACACCCGACGAGACGATGGCGTCCCGCCCCGCCTTCGTGAGCCCCTCGTACGTGGCGTACTCCTGGTCGGCCAGCACCGGGTGAACCCCCCAGACCGCCGCGAGCTGGCGGTAGGTGTGGGCGTCGGTGGTGACCGCGAAGACCGGGACGGGGGGCCGGTACGAGGAGACCAGGCGGGCGGTGAAGCCCGAGCGGGTGATGCACAGGATGGCCGGCGCCGCCACCTGGCGCACCGCGTCCACGGTGGCCCCCGCCACCGCGTGCTCCCGGGCGGTGGCGCCGCCCCGGGCCCGGATCCCCGGGCGGGTGAGGTAACGCGGGCCCCGCTCCAGGACGCCGGAGCGCTCGATCTCCCGCGCGATTCGGGTGATGGCCCCCAGCGCCTGCAGGGGGTACGCCCCCACCGCCGTCTCCCCGGAGAGCATGACCGCGTCCGTGCCGTCCAGGATGGCGTTGGCCACGTCGGAGGCCTCGGCCCGGGTGGGCCGGGGGTACTCGATCATGGACTCGAGCATCTGGGTGGCCGTGATCACGGGCCGGCCGTAGTAGTTGGCGAGCTGGATGATGCGCTTCTGGGCCAGGGGCACCCTCTCGAAGGGAAGCTCGACGCCCAGGTCGCCGCGGGCCACCATCACCGCGTCGGTCTCGGGGAGGATCTCCTCGATGGCCTGGAGGGCCTGCACCTTCTCGATCTTGGCCACCACCAGGGCCTTTCCCCCCACGCGCTCCTTGAGATCGGCGACGTCGGCGGCCGCGCGGACGAAGGAGAGGCCGACGTACTCCACGCCCATGCGCAGCGCGAAGTCCAGGTCCTCCAGGTCCTTCTCCGTGAGGGCGGGCGCGCGCACGTTCACCGCCGGGAGGTTGATGCCCTTCCGGCTCTTCAGGAGTCCCCCGCGGATCACCTCGAGCCGCGTCCGGTCTCCGTCGGTGCCGACGCACCGGAGCTCGAGCAGGCCGTCGTCCAGGAGCACCGCCTGGCCCTCCCGGATCTCCCGGGCCAGGGGCTCGTAGGTGGTGGGGATCTCCCCCTCCCGGGCGTCGCCCAGGGGGGCCAGGGTCACCACCTGTCCGACGGTCAGCTCCACCGGCTCGGGGAGGTCTCCCACGCGGATCTTGGGCCCCGCCAGGTCGGCCAGGACCGCCACCGGGCGGCCCACCCGCGACGCCGCGGCCCGGACCGCCTCGATGGAGCGGCGGTGCTGGTCGTGGGCGCCGTGAGACATGTTGATGCGGGCCATGCACATCCCCCCCTTGACCATCTCCAGGACGGTCTCGGGTTTGGACGACGCCGGACCCAGCGTACAGACGACCTTGGTGCGAAGCATCGGCGGCTCGACGGGAACCAAAAAAGGGGGGCGGGGCATGGGCGGGCTCCGGCTCCCCGGGCGGGAGAGCATTCAATTGTCGCGCCCCCTCCGGGTGGGGGCAAGCGCGGTGGGAGCCAGGGGCGGCGGCGGGCGCTTCCCTTGTGGATCGGGCGGGTCGCGGCTTCTTTTCTCGGTCGCTGGAAGCCGTCGTCGTCGAGGAGATCACCCCTACCCCATGTCCTACGTCCACATCCGGGACGCCTCGGAGGCCCGCGGCCTGGCCGAGGAGCTGAGCCGGACCCGCCGTTTCGCCCTGGACTGTGAAGCCGCGGGCTTCCACCGCTACTCGGACCGGCTCTGCCTCATCCAGCTCAGCACCGAGACCGAGACCTACATCCTCGACACGCTGGCCTGGGACCCCACCGGACTTCTCCGCGGCCCGCTGGAGGACCCGGGGGTGACGGTGGTGATGCACGGCGCCGACTACGACCTGCGCCTCCTGGACCGCGACCTGGGGATCCGCCTCGCCGGGCTCTTCGACACCCAGGTGGCGGCGGCCCTCCTGGGCGAGGACGCGCTGGGGCTCCAAGCCCTGTTGGAAAGCCGGCTGAGCGTGTCCCTTTCCAAGAAGTACCAGCGGGCCGACTGGGCCGAGCGCCCCCTCACCGACGGGATGCTGGAGTACGCCGCCGACGACACCCGCCACCTCATGGAGCTGGCGGACCTGCTCCAGGCGGACCTCGAGGCCGCGGGCCGGGCCGCCTGGGCCGAGGACGAGTGCCGCGCTCTCGAGGAGAACGCCCTGGCGCGCCGCGAGCCCGAGGCGGAGCCGGAGGACCCGGTGACCCGCGTGAAGGGGGCCCGGGACCTGACGGCCCGGGAGGTCACCGCCCTCAGGGAGGCCCTGGAATGGCGCGACCAGCTCGCGCGGGCCCGGGACCGGGCGCCCTTCCGCGTGGTGGGCGACCAGCCCCTCATCGCGGCCGTGCTCGCCCGCCCGCTGGACCAGAAGGAGCTGGCGGACATCAAGGGCTTTCCCGGAGGGCTGGCGCGGGCGGAGGGGGGCGACCTCCTCAACCGCTTCGACCGCGTGGCCCAGCTCCCCGACGACCAGCTCCGCCCCTACCCCCGCAACCAGAGGAGGGGCCCCGGGCGGCCGCCCCCGGAGGTGGAGGAGCTGGCCGAGAAGCTCAAGGCCGCCCGGAACCGCCGAGCCGAGGAGCTGAAGCTGGACCGGGGCGCGCTCCTGCCCAACGCCACCGTGACGGCGGTGGCGATGCAGGCGCCCCGGGACCTGGAGGCCCTGGCACGCGTGGACGGGATGCGGCGCTGGCAGGTGGAGGCGGTGGGACCGGCGCTGCTGGCGGTGCTGGCCCGCGGTCGCTGAGGCGAGCGCCGAACGACCCGGACGCAGGACGACCCGGACGCAACAGGGGCCCGGCGCTCATGGCGCCGGGCCCCTGCTGATCGCCGGGTCGGAGCGAGGCGTCAGGCCGCCTCTTCCTCCTTCAGCTTGCAGTCGATGCAGTAGCGGGCGTGGGGAAGCGCGTCCAGGCGCTCGAAGCCCACGTCGGCCCCGCAGGTATGGCAGGTGCCGAACGTCTTCGGGTCGTTGTAGAGGCGGCGGAGCGCCTCCTCGAGCCGATAGAGGTACCGGCCCTCCTTGGTGGCGAAGACCGCCGCCTTCTCCCGCTCCATGGCCTCGGTGCCCTGGTCCGCCATGTGGTCCGTGTAGGCGGCCAGGTCGGAGTCGGCCGACTCGCGGTCGGCCTTGGCCATCTCGTCGAACAGCCCCAGGGCCTTCAATGCCCGGGCCCGCTCCTCGAGGAGTCTCTTCTCGATGTGCGCGAGCTGCTTCTTGTTCAGCGGCATGGCAAACTCGGACGGCAAGGAGGAATGTTTAGCCAAATAACGTAACCTCACCCCCCCCCACCGTCCACGGGTTGGCGCGATTGTCGCGCCTCCGACCCCGAGGCGTGACGGGGTGCGCCCATCACCAGCGAATCAGCGCCGAGCCCCAGGTGAACCCCGACCCGAACGCCACCAGGCAGAGGAGGTCGCCCGGCCTCAGGCGCCCTTCGCGCACGGACTCTGCAAGGGCGATGGGGATGGTCGCCGCGGTGGTGTTTCCGTAGCGCTGGATGTTGCTCACCACCTTCTCGTCGGAGAGCCCCAGGCGCCGCTGGACCATCTGCGTGATGCGCAGGTTCGCTTGGTGGGGGATGAGGAGGTCCAGGTCCGCGGCGGTGAGCCCGTTGGCCGCCAGCGCCTCCTCCGCCACCTCGGGCATGCGCGTGACGGCGTGCTTGAAGACCTCCCTGCCGTCCATCTTGGGGTAGTGCCGTCCCTCCCGGAGCGCCTCCTCGGTGATGCGCGGGTTGTTCTTGCTGGACGAGTACTCGGCCCAGAGCATCTCTGCGAAACGGCCGTCGGAGTGGATGTGCGTGGAAAGGACGCCCCGCCCGTCTTCGTCCCCGGCCGTGAGCACCGCGGCTCCCGCTCCGTCGGCGAAGAGGACGGCGATGTCCCGTCCCCGGGTGGAGAGGTCGATGCCCGTCGACTGGATCTCCACGCCGACGAGGAGGATGGTCCGGTACTGCCCCGCCCGGATGAAGGCGTCGGCGATGGAGAGGCCGTAGACGAAGCCCGAGCACTGGGCGCGGAGGTCGATGGCGGGGATCCCCGGCACCCCCAGCTCCCGCTGGAGGAAGACCCCGGTGCCCGGTATGAAGTGGTCGGGGGAGAGGGTGGCGAGGATGATGGCGTCGACGTCGGAGGGCGCCATCCCCGCCTCCTCCAGGGCCATGACGCTGGCACGCCGGGCCATCTCGGCCCCGCTCATTCCGTCGGTGACCCACCGGCGCTCGCGGATCCCGCTCCGCTCCACGATCCACTCGTCCGACGTGTCCATGTAGCGCGTGAGCTCCTCGTTGGTGACCACGCGCTCGGGGACGTAGAAGCCGGTTCCTGCGAAGACGGTGCGGGGCACGGGCGGATCCCTGGACTGGAGGGGGTGGGAGCCGGACCTACCCGGGAGAAGGCGGGTACTGCCCCCCCTGGCCCGATCCGACAACGCTGAGGGGAAGATACGCCATGGGCGACGACACGATCCACTGCCGCCGGTGCGGGGAGGAAGCGCCCCGCCTGCCCCGCCCCCCGTTCCGCACGGAGCTGGGCGAGAGGATCGTCGCCGAGATCTGCGCCAACTGCTGGAAGGACTGGCTCCAGCACCAGACGCTGCTCATCAACCACTACGGGTTGGACCCCCGAGAGCCCAAGGCCCGGGCGTTCCTCTACGAGCAGATCGAGCAGGTGCTCCTGGGCGGCGGCGACGCCGAGCAGGTGGACACGACGAAGCAGGGCACCATCGAGTGGTGAGCGCGTAGGGGGGGGGTACGGGCGACCGGCGGCTCGCTCCTGGGTACGGGCGACCGGTGGCACCCTCCCCCCGCGGGAATCGCGCGGCGCGTTGGGGTACGGGCGACCGGCGGCACCCTCCC
>BTVB01000060.1:0-24048 GCA_045863275.1 Gemmatimonadota bacterium
CAACCCCCAGCTTCTCGCCCCGGACCCTCAGTGAACAACCTCCCTGGTGTTTACACCTAGGCGGCGAGTTCGTGCAACGCTATTGACGCCTCATTAGCCCTTGTGGTCATTCGCTACAGTGGGAAAGGACACGCCTCCAGAGGGCCGGGTTGCAGGTCGGGGAAGGGGTATCCCCTGTGCGCCGTTTGTGCGCCGCAAAGCGGCAAAAGGTGGCCGAAGAGGGGGTCAAGGGCGGCAGGCCCGGACCGAGAAATGGCTTAGGTAGGCCGTTTCTGCCGAATAGGGCTTCCAGGGGTAGCGCCTTGTAAGCAGCAGGTTGGAGGTTCGAGTCCTCTCGCCAGCTTCCCCTCCCACCCCGTCGAAAAGCCCCGGAACACCCCGAAATGTGGGGGTTGATGCCCCCCCAACGCCGGGTTACCTTTCAAAGCTCGGTCCGAGAAGGCCGCCTCTGACGACGGGGGCGGCTCTTTTCCACGTCGGGGATGCGACTTCGTGCTCGGACCGGGGAGGGCCCGGAGGTTCCGGGGGTCTCTAGCGATGCGGGTGGGGTACCGAAGCGGTCAAACGGGACAGACTGTAAATCTGTTGGCGCACGCCTTCGGAGGTTCGAATCCTCCCCCCACCACTTGCCTGGAGCGGAGAGGAAGGACCGCCTCGGGCTCTGCGGGAGTAGCTCAGTTGGCTAGAGCATCAGCCTTCCAAGCTGAGGGTCGCGGGTTCGAGTCCCGTCTCCCGCTTGCCGGCTGAGCGTTGCCGGCTGGAAACGCTCTGGTAGCTCAGTGGTAGAGCGCATCCTTGGTAAGGATGAGGTCGGGGGTTCAATCCCCCCCCAGAGCTCTTTGATCTGGACCCCAGAAGAGGCGGTTTCGCCATGCGCGACAAGGTCATCCTCGCCTGCACCGAGTGCCAGGAGAGGAACTACTCGAAGACGAAGAACAAGCGGCTGCACCCGGAGCGGGTGGAGCACCGCAAGTATTGCCCGCGGTGCCGCAAGCACACCCCGCACAAGGAAACCAAGTAGCCGCCATGTCTGCGCTCGAAAAGGTCAAGGAGACCCGGACGTTCCTGGAGGAGTCCTGGGTCGAGCTCCAGAAGGTCACCTGGCCCGACCGGGATCAGCTCCAGAACGCGACCCTCGTGGTCGTCGCGTTCACGGTGGCCATCTCGCTCATCATCTGGCTCATGGACGGCGCGGTTCGGACCATCCTCCAGGTGATCATGAATCTGTTCGGGGCCTGATGTCCGACACGCGTTGGTACGCCATCCAGACCTACTCGGGGCACGAGAACAAGGTCCAGAAGCTGATTCAGCGGAAGATCGAGGACGAGCCCGGGGAGACGGAGGCGAAGGAGATCAGGGACGTGCTCGTCCCGACGCAGGAGGTGGTGGAGATCCGCAACGGCAAGCGGGTCACCGTCACCAAGAGGCTGTACCCTGGCTACGTGCTGGTGAGCATGGTCATGAACGAGCGGACCCTGCACACCATCAACAACATCCAGGGCGTCATCAAGTTCGTGGGGTCGGGCAAGGCGCCCCAGCCCCTGCGAGACGAGGAGATCAACAAGATCCTGGGCGTCGAGGTGGAGGAAGAGGGCGTCTCCCGCGAGGAGATCCCCTTCCATGTCGGCCAGGTCGTCGAGGTCATGCAGGGGCCCTTCACCGACTTCTCGGGCACCGTCCAGGAAGTCTACCCCGACAAGGGGAAGGTGAAGGTCGAGGTCTCCCTCTTCGGGCGGCCCACCTCCGTGGAGCTCGACTACACACAGCTCAAGGGCTACTGAGGGCGATAGACCATGGCGAAGAAGGTCACGGGGTTCATCAAGCTCCAGGTTCCGGGTGGTCAGGCCAACCCGGCCCCGCCGGTGGGTCCCGCGCTGGGCCAGCACGGCGTGAACATCATGGAGTTCTGCAAGCAGTTCAACGTGCGGACCCAGGACAAGCAGGGGATCACCATCCCCGTCGAGATCACGGTCTACGCCGACCGCTCGTTCACGTTCATCACCAAGACCCCTCCCGCCGCCGTGCTCATCCGCATGGCGCTGGGGATCCCCAAGGGGTCGGGCGTGCCGAACCGCGAGAAGGTAGGCAAGCTGAGCCAGACCAAGCTCCGCGAGATCGCCGAGACCAAGATGCAGGACCTCAACGCCAACGACGTGGACGCCGCCATGCGCATGATCGCCGGCACGGCGCGCTCCATGGGCGTCGAGGTGGAGGCGTAGGACCGCAGTTCCGCTGTTTACGAAGCGAGAAGGAGTGCTTCAGCCCGACGTACCACCGCGTGAGAACCGCCACCGGTGGGAGGGTCAACGAGACGGTTCGAAACGGATGCCAAAACTAGGGAAGCGATTCGCCGCCGCCCGCTCCGCGGTGCCGGCAGGCGTCAAGTTCGCTCCTGACGAGGCCGTCAAGCTCGTGAAGGAGCTGGCGTTCGCGAAGTTCGACGAGACCGTCGAAGTCGCGACGCGCCTCGGGGTGGACCCCCGAAAGGCGGACCAGATCGTCCGGGGCACCGTGGTCCTTCCCCACGGCACGGGAAGAACGGCCCGGGTCCTGGTCATCGCCCAGGGCGACAAGGCCAAGGAGGCCGAGGAGGCGGGCGCCGACTTCGTCGGCGTGGAGTACATCTCGAAGATCCAGGAGGGTTGGCTGGAATTCGACGTCTGCGTGGCCACCCCGGACCTCATGGGCAAGGTGGGCCCCCTGGGTCGCGTGCTCGGTCCGCGGGGCCTCATGCCCACGCCCAAGGCCGGCACCGTCACCCTCGACGTGGGTCGGGCGGTGAAGGAGATCAAGGCCGGTAAGATCGAGTTCCGCGTGGACAAGACGGGCAACGTCCACGCCCCCATCGGGAAGGTCTCCTTCTCCGAGTCCCAGCTCGCGGAGAACCTGGCGTCGTTCATGGACCAGATCGTCCGCGCCAAGCCCTCCGCGGCCAAGGGCACGTACATCAAGAGCGTCACGGTCTCGAGCACCATGGGACCGGGCGTCGCCATCGACACGAACCTCTACCGGAGGGCGTGAAGATGAACCGCACTCAGAAGGAGTCCTTCGTCGCGGAGCTGCGGGAGCGCATCAACAAGGCGCCCGTGGTCTACCTGACGGACTTCACCGGTCTGGACGTCAAGTCCATCACCAAGCTCCGGCGCTCCCTGCGGGCTTCCGGGGCCGAGTACGTGGTTGTGAAGAACCGGCTGGCGCGCCTGGCGTTCGGCGACACCGAGCTGCCCAACATCTTCGAGGACATGACCGGCCCCACGGGCATGGTCCTGGGCTACGACGACGTGGTGGCTCCCGCCAAGGCGCTCACCGAGTTCGCGAAGGAGCACGACAAGAAGCCGGCGTTCAAGCTGGGGATCCTGGAGAACAAGGTCCTCCAGCCCGAGCAGATCGACCGGCTCGCGAAGCTTCCGCCCAAGGAGCAGCTCCTGGCCGAGCTGGCCGGCGCCATGCAGGCGCCCATGGCCATGCTGGCCATGGCGCTGGAGGCGAAGCTTCAGGAGATGGCCGGCCTGATCGACGCGCTTCGCGAGAAGCGGCAGGGAGAAGGCGGTTAAGCGCCCGGTTCCCGGGCAGGTGCAGGGGGGACGCGGGCGCGTCCCTGGTCAGAGGAAACAGGGTCAACCCAATCGCCGGCCGAGGCCGGAACAGTCAGGAGGAAGCGGGACCATGGCGACGAAGCACGAAGAGCTGCTCGACACGATCGGCAACATGACGGTCCTCGAGCTGTCCGAGTTCGTTGAGGCCTTCAAGGAGAAGTTCAACGTCCAGGCCATGGCGGCCCCGGCGGCCGTGGCCGCCGCTCCCGCCGAGGCCGCCGCGGCCGAGGAGAAGGACGAGTTCACCGTCGTTCTCGAGAGCGCCGGGGACAAGAAGATCCAGGTCATCAAGGTGGTGCGCGAGCTCACCGGCCTGGGCCTCAAGGAGGCGAAGGACCTGGTGGATGGCGCGCCGGGCAACGTGAAGGAAGGCGTCTCGAAGGCCGACGCCGAGTCCATGAAGTCCAAGTTGGAAGAGGCCGGCGCCGCCGTCGCGCTGAAGTAAAAGCACCGGAGGCGCGCCGCTCCGTGAAAGGACGGCAACCGCTCCGGAGCCCCGTGCGGGGCCAGTGCCGCCGCACCGGGTCAGCCGCGAGGGTCCCCGACATGGGCACCCCCCGAATGGGGGCGTGCCCGTGGCCCGGGGATCTCCGCGCTTGCCCCACGGAAGGACCCAGGTAGAACCCAGACGCCCGGAGCCCGCCCAGAGCGGGCGTACCGCAAGGGGGACACACGTTGGAACTGCGCAAAGACAGTCGGCCGATCGTGAGCTTCGCCAAGCTCCATTCGGTCATGCCGATGCCGAACCTGCTGGACGTCCAGCTCCGCTCCTTCGAGAAGCTGGTGGAGTCCCAGGTCGAGCCGGAGCACCAGTGGGACTTCGGTCTCGACCGGGTATTCGCCGAGATCTTCCCCATCTCCGACGTCAACGAGAACTTCACCCTCGAGTACGTTTCGGCCGCCCTGGGCGAGCCCAAGTACTCGGTGGAGGAGTGCATCGAGCGTGACATGACCTACGCGGCGCCTCTCAAGGCGACGCTGCGGCTCATCGTCTGGGAGATCCTCGAGGAGGGGGCGAAGAAGGGCACCCCCCGCCGGCCGAAGGACATCATCGAGAAGGAGGTCTACCTCGGTGACCTCCCCCTCCTGACCGAGCTGGGGACCTTCATCATCAACGGCGCCGAGCGCGTCGTGGTGAGCCAGCTCCACAGGTCCCCGGGCGTGGTGTTCGAGGAGAGCGTCCACCCCAACGGGTCCAAGCTGTACAGCGCCCGGATCATCCCCTTCCGGGGGTCGTGGGTGGAGTTCACCATCGACATCAACGATGTGTGCTACGTCCACATCGACAAGAAGAAGAAGTTCCCGGCCACGGCGCTGCTGCGCGCGCTGGGGTACTCCACCGACGCCGACGTCTTCCAGCTCTTCTACGACGTGGGCGAGGTCAAGCTCCCGAAGGGCGACGACAAGGCCAAGCAGGACCTCATGGGCAAGGTCATCGCCCAGGAGCTTGTGGACCCCGACACCGGCGAGGTGCTGGTGGAGGAGGCCGACGAGATCGACGACGAGGTGGTGGGGATCATCGAGCGTCTGGGCCTGAAGAAGGTCAAGCTCTACCAGAGCAACAGGCAGTCGCTCCGGGGCGAGAGCCCCCTGGTCAAGAACACCATCAAGAAGGACCCGACGGAGAGCGAGGAGGACGCGCTCTACGCCATCTACTCCCTGCTGCGCCCGGGTGAGGCTCCCAACGTGGAGACCGCTCGCACCGCGCTTGACCGGGTCTTCTTCAGCCCCAAGCGCTACGACCTGGGCCGGGTGGGCCGGTACAAGATCAACCAGCGCCTCGGCCTCGAGGTCAAGAAGAGCACGACGGTGCTCACCAAGGACGACTTCGTCGCCATCGTCCGCCACCTCATCGACCTCAACGAGGGGCGCGGGTACACCGACGACATCGACCACCTGGGCAACCGGCGCATCCGCACGGTGGGCGAGCTCATCGCCAACCAGTTCTCCGTGGGCCTGTCGCGCATGGCGCGGCTGGTCAAGGAGCGGATGTCCATCAACACCGACCCCGAGAAGATCAACATCGACGACCTGGTGAACGCCCGGACGGTGTCCGCGGTGATCCAGGCGTTCTTCGGGTCGAGCCAGCTCAGCCAGTTCATGGACCAGACCAACCCGCTGGCCGAGATGACGCACAAGCGGCGCCTCTCCGCCCTGGGTCCGGGGGGTCTGACGCGGGAGCGCGCGGGCTTCGAGGTCCGTGACGTGCACTACTCGCACTACGGGCGGATGTGCCCCATCGAGACGCCGGAAGGTCCGAACATCGGCCTCATCACGTCGCTGACCTGCTACTCGCGGATCAACGAGCTGGGCTTCATCGAGACCCCCTACCGTCTGGTGAAGAACGGCAAGGTCACGAGCAAGATCGAGTGGCTGTCCGCCAACGAGGAGGAGGAGGCCCGCATCGCGCAGGCCAACGCCCCCCTGAAGGACGACGGCTCGTTCCGCAACGAGTTCGTGTTGTGCCGGGAGCGGGGTGACTTCCCGCTACTGCGCCCGGACCAGATCGACTACATGGACGTGGCGCCGGACCAGCTCGTCTCGGTGGCGGCGGCGCTCATCCCCTTCCTGGAGCACGACGACGCCAACCGCGCCCTCATGGGCTCGAACATGCAGCGTCAGGCCGTGCCCCTCCTCTTCCCCGACGCCCCCCTGGTGGGCACGGGGCTGGAGGCCAAGGTGGCCACCGACTCCGGCGCCGTGATCACGGCCCGGCGGGGCGGCACCGTGGTGCACGTCACCGCAGACGAGGTGGTGGTGGACACCGGCTCGGTGAAGCCCGGGAGCACCGACGCGCCGCTGGCGAAGCTGGCCCAGTTCGACCGGTACCGCCTGAAGAAGTTCTGGCGGACCAACCAGGACACGGCCATCAACCAGCGGCCGCTGGTGCGGGAGGGCGAAGAGGTCCAGCCCGGCCACATCGTGGCCGACGGACCCAGCACCGACAACGGCGAGCTGGCCCTGGGCCGCAACGTCCTGGTGGCTTTCATGCCCTGGTACGGGTACAACTACGAGGACGCCATCGTCATCAGCGAGAAGCTGGTGAAGGACGACGTCTTCACGTCCATCCACATCCAGGAGCTGGAGCTCCACGTCCGCGACACCAAGCGCGGCATGGAGGAGATCACCCGCGAGATTCCCAACGTCGCCGAGGAGAGCCTCGTCGACCTGGACGAGCGCGGCATCGTGCGCATCGGCGCCCGCGTGAAGAGCGGCGACATCCTGGTGGGGAAGATCACCCCCAAGGGCGAGACCGAGCTTTCCCCCGAGGAGAAGCTCCTCACCGCCATCTTCGGCGAGAAGGCCAAGGACGTGAAGGACTCGTCGCTGCGCGTGCCCCCGGGCATGAGCGGCACGGTCATCGACGTGAAGATCTTCTCCCGCCGCATCGACGACCCGCTCCTGGAGAAGGAGCACGGGGCCAAGATCGGCGAGTTCCGGAACCTGGAGCGTGAGGAGATCCAGCGGATCAGCGAGGCCCGCGACGAGGAGCTGCGGGAGATCCTGCAGCGCCAGACCGTCTCCCTCATGCTCAAGAAGGGAACCGTCCAGGCCATCCTCGACGAGGGCACGAAGCTCACGAAGGAGCACATCGACGAGCTCAACTTCAACAAGATGGACCTGGCCACGCTGAAGGTGGCCAACAAGGACGCCAGCGAGCGCATCCGCCGGGTGGTGGACGAGTCCCAGCGCCGGATCCAGCGCGTGCGGGACAAGACCGAGGAGCAGATCGACAAGGTCTTCCAGCCCGACGAGCTGCCTCCCGGCGTGGTCCAGCTCGTGAAGGTCTACGTCGCCGAGAAGCGTAAGATCTCGGTGGGCGACAAGATGGCGGGCCGCCACGGAAACAAGGGCATCATCGCCCGCATCGCCCCGGAGGAGGACATGCCGTTCCTCCCCGACGGGACCCCCGTGGAGATCGTCCTCAACCCCCTGGGCGTGCCGTCGCGCATGAACGTGGGGCAGATCCTGGAGACCCACCTGGGCTGGGCCGCCCGCATCCTGGGCTTCGAGGCCAAGACCCCGGTGTTCCAGGGGGCCACCGAGAACGAGATCGGGGCGCTCCTCAAGCTCTCGGGCCTGCGGTGGGCCACCGGCTCCCTCGAGCTCAAGGCCAAGCCGCCCACGGGGCTGGGAGAGATCGAGCAGATCATCGGGGCGGCCGCGGCCGTGCCCGTGGCCATGCACGCGACGCCCACCAACGGGAGCGGCTCCAACGGGAAGGGCGGAGCCCACGCGGCCACGGTGTCGCTGGGCATCGGCCAGTCGCTGGACGCCTACCTCTCGCTGGACCTCAACAAGAAGCAGCAGAAGGTCTTCGACGAGCTGGTGGACTTCCTCCTCGCCGCCGCCGACGAGGTGGCGGACCGGAAGGGCGAGAAGACCGGCGACCTGTTCCCGGCCATCCAGAAGCTGCGGGGCCGGAAGAACGTGAAGTCGGGGCTGGACGAGGCGGTGGTGGAATTGCTGAGCTACGCCCAGATCCTCCCCAACGGGAAGGTGTGGCTGAGGGACGGCCGGAGCGGGCGCCGCTTCGACTTCCCCATCACGGTGGGCGCGATCTACATGCTCAAGCTGAGCCACCTGGTGGACGACAAGATCCACGCCCGGTCCATCGGACCCTACTCCCTGGTGACGCAGCAGCCGCTGGCCGGCAAGGCCCAGTTCGGCGGGCAGCGCTTCGGGGAGATGGAGGTGTGGGCGCTGGAGGCGTACGGCGCGGCCCACACCCTCCAGGAGATTCTGACCGTGAAGTCGGACGACGTGCAGGGCCGCTCGAAGGTCTACGAGGCCATCGTGAAGGGCGAGAACCTGCCCCAGCCGGGCATTCCGGAGTCGTTCAACGTGCTGGTTAAAGAGCTGCAGGCTCTCGGGCTTTCCGTGACTCTGGGCGAGGAAGAGTAAGCCACATGATCGATTTTCCCAGGACCCGCGAACAGCGGAGCGCCGATTTCGACTTCATCCAGGTGAAGCTGGCCTCCCCCGAGGAGATCCGCGCCTGGTCGTTCGGCGAGGTCACCAAGCCCGAGACCATCAACTACCGCTCGTTCAAGCCGGAACGGGACGGACTGTTCTGCGAGCGCATCTTCGGTCCCGTGAAGGACTGGGAGTGCCACTGCGGGAAGTTCAAGCGCATCCGGTTCCGCGGGCACGTGTGCGACCGCTGCGGCGTGGAGGTGACCCTCTCGAAGGTCCGTCGCGAGCGCATGGGCCACATCGAGCTGGCCGTGCCCGTGGCCCACATCTGGTTCTTCAAGACGCTCCCCAGCCAGCTCGGCTACCTCATGGGGATGACGCTGCGTGACCTGGAGAAGGTCATCTACTACGCGGCGTACGTGGTGACGAACCCGGGCAAGCAGGACGTCCGGTTCCAGGAGCTGCTGGACGAGGACGAGTACTACGACCTGCGCGTGAAGGCCCGCGACGAGGGCGACGACGCCTTCAAGGCCGAGATCGGCGCCGAGGCCGTCCGCACGCTCCTCAAGCTGCTGGACACTCCGGACAAGAAGATCCAGGACCGGAACTCCGACGGCCGCGGCCTCGACCGCCTGGCCGACTGGCTCCGCCTCGAGATCGCCACCGAGACGTCCCAGCACCGGAAGAAGAAGAAGCTCAAGAGGCTGAAGGTGGTGGACGCGCTGCGGACCTCCGGGGACGGCCCCGACACCCGCAACAAGCCCGAGTGGATGATCATGGACGCGGTTCCGGTGATCCCGCCGGACCTGCGTCCGCTGGTCCCCCTCGACGGCGGCCGCTTCGCCACGTCGGACCTGAACGACCTGTACCGCCGGGTCATCAACCGGAACAACCGCCTCAAGAAGCTCATCGAGATGCGCGCCCCGGAGGTCATCCTCCGCAACGAGAAGCGCATGCTCCAGGAGGCGGTGGACGCGCTGTTCGACAACGGCCGGCGCTCCAAGGCCATCCGGGGCCGGGGCAAGCGCCCCCTCAAGTCCCTGAGCGACATGCTCAAGGGCAAGCAGGGCCGCTTCCGGCAGAACCTGCTGGGCAAGCGCGTGGACTACTCGGGCCGCTCGGTAATCGTGGTGGGTCCGGAGCTGAAGCTCCACCAGTGCGGCCTGCCCAAGGCCATGGCCGTGGAGCTCTTCAAGCCCTTCATCATCCACGAGCTGGAGAAGCGGGGCGAGGCCGAGACGGTCAAGCGGGCCAAGAAGATCGTCGAGCGCGACGATCCCAAGGTGTACGAGGTCCTCGAGGACATCATCAAGGACCACCCGGTGCTGCTGAACCGGGCGCCGACGCTGCACCGCCTGGGAATCCAGGCGTTCGAGCCGGTGCTCGTGGAAGGCAAGGCCATCCGGATCCATCCGCTCGTGTGCGCGGCCTTCAACGCCGACTTCGACGGCGACCAGATGGCGGTGCACGTGCCGCTGTCCTTCGAGGCGCAGCTCGAGGCCCGCGTCCTCATGCTGTCGTCCAACAACATCCTGCTGCCCTCCAACGGGCGGCCGGTGGCGGCCCCGTCGCAGGACATGGTCATCGGGTCGTACTACCTGACCAACCCGGGCCTCACCATCGCCGACCTGGAGAAGACCGCCAACGACCCGAAGGTGGCCAAGAGCCGCCGGCAGGCCGCCGAGGACAAGCTCGACACCATCTACAAGGGCGCGTCGCGGTTCTCCTCCTACGGGCAGGTGGAGATGGGGCTCGCCGTCGACTTCCTCCAGTTCCACACGCCGGTGTGGTACTGGTTCGACGCCGCCCTCGACGAGGAGGGCGAGACGGTGGGCAGGTGGCTCCGCACCACCGCGGGCCGCGTGCTCTTCAACTCCATCATCCCCGACCAGCTCGGCTTCCTGAACAGGACGTTCGGGAAGAAGGAGCTGGGCGACCTGGCCTTCGAGTGCTTCACCAAGGTGGGGCTCAAGGCGACCACCGAGTTCCTGGACGCGCTGAAGGACTTCGGGTTCCGGTACGCCACCATGGGTGGCATCTCGGTGGGCATCGAGGACATGGAGGTCCCGGGCGAGAAGTCCGAGATCCTCAAGGACGCCGACGAGCAGGTGACGCGGTTCCAGCGCGCCTACGCCAGCGGCTTCATCTCCAACGGCGAGCGGTACAACAAGGTCATCGACACCTGGACCCACGCCAACAACGACGTGGCCGACGCCATGGTGCGCCACCTGGAGCGGTCCAAGGACGGCTTCAACCCGGTGTACATGATGATGACGTCGGGCGCCCGGGGTAACCGGGACCAGATGCGTCAGCTCGCCGGGATGCGCGGCCTGATGGCCAAGCCCCAGAAGAAGCTCACCGGCGGCATCGGCGAGATCATCGAGAGCCCCATCAAGTCGAACTTCCGCGAGGGCCTCACGGTGGTGGAGTACTTCATCTCCACCCACGGCGCGCGGAAGGGCCTGGCCGACACGGCCCTCAAGACGGCCGACGCCGGCTACCTGACCCGGCGCCTGGTCGACGTGGCCCAGGACGTGGTCATCACGTCCGAGGACTGCGGCACGATCCTCGGCCTGGAGATGACCGCCCTGAAGGAGGGCGAGGACATCATCGAGCCGCTGGCCGACCGCATCGTGGGCAACGTGGCCCTCGAGGACGTCTACGATCCCATCGACGGCGAGCTCCTCATCGAGGCCGGCGCGCTCATCGACGAGGAGGGAGCCGAGGCGGTGGACGACGCCGGGATCCAGATGGTGAAGATCCGGTCCGTCCTCACCTGCGAGTCCAGGCGTGGCGTGTGCCGCCAGTGCTACGGCCGGAACCTGGCCACCATGAAGGACGTGGACATCGGGGAGGCCGTGGGAATCCTGGCCGCCCAGTCCATCGGCGAGCCCGGCACCCAGCTCACCCTGCGGACCTTCCACATCGGTGGTACCGCCGCCCGCATCGCCGCCCAGACCCAGCGCAAGTCGAAGATCGACGGCGTGGTCGGGCTGGAGCGGGTCACGGTGGTCGAGACGCCCAACGAAGAGCGGATCGTCACCTCCCGGGAAGGCCAGATCGTCCTCAAGACGAAGGACGGCCAGATCCGGAGCCGCCTGTCGGTGCCGTACGGCGCCACGCTGGCGGTGGAGGAGGGCCAGGAGATCGAGTCCGGGGACCTGCTCTTCAGTTGGGATCCCTACTCCGAGCCCATCGTGGCCGACTCGCCGGGCGTCATCGCCTTCCAGGACATCGTGGAAGAGGTGACCATGCGCGAGGAGCTGGACGAGTCCACGGGTCGTCGCCAGATGACGATCATCGAGGACCGGGAGAAGAAGCTCCACCCGACCATCCAGATCCGGAAGGACACCAAGAAGAGCGAGAAGGTGAAGGAGTTCATCATCCCGGTGGGCGCCCAGCTCACGGTGCGGGATGGTGAGCCCGTGAACCCCGGTGACACCATCGCCAAGATCAGCCGCGAGGTCTACAAGACCCGCGACATCACCGGCGGTCTGCCCCGGGTGGCCGAGCTCTTCGAGGCCCGCCGGCCGAAGGATCCGGCGGTCATCACCGAGATCGACGGGGTCATCAGCTTCGGCGACATCAAGCGCGGTAAGCGCGAGGTCCACGTGACGCCGGAGAACGGCCCTTCGCGGACCTACGAGGTGCCGGTGGGCAAGCACATGCGCGTCCACGAGGGCGACCAGGTGCGCGCCGGCGATCGCCTCTCCGAGGGCCCCATCAACCCGCACGACATCCTGCGGATCAAGGGCCCGCGGGCGGTGCAGGAGTACCTCCTGAACGAGATCCAGGAGGTGTACCGCCTGCAGGGCGTGAAGATCAACGACAAGCACATCGGCGTCATCGTGCGCCAGATGCTCCAGAAGGTCCGCATCACCGACGCCGGCGACACCGACCTCCTCGAGGGCGAGAACGTCGACCGGAGCGAGTTCCGGGAGGTGAACCAGAAGGCCATCGTGGACGGCAAGAAGCCGGCGCGGTCCGAGCCCCTCCTGCTGGGCATCACCAAGGCGAGCCTCACCACCGAGTCGTTCATCTCGGCGGCCTCCTTCCAGGAGACGACGCGGGTGCTCACCGACGCCGCCGTGCGCGGCGCCCGGGACGACCTGAAGGGGCTCAAGGAGAACATCATCATCGGCCACCTGATCCCCGCCGGGACCGGCATCCACCGGTACCAGGACGTGGAGTTCATGGTGGAGCAGGCGTTCTACGACGAGGAGATCCTGCCCCTGTCCGGGGAGTCCCTGGAGGTGGCGGCGGGATTGGGGGGTGGGTCCGACCTGGACCTGTCCTTCGACGACGAGGACTAGTCCTCGCCGGGCTTCGCGCTCGCGGGGCGTCCCGGACCTTCGGGTCCGGGGCGCCCTTCGTGCTTCTTGGGTAGCGCGAGACCGGGCCGGCGGTCGCCCGGGCCTGCCCGCAGAGCTTCCCTCGGGGGAGGCCCCGGCCCGGTCCCTCCCGTCACTCCGGTGGGGGGCGCCCCGGACCCTCAGCACGCTGGTCGTGGGGCGCACTGCGCGTCGGGCCTGCGGGGGGCTCGGTGCACGGGAGCCTCGCGCGCTGCGCTCGCTCGGCCCTTCCGGCCATGGGGGTGCCCGGGTGGGGCGGCGAGGGTGGGGTATACCCTTTCAGGAGGCGAAATGCCCTGTGCAGGCTTGCGCGGCGCAGGCGGGTCCGCCAGCCGAGGCGTCGCGGCCGAGGCAGGCGGCCGCCGGTCCCCGTCCGAGCCCCACCGCGCCGGCCTCCCGACGACGCGAATCCGCCAGCGAGTGAAGGGTGGGACGCGCGTGGCGGGTCGGGGGCCCTCTACGCCCCCAATCGGCCAGTGGGACCCGGAGGCGGTCGGCGCCGTGCGGATCGGGGGCGCCGGAGGCCCCCAAAGCGGCTCCGGGATCTCGCCCCCTGGGCGGCTGGCGGATTCGCGGCCCTGATGTCGGCCCGGGCCCTCGAGGAGCGGATCGCGGCCATCGCTGCCGCCCAATACGGGGTGATGGCCCGCGCCCAACTACTTGCCGCGGGCCTTTCCAGCGGGGCCGTGCGCCGCCGCGTGCGCGCGGGGCGCCTCACCGTGCTGCACCGGGGGGTCTACCGGGTGGGGCCCCTGGAGGCCCCGGGAGCCCGGGAGATGGCGGCGGTGCTGGCCGCCGGCCCCGGGGCGGTGGTGAGCCACCGGAGCGCCGCGGGCCTGTGGGGCCTCCTCCCCGAGGCGCCGGGCGGGCGAGCGGGGGCGGGGTCCGTCCTGGAGCTCCGCCGGCCCGCCCCGCCCGCCGGAAGCCTGCCGGTGGACGTCACCGTCGTGGGAGCCAACCGGGGGCGACGTCCGGGCATCCGGGTCCACAGGGTCGAGGAGCTCCTCCCCGGGGACCGGGCCACCCGGGGCGGGATCCCCGTGACCGCGCCGGCCCGCACCCTCGCGGACCTGGCCGCGGTGGTGGGGGCCAGCGAGTTGGAGCGGGCCGTCGCGCACGCCGAGCGCGAGGGTCTGACGGACCGCGAGGCCCTTCGGGACCTTCTCTCCCGCCGGCGGGCCCGCCCCGGGTCGCCTGCGCTCCGGGCCGTACTGGCCCTCCCGGGCGGGCCGGCCTTCACCCGCTCCGGGGCGGAAGCGGGCTTCCTGGCGCTCGTGCGCCGGGCGGGTCTTCCGGCCCCCCGTGCCAACGCGCCCCTCGGCCCCTTCGAGGTGGACTTCCTCTGGAGCGACGTCCGGCTGGTCGTCGAGGTGGACGGCTTCCGCTACCACGGCACCCGGGCGGGCTTCGAGGCGGACCGGCGCAGGGACGCCTGGCTGGCCGCGGCCGGCTACCAGGTGCTCCGGCTCTCTTGGCGGCAGATCCACGACGAGCCGGTGCCGACGGCGGTCAAGGTGGGCCAGGCCCTGGCGCTGGCCTCGGCGCCCCGGTGAGCGGGGCCCCTCCGCCCTCCAGAAAGCCCCGCCCCAGGCGACCCTTGGGCGTTGACACCCCCCTGGGGTGCTTCTACCTTTCCATGCTCTGTCGGATCAGCCCTGCACGGGCTCTTCCGGCGGAGAGCGCCAGAGTGGCGCCGATATCCACGCGAAGAAGATCCATGCCGACGATCAGCCAGCTCGTACGGAAGGGCCGCCAAGAGGTCTCGAAGAAGAACAAGGCCCCGGCGTTGCAGAAGAACCCGCAGAAGCGGGGCGTCTGCACGCGCGTGTACACGACCACCCCGAAGAAGCCCAACTCGGCGCTTCGGAAGGTGGCCCGTGTGCGCCTCACGAACGGCTACGAGGTCACGGCCTACATCCCGGGGGAGGGGCACAACCTCCAGGAGCACTCCATCGTGCTCATCCGGGGCGGCCGTGTGAAGGACCTTCCCGGCGTCCGGTACCACATCATCCGTGGAACGCTGGACGCCTCGGGGGTCGACGGTCGTCGCCAGGGGCGTTCCAAGTACGGGGCCAAGCGGCCCAAGTAAGGCGGAAAGAAGATGAGCCGTCGTTCCCAGGCAGACCGCAGGGAGACCCCTGCCGATCCGCGCTTCGAGTCGCAGACCGTCACCAAGTTCATCAACAACTTGATGTACGACGGCAAGAAGTCGACCGCGGAGTCCATCTTCTACGGTGCCATGGACATCCTCGAGCAGCGCTCGGGGCAGCCCGGCATCAACGTCTTCCAGCAGGCGCTGAACAACGCCAAGCCGGCCCTGGAGGTGAAGAGCCGGCGGGTGGGTGGTGCGACGTACCAGGTGCCCGTCGAGGTCCGGCCCGAGCGGCGGACCGCGCTGGCCTCCCGGTGGCTGATCACGTTCGCCCGCGGACGGTCCGAGAAGACCATGGCCGACCGCCTGGCGGCGGAGCTCCTCGCGGCGAGCCGCGGGGAAGGCTCCACCATCAAGAAGAAGGAAGACACGCACCGCATGGCGGAAGCGAACAAGGCGTTCGCCCACTATCGCTGGTAGTGTCGCCGCCCCCCCAGGCGGGGGGTAGCAGGACAATTTGGGACGCGCGATGGCCTGCGGGCCCTCTCCGGTCACGGTGAGCGCGGACGGCTGATGAGCCCCGGAGACGGGGTCACAGCGGCAACAGCCGCGCTCTTTTTTTCGCCCAGGGCGATGGGCCCGGGCGGTAGATACGACGACGAAGGACAACAGAAGGACCCGAGATAGATGCCACGGATCACGCCACTGCCGCACCTGCGCAACATCGGCATCATGGCGCATATCGACGCCGGCAAGACCACGACCACCGAGCGCATCCTGTTCTATACCGGACGGGTGCACAAGATGGGCGAGGTCCATGAGGGCGCCGCGACCATGGACTGGATGGAGCAGGAGCAGGAGCGGGGGATCACCATCACCTCCGCGGCTACGACCGCGCATTGGAAGCGGAACGGGACCGACTACCGCATCAACATCATCGACACCCCCGGCCACGTGGACTTCACCGCCGAGGTGGAGCGCTCCCTGCGGGTGTTGGATGGCGCGGTGGCCGTGTTCTGCGCCGTGGGTGGCGTCGAGCCCCAGTCGGAGACGGTGTGGCGTCAGGCGGACCGCTACGGCGTGCCGCGCATCGCGTTCGTGAACAAGATGGACCGCATCGGCGCCGACTACATGAACGTGGTCGGGATGATGAAGGACCGCCTGGGCGCCAACGCCCACCCGGTCCAGTACCCCCTGGGCGAGGGCGAGCTCTTCACGGGCATCGTGGACATCGTCGAGGGCACGGCCATCGTCTTCGAGGACGAGCTCGGGTCCAAGTTCTCCAAGACCGAGGTGCCCGACAGCCTGAAGGAGACCGTGGCCGAGCTGCGCCACAACCTCCTCGAGGCAGCCGTCGAGCACGACGACGAGCTCATCGAGAAGTACCTGGCCGGCGAGGAGCTCACCAACGACGAGCTTCGCCACGCCATCCGGGCCGCCACCATCAAGGGCGTCATCTTCCCGGTGTTCTGCGGCTCGGCCTTCAAGAACAAGGGCGTGCAGCCTCTGCTCGACGGCGTCATCGACTACCTCCCGTCGCCGGTGGACATCCCCGCCATCAAGGGGCACCTGCCGCACCACGACGAGACCTTCGAGACCCGCGAGGCCTCCGACGACGCGCCGTTCTCCGCGCTGGCGTTCAAGATCATGACCGACCCGTACGTGGGTAAGCTCACGTTCTTCCGGGTCTACTCGGGCTCGCTGCCCTCGGGCAGCTACATCTACAACGCCTCGAAGGACCGGCGGGAGCGCGTCGGCCGCATCCTCCAGATGCACGCCAACAAGCGTGAGGAGCGGGACGAGGTGTTCGCCGGCGACATCGCGGCGGCCATCGGCCTCAAGGACGTGAAGACCGGCGACACGCTGTGCGTGGAGACGGACCCGATCATCCTGGAAGCGATGAAGTTCCCCGAGCCCGTCATCGCGGTGGCCATCGAGCCCAAGACGAAGGCGGACCAGGACAAGCTGGGGAACGGCCTCTCCAAGCTGGCCGACGAGGATCCGACGTTCCGGGTGTCCACCGACCCCGAGACCAGCCAGACGATCATCGCCGGCATGGGCGAGCTGCACCTGGAGATCATCGTGGACCGTCTGCGCCGGGAGTTCGGCGTGGAGGCCAACATCGGCCGCCCCCAGGTGGCGTACCGCGAGACCATCCGGAACCGCGCCGAGAACGTGGAGGGCAAGTTCGTCCGCCAGACGGGTGGTCGCGGGCAGTACGGGCACGTGGTCATCAACGTGGAGCCCGGCACCCCCGGCTCCGGATTCGTGTTCGAGGACAAGATCGTCGGTGGCGTCATCCCCCGGGAGTACATCAACCCGGTGGAGCAGGGGATCCGGGAGGCCCTGGAGAACGGCATCCTGGCCGGCTACCCCGTCATCGACGTGAAGGTGGAGCTGGTGTTCGGCTCCTACCACGACGTGGACTCCAGCGAGATGGCGTTCAAGATCGCCGGCTCCATGGCCATCAAGGACGCCATCCGGAAGGCCAAGCCGGTTCTGCTGGAGCCCATCATGGACGTCGAGGTCGTCACCCCCGCCGAGTACATGGGTGACCTCATCGGCGACCTCTCCTCCCGGCGCGGCCGGGTCGGAGGCATGACCGAGCGGGCGGGCGCCCGTGTCATCGGCGCCTCGGTCCCCCTCGGGGAGATGTTCGGGTATTCGACGACGCTACGGTCCCTCTCGCAGGGGCGCGCCGTCTACACCATGCAGTTCGCGCACTACGAAGAGGTCCCGAAGTCCAAGGCGGAGGAGATCATGGCCGCCAACGGGTCCAACTGATGCGACACGTCGGTTCCCAGGAAGCCCTCGCGCTTCCACGCGAAGTGACCGAGGGTGGCCGCAGGCCGCCGCAGGTCAACTGAGTTCACCAGAAGCAGAGTCAAAACGAGGAAGAGCGATGGCTAAGGCGAAGTTCGAGCGGACCAAGCCGCACGTGAACGTTGGGACCATCGGCCACGTGGACCACGGGAAGACCACTCTGACCGCGGCCCTGACGAAGGTCTCCAGCGACAAGGGTTACTCCACCAAGTACGTCGCGTACGACGAGGTGGCGAAGGCGTCCGAGTCCCAGGGTCGGCGTGACGCGACCAAGATCCTGACCATCGCCACGTCGCACGTGGAGTACGAGTCGGAGATCCGGCACTACGCACACGTGGACTGCCCGGGCCACGCCGACTACGTGAAGAACATGATCACGGGCGCGGCGCAGATGGACGGCGCCATCCTCGTGGTCAGCGCCACCGACGGCCCCATGCCCCAGACGCGCGAGCACATCCTGCTCGCCCGTCAGGTCAACGTGCCGCACATCGTGGTGTTCCTCAACAAGTGCGACCTGGCCGACGACCCCGAGCTCCTCGACCTGGTCGAGCTCGAGGTCCGCGAGCTGCTGAGCAACTACGACTTCGACGGCGACAACACCCCCGTCATCCGCGGCTCGGCCCTCAAGGCCATCGAGGGTGACGCGGCGTGGATCGCCAAGATCGACGAGCTCATGGGCGCGCTGGACACCCACGTGCCCGAGCCCGTCCGCGAGACCGACAAGCCGTTCCTCATGCCGGTGGAGGACGTGTTCTCCATCACCGGCCGTGGCACGGTGGCCACCGGTCGTATCGACCGTGGCATCATCAAGGTCGGCGACGAGGTCGAGCTGGTTGGCTTCGGCGCCGCCCGGAAGTCGGTGGTGACCGGGGTCGAGATGTTCCGCAAGCTGCTGGACGAGGGCCAGGCCGGCGACAACGTCGGCCTCCTCCTCCGCGGCGTGGGCAAGGAGGAGATCGAGCGCGGCCAGGTGCTGGCCAAGCCCGGCTCTGTGACCCCCCACACCAAGTTCAAGGCCGAGGTCTACGTCCTCACCAAGGAGGAGGGCGGCCGCCACACGCCGTTCTTCAACAACTACCGGCCCCAGTTCTACTTCCGCACCACGGACGTGACCGGCGCCGCCCAGCTTCCCGCTGGCGTCGAGATGGTCATGCCCGGCGACAACGTCCAGATGGAGGTGGAGCTCATCACCCCCATCGCCCTCGAGAAGCAGCTGCGCTTCGCCATCCGCGAGGGCGGCCGCACCGTGGGCTCGGGCGTGGTGACCGAGGTCATCGAGTAAGACGGAACGAGGGGGTCCCTGGACCTGGTCCAGGGGCCCCCGGTTCTCAGGTAGGACGGCCCGCCGGCGGACGCACGCCGGCAGTCCGGTCGGGAGAGTGGATGCAGTGCCTCGCTGGTTGAGGTCCCGGGGACAGTCCCCGGTTGCAGCGAGGCTCCGCCGCGCGTAGCGGCGGAGCGAGGCAAGTGGAAAAAGGTGGCCCGGGCGAGAGACCCGCGGCCGAGCGGCTGAGTCGCAGCGGAGGTCCGCGCGGCGAGGCCATACCCGAGGCCGAAATGGCAGACAGAATCCGAATCCGACTGAAGGCGTTCGACCACTGGGTGGTCGATCAGACCGCCGCAGACATCGTGCGGACGGCGCAGAAGACCGGGGCGACGGTGCGCGGGCCCATCCCGCTCCCCACGCGCCGCCAGCGCTGGACCGTGCTGCGCTCCCCGCACGTGGACAAGAAGAGCCGGGAGCAGTTCGAGCTTCGGACGCATAAGCGGCTGATCGACATCGTGGACAGCCGCCCGCAGACGATCGACGCGTTGACCAAGCTGGATCTCCCGGCTGGTGTCGACGTCGAGATCAAGGTCGACTGACGGAGGAACTCCGGACATGCCCGGATTGATCGGTAGAAAGGTCGGCATGACGCGGATCTTCGATGAGGACGGGGTTCAGATCCCCGTGACCGTCATCGAGGCCGGTCCTTGCCCGGTCCTGCAGGTGAAGTCCCAGGAGGGCAACGGCGGGGTGCGCGCCATCCAGCTGGGCTTCGGTGCCCAGAAGGCCAAGCGCGCCTCCAGGGCCGAGGTGGGCCATGCCGCCAAGGCGGGCCTCGAGGCCGCGCCACGCGTCCTGCGCGACTTCCGCGTGAGCGAAAGTGAGGAGTTCGAGGTGGGCCAGCAGCTCACCGTCGAGCAGTTCGAGGCGGGCGACCGGGTCAAGGTCACCGGCCAGTCCAAGGGCCGCGGTTTCCAGGGCGTCGTGAAGCGCCATGGGTTCACCGGGCGCCCCGGCGGGCACGGTCACCCCATGTCCCGGACCCCGGGCTCCATCGGGCCGGGGACCAATCCCTCCCGCGTCATCAAGGGGAAGAAGCTCCCCGGACAGATGGGCGGGACCCGCACCAGCGTTCGAAACATCCAGGTCGTTCGGGTGGACAGCGAACGCAACCTGCTGTTCGTGAAGGGCGGCGTTCCCGGCGCCCGTGACGGCTACGTTCTGATCTCGAAGTGAGCCATGTATAAGGCGCGCTACTACAAGGCCGACGGCAAGAAGGGGAAAGCGCGGGCGCTGCCCGACATCCTCTTCGACGGCGTCGTGAACGAGAGCGTGATGCACCAGGTGGTCACGGTGTATCTCGCCAACCAGCGGCAGGGCACTGCGGCGGCGAAGACCCGCTCGGAGGTGTCCGGCGGCAACAGCAAGCCCTGGCGGCAGAAGGGCACGGGTCGGGCTCGGCAGGGCTCCATCCGCGCCGTTCAGTGGGAAGGCGGTGGCGTCGGCCACCCGCCGATCCCGCATTCCTGGCGCAAGTCCGTGCCCCGGAAGGTCAAGGCGCTCGCTCGCCGCTCCGCCCTGAACGACCGGGCCGAGAACGACCGAGTGGTCCTGGCGGACGTCCCCAGCATGGAGGCGCCCAAGACCAAGGACCTGAGGGGTCTGCTCGCGCCCATGGAGATCCCGGGAAAGGTGCTCATCCTCACCGACGGGCAGAAGGACAACGTCTACCTGTCCGCCCGGAACCTCCGGGACGTGGCGGTGATGCCCTTCGGCCAGGAGTCGGTCTACGACGTGCTCTGGGCCCACACGGTGGTCATCGAGAAGAGCGCCATCGACAAGGTGGGCGCCGCGGCGGAGAGCGAGGAGGGCGACGATGCGTGAGCCCCATGACATCATCATCTCGCCGGTCGTCACCGAGAAGACCGCCGAGCAGATGGAGACGCAGAGCCTCTACACGTTCATCGTGGCCGAGGACGCGAACAAGATCGAGATCGGGCACGCCGTGGAGAAGCTCTGGGACGTGAACGTCACCGACGTCCGGACCATGCGCTACCCCGGCAAGTCGCGCCGCTCGGCGCTCGGCCGCATGGCCAAGAACTGGCAGCGGGGCCGGCGCGCGTCCTACAAGAAGGCCGTTGTGCAGCTCGCAGCGGGCGAGCACATCGAGCTCTACGAGGTGGGTTGACCATGGCCATCAAGAAGTTCAAGCCCATGACGAAGGGCACCCGCTTCCGCACGATCCTCGAGAACGACGTGATCACACGGAAGGGGCCCGAGAAGTCGCTGACCGAGTCGCTGAACGGCTCGGGCGGGCGCAACCACCACGGGCACATCACGTCCCGTCGGCGCGGGGGCGGCCACAAGCGCAAGTACCGGATCATCGACTTCAAGCGGGAGAAGTTCGGGGTGCCCGCGGTGGTGTCGGAGATCGAGTACGATCCCAACCGGTCGGCCAACATCGCCCTGGTGACGTACGAGGACGGGGAGAAGCGCTACATCCTCCACCCCAAGGGCCTCAACGTCGGCGACGCGATCATGTCGGGTCCCCAGGCGGACGTGCGCACCGGGTGCACGCTTCCCCTGGAGCTGGTCCCGCTGGGCACCTCGGTGCACAACGTGGAGCTCAAGCCGGGCAAGGGCGGCCAGATGGCCCGCTCCGCCGGCTCGAGCGTCTCGGTGATGGCCAAGGAGGGTGACTACGTCACGCTCCGCCTCCCCTCCACCGAGGTGCGCCGGGTCCGCAAGGAGTGCCTCGCCACCATCGGCGAGGTGGGCAACGCCGACCACGAGCTGACGTCGCTGGGCAAGGCGGGCGCCAACCGCTGGCGGGGCCGCCGGCCCAAGGTCCGCGGCGTGGCGATGAACCCCGTCGACCACCCCCTGGGTGGCGGCGAGGGCCGCACCTCCGGCGGCCGTCCCCCGGTGTCGCCGTGGGGCAAGCCCGAGGGCAAGAAGACGCGGAACAAGAAGAAGGAAAGTCAGAAGCTGATCGTGCGCGGCCGCAAGCGCGGCAAGGCCACGCAGTAGGTCATCGCGAGAACAGCCTTAGCTGAGGTTTTGAGAAGATGCCACGGAGCGTAAAGAAGGGGCCCTACATCCAGGACCGGCTTCTCCAGCGTGTGGAGGCCATGAACTCCCGCGGCGAGAAGAAGGTCGTGAAGACCTGGGCTCGTGCGTCGACGATCTCCCCGGATTTCGTCGGTCACACCGTGGCCGTGCACAACGGCAACAAGTTCATTCCCGTGTACATCACGGAGAACATGGTAGGCCACAAGCTCGGCGAGTTCGCCCCGACCCGGCTCTTCCGGGGCCACGGGGGCAAGCTGGCCGACAAGCGGGCCAAGGCGAAGTAGGGGTGGAACGAGCCATGGAAGCCAAAGCCATCGCCCGGCACGTCCGCATGAGCCCCCGAAAGGTGCGGCTCGTGGTGGACCAGATCCGGGAAAAGTCGGTGAACGAGGCCTACGCCATCCTGCAGTTCTCGAAGAAGAGCGCTGCGGAGCCGGTGGGTAAGACGCTGCGGTCCGCCGTGGCCAACGCCCAGGTGAAGGCCCAGGACGGCGGCGACGTTCTCGACGTGGACGGCCTGTTCGTCAGCGAGATCTTCGTCGACGAGGGTCCCACCCTCCGGCGCTGGAAGGCGGCGGCCCAGGGCCGCGCCGCTCCCCGCCGTCATCGTACGTGCCACATCACCGTGGTCGTGGACAGCAAGGACGCTTAGGTCAATGGGACAGAAGACGCATCCCCACGGGTTCCGCCTCGGAATCGTCAAGGACTGGAAGTCTCGGTGGTACGCCGAACGTGACTTCCCTCGCCTCCTCAAGGAGGACGAGACGATCCGGAAGTACCTCCGCCGCCGGCTGAACCACGCCGCGTTGGCCGAGATCGACATCGAGCGGAAGCCCAGCAAGATCGTGGTCACGCTCCACACCGCCCGTCCCGGCGTCGTCATCGGCAAGCGGGGCGCCGAGGTGGACAAGCTGCGTGACGAGCTGGCCGTGCTGACGAACGCCGAGATCTCCGTGAACGTGGAGGAGATCAAGCGCCCCGAGGTGGAGGCCTACCTGGTGGCCGAGAACGTCGCCCACCAGCTCCGCCAGCGGATCTCGTTCCGCCGGGCCATGAAGAGGGCCGTCCAGTCCGCCATCAGGGCGGGCGCGGAGGGCATCAAGATCCAGTGCGCCGGGCGCCTGGGCGGCGCCGAGATCGCCCGCACCGAGGGGTACAACGAGGGCCGCGTGCCGCTCCACACCCTCCGTGCGGACATCGACTACGCCCAGCTCCACGCCTTCACCACCTACGGTGCCATCGGCGTGAAGTGCTGGATCTTCAAGGGTGAAGTTGTCGAGGAGCGGCGGGGCCGCACGTATTCCACGGGCGCCTGACCGGCTGACGAGGACCAGAGATGCTAGCGCCGAAGCGAGTCAAGTACCGGAAGCAGTTCAAGGGCCGCATGAGGGGCAAGGCTCTCCGTGGGAGCAAGGTCTCCTTCGGCGAGTACGGCCTCCAGGCCACCGAGCCCGCCTGGATCAGCAACCGGCAGATCGAGTCCGCCCGTATCGCCATGACGCGGCACATCAAGCGTGGCGGCAAGGTGTGGATCCGGATCTTCCCGGATAAGCCCATCACCTCCAAGCCCGCCGAGACCCGCATGGGCAAGGGGAAGGGCAACCCGGAGGGTTGGGTGGCCGTGGTGAAGCCGGGCCGGATCATGTTCGAGCTGGAGGGAGTCGACGAGAAGACGGCCAAGCGCGCCATGGAGCTCGCGGCCGCCAAGCTCCCCATCAAGACCCGGTTCGTCGTTCGCGACGAGCAGCTGTAGGAGAGACCGATGAAGGTCGAGCAGATTCGCGAGTGGGACGAGGTGGAGCTCGAGGCCCGCCTCAAGGAGCTGAAGGAGGAGCAGTTCAAGCTGCGCTTCCAGGCCTCCATGATGCAGATCGAGAACCCGAGCCTCATCAAGACCATCCGGCGCGACATCGCGCGCATCAAGACCGT
>BTVB01000061.1:0-23569 GCA_045863275.1 Gemmatimonadota bacterium
TGGGCCCCTCTTTCTGCCGCGCCCCCGCGCCGTTGTCCCCCCGCGGCGGCCCCGCCGGCGCCGCCGGGACGCTGCTGTCCCAGTGGATCATCCGGAAGCTGGGAGGCGACGACCCTCCCCCCGCGCCGCTCGGGAACCGGGAGGTGGCCCTCCTTCGCGTGGAGGTCTCGGACCTCGCCCGCCAGATGCGCAACCTGGACGACCGCCTCGACTTCCAGGAGAAGCTCCTGGGCGGGGCCACCCCCATCACCCAGCCTCCCCCGCGCCTGCCGGCGCAGGAGACCGGCGAGCCGGCGGAGGGGGCGGAGGGCTGACGCCTCCAACGCGCGCGGGGGCGGGGCCCGCTGTGGCCCCGCCCCCGCGGGCTTCGAGGAGTCGCGCGCCTCAGTTCCGCGTGGAGATCTCGGCGACCGTCGGGCGGACGAGCCGCTCGAAATCGGCGTAGGAGAGCCGCACCAGCTCGGTGTGGGTTCCGGCGTTGAAGGCGATGTACTCGTCTTCGCGCAGGTGGGAGTCGGCGAAGGTCGGCATGTCCCACAGGTTGCCGAAGGGGGGCATCGCCCCCACCTCGCACTTGGGGAACAGGTCGGCGAACTCGCGCTCCGACGCGAGCTCCACCTCCTTCGCGCCCGAAAGCTCCTTGAGCCGGTTGGCGCTCACCTTGTCGGGAGCCGGCAGGACCACCATGGCCATCTTTCCGTCCAGCTTGACCATGACGGTCTTGGCCAGCTCCTTCCCGGGCACGTGGGCGGACGCCGCGATCTCCTGGGCCGTGAAGGCGGGCGAGTGGGACATCGTCACGTACTTCACGTGGTTTTCCTCGAGGTATTGCCGCAGTCTGTCGACTGGCATGGGGCACCTCCTGCCCGGAGTGGACCTACACCCTCATGCTACGCTGGCACGGCGCGCCGCCCCATAGGGAAACGGCTGATGCCCGTGTGGGGGAAACGCCGGGGGCGGCACGCGCGATTTCGCGCGCGGCCGGCGCGCGCTATGCCCCCGCGCGGAACACCCCTCCGCCGCGCACGAGCGGGACCCCGGCCAGGGCGCCGGTGGCCTCTCCGTCGCGGATGGCGAAGACGCCGTTCACCAGCACGTGGACGGTGCCCTCCGAGTACTGCTGGGGGTCCTCGTACGTGGCCAGGTCGCGCACCCGCCCCAGGTCCAGCACCGCGACGTCCGCCGCGTAGCCTACACGCAGGTAACCCCGGTCCTGCCATCCCATGTAGTCGGCCGCCAGCCCCGTCATGGACCGCACGGCGAAGGGCAGCTCGATGACGGAGTCGTCCAGGACCATGTCCTTGAGCTTCTTCGTGAACGCCCCGAACACCCGCGGGTGGGTGATGGCCTGCCCCGGCCCCGGGTCCCGACCGTCGGTGCACGTCATCATCCACGGCTTTCCGGCCAGGTAGCGCGTGTTCTCCACGTCGTAGAGGTCGAGGTTCATCACCGAGGCGTTCCCCTCCCGGAGGATCCGCCGCGCCGCCTCCGGCGCGCTCACGCCCCACTCGGCGGCCTTCTCGGCCAGCGTCCGGCCGTTCAGCTCGGGTCGGGGGTCCACGAGGAGGAGCTTCTCGGCGCCGCCGCGGATGGCCAGCATCTCCCGCGTCTGGGCGTCGATGACGCGCACCGTGTCGGGGTGGTCGAAGCGCCGCACCATGGCCGAATCGCCTCCCGCCACGGCCCACCCGGGAACCGTATAGGAGCGCAGGTTGGACTGGGTGGCGGTGTAGACGTGCTGGGCGGCCTGGACGTCCACGCCCCGGGCCTGGGCCTCCTCGATGAGCGCGGCGCCCTCCGGCGCCCGGCCGTAGTTCTGGGCGCCCTGGGGGTTGAAGTGGCTGAAGATGACCTTGGTCCCCGCCTCCTCACCGATGCGGATCCCCTCCGCCACCGAGTTGAGGTAGCCGAAGGACGGGTACGCCGCGCCCAGGTCCCGGTCGTGGGTATCGTAGATGGCGCCCGGGTAGGCTGCGGCCACCCGGTTCAGCTCGATGACCTCCTCCGTCTCGGCGTAGCTGCCGGGCAGGTAGAAGAGGCCCGACGAGAGCCCCAGCGCGCCCTCGTCCATGGCCTTCTTCACGTAGGCCTTCATGGCCTCCATCTCCTCGGGCGTCGGTGCCCGGGCGTCCATGCCCATGACCTCCCGCCGCGCCGTGCCGTGCCCCACGAAGAGCCACGCATTGACGCCGATGCCGTCGGCGGCCCAGCGGGTCAGGTGCGCCGCCACCTCGTCGTCGCCGCCCCCGTCCACGCCCAGCGCCACCGACGTGATCCCCTGGAAGAGGAACGCCTTCCCCGGCCGGCCGTAGTCCTCGTCCAGCTCGGCGTGGGAGTGCATGTCGATGAAGCCCGGCGTCACCAGGAGGCCGGACACGTCCACCGTGTCCATGGCCTCCACGCCAGCGGCGGCCGCGTCTCCGAGGAAGGTGATCCGCTCGCCCCGGACGGCGACGTCCGACGCCACCGCGGGGCCGCCGGACCCGTCCAGGACCGTACCCCCCAGGAGGAGGACGTCGGCCACCTCCGGCTCGCCGGACGTGCAGGATGCCAGGACTGCGAGGAGCAGGGCGGAGGCGCCCGCGAGGGAAGGACGAGACACGGCGTGCTCCCGGGGCCACCCGGGCCCCCGGTCGGGATGGATGCGCGCGGGCCGGGCCCGCTTCCAGCAACCTACCACGCCCCACGCCGTGGGCCAGGGGCCCGAACGGCAGGAGGCGCCCCGGTCTTCGCGTCCGGAGCGCCTCCTTGCTACCCGCCGGCTGAGCCGGTCAGCGTGAACGCCGTTTCCGCTTCTTGGGCTTTCGGCCCTGGTTGGGATGCTCCAGATGGGCCCACGTCTCGCCGCGACGGAGCATGTACACCGTGGACGGCGACACGCCCATGCGGCGGGCCCACTCGGCGCCCGGAGTCCTCCACCGGTCCGCCTCCTCGTCCCAGTCGTCCAGGATCTTGCGGGCCTGGGCTTCCGTGAGCTCGGCGTGGGGGGAATTGGAGCCGCGGAGCCACACGTTCGAGCCGTACCAGCGATCCACCCGCTGGACGGGGCCGCCGATACGACGACCGGTGTGACCAAGGCAATAGTGCCGGACCTGGTCCACGGAGAACTTCGGGTACATCCGGGCGATCTCGGCGTACAGGTAGCCCTCGTCGGCCAGTTCTCGCCACTTCAGGACGAGAGCGGCATCGGGCTTCGGCATGGTACAACCCTCCAATGGGTACGCGCTTATGCGCTGGGACTTCGAACAAGGTAACCGCGGTCTCCCGGTAAGTTCCGGTGCGCCGTGGTCTCTATAATCTCCGTCAGAACGGGATCAACCGGTACCCCCCGTCCTGCAGAGCGACCAAGGCGGTCATGGCCGACAGCGCCACCTGGACCCCGTCCGCCACCTCCTCGCGGGGGAGGCCCCTGGCCATGTGGGTCTGCCCGCAGAGGATGACCTGGACCCCGAACGCCAGCAGCTCCTGGACCATCTCGTAGTTGGGGTTGTCCACGCCGAAGCGGGACCGGTACCCCTCGTGGCCCAGGAGGTCCTTCCCCGCCGTCCCGTGGACGACCACCGCCAGCTTGAGGTTCTCCCTCGGCACGCCGGCCCGGGCGTGCATGTTCACGAAGCGCGCCACGCTCTCGAGACGGGGGTTCCGCTGCTCCGGAGGGTCGCTCCCCAGGGCCACCTCCCAAACCGCCCTCAGCTCTCCCGTGGGGGTGGGGAAGTCGGGATCGGGAATGTCGTACACGGGGCCGAAGCGGTCGAGGACGGGCCCCGTCCGGCCGGGGGCCAGGGCCTGGGCCGAAAGGCCGCCGGAGACGGCGAGGGCTGCGAGGAGGAAGAGCGCCGCGGCTGTCGCGGAAGGTATGCGCACGGGGGCCTCGTCTCGGTGCGGTGGGGTCGCCGGTGGATCGGGGACGGGTCGAATGTTACACGCCGGAGGCGCCGGGGCCACGGGGGTTTGCCGCGGGAGGAACGAGGGGCTAGCCTGGGGCACCCCACCCGGGAGCGCCCGTGCCGCAACGCGACTACATCCTCCGCCTCATCGAGCAGCTCGGCGCCACGCTGGTGGCGCTCCGCAACCGCATCCTGGGGCGCAAGGTCGATCCCGAGGCCATCCACCAGGAGTTGGCGGGCCTGGCGGGCCAATCGGGCTTCGACCTGGAGCTCCTGCGGGGCTTCACCGGTGAGACGCTCCACATGCTGGTCTCCCCCGCCGGCGAGGTGGAGCCCGCCCGCTGCTGGCTCATGGCCGAGATCCTCTACCTGGACGGCCTCCAGGCCCACGCGGAGCTCCGCGCCGCCGACGCCCGCAGCAGCCTGGGGAAGGCCCGCCTCCTGTTCGGGCTCATCGAGCCCGGGGGCGGCATGCTGGTGGGGCTGGCGGAGGCTGGGGAGCGGGCCCGGGAGATCGACGGCCTCCTGTCCGCCCTCGAGAGCGGGGACGCCTCCGAAGCCTAGCCGCGGCTAACCCCGCAGCCGGTGGGCGAAGCGCTGGCGGGACTTGGCCACCTTGGGGGCCACCACCACCTGGCAGTACGGCTGGTACGGGTTCCGCCGGAAGTACTCCTGGTGGTGCTCCTCGGCCTCCCAGAACGTGTCCAGGGGCGCCACCTGGGTGACGATGGGCGCGTCCCACACGCCTTCCCCGTCCAGCGCGGCGATGGTGTCCAGCGCCGTGCGCCGCTGCTCCTCCGAGTGGTGGAAGACGACGGAGCGGTACTGCGTTCCCACGTCGTTGCCCTGCCGGTTCAGCGTCGTCGGGTCGTGGATGGCGAAGAAGATCTCCAGGATCTCCCGGTACGCGATCTCGCCCGGGTCGAAGGCCACCTGGACCACCTCGGCGTGACCCGTGGTGCCCGAGCACACCGCCTGGTAGCTGGGCCGGGCCACGTCGCCACCGGCGTACCCCGAGCGCACGCTCGTCACGCCCCGCACCCGCTCGTAGACCGCCTCCAGGCACCAGAAGCAGCCTCCCCCCAGCGTCGCCAGCTCCACCTGTCCTTCGTCGCCCACGGGCCTCTCCCCTCCGACGGTGAACGTTCGCTCACCCAACCCCCCGGCAGGGGGGGCGGTTCCCGTGAGGGACGGAGACGGCGGCGTCAGCGCCCCGAGAGGCGCTTCACGACGATGGCCACGGTCAGGATCGAGAAGATGCCCACCGCCACCGCCACCATGGGGATCGCCGCCGGGTCGACGTCTCCGCCACCCCCCGCCGCCAGGAACGCGACGACGCCCCCCAGCGCCAGCGCGACGCCGACGCCCGCCACCGCCAGACGGGCGGCGATGGCCTGGGTGGCCTTCGACCGCCCCGAGGCTAGCTGCAGGGCCTGGCGCACCTCGGAGCCGGTGACCGACGGGTGGTGCTTCTCGTACTCCTCGATGACGCGGCCCAGGAGGTCGCTGAGCTCGCGCACCCGGGGGGAGGGGGGCGGCACGGGGGTGTGGGGGACCACGGGTACGAAGATCACGGCTCGCCTCCGGTACTCGGGACGGGCTCGGCGGGAGCGCCCGGTGGCCTCCGCCGCCGCCCGTTCAGGATACGACCTTGGCCTCCTCCTTCTTCTCCTCCGACGGCCGCTCCCAGGGCGTCCACTCCAGGCCCCTCAGGTACTGCTGGATCCACCGGATCTCCTCCACGTCGCGGGTGCGCTGGTGGCGCGGCTCCCGGAAGCCGTGGGGCTCCCGGGGGAAGCGGATGTAGCGCGTCGTCTTCCCCTGGTCCTTGAGGGCCTGGAAGAACATCATGCTCTGGGCCTCGGTGTCGGTGCGGTCGTTGATCCCGTGGAGCAGCAGCGTCGGCGTGGTGACGTTGGCCACGTGCGTCAGCGCCGACTTCCGCCGGTAGTCGTCCGGGTTCTCCCAGGGCGTCCCCCCGATGTACCAGAGGCGCACGTCGTGGTTGAAGCCGGGCCCGTACTCCGAGGTCCAGTCGGAGACCATGGCGCCCAGGGACGCCGCCTTGAAGCGGTCGGTCTGGGTGACGGTCCACCCCCCCAGGATCCCGCCGTAGCTCCACCCCCGCACCGCCAGCGAGTCGGCGTGGGCGACGCCCCGCGTCACGGCCATGTCCACGCCGGTCATGAGGTCCTGGAAGTCGCCGCCGCCGATGTCGCGCATGTTGCCCCGGAGCAGCTCGTCGGTGTAGCCCGAACTCCCCCGCACGTTGGGGAGGAGCTGGGCGTAGCCGAGCCCGGCCCAGACGTGGTAGCTGCTGGAGAAGCGGTTGGAGAAGACGCCCGCCGGCCCCCCGTGGATGTGGAGGAGGAGGGGGCGAGGCCCCTGGCGGTCGTCGTCAGGGGTGAGGAGGATGCCCTCGATCTCGGTGCCGTCGGCGCTCCGCCACCGCACCACCTCGCTCCGGGCCAGGGCGATCTCCTTCTCCACCCACGGGTTCGCGTCGGTGAGGCGCGTCCCCTCCGAGCCGTCGGTGGGGCCCGCCCAGAGGTCCGGGGGCGTGTCCATGTCCTGGAAGGTGTAGGCCATGCGCGTCCGGTCCCGGGAGAAGGAGGCCGGAGAGAGGGCGCCGGTGCCTCGGGTCACCTGCGTGAGGCCGCCGGTGGCCACGTCCAGGCGGTAGAGGTTGGTGTCGGTGCCGTGGAGCCCGCCGAAGAGGAGAGCGCTCCCGTCCGGCGTCCACACGTAGCCGGACACGTTCCCCTGGAATGCCCCCGAGACCATGCGACGCTCGCCGGTCTGGGTGTCCAGGACCCAGATCTTGTCCAGCGCCAGCTCCCACGCGCCGTCGCTGGGCGCCTCGTAGGCCAGCCGCCGACCGTCGGGGGCCCACTCGAGCCGGCCCTCCGGCGCCTCGTTCTCCGTGAGCCGCCGGATCTCCCCCGAGGCCACGTCCAGGAGGAAGACCTCCGAGAGGTTCTGCTGGTTGCGCCGGTTCTCGAAGCGCGCCGCGAAGGCCACCTTCGAGCCGTCGGGAGACACGGCGTACGACCCTACGCGGTGCTCCTTCTCCGTGAGGCGCTTCTCCTCGCCCGTGGCCACGTCCACCCACCAGAGGTTGCTCCACACGGCGGCGTCCTGACCGTTGGGTCCCTCGTCCACCACGATGTGGTCCTCGCCGTCCTTGCGGCGCTTCTCCTCGTCGTCGCCCCGGGCCTCGTCGGCCTGGAAGACCAGGGCGGCTCCGCCCTCCACCCACTGGAAGCTGGAGACCGCCGTCTTGTGGTCGGTGAGCTTCTGCGCCTCGCCGCCCCCCGTCCGCAGGGTGAAGATCTGGCTCTTGCCGTCCACGGTCCGGGCGAAGGCCAGGCGGGTGCCGTCGGAGGAGAAGGCGAAGTCGCTCCCGCCGTCCTCGCCGATGTACCGGTAGGCCTCGCCGCCGCCGGCGTCCACGCGCCACCAGGTGGTCTCCCGCTTGTTCTCCTTCCAGTTCAGCTCCGACTTGGAGAACAGGACCCAGCTCCCGTCGGGAGACATGACGGCGGCGCCCACGCCCACCATGTCCAGGCCGTCGTCGGTGGTCATGGGGCGCCGCCCGGCGTCCTGGGCCGCCAGGGGGCGGGCGAGGGGAGCGACGACGAGGAGAGCGACGAGGAGGGGGGTGGCACGCATGGAGCCTCCGGGGAGCACGGGACCGAACGCATCATCGTCACGCACCGGCCGCCCCGGGACAAGGGCGTTGACCTCCACGCCGCGGTGGCCGGGTTCGCGGCGTTCGCCAACCACACCGGCGCGTGGGTGACCGCCGTACTCACCCTCCCCGCCCTCCACGCCGTCGTCCTGCTGGAGGAGCGGGAGCTGGCCCAGCGTTTCGGGGCCGCTTGGGACGCCTACCGGACCCGCGTGCCCCGCTGGATCCCACGGAGCGCGCGCGACGTCACCTGACGGCCTCGATGTCCACGTCCAGCAGGTCGTGGAGGGGGCGGTACCCCAGGCGCTGGTAGATGCGGTTGGACACGGGGTTGCCGAGGTCGGTGTAGAGGACGCAGAAGCGCGCTCCCCGGTCCAGCTCCCGTTGGCTCAGTGCCGCCGTGAGCGCCGACGCGTACCCCCGCCCCCTCCGCTCCGGCGGCGTGTACACGTAGCCGATGCGCACACCGTTCTCCGTGCGCCCCGTGGCCAATGCCATGGAGACGGGCTCTCCCCCGTCCTCCCAGAGGAAGAGGCTCCCAACCGCCACCCACCGGGCCCGGGTCTCGGGCGCGGTGGCGAAGGCGCGCCCGGCGTCCTCGGCGAAGCCCTCCCCCCAGAGGTGGACCGTTGGCAGGTCGGCCTCGGTCGCGGCGCGCATCGTCCCCGCCACCCCCTCCGGGAAGGTCACGCGGTCCAGGCGGTAGATCCGCTGGGGCAGCCCCGTGCGCGCCGTGCCCCCCTTCAGGCGCACCCAAGCGGCTGCCACCGCTTCCGCCACGTCGGCGTGGCCGAAGACCGCGGGCACGCGATCGTAGCGCTCGGCCAGCGCCCGGGCGACGCCCTCGCCGGCGGCGAGGGGCATGCGCGTCACCCCCACCTTGTTGGGCGGCGTGCGGAACGCGGCCCCCGACACCGCGCCCTCCTCCTCGACGGTGGCGAAGAAGTAGCCCTCGGGCCCGGCCGGCGGCGGGGTGTTCGACAGCGTAGTCGCCAGGCCGAGCACCAGGTTGTGCTCATCCTCCCGCTCCATGAGCCAAGCGCGCGCCCGGGCGAGGAACGACGCGGCGTCGGAGTGCACGACCACCGCGGGGGGCACGCCGCTCACCCTCCCGGAGGGAACCGGGCGGCCACGCCCCCCTCGGCGCCGTAGAACGTCAGGCTACCCTCGCCCTTCAGGTAGAGGACCGCCGCACCCCTCGCTTCGGGCCCGTGGAGGGCGAAACCGCCGCCGCCGTGGGCGAACTGGGCCACGCCCACGCGGGTGGTGCCCTCGCCGTCCCGCAGGTAGAGCGCCGTGCCCTCCGCGTCGTCGGCCAGCGAAGCACGCGCCACGCCGGAGGCGTCCATCAGCCGCAGGGACGGGCCTTCCTCCCTCGCGTCCAGGACCGCGCGCACGCGGCCCTGCGCGTCCACCACCTCCACCCGGTGCGCCCGGACCACGTCCTGCGTCTGGGGACGCCACGCCACGGCGCCACCCAACACCAGCAGGAGCGCCACCGTGAGCACTCGGCTCCGGCGCTCGAGCCTCGCCACCCTCCGTTCCAGCGTCATGTCCCACCCCCTCGGATCACGTCGGCCACGATGGCCGCGGCCGCCTCCACCTCGCTCCGCGAGACGCCCAGGTGCATGACCGCGCGCACGCCGTGGTGCCCTCCCGGGAGCATGTGCACCCCCCGGGCGTGGCACGCGTCGACGAAGGCGCCGGCGCTCATCCTCGTCACGTCGAAGCGCACGATGTTCGTCTGCACCAGCGCCAGGTCCACCGAGATCCCCTCCAGCCCGGAGACGGCCTCGGCGAAGAGGCGGGCGTGGGCGGCGTCCTCCGCCAGGCGCGCCCGGTGGTGCTCCAGCGCGTACAGGGCTCCGGCGGCGAGGATCCCCGCCTGTCGGAAGCCGCCGCCGTACTGCTGCTTGAAGCGCCGGGCCCGGGCCACGAAGTCCCGGCTCCCCACCAGCGCCGACCCCACCGGAGCGCCCAGTCCCTTGCTGAAGCACACGCTCACCGAGTCGAAGGGCTCGGCGATGGCGGCCTCGCTCACGCCCAGCGCCAGCGCGGCGTGCCAGATGCGCGCGCCGTCCATGTGCAGGGCCAGCCCGCCGCGGCGCGCCGCCTCCGCCACCTCCTCCAGCGCGGCCATGGGCCACACCACGCCACCCCCCGCGTTGTGGGTGTTCTCCACGCACACCACCCGCGCCACCGGCGCGTGGTGGGGTGGGTTGAAGGCGTGGGGCACCGGGAGCGCCGCCTCAACGTCCGCGGCGCCGAACACGCCTCCCCTGCCGTGGACCCGCCACACCGTAACCCCCGAAAGAGCCGCGGCGCCGCCCCCCTCGTTGATGATCATGTGGGAGGCCGCATCCATGATGGCCATGTCCCCCGGCACCGTGTGGGTGCGCAGGGCGACCTGGTTGGACATGGTGCCGGTGGGCACGTACACCGCGTCCTCCTTACCCAAGAGGGCTGCGGTGCGGGCCTCCAGCTCCTTCACCGTCGGGTCTTCCCCGTACACGTCGTCCCCCACGGGCGCCGCGGCCATGGCCGCGCGCATGGCCTCGGTGGGGCGGGTCACGGTGTCACTGCGCAGATCGATCACGGAGCGTCCCTCCTGGGAGCTCGGGGTGGGTCGGGTTCGTCGCTGGAGAGTGCCCGTTCCGGTGGGCCGCCGCAACCGGCCCAGGCCCCCCCGGGGCGCTTGACCGCGAAGGTCGATGGGCCTAGAATTTTAGGCACTCCTAAATCTATTCCGGAGACCCTCCATGCCCTCCCTCCGCCTCTCGCGCCCCCTGCGCGTCCCCGCGGTCCTGGCTGCCCTCGCGGCACCCGTCCACGGCGCGGCCCAGATCGCCACCGACCGCCCCGACTTCGTCGAGTCCAGCGCCACGGTCGGCCGGGGCGCCCTCCAGGTGGAGGCCAGCGTCGCCTTCGACGCCGCGGGCTCCCACCCCTCCCGGACGGCGGCCTGGTCCATCCCCACGCTCCTCCGCCTCGGCGTGTCGACCCACGTCGAGCTACGCCTGGAGAGCGAGCTGTGGGTGCGGGACGCGTCGTCCGCCGCCCTGGCCGGGGAGAGCGGGCTGGCCGACGTCTCGGTTGGGGCCAAGTGGCACGTCGTCGACCAGGCGGGGGCGCGTCCCTCGGCGGCGCTCCTCGTCCACGCCGACCTCCCGTCCGGCTCCGACGGCCTCCGCGCGGAAGGCGTCGGCACTTCCCTCCGCGCCGTGGCCGAATGGACGCTGCCCCGGGGATTCGCGCTGGGCGTGATGCCGGGGGTGGCGTCGGTGGCCGCCGGCGGCGGGCGCCACGTCGCCGGCATCCTGGGCGCGGTGGTGGGCAAGGAGCTGACGCCCAGCCTCCGGGCCTTCACCGAGGTGGCCTTCGAGCAGCTCGCCGGCGACCCGCTGGGGGGGCACGTGGGCACGCTCAACGGTGGCCTGGCCTGGCTCGCCGGCGCGGCCACGCAGCTCGACCTGGCCTTCTCCGTGGGGGTCACGTCGGCCGCGCCCGACGTGGCGTTCACCCTGGGGTGGTCCCGCCGCTTCCCCTTCGCTTGACCCGGCGACGGGGGCCCGCCACGTTCGGACGACGCAGGCCCTCCCAGCCCAGCCTCGCCCGACCCATGACCCCGAGCCGACCCGTCCACGCCCTCGTGCCGGCCCTTTTCCTCGGGGTCGCGGGGTGCGGAGGCGACGAGCCCCCCGCCCAGGCGCCGCGGCAGGCGCTGAACCCCCTCTACACCCCCAAGCGCCTCACCGAGACCGCACCGGCGTCCTTCCGGGTGCGCATGGAGACGTCGGAGGGGGTGGTGGTCATCCAGGTCCACCGGGCATGGGCGCCCCTGGGCGCGGACCGCTTCTACAACCTGGTGAAGAACGGCTTCTACGACGACACGCGGGTCTACCGCGTGCTGGACGGCTTCATGGCCCAGTTCGGCATGAACGGCGACCCCAGGGTGAACATGGCGTGGCGCAACGCCATCATCGTCGACGACCCGGTGACCCAGTCCAACACGCGGGGCCGCGTGGCCTTCGCCAAGGGCGGGCCCAACTCCCGCACCACCGAGCTCTTCATCAGCTACCGGGACAACAGCCCGCTGGACGAGCGCGGCTTCGCCCCCCTGGGAGAGGTTGTGGAGGGGATGGACGTGGTGGACCGGTTCCACGCCGGGTACGGCGACGGGCCACCCCGGGGCGAGGGGCCGTACCAGGCCCAGGTGCAGGCCCAGGGTAACGCCTACCTCGACGTCAGCTTCCCCGAGCTGACGCGCATCCTCAGCGCCAGCGTGGAGGTCGACGGCACCTGAGGTTGTATCCTTCAGGATGACCTGGACCCTCCAGCTCACGCTGTGGGCGCTTCCGCCCATCCTGGCCGTCCTCCTCGCCGTGCGCGACGCCACCTTCCTGTGGCCCCGCCGGCGCGAGGGCGGAACGCCGGCGCTCCTCACGGTCTCGGCGGCCGCCGGGGCGTGGGCGATCCTGGACCTGGGGTCGGTCGTGAGCGCGGACCTGGGCGTGAAGCTGCTGGCCACCCGAGTGGAGTACCTCCCTGCGGCGGCGGCCACCGCCGCGTGGGCCTGGTTCGCCGTGGCGTTCCCCCGACGGCCGAGGGACCTCCTGGCCTGGCCCTTGGTCGCCCTCTACGGCGCCTGCCTGGCGGTGGCCCTCGCGTCCCTGGGGCCGGGGACCTGGCCGCTGCTCGTCCGGGAGGCGCACCTGGTCCCGGTGGGGGGGGTGGCGGGCCTCCAGGTGTCCCACGGCCCCGCCCACTGGATCTTCGTCGCGGTCCGCAGCACGGCGGTGCTGGCTGCCACCTGGACGGTGTCACGCCACGTCGTGCGCATCCACGGGATCCGGCTCCGTACGCCCCTGGCCGGAACCGCCGGGCTCGTGGCGCTCGTGCCCCCCTTCGTGCCCCTGCTCCTGGCACCTGGGGCCGAGTGGATGGACCTCTCCTCCACCGGCTTCGCGCTGAGCGGCTCGTTCCTGGCCTGGGGGCTCATGCGCCCCCAGATCCTCAACCTGGGCCCCGTCGACCGGGAGGTGGTGCTCCGCGAGCTCCGGGATCCCCTGGTGGTCATGGACGGCCGGGGCCAGCTCGTGGACGTAAACCGCACGGCCCGAGACGAACTGGGGCTCCGTCCCTACGGCGACGTGCCCCTCACGCTGGGCACCCTCTGGGCCCGCGGGCCCCAGCCTCCGGGGACGCCCCCCTCCCAGGTCGTCCTCCCGGAGGACGGCGAGGGCCGGCGCATCTACGAGGTGACGCTCACGCCCCTGGACGACGACGGGTCGCGGCGCATGGTCCTGCTGCTGCGCGACGTCACCGCCAGCGAGCATCTCAAGCGCGAGCTGCGTCGGGCCAACGCCGAGCTGGAGCGGCTCGCTCTCACCGACTCCCTCACCGGGCTGGCCAACCGGCGCCACTTCATGGAGCGCCTGGAGGCCGAGGTGGAGCGCGCCCAGCGGTACCATCGCCCCCTTTCCGTCGTGCTCCTGGACCTCGACCACTTCAAGAAGGTGAACGACACCCACGGCCATGCCGCCGGGGACGAGGTGCTCCGCGGCGCCGCCCGCGCCCTGCGCTCGGTGTGCCGCGACGTGGACATCCCCGCGCGGTGGGGGGGAGAGGAGCTGGCGCTCCTCCTTCCCGAGACCGACGCCGCCGGGGCGCGCATCGTGGCGGAGCGTGTCCGGGAGCGCATCCAGGCCCAGGCGTACACCGGCCCCTCGGGGGGCGGGTTCGGCGTGACCGCGTCGCTGGGCGTGGCCACCGCCGACGAGAGCGGCCTCAGCGCCGAGGCCCTCCTCCACGCGTCGGACAAGGCGCTCTACCGCGCCAAGGACGAAGGCCGGAACCGCGTGGTGCTGGCAGGCTGACCCGCGTGGGGCCGGCCGCGTCAGCCGGCCGGCAGCTCCTTCGCCACGAGGGCCCGCCCCAACACCGAGAACGCCAGCAGCAGCGCCGCGGTGATCCACGCACCCAGGGCGAACGTGCCGGGCCCGTACAGCGCCAGCCCCACGCCCAGCCCCACCAGCGCGAAGCACAGGGGCGCGAACATGCGCATCCCGTAGAGGAACACGAAGGGGAAGTAATGGGCTCCCAGCACCACCATGAACGCCGGGTAGAACCACTCCAGCCGATACAGCGCCGCCGCCCCCACCACGGGCAGAGAGAGGGGGAGCGTGAGCGCCACCTGGACGGCGAGGGCGTTGAAGGGGTGCCCGGCGGGGAGCGCGCCCCGGTGGCCCAGGAGCTTCAACCCGGCCACGGTGACGGGGAAGATGAAGAAGCCGCCCACCACGAGGAGGGTGATGGCCTGCCTGGGCGTCCCCCAGGTGGCCAGGGCCGCGGAGGCGAGCCAGAGGAGCCCCGAGACGAGCTGCCCCATGAACCCCCCCCGGAACGTGACGCGGACGTCCCGCTGCGCGTCCGTGACCTGCATGTCGCCCTCCCCGTCTTCCGTTGCTCCCGCTGACCTCTTCCACCAAGGGAAACCGGCCAATCCCTTCACCGGGGTCATGCCCGCCCCGGACCTCGATCCTCGTCCGGGCCGGGGAGGGCGGGTCCCGAGGGTCCACGCGCCTCCAGCCGCGGCCCCTCGGGTGGGCTCCCCTCCAGGGCCCGCTCCGCCAGCGCCAGCGCCAGCTCGGCGGCGAACTCCTCCGCCGCCAGGACGTCGTCCCGCCGCAGGCGCAGCACGATCTCCGCCGGGTGCTCCAGCTTGAGCCCCCCCTCCCCCGCCACCGCCTCGAAGGCCCGGAGGTCCGCGGCGCGGAGCACCAGCTTGGGGCTCCACGGCTCCCACCAGCGCCGCCGCACGGCCGCGCCCGACATCGCCCCCAGCGGGAGGACGATCTCCCGGACCGCCTCCACCTCCTCCTCCGTGCTGTAGGAGGCGCCGCCCATGTGCTCGGTCTGGCGGGAAAGGCGCCACTGGAGCACGAGACGGTCGCCGTCGAGGGTCACGAGCCCGTGGACCACCTCGGTGGTGGACGTGATGGTGGTGGCCGAGAAGACGTCCTTGCTCCGCCGGAGGTTGAAGGGCACCGCCGCGTGTCTGCGCATGGTCAGGCTTCTCCTCCGTCGGACGTGGCATGTCGGTGGAACAGGCCCCACGTCTCCAGCTCCGGCGCGACGCGTCCGTGGCCCACCACCTCGTAGCCCATGTGCCGGTAGAACGCCACGTTCCTCTCGTCCTCGGTGGTGAGGGAGACCCCCGTGGACCCGGGGGTGCCCCGGGAGATCCCGTGGGCGTGCTCCAGGAGGACCCGGGCCAGCCCCCGCCCCCGACGGGCCGGCGCCACGCCGATCATGTTCACGTGGAGGTGGGGCTCCGGGAAGTGGAGGGACTGCCAGACCTGGACGCATGCGTCGTAGCGCGCCCGCGCGTCGGCGCCGAGCTCGGCCCACACCACCTCGCGGAGCGCCAGCCACTCCGCGGGCGTCTCCGACAGCCCCGGCCGGGACAGGGTGGCCGCGGCGACCAGGCCCCCCTCCTCCTCCACGCCCAGGAGCGGCTCGCCACGCAGGGCGCGGGCGGAGACGAAGAGCGTGACGAGGCGGTGGAGCCTGTGCCCTCCGTCCGGGTCTCCGGTACCCAGGACGAACCGCATCACCGGGTACGCCCGGAAGGCGTCGCACAGCACGTCCACCACCCGGTGGGCGTCCCGGGGGTCGAGCCTCCGCACGGCGCCCGGGAGCAGGGGATCGGGACGGGAGGCCGGAGGAGACACCGGGACCGCCGCCGCTCAGGCTCCGGCGGCACCGGCATGGGCCAGCGCCGAGGGCGTGAGCCGGCTCACGATGGCCGGCGCCTCCCGAACCAGCGCGTCGTCGGTCAACGCCTCCACCATGAAGAGGGCGAAGTCCACGCGCTGGGTGCGGTTGCTCGCCAGGATGGGGTCTCCCACGTGGCGGCTCCAGACCGGCAGCCCCTCGCTCTCGCCCTCCTCGAGGTCGCTGCCCCGCACCACCGTCCAGCGCGTGTCGCTGGCGAAGACCCGGTCGCACGCCTCCACCTGGTCGTCCAGGTCGGCGAGGCGGGTCAGGCGCGCCACCCATCCGAAGATCCGCACGAACCAGCGGAGGCGGCGGGAGTACACGTCCTTGCCGTCGCGGGTGATGTGCCACCCGCAGGAGAACACGAGCCTGGCCCCCCGCGGCGCCAGGTCCAGCACCGCCTGCGCCGTCCCCGTGGCGTACTGCTGCACCCCCCAGGGAACCAGCACCGTGAGCACGCCGTCGCACCCTTCCACCGCCTTTCCGATGACCTCGCGGTCGTCGGTGGCGCCGGGCACCACGGCGATGCGTCCCTTGAACTCGTCCAGCTTCTCCACGCTCTGCGCCCGGCACACGCCCACGACCTCGTAGCCCCGGTCCAGGGCGTGGCGGACCATGTACCGCCCCAGCTTTCCCGACGCCCCCACGATACAGACCTTCATCCTGCACCATCCATGTCCGGCGCTCCTCGTCCGTCGAAGCCCCAACCGATGCTCCGACGGCACCGCCCGGCGAACCTCGTTTCATCCTGGCGGGCCAACATGGGTGGAGGGATCCTGTGGGGCCAGAGTCGGCCGACGCCCATCCGAGCTCCCCCGCGCCGCGTCGAGGCGAGCCCCGACGTCACGGCGCGGGCGCGCGCGCGGCCCCGCCGCCCAGCTGCATGCGGTACCTCCGGGCGGCGAGGGGCTCGGCGGAGTGCTCGGTGAGCTTTCGCGCCCCGTCGGGCGCGAAGCCCAGGTAGCGATAGAAGCGCCGAGCCCGCTCGTTGACGTCCACCACCCAGAGGACGATGGCGTCGAACCCACGCTCCACCCCCCTTCCCACGGATGCCAGGCAGAGATCGGTTCCGTAGCCGTGGCTCCAGTGGTCGGGGTGGACGTACAGCGTGGCGATCTCCCCGACGTTCCCGTCCAGGTCCGGGTCCGGGCAGGGGCGGAGGGCACAGAAGCCCACGACGACGCCTCCGACCCTCCCGACGACCACATCGATCTCGGGGTCGGCGAGCCAGCTCCGCCACCTCGCCGTGCGGGCCGGGACGTCCCGGGGCACCTCGGGCCACCCCCTCACGCGCCCCACATAGGCGGCCTCGAGGCCGGCCCAGTGCACGGCCTCGATCTCTCCCGCATCGGCCGGGACGCCCGCTCGCACGTCCAGGCGCGCGGCGGCTTCCCCATCTCCGCTGGGTTGGGCTTCTCGGGGGACTTCCATGGACTTCCGGACGGTCGGTGCGACATCCGCGGGGCAGCCCCTCCACTCCCGAACCCCCAACCCGCGGGGCGGGGCTCCCCGTGGTCGTGACCATCATGCCCACGGCGGGCCGCTGGGGGCAAGTCGCTACCAACCCACCGACATGGACACGAAGAGGGGCTCCGAGACGTCGAGGGACGACGCGGAGAGGGACTTGGCCACCGAGAGGTGGTAGCGGTCCAGGCGCAGCCCGACGCCCACGCGCGCGCCCCGGGGCAGGGCGCCGTCGCCGGCATACCCCACGCGCACGAAGAAGGCCTGCTCGTTCCCGGCGGCGAGTTCGGACCCCACGTAGAGCTGGGTGCCCCCTCGGTACCCCGGACGGTCCTCCACTTCCACGGCGAGCCAGCCCTTCAGGTCGGAGCGCCGCAGCGCATGGAGGACGTCGTACGCCACGCTGGCCCGTACCCGGGTGGGGAGCGGGTCCGATTGGGAGGCGTTCTCGAGCTGGAACCGGGGGCCCAGGTGGGCGACCATCGCGCCAATGCGGAGGGGCACATCGGCAAGGGGTAGCCACTGGAGGCCCAGGTCCACCGCGTAGCCCGTCGACGAGGCTCCCACGTCACCGCAGCTCCCCCGGCACGAGTGTCCGGACCTCACCACCTTGAAGCTCGTCCCCACGGCGAGTCCGGAAGCCAGCGGCGCCGCGGCGGAGATCACCACCAGGTGGTCCCGGAACGACACCCGCCCCAGGAGGTTCCGGAAGGCGTCCGTGTACTCCTGGTCGCCCTCGTCCCAGAGGACGTAGGAGACACCGAGGGTGCCGAGCCCCGGGCGTGCGAAGAGCGCCGAGACGGCCGTCGATCGGCCAGCGGCGACGTCGCCACGGATGAAGAGCAGCCGCGACCGGGGTAGCCAGGCCAGCCCCGACGGGTTCCAGAAGGAGGACTCCTCGCCGGGCATTGCGGAAGCCGCCCGCCCCATGGCCGACGCGCCGGCACCGACGGGGAGCAGCAGGAACGGGGCTCCCTCGTCGGAGCTCTGCGCCGACGAGGGCGAAGCGCCCAGGGTCAGCAGGACGACCCCCGCCAGCGCCGTCGAGATCCGCCCCCTCGCCGTCATGTTGGCCACACCGCCTCCCTGGCTCCGCGGTCCACCCTCCGCCAGCACCGTCCTCACGCCACCGACCCACGATGCCTCCCCGGAGCCGGGAACGGCAAGGCCATGAGCACGGGCGGGACGGAGATGGAGTCCCGGTTCCTTCTTGCCATACATAGCACTGCCATGTATACTAGCTCTATGTATATCTCGTTCCGGACCGCGAGCCCCCGCAGCCACCCGGCATGGACATAGGAAAGGACCTGGTCGCCGCCTCGGCCACGCCCCTGGTGCTGTCCATCCTCAGCGAGGGTGAGAGCTACGGCTACGCCATCATCAAGCGCGTGGACGAACTCTCGGGCGGGGAGCTCCAGTGGACGGACGGCATGCTGTACCCCGTCCTCCATCGCCTGGAGCGCAACGGCCTGGTGAAGGCCTCGTGGGGCCGTTCCGAGTCGGGCCGGCGGCGGAAGTACTACCGGATCACCGACGCGGGCTCGGACGAGCTGGCGAACCAGCGCCGGCAGTGGCAGGTCGTGAACGAAACGCTCAAGGCGACCCCGTATCAGTGGTTCCAACTCGCGCCGGAGGGAGTCTGATGGCGCTCACAGGAGGCCCGCAGGTGCTCGAGGAACGGATCAGCGAATGGCGGTCGTACGTGCGCCGACGGCAGGCCATCGGCGCCATGGACATGGACGAGCTGGAGGATCACCTCCGGAGTCGGGTGGCTGAGCTGCAGCAGGCCGGACTCGACGAGGAGGAGGCCTTCCTCATCGGCGTGAAACGCCTGGGCGAGCTCGACGCGCTGTCCCGGGAGTTCGCCCGGGAGCACTCGGAGCGCCTGTGGAAGAGGCTCGTGGTGACGGACGACGCCGAGGGTGGGGCGGGCTGGGGCCGCGAGGCTCTGGTGGCGCTGGCCCTGGCGGTGGGGGCCGCCGCGGCCATCAAGGTGCCCGCGTTCCTCGGGATGCCCCTGGAGGACGGCGGGCCGGCGGCCCAGTCCTTCTACACCCGGAACTTCAGCCTCTTCGTCCTCCCCTTCCTCGCCGCCTTCTTCGCGTGGAAGCGCGGGATGGAGGCGGGCGGCAAGGCGTGGCTGGCGGCCCCGTTCATCGTGGGCGCGCTGGCGGTGAACCTCATCCCCTTCGCGCGGGGTGGGTATACGGAGGTGCTGGCGGCGCTGCACCTCCCCATGGCGCTCTGGCTCGCCGTGGGCGTGGGGTACGCGGGCGGCGCGTGGCGGAGCCATGACCAGCGCATGAACTACGTGCGGTTCTCCGGGGAGTGGTTCATCTACCTCGCCCTCATCGCCATGGGGGGCGGCGTCCTCATGGGCTCCACCGTGTTCGTCTTCAGCGCCATCGGCATGGACGCCGAATCGGCTCTGAACAACTGGATCCTCCCCTGCGGCGTCATGGGGGCCATCGTCGTCGCGGGGTGGCTGGTGGAGGCGAAGCAGAGCGTCATCGAGAACATGGCGCCGGTCCTCACCCTCCTCTTCACCCCCCTCTTCACCCTCCTGCTCCTTGCGTTCCTGGGCACCATGCTCGTCACCGGGAGCGGCATCGAGGTGGAGCGCGAGGTCCTCATCGGTTTCGACCTGATCCTGGTGGTGGTGGTGGGCCTGCTCCTGTACGCCATCTCGGCGCGGGATCCCCAGAAGGAGCCGGGCTTCTTCGATGTCCTCCAGTTCGTGCTGGTGGTCTGCGCCCTCCTGGTGGACGCCATGGCCCTGTGGGCCATCCTGGCGCGCATCACCGAGTTCGGCTTCAGCCCCAACCGCGTGGCCGCGCTGGGCGAGAACGTCATCCTCGTGGTGAACCTGGGCTGGTCGGCGGTGCTGTACGCCCGGTTCCTGCGCGGACGGGGGCCCTTCGCCCAGCTCGAGCGCTGGCAGACGGCCTACATCCCCGTGTACGCCGTGTGGGCCTGGATCGTGGTGGTGGTCTTCCCGCTGGCCTTCGGATTCCGGTAGGCCGCCGGGACGACGTCGGTCGAAGGGGCCGGGGGTGGCCTCGCACGCGAGCGTCTCCTCGCCGTAGCACTCGACCCCAACGTTCACCGAGGCCACACCTCGCGTGGGTCTCGGGAGCGCCGGAGCCTATCTCTCCGGAGCTCTCACCAGCTCCGCGGTCAGCTCGACCTTGCGCACGTGGCACTCGCCGTCGTCCACCCGGACGCGGTCCCGGACCCACAGGTCGTACCCCGGGTGGCCCACGACGACCGCGTACGTACCCCGCCGCTCCCACGCCGAGGCCCTCGACACCATCTCGGAAGCCCCGTTGAACGAGTATGCCCGGAGCGAGTCCTGGAACTCCCCCTCCCGCACCACGCCTTCCGCGCCCTGGGCCAGGGGAAGGCCGGTGCCCGCGTCCACGATGGTGACGACGATGCCCGGCACGGGCTCCGTCGTGCAGTCCCTGCCCTCCAGGATGCCACACCCGGTGGCGAGCACCAGCAGGCCGAGGAGGAGGAGCCTGGGCGTCACGGGGTCACGCGAAGCCACCCAGATCCTCCCGGGCCTCGATGTCCGGCCGCTCGCCCAGGGGGAGGGCGGCGGCGTAGAAGGGTGGCGTCTTGCCCATGGCCCGGAGGTAGGCCCAGATCTGGCCGCGGTGGTGCAGTTCGTGCTCGAGGGTGAACCAGAGCCAGGAGCGGACGGTGTACGACGTCCCCGAGCCCGGGACGCCCACGGTCCGTCCCAGGTCCTCCGGCGACAACGCCGACACGTGCCGAAGAAGACAGGCGCGCACGTCCCGGAGGAACGCCTTCATGGCGTCGGGACCGGGAAGGGGCTTGGGGAACCGCACCCGCTCGAGGTCCCAATCCCCCTCGAAGACGCCGTGGGCCACCCGGTCCTCCGCCTGCCCGATGTGGAGGAGCTGCTGGCCCAGGCTGTACTGGTCCGGGCTGGGCCGCCACGAGAGCTCATCGGCGGAGACCAGATCGAACACCTGGAGCGTGGTCGCCCTGTACCGCTCGAGGTGCTGGACGTACTCGTCGATCTCGCTGGGCATGGTCATGGTTCGTCCTCCTTTCCGTTCGTCACGCCCTCATCAGGTAGTCGGGACGATCCCGATGAAGGCATACGAGAGCAGCCCCAGGATGGCCCCGGGCCACGCCCCGAACCGGGCCCCGGTGCCGATCCTCGGGCCATCCCCCGTCTCCTCGACGTAGCCGAAGAGCGCCACCCATCCCCCGAGCACCAGGGACACGTCTCCGGTCACCCGGGTTTCCCGCGGGTACGCTCCCCCTCCCCTCGAGACGAATCCCGGCGCGATCTCCACGGCGGCGTTCTCCAGGATCCAGCGCCGATAGCGGAGCGCGGCACCCCAGCGGCCGGACTCCGCTTCCCCGAAGCCGAGGGAGAGGCCGACGGCGTCCTTCCGGGTCACGTTGACCATGGCGCCCAGGTCCCACCGCAGGTGATCCTCCGACCTGTTCTGATCCCCGAACTCCGAGGTGCTCAGTGAGAACTCCGTGAGGAGGAACGCCCGGCAGGAAGGGAGCGCCCGCGCCTTGAAGCACACCGGGCGCGTCGCGGGCGGCGATCTCTCTCCGAGGACCTCCTGGCCGAGGAGCGGGCCCTGCCACGTGGACAGGAGCACGGCCGCCGTCATCACTGCCCTGGGCCTCATTCTCCCCCTGTCCGCGGACCGCGCGTGCCAGCCCCCAGGCGGATCATGGGCGACGGTCGTCCGGTGTCAAGCCGTGGAGCGGCGCCGCCGGGCACGTTCGCCCGCGTGGACCCTCAGACCGCGACAGCCGTATGACCTGGACGGACACACCTGACGGACCCTCTCGGGAGGACGCACACGTGAACGGCCTGCTACGTCGGATCCGCGCCGCCCTCGGCATGGGGCTCACCTGGGCGGTGGCGTGGGCGCCCATAGGGGCGGTCCTCGGCGGGGTGCTCCGCCTCCTTCTCCCCGCCACCCCCGTCGGCTTCCTCTCGGTCGTCGCCACCAACGCGGTCTCCTTCGCCGTGCTCGGGTTCGTGGGCGGAGCGGTGTTCTCGGGCATCCTCCGTCTCGCCGAGGGGAACCGCCGCTTCGACCAGCTCTCCCTTCCCCGCTTCGCGATCTGGGGCGCCGTCGGGGGACTGGCCCTGGGGGCGGCAGCCGCCACGGCGGGCCTGTGGGGAGGAGGGTTCGGGCTGCTGGGGATGGGCATGATGGGGGCGGCCACGGTTCTCGGAGCCGCGTCGGCCGCGGGCACCCTCGCCGTGGCGAGGAGCGCAGAGAGCCGGGAGCTGTCAGGGCCCGCCGGAGAGGTCCGGGACACCGGACTGACGCCGTCGGAACGTCGAGATCTCCTCGGACCCGGTCGCTGAGGCCGCGCCCTGAGATCCGGATTCGGGGCGCCCACTTTCCCGCGTGCTCGCACCACGCGGCGCGACGACTTCAGGGGACACCGCCGTCGGCCCGTCCGGGCCCGGGCGGCGGTTCGAATACCGAATCGGGAATCGCACCGACGCGGATCGTGTCGTACGCGTAGCGGAACTCCTCGGCACCCTGGCGAAAGGCGGCTCGCTCGAAGACGCGGATCCCACCCCGCTCGGACCAGCCTGACCAGGTGACCTCGACGTGGGGGTCGGTCCACGTTACGCGGAACCCCAGCGGGAGCGTATCGGACGGATCGAAATAGGCCACCAGCGAGTCGTTCCCAGGCATCGACATGGCTACGGCCAGCACGGCGTCCCCGTCGTGGTAGGCGGTGCCGAGGAATCGCGGGCTGTGCAGTCGAGAGCGGGGGGCCAGAGCCAACATGTGAAGCTCGTGCCCGCGGACGAACGCGAGCGCCGGGCCCAGGGAGTCGATGGGCCCCGCCCCACCGTCCGCGCGCCATGCACCCGACCGGCCGACTCCCCCGAGGAAACCGTGTGGGGTCTGCTCCATTCGCACCCGCCCATCCGACGAGGAGTGGACCCGGGTTCGAAAGCCACCCCCCGGCCCCTCGACCGAGGCGTCCGCCAGGAGCTGGAGCGATGAAGGGCTCTCTTCGAGGCCCAGAGCCCGCCGGGCTCCATCCAGGATCTGGCCCGCTGGATCCTCCCGTGAATCCACGTCTCGAGCTCGTTCACAGGCGCCCAGCGACGCGCACAGCAACACCGCGGCAAAGCACCTCGTCCGCCTCACTCGTCTCCCCCGTCGCGTCCGCGAGCCAGCAGCCGCCCGCTCCCGGCACCCCCGGCGTCTCCTCTCATCTCTTCCGGGGTGGGATAGCCGGGGCGGCGAGATCGTTGGAGCCGGTATTTTCGAGGTCATTCATCATCGCCTGGCGCGATCGGGATGCCGGGGCGCTGCTCGAAGTGGTACGGCCGCGGCCGCGAAAGGGTCCGATGATGCCCGCGCGAGCCGCCAGCCTCGGCAGCGACGTCATGTGCAACGGGCGGGGACGAGAGTCGCCGCCGAGGAGACGACGGTCCTATCCGACTCGTCGTACGCGCCGTGGACGTGCTAGGTGAGCGGTCTCGCCCTACTCGCGGGGGACCGGGAAACCCCTCGAGGAGAAGGAGAGCCCCTGGCCCGACGAGGTTCCGATCATGACCGCCTCCGCCATGGGCCCTGCCTCGCCGTCCATCCCCTCCCACCCAATGAGGAAGTTGGCACCCGACCCGCCGGACTCGTCGTCCTCGGCCACCACGACCTCCAGCGTCTCCAACGGACCCAGGACCGTGGGCCCGTCCAGGTAGCCGCGGATG
>BTVB01000062.1:0-23478 GCA_045863275.1 Gemmatimonadota bacterium
ATCACGCTCAAGTCCATCGCCAACAACGCCGAGATCGACGTCATCTGGGAGAAGTTCCAGGAGGTCCTCGAGCCGCTCCGTCACGCCATCAACGAGAAGCGGGGCCTGGAGCTGGAGGAGTGGCAGATGCCCCGCGAGCCCGGCGACCCCTGGCCCGAGAAGGCGGCCAAGGAGCACGAGCGCTTTCTCAGCGTCACCACGGAGGCCACGAAGCAGAAGGCGGTGGACCGGATCAACAAGATCCTGAAGAGGAAGTACAGCATCGAGACGATGCCCCCCCACCCGGTGGACCCGTGGGAGGACGAGGAGCTGGTCCGCCTCCACGCCGAATGGTGGGAGCAGCGCATCGCCCGCCAGAAGGAGATGGACGCGTCCATCGCCGCCAAGGCCGACTTCGAGTACCTCTACGACCGGCCGTACGACGACCGGCACACGGTGCGCGTGGCCGGGCCCTTCACGGTGGAGAGCCTGAGCCCCCACCGGGTGCTGGGCGTGGACGAGGACGACGAGCTCCTCGACCCGCTGGAGGTGAGGGAGCCCGCCGGCGAGTACAGCCACCTGCCCCGCTTCGACGAGATCGTCCTCGAGAACCTGCGCATGGCGGGGGTCCAGCAGGCCCACAAGTCGGACCGGATCACGTTCACGTCGCTGAAGGCGTGGCCAGGCCACTTCATCTGCGCCGAGGGGCGCTACCAGGAAGGGGAGGCCCAGAAGCGCGCCGGGATCTTCCTGGGCCCCGAGTTCGGGACCGTCACGCGCCCCGACCTAGTGGACGCGGCGCGGGAGGCAGGGGATGCTGGCTTCGACGTGCTCATCGCCTGCGCCTTCAACTACGAGGCCCACGCGAGCGAGTTCGACAAGCTGGGCCGCATCCCCGTGCTCAAGGCGCGCATGAACGCCGACCTCCACATGGCCGAGGACCTGAAGACCACGGGGCAGGGGAACCTCTTCGTCATCTTCGGCGAGCCCGACATCGACGTGCTGGACGACGACTACGACCTGGTGCGGGTGAGGGTGAACGGCGTGGACGTCTTCGACCCCAGCACCGGCGAGGTCCGGAGCGACGACGCCGACGGCATCGCCTGCTGGTTCGTGGACTCGGACTACAACGGCGAGAGCTTCTTCGTGCGCCAGGCGTACTTCCTGGGCGCCAACGACCCCTACAAGGCGCTCAGGACCACCCTCAAGGCCGAGATCGACGAGGACGCCTGGGCCAGCCTCAACAGCGACACGTCCCGGCCGTTCGCCCGGCCCTCCACGGGGAGGATCGCCGTGAAGGTGATCAACCACCTGGGCGACGAGGTGATGAAAGTGTTCCGGGTCCCTGTAGCCACGTAGCAGAGACGCTGGGGGCAGGGGAGCGCGGCGAGCAGCCGACGGCGCGCGCGTGCAGGGCCGGCTCGACGTGGAGGTGGCGGCAACAGGTGTCTTGAAGACCGCCACCACCCTCAAGTCCGCCTACCAACAGGCGAACCCGGGGACTATGTTACGCGTCGTCCTGGAGGCCGGTGAGCTGAGGGAGGCCAAGTGAGGCACGTTCCTGACCTCGCACACTTCCTTGCACACCCCCGCGGGTCGCAGGACAGGGCGCCGGAACAAAGTGGCGCCATTGCTGGAAGAAGTACCTACAAGGGGCCATAGCTCAGTTGGGAGAGCACCTGCTTTGCAAGCAGGGGGTCGCCGGTTCGAGCCCGGCTGGCTCCACTGGATTATCAGGATTTCGCTATGTCGTGGCGTGCACGGTGCGTGCACGGCTCGCCGCAGTTGCGAAGTCTGAGCGAGCGACCAAGAACGGTGGTGGCGGGCACCGAACTAGGCGCAGTCGAGGAGCACGTGGAACACGTCGATCGGCGTGCGGGCGGTCCGTTGATGACGGGATCTCCAGTGCACCAACCCCGTCCCAGAGTCAACGTCCCCCAGGAGTCTAAGCCGGACTGCGTCTCGCCGGATTCGGACGGCTATTTGATCTGCCCATTCCAGGCGGTCGCCCACCTGCACGTACCCGACCATGCCCGCCTCGGTTGAGTCCTCGCCGTAGGCCTCGGAAACAAACAGCTCCAGCCCGTCCTCTCCCACGTACTGCCCAAGGGAGCCGGGTCCGTTCAATCGCTTGGCTTCGAAGGGGAACTCCGGCCTCCGTCCGCGCCCGGTTCTCGTTATGACGATGTCGATGCGCCGGCGGCGGCGTCCTGTACGGCCCCCGGAGGCATGAGGGGCTTCTTCCTTCGTGATGTATGAGAGGAGATGTTCCGGCAAGTCTAGTGCCTGAAGCTCCTCCTCAATCGCGTGCACCAGGTACTGTGTCAGGACCTCCTCCTCCAAACCGCAGGCGAGGCGGGGACGGGCGACAGCGTACCCACGCGCAACCAGTTCCAGCACGTCGCGTCGGAACGCGTCCTGGTATGCTCTAACCAGGGGGTGGCGACTCAATCCACCTCCGATACGCCCAGGACCTCTGCGATAATGTCATCCGCGTCGTCCAGAGCGTGGCTTCGGGTCCAATCCAGTCGTCTCGCCTCCTTCACGATTACCGCTTCCTCGCCCCCAAAGAGCCGTAGGCTCCGTTGGATGTAGGTCCACTGCCCATGCTGGCGGCGAAGAAGGGAGCTCAGCTCGGGGTTTCCTTCTGCCCACTTCTCGTGGTGGACCGGAACGGCATCCGGCGACGTGCCGAGCCTCACACTGACAACCATCAGGTCCTTGCCCTGTCTTATCCGCACTTCGTGTGGTCGGTCCGCGAACGCGTCCAAGGCTGCTCTTAGCGTCTGACCGTATTGGATCGCTTCGGCGGCGCTTGGCGGAGCGTTCAAGTCCTGCGGTGCTCGCTTTCCCTGCACAAGGTGGAGTTCAGACCGGACGAAGTCCTCGATCGGGATCACCATCCACTCGGGGATTCCCAACGCGCTGAAGACCGCGCGGTCGACTTCGTGCAACTGAGGCGTGCCAAGCTCTCCCGTGGTCGCCAGCCGCTCATGAACAGCAGCGAGCCTGACGAGGGTCTCATCATCGAACTCGGGGAATGGGACGTCTCGGACATCTCCCAGCGTGAGACGTGTCCGGTCCATTCCCCACGAGGTACTTGCGAAGAAGAGCAAGTACCGCCCCAGAGAGGACGTCAGGTACAGGGAGAGCGCCCGCAGGGCCTTGTCGTCGGTGGGCCCACCGGCCAACCCTATCGCGTCGTGCAGGATGACAAAGTCCCGTCCTGAATAGGCGGCGAACGAAGGTGTGATCCAGAGATGCGGGGCGATCCTCAGCGGGAGCCCCTTCTTCCTGCCTCCCCGGACGAACCTCTTCTTCCCGATCGGGCGGATCGCGTGCGAGGGGATCTCCAAGATCGCATCGAGTTGCCCGACTTCTTGGTGATGGAACACCTCTGAGCCGGCGATCTCGTCCAACTCTTGCCGGCCTGGCCCAGGCAATTGGAGGGCGAGTCCTTGCGCGAGCGTCCACCCTTGCCGGTCACTGACGGATCCCAGCGATCGAGGCATGCGGGTCAGAAGGGACCTGAGGACTCGGGAGTGCCTTGACGATCCCCAGAGGGCCATCCGCCAGGGGAGGGAGGAACCACCGCTCGCCTCCCGGGAGCGTACCTCCTGAATGTCCTCTTCGTGAATCGTAAGGCACCAAGCGCCCTTACCCTTTGTCAGGCGCATGATTGGCTGGCGCCCAACCATCGGGCCCAGGTGGAGTATCCGCTCGTTGGGAGGTGGACCCTCCTTCCTCGGCTCATAGACGAGCGCCGCGGGAGCGGTCTTACCCTGCCCGAAGATCCGATAGGCGAGGCTCGCGAAGTTGGTGACCCGGTGAACCCGGTTGGTGCGGAAGAAGCTCTGTCGGAACGGCCGACAGTGGGCGTTCATCAGGGTGGTCACCTGGGTGAGTAAGGCGCAGACGCCGCCGTCTCGCAGGAAGTCCAATGCTCGCCACAGGAACGCATCGCCAACGCGGTATCGGGCAACCGGGCGCGTTGAAGAGTGATGATCTATCCAGTCCGCAGCGTGTTTCTCAGAGCCGCCTCGCTCTGACGGGTCCAACTCCTTCCAGGGTGGATTGCCGACGATCCAACCGAACTTCCGCTCCAAGCGCACGAATTCGCTGTCCGGGTCGAAGAAATCTGCCCGGAAGATGTTGCGCCCGCGAAGGTCCGGAAAACGGAAATTGTGGTTGCGGTGGAGCTCCGGGGGCTCCGTGTAGCTGAGAAGCGTCAGAAGCAGGCTGAATTCCGCCACCCGGCACGCGTCTTCCGACCGCTCCACGCCGAATATGTGCTCTTGAAGGAGGGTGCGGAGTTGGGATGGCGTGAGGCGACCGGACGGAGATTCCCGTATCGCCCCCTCGATGAGGCGACGATAGGCGAGCACCAAGAAGACCCCCGACCCACAGGCCGGGTCGAGGACTGGGGTCCCTCTGACTAGGGGTCGGACCGCCTCAATCTCTGAGAGGAGGAAGTCTGCTACTGGCTCGGGAGTATAGAAAGCGCCAACTGATCTGCCTCGTCCTTCAGCGTGCAAGAACTGCTCGTAGATCGACGAGAGGAGTTCGATCGGGATGAGTGAGAAGTCGTAGGCGAGAAAATCCATCGCCAGTTGTCCGCTCGCATCGTCCCCTGAGAAGACCGACGCTGTGTGCCGAACGGCCTCATCGGAAGGTGCGTCTGAACCAGTCAACGGTAGCGGGAAGACATTGCCGTTGAATCGGGCTTCGATGGCCGTCACCAGCCTCCCCAGCCCCGCCACATGGGCGTTGCGTCCGAACACTTCTCTCTGGTCCACCTCAACCCCCTCAAGCCACTGAGGGGACAAAATGCTGCGGTCCCTTAGGTAGTGGATGTAGATGTACTTGCCGATCAGTGCGTGGGCCGTTGATGGAGCGAGGCCGAATCGGTGCCGGAGTTGATCGCCGAGCTCTTGGAGGTTCGCCAGCAGCCGCGCATCAACGCGGGCGTCCGTGCGGAGCGCCCTGGCCTCGTTGCGCCAGAGCCTTCCCGAGTCGATGGCCGCAGCGTCGAATCGTCTGACCACGCGATCGAGCTGGTGGGCCTGAACCGACGCAAGGAGCCCTGCTCGCCGATGGTGGTGCGAGTACGTGAAGCCTGAGTAGACCCTGACCTGCCCCGGGAGCTCCACAATCAAGAAGGGCACGCTCCCCAGGTTCCAGACGGCGCGGTGGAGCCGTCGTGCCTCTTCCACGTCGCGCGCTGGCGCAAGGTAGACGGCCGGCTTCGGGGCCGACTGGAGTCCGGCGGCCTCGGGCGCGGTCAGGTAGTGGTATGCGCCGAGGATGCCTAGGCGCTCGATGGCCACCCGTAACTGGTGGCTCGCGTCCAAGCGACTCGCTGGATCGGTGACCCAGTTCGGAGAACCGGAGTAGCCCAGCGCGTCAACTAGCCCACCCATGCCGAGTAGCATCGTGCCGGAGAGACCCAGTAGTCGGGATGCGAAGCGTAACTCTGTGAGGAGTTAGAGGATCGACCCCGCAATCCTACACCTGCTCCCGGTTCGGCGAAAGCGGCCACGGCCCTTGGCCGGTGGGTGGGGATATCGCACGTCCGACGGGGGAGTGACCCGCGCGGCGACATAGGAGAGCCGGCGGTCGCACACGGCCAGGCCGGTAGTGGCTTGTTCCACCTCAGCTCCCTCGTGGGGGCCTTCGCGAGCGAACATTGACCACAAGAATGGCCGAGGCGCCCTTTCGCGGGACGGACACCAGCACTCCCGCTACGTAGGAGCACAGAGGATGGCGACCTCGACCCAGTATCTCACGGTCACGATCTCACCCGGCGAGGCCGCGCGGCTGCTCGGAATCACCGAGGGTACTCTTCGCAATTGGAGGTGCCTCGGGAAGTCTCCCCGGTTCGTGAAGATCGGACGGCGCTGTCGTTACAGGCCGAAGGACATCGAGGACTATCTGGACTCCCGCACAAGGGCCTCCACCTCCGATCCGGGGCCGGGCCAGTGAGCACGGCAGCCGCCGCCCGCCCCCAGGTCGAGGTGACCGCCGACCCCGGGGTTTACCGGCTCGTGCTCGTCGGGCAGCCAGAGGAGGTCGGGCATCGCCTGCATCGAGTGGCCGATGTCTTGCCCCGCGCCCTTCCGGCCGGAGTCACAAGTTGCCGCGTGGTCCTCGAACTCACGCTTCCCGGGTCCTGCGGTCGGTGCCCAGAGTGCGGCGCGCCCACGCCGGCCTCCGACGACGAGGCGCCACCTCCCTGCCTCGCCTGCGGCTATCTCGGGGACCTGTGACATGGCCCCTGAGGCAACGCTGATGTCGGTGAAGCCCCGGGCTCTGGCGAAGGCCGCATCTGCTCGGCTGCGCCGAATCCATGGAGAAGCCGAAGCGAAGGGCCTCGAGGCGGGCTCTGAGAGGTGGAACTCCTTCGTGGACCGTGAGCTGGAGGCCGTGCGGCGCCACGAAGAGGCGGCTGTCCGGTACCGCAAGGTGTGGGACCGTGCGCTTCCGGCGAGCCCGTCGCACCCCTACCTCGCGAGCAAAGGCGTCACGCACGCGGAGGGTCTCCGCCAACTCGGAGAGCGGCTCTTGATCCCGCTGAAGTCGCTCGAGCCCGGCGCCCCGCTCATGAACATCCAGTCCGTGTATCCGGACGGGAGGAAGCTCTTCGGGAGAGGGGGTCGCACGAAGGAGACGCGGACGACGATCAACCACCGGGCCTTCCGAAAGGGCGGCGTGCTCCACATCTGCGAGGGGTGGTGCACTGCCTGGTCCGTGAGCGCGGCGACGGGGGGCGCGGTAGTGGTTGCCTTCTCCGCGGGGAACCTGGAGCCCATCGCCCTGGCGATGAGGGCCAAGTACCCGGGGGCGACGATCATTCTCTGCGCGGACAACGACCGTTGGAGTGGGGCGGGGGACCTCCGGAATCCCGGGGTCACGATGGCCCGCCGGGCGGCCGAGGCTGCCGCGGCCCTCGTGGCGATCCCCGACTTCGAGAGCCTCGATGGCCGGCCCACCGACTTCAACGACTTGATGATCCGGGAAGGGGAGGATGCGGTTCGGCGTTGGTTGAACCCCTCGATGGCGCAGCATGCCCGGACCCTCGCCGGCCCCGAGCCGGTCGCCTCGGCCTCGCCAGTCATGGATGGCCCGGAGATCGAGCCTCCGCCCGACTCTGGCCCTCCGGAGATGGGGGAGATCGAGGGGCCCACGCCTTGGCTCGACCGAGCTCCGTTCCGGTGTCTGGGCTACGACCACGGCACGTACTTCTACCTGCCCGAAGGCACCGGCCAGATCACCGGCCTCACGGCGGCCCAGCACGACAGGAAGACCCTCCTGCCCTTGGCGCGGCTCAGCTACTGGGAGCAGGAGTTCCCCGCCCGCAATGGGGTGTCCTGGAGCACTGCTGCCGACGCGCTGCTCCGCTCTTCTGAGCGGGCAGGGGTCTTCCGGCCTGAGCGGCTCCGGGGCCGCGGGTGCTGGCCAGAGAAGATGCCCACCGGAGAGGCGGGGATTCTCGTCCACCTTGGGGACCGACTGCTCGCTCCGGGCTCTCGGCGGTATGAGTCGCCGGAGAGATTCACGTCGCCAACCCGGTTCATGTACGAGCGGCAACACCACCTCGCAGGCCCCTCAACCGACCCGCTGGACCTCACCGACGCGCGCCGCGTCCTCGAGACGTTTCAGGACCTGCTCTGGCGGGATCCGGCGTCCGCCTACCTGGCTGCCGGCTGGACGGTGCTCGCCCCGGTGTGCGGCGCTCTCGGATGGCGACCCCACATCTGGCTGACGGGCGAACGGGGCTGCGGCAAGAGCACGGTCCTCTCGCGGCTCATCACTCCGCTCCTGGCGGACATGGTCCTGGACGTCGTTGGGCAGTCCACGGAGGCCGGGCTACGACAGGAGCTCCGCGCCGATGCCTTGGCGGTGGTCTTCGATGAAGCCGAGGAGGACGAGACGGCGGGGCGCCGCATTCAGGCGGTGCTCGCGCTCGCCCGGCAGGCGTCGTCCGAGACCGGTGCCCGGACCCTGAAGGGGACAGTGCAGGGAAGCCCCCTCCAGTTCCGCATTCGGTCGATGTTCTGTCTGGCCTCGATCGGGGGGGCCGTGCACCAGGAATCGGACCGGAGCCGGATCTCCCTCCTACAGCTCCGCGGCGCTTCCCAGGTGTCCAGGGAGGAGCGTCGCGATCACTGGCGGCTCCTCGCGCCGAAGCTCGATGAGATCACCACGGAGCTGGGGCGGTCGCTCATCGCCCGGACCTTGCGGCTCCTCCGGTCGGGGATGCTCCCGGAGACCATGCGTGTGTTCCGGCAGTCGGCCGCCACGGTTCTCGGGGAGGCGAGGGCGGGAGACCAGTACGGGACTCTGTACGCCGGCGCCTGGACCCTTCTGGCCGACGATCCCCCGGGCAGCGACGAAGCCAGAGAGCTGCTGAGCGCGGAGGACCTCGAGACCTATCAGCAGGACGCCGTCCCTGAAGGCCGGAAGGCGTTGGACATGCTCCTCCAGCAGGTGGAGCGGCTCGACACGCCCAACGGCCCGAGGAGCCTGGCAGTCGGGCAACTGGTGGATATCTGCTGCGGCCGGGTCGGAGAGGTGAGCGTCGAGATCGCGGATGCCCGACTGCGCCAAATCGGGATTCGGGTGGAGGTCGAAGACGGCGCGTACGTGCTCCTCATCGCCAACTCGAGCGACTGGATGCGGCGGGTGCTTCAGGGGACGCTCTATGCCCGCGGCATCCGGACGGTCCTGCTGACCCTCCCGGGCGTGGAGCCCGGGGACCAGATCCGATTCCACCCTGGGCTGAAGAGCCGGACCGTCCGGGTGCCATACAGCCTCCTCGACTAACGGGAAAAGCGGGACAAACGGGACAAACGGGACAAACGGGACAAACGGGACAGGCTGGGACAGCCGAAAGCGTTGGGAGAGTAAGGATGTCCCGATTGTCCCAGTTGTCCCAGTAAGAGATAGAACGCAACACCCTTTCGGGGCCCCCGGGGCCGGTCGTGAACGCTGTAGTTAGGGGCTTTCCCGCAGGCGGGACAAACGGGACAGAGGTGGATAAGGTGATCTGCGACAACGAGTTACGTGTCCCAACCCGGGTGGGACAGGCTGGGACAGGTGGGACAGGAATAGGGGATACCCTTGTCGTATTTACGCCGTGGGGAGTGGGAGTCCAGCGATGAGCGCGCCACGAAACGAGATGGACCCGCACCGGTACCGGGCCTACCGGGAGAGCCTTGGGGACCACCGCCGTGCTGCCCGCCGCCTGAAGTGTGCCCCCGCCACCCTCCGTCTGCGGGAAGGCGGGCATAGCCGGATCACGGCTGCTGCCGCGGCGACGGTCGTGGAGGCCGTCCACGCCGCCGCGCTGGAGGAGGACGGGCGCCGCGCTGCGGCCCGAGCGCGCCGGGCCGAGCGGCGGCGGGAGCGAACGGGCATGGCGCCGGAGCAGCTCGTGGGCGTGATGGCTCACCTCGGGTGGGATCGGCGCGAGCTCGCGCGCATGTTGCTCGGCGAGGAGCCCGCCGACATGGACCGTGTGGCTCGCTGGCTCCGCGGGGAGACCATCATCCCGCACTGGGTCGCCGCGCACCTCCGCGGCCATCTCGGACTTGGCCCTGGTGACCCTTGGCCGACGCGGGGGGAGGACCTTTGAGCCCCGACTACCGCCGTACGCCCACCCAGCGCCTCCGCCGGCAGCAGGTCCCACAGTGTACCGCTGGCGACCTGCGGCATGCGCTTCGAGTGCTCGGGTGGAGCCAGGCCCAAGCAGCCGTCGAACTCGGGGCGTCCTCGGAGTACACCGTCAGCGACTGGGCCCGCGGCGCTCGTCGCGTGCCGATGTACATCCAGCGGCACCTCCGAACCCTCCTCGGCCTTGGGCCCACGGACCCCTGGCCCTCGCCGAAGCCGAAGGACCATCCCGTCCGCCTCCCGCCGTCCCTGGGTGGACACCCATCCCCGCCGTCCGGGCCGGACGGTCGCCGACATAGATCCGAGGAGCACGACCTATGAGCCAGCCCAAGAGCACGACGCCCGACCTGCCGCCGGAGCTCCTCGATCGCATCCGGGCCCGCCGGGCCGCCATCGGCCAGGATGCCGTGCGGGATGACGCTGACCTGGTGCGACGTATCCGGGAGCGGAGAGACGTCATCCAAAGGGAGGAGGGGACCCCCGAGCCCGCGGCGCAGGAGCCCGGCGTTCTCGAGCGTGGCCGCGTAGCCCTGGGCCGCATCGGCTCTGCTCTGATCCGGCCCCTGGGAGAGCGCCGTCCTGCCCCGGAGCGGCCGGAGGGTGCCGTTGCGGCGCTCGATGTGGGTGGGGTGCCGTCGGTGCCGGCCACCGAGCAGGTGGGCCCGCGCGTGTACACCCACGGGCAGGACCCCCACGACGCCATCCTCCCGGACCGACGCCCTCCGCAGCCTCCCGACGACGAGGCCGTTCCCCCCATCGGGGAGCCGATGACGGGCAGGCAGGCCCGCCAACGCAGCGGGAAGGTGCTGGCGGCCGTGCGTGAGGAGGCACGCGCCACCGACCTCCGGGCGGCACTTGCAGCCGAGGCGGGCGAGTTCGCCAGGGGGCTCGGCGAAGTGCTGGCGGTCGGGATGAACCCCGGCAACGTCGTGGGCGTCTTGGCGGACGCGATGGAGCCGGGGCGGACGGTGCGCGACGCCGCTGCCGACATCCTGTCCCGCCCCGTGGTGGGCTCGCTGGCCCGCGCCGGCGTGGGCATGGAGGCGTCGATGGTCCGTGGTGGAGCCCGCCTCGCGGAGACTACCGGGGTGGAGGGGGTGGCCGAGAGCCTGCGCCGAGGGGCCCAGGGGATCGAGGCGGTGACGGCGGAGGCCCATGAAGGGCGGGTCAGGAAGACGGCCGAGACGTTCGGCATCTCCGAGGACTGGGCGAAGAGGATCACCGGCTTCGGGGACATGCTGTCATCCGGCATCGTCACTTCCGCGGCCATCATGGCCGGGGGGCCGGCGCTGGCAACGCCGGCCATGTTCGCCATGGGGCTGGGGGAGCTGGACCAGGAGGCGGAGGCCAAGGGGCTCACCCCGGAGGAGAGGAGCGTGCTCCTCGAGCTCGGCACGGCATACGGGTACGCGAAGATCGAGATGCTCGGCGAGCTCCCGGCGACTCCCGGGTTCCGGAGGCTGGTGGGCCGGTATGCCCGCCTCCTCCCCCAAGGCCTCGAGGCGGATGTCCTCAAGGGTACGCCCATCCCGAAGATCATGGCCAAGTTCGGCCTCACGGAGATGGTCGAAGAGGCCGCGCAGGAGCTCGCTACCATGGGCGCGGTGGCGATGGAGGGGGAGGGCCGCCAGTACACCCCCGAGGAGGTACTGAAGCGGGCCGGGCTGGCGGCCGTCGGCGGCCTCGTCGGGTCCCTGCCCATGGGCGCAATTGCCGGGCTGGGGGTGCGGCGGCATCGGGAATCCGCCGCGGCCGAGCCCGGCGCCGCCCCAGGCGTGCCTGGAGACGTTCCTCCGGCGTCCGGGGCGTCCGAGGGGGGCGCGGAGTTCTCAGAGCCTCCTACGAGGTCGGGCCCGGGGGCGGCTGCGGTCGTTCAGCCAGCCGCGCGGGGCGAGGAGGGGGGCCGGCGACTCCGGCGGCGGCTGGCGGAGATCGTGGACCCGAGCCTCAAGGCTGAGCTGGATGAAGCGTACATCGACCGCCGGACCGGCCTGCAGTCGAAGGCCGCGTACGAGGCCGCCCGGGAGCGAATCGACGCGGACCCTGGCCAACACGTGCTCCTCGTGGACATGGCGAACGCCAAGGCCCGGAACGACACGAAGGGGTGGGCCTCCACCGACGCGCTGCTGAGGGAGGCGGCGGACCTCCTGCGCCCGATCGCCGAGCGCCATGGGATCCCGGAGCGAGGTCTGTTCTCCCCCGCCGGCGATGAGCTCGTGGTGACCGCCCCGACCCCGGAGACCGCCGGGGAGGTGGGCGTGCGGCTCAAGGAGGCCTTCGGGCAGAGAGAGATCGAGGGGACCGGATACCACAACTGGCTGCGCTACGGCGTGGGCGGGACCTTCGCCGAGGCTGAGGCGGCGGCGAACGCGAAGAAGGCAGGGGAGACGCTTGCCTCCTACCGAGGGGGAGGGATGGCACCCTCGACCGAGTCGGCCACCACCCCGGAGCCAGGCGCGCCGGTGGAGGAGGCCCCCGGGGGGACGCTCGTGGAAGGACAGCCCTCGGGAGCCGGCGAGGTTGAACGACTCGCCCCGGAGGCCCAGGGCGCGGACCAGGGGCCAGCGACCGACGTTGAAGAGCTTCCGAACCACGTGCTGGGTGCGCTGGCCAGGGAGCACGGCGTGGATCCGGCGCTGAAGCGGTCGGACATCATCGAGCAACTCCGCGCCAAGGGCGTCACGTCCGCTCTGGATGCCGCCGAGCCTCTGCTTCCCTCCACCGCAGGAGCCCGCGCCCCCGGTGCGCAGCAGGGCGAGGAACTGTCGGAGGCGGGGGAGGAGCGCCCTCCCGAGCCCCTCCAGGACGGTGAGGAGGTGGTCGTCCTGCCTGGGACGGCGTTCGCCGAGAAACACCCCGACCTGGTGGGCAAGCGCGTCACGGTGGACATGCCAGCGAGCCCGGATGGGGGGCGGGCCCTCTCTGTCCGCTACGGGCACGAGCTCCACGAGGCGCTCCTCGAAGACCTGCGCCGCCCCGGCGACGAAGACCTCGAGGCTGCGAGGCAGCGCGGGTTGTTCGAGGGGGAGGACGTGCCCGCGGAGGCCATCAGCGCCCCTCCGGAGTGGAAGGGTATCGTGGACGAGCTGGCTCGCCGCACGTACGGCATGACTGCAGCGGAGATGCTCGGTGCCAAGCCTGGTTCCGACTGGGGGGCAGATCGGTACTACAGCATGCGGTACACCCCCGAGGAGGTTCTGGAGGCGTTGGCGGAATATGCCGAGGAGCACGGTACTCTGGAGGGCGGCGACGGGGGGCAGGCCTTCTCAGTCCGAGGGGGCGTCGAGTCGTACGAGGCCCAGCTCAAGAAGCCGACACCCGCTGGGGGCGGGCCCCGGGAGGAGAGCGCCGCCGCCGAGGCGACGCTCACAGCCATCGGCGGGGATCCGAGCTTCCGCGCGACCTTCCCCGACGGTGAGGCCACGCCCTGGGAGGCCGGTTCAACGGCCCTCCCGACCCGCCAAGGGCTAGGCCCGGACCTCATGGAGGCGGGGAGGATGCTCGCGGCGGCCCCGCGCTACAAGAAGCTCCGTGGGATGATGCTCGGAGTGTTCCGGGTGAGGGGGCGAGACAGCCGGATCGAGATCGGCGACGTCCGCTGGCTCCGGACCATGGCCCACGAGGTTGGCCACGCGGTGGACTACCGGCTGCACGGGGACTCGTTTCCGTCGTCCATCCTGAAGCGGTTCCCGGGCCTGGCCATCACCGAGGCTGAGGCGCGCGAGGAACTGAAGCGCGCCTCGGAGTTCGTCCGTCCCCTGGACGGGCTGAGCTGGACCGACCGCAAGGACGCGCACGTTCGCTACCGAGCTCAGCACCGCGAGCTCATGGCGGATCTCTTTTCCCTGTACGTGCTCGACCGGGAGCAAGCCGCTCGCCTGGCCCCAAGCGTCACCGCGGCGATGGAGGCAGCGATCGCGAAGCGGCCGGAGATCCAGTCCGCTGTGGACGCAGTCCTGCGCCCCGAGTCCACGGGGACCTCGTCCGCCCGACATGACGAGCAGCGGACCACGCTCCCCGAATGGGTTGCGCCTCCCCTGTCCAAGGCCAACCCGGCGGCCCGCGATGAAGCGTTCGCTGCCGTGAAGGCGGCGGCCCGTGAGTATCAGGCGCAGTTCACCCGGGTCATGACGACAGCGCGGCGCTGGCGGCGGGCGCTCACCGAGGAGCAGCGTGCGGACGTCTCGGCGTTCGTCGAGGGCATCGGTCGCCCGGACCATCCCGGAGAGACCCTCGAGGACGTCAGGGGCAGGATGACGCCCGCCATGCGGAAGGTGGCGCGGGAGTACAGGTACGAGCAGGAGCTGAACCGCCAGGAGGCGAACAAGCTCTTCGCCGAGGCAGGGGCCGGGAACGAGCTCATCCACTACCTCGCCGACTACCTGCCTCACTTCTACCGCGTGGACAGGAAGAAGGCCCTCGCCTTCGCGGGGCGGTGGAGGAAGCGGACGCCTCACACCCAACAGCGGACCTTCCCGACCCTGGCGGAAGCCGTGGCGGGTGGGCTCGAGCCGCTCACGCTCGACATCGCGTACCTCTACGAGAAGAGCGCGGAGAACAACTTCAAGGCCGCCGTCGCCCGCCGCCTCGCCCGGCAGATCAAGGACATGCGCACGTCGGACGGCGCGCCCTTGATGGTGAACAACCTCACCGAGGCCGGGGGCGACTGGGTGAAGATCGACCACCCCGTGCTGCGCCACGTGTACGCTCGAAAGGGGCCCGGAGGTGAGCTCGTGCTGGGCGAGGGGAGCGCGTACGTGCACCCGTCCATCGCGCGTCCGGTTCAGGTACTCCTCCAGCGACCGTTCCGAGGGCCTCTCGCGGGTCCACTGACCGCCCTGAACGCGGCAGGGAAGGGGCTCAACGTGGCGTTCTCCTTCTTCCACGAGGTTGCCCTGTTCGAGTCCAGCTCGGCGGTCAACATGCGCTTCCTCAACCCCCTGCGCGGGCTGGTGATCGGACCCTTCGAGGCGCGTCGGCTCGGGCTCGCGTTCCGACCGTACCTCACCTACCGGGCCGGGCTCGAGCTCCAGCTGGACCCGATCGGGGCTGAGGACGCCGCGCGCCACGGCCTGGTGCTCGGGCATCAGGCGTCGGTGGACTACGCCCGGTCGTTCATGGAGCGGCTCCTGCGGGCGGCGGAGACGAAGCACCCTCGGCTCGGTGGAGCTGCGGCCGGGGCTGCGGTCGGGTTCAAGGTCGGGGCCGGCGTCACGGGGGCTGCGGCACGGGCAGCGGTCCCGATCCCGGGCGTGCGCACCGCCGTGGGGGTCCTCACCGGCTTGCCCGGGGGGATCGCCGGAGCGATGGGCGGAGCCGGACTCGGCGCGGTGGTGGGCGCGAAGCCGATTCGGCGGATCTACGAGGCGTATCAGGCGCACCTGTGGGACAACGTCCACGCCGGGCTGAAGCTCCACGCCTACCATTCGCTCGTGGCGGAGATCATCCCCGACCTCCCCGCGGGGACGTCCGTACGCTACGCGAAGGAGCTCATCGCGAGCCACGTCAACGACGCCTTCGGTGGCCAGGAGTTCCTCGAGGCTCCCTCGCTCGAGCGCGGGCACGCGGCCTTGTCCGAGCCGGCGACCGTGCGGGGGGTGCAGGCTGCCCACTGGCTCCTCCTCGCGCCCGACTGGACCATGTCCAACATCCGCATCGCCGGGCGCCCAATCCTCAATGCGCGGAACCCGCTGCATCGCAAGCTGGGCGCGCGGTACTGGCGCAACATGGGGGTCACGCTGGCGCTGCTGCCCATGATCGTGCAGGCGGCGATCCACTCGCTGTGGGGTGACGACGACGAGGACCTGAAGCCCAACCCCTGGGAGAACGAACCCGGGCGGGAAGGCGACATCGACGTCACACCCATCGCCAGGCGCGTTTCGCGGCTCCTCGGGGCTGAGGACGACGGGCGCCGGCGCTACGCCAGGATCGGGAAGCAGGCGAAGGAGGTCGTCCGGTACTTCGAAGATGCGCCGGATGGCTTCATGGAGAACCTCGGATCGAAGTCTTCGGTGGTCGTCCGCACGTTCGTGGAACAGCTCACATCGCACGCCGCGGGCTCAGGGTACCCGGCGCCCTGGGCGGAGACGGCCTTCGCGGATGGGCTCAGGGGTTGGGACCAGGTCGTGTCCCGGGGGAAGACGGCCGCCTCTCACTTCGTCCCGTTCTCCTTCGGCTCGAACCAGTTCGCGTTCGCCCTGCCGGAGCGGCTTGGGATGAGCCGGTTCCGGGCAGCCAAGACCTACGAGGAGGCCCTCGAGGCATGGGCGGATCCGAGCTGGTGGGACGCGGCGAAGGCAAGGGCGAAGCGCGATGCCACGCCACAGCAGCGTTCGGCGGCGACTCAGGACCTCCTCGCGCGCATCGAGGACGCGCTCCGTGCCAACGGCTACGACGAGGAAGAACGCGCCGCGGTGTGGAACGCGGCGATGGCCAAGGTGCGGAGTACCCACTACCGGCAGTTCTGGACTGCGGTGGAGGCGAACGACCGCGAGGCGGCGGAGTCCGCAGCCGGCGTGCTGCTGCGGCTCGGCGCTGACCGCGACGGCTTCGAACGCTCGGCGAAGGCAAGGCGCATGGAACTCGGTCCCGGCCAGGACGCGATCATCCAGGAGGCGGGTCAGGCTGGTGGAGCCAGCACTCAGTCACCCACGCCGGAGGCGGACGAGACACCCGCGCGGCAGGGGGAGCGGCGCCGCCGAAAGCCCCGCAACTCCTCGCGCTGAGCCCCGTTATTCTCTCCCTTGGGGGGGAGAGGGGCGGTCCTCCCCTCTTCCCCCCAAGGGGAGCCAAGGCTCAGGACCTCTCGACTGTCGCCTCTGGTGCGCCGGTGAGGTTCCGCGTCGCGATCTCCACCCACATCTGGATGGTCTCCTCTCGGTTGGCGGCTTCCGAGGTGCGTCGGCGCGCCGCCTCCTCGATGAGCCCTCGCACCCAGCCCGCAGGGACCATCGCTCCCTCGGGAAGGGCGAAGAGGGTTTCCATGCCTCCGGTCGGGGCGCTCACCGTCCGCCCTCCGAAGGCATCCGCCCCCCAACCTGCGCCAGCAACTCGAAAAGGGCCCCATCGTCAGTCGTTGCCTCGACGGGCTGCGACACCGGCGAGCGAAGCGGACGAACGACGATGACCCGCGAGCCCCCGCCAGAGGCTACGGGGAGGCCGATATACTCCTGGAGCCATTCACCGTCCGGGTCCGCGAGGTACTCCAGCAGCCAATCCCCGTCCATGACCGGGAGGAGCGCCCAGGGCCGTTCGAAGAAGGCGGTGTAATCAGCCGCATACGTCGCCTCCATCGCCCGGTGGAGGGCGTCGAGTTCCGAGCACGGCAGTCGTTGCCAGACGCACCCCTGGCGAACCCACTTGCCGGGATCCTCACCTTCCGTGGCGTCCAGCACCACCACATCTCCGGCGCGGATCATGGTTCCGGGGATGTCTCCGGTCGCGACATGCGCAGGAAGGGAGTTGGTCACGGCCTCGCGCCAGCGGGCTTCCCACATCGCCGTCCTGACGTGGCGGGCGCCCTCCGAGTGTCTCTCCATGCGGCGTTCCTCCTGGTCGATGAGTGTCGTTCGGAACAACCCTGAACGCATCCGCAGGCTGTCCGCAAGCGTCCTCATCTCGCAACGGAGTGGTGTCCGTCGGCGCACCGTCCAAGAGGCGCGACGCAGAGCGGAAGAGGCCACAGTGGAGTCTCAATGGTGTGACGGTTGCTGTGACGGCTCACTGGCAGTCGAGGGCGCCGTGAACCATCATGGAGACGGGAAGCGCCCCCCTTCGGAGGGACTCATGGCGACGCTCCTGCACTCCTGGGCCGTGCACCCAAGGGCGGTCGAACCTCGACTTCCGAGTGACCCGCCACGAGGCTGCGCGCTCGTGTCTCGCGCGCCCCGATGGAGCGGGGCCCTTGGTGACCCGTGGCCACCTCTTGGCGTGGGGGAGGCCGTGGTGATTGAGGACGAGCAGGGATGGAGATGGCGGGGAACGGTCGTACAGGTCCGTGACGCGGACACGTGCGTGGTCCGCATCGAAAGCGAACGCGAGTCGGTCCCGAGGGCAGGCTGGCGTGGTGCGCTCGACTACGCGGGAGCCCTGGTGCTGGCGTACGCGGCAGGGATCGTGTTGGTCGGGCTCGGGGGGGAGATGATGGGTGTGGATCTGCCGCACTGGGTAGCGCTGGTGGTGCCGGCGGCATGGGTCGCTTGGGAGCGGGTGCGCGAGCCGTAGGGGGGAAGCCCCCGGGGGCTCCCAGAACTCAGGCCTCGGAAGCTCGCTCCCAGTCCACCAGCCGGCGCAGACCGGCTGCCAGCGCCTCTGGGTCATCACCGTCGGCGCGAAGCAGCGTGCGGAGACGGTCCGACAGTTCCTCGGTACCGGAACCACTTCCAGGCAGCCCCAGGGGGCCCCGAAGGACCTGGGCCAGCGTGTCCAATGCCTCGCGTTCGTTCTCGCTGGCGAGGCGGGCGTAGAGCTTCGTGACGCCCGGGTGGGTGTGCCCGAGCACCTCACCGATGACCTGAAGCGGCACCCCGGCTTGCGCCATGTGGGAGCCCGCAGTGCGACGAAGATCGTGGAGGGTGACCTTGTCCAGCCCAGCGGCCTTCCGAATCCGGTTCCACGGCTTCTTGATGTCGTCGCGCGGGCTCTTCGGGTTCGCGGGTCCCGGGAAGAGATACGGCGATTCACGCATGCGAGGCAGCGAGCGGAGTATCTCCACCGCTGGGCCGGGCAGGAGGCGTACTTGGGGCACGCCGGTCTTCGTCTGCCGAAGGCGGATCTCGCCGCGAGCGAGGTCCACATCTGCCCAGCGTGCCGAGAGCAACTCGCGCTTGCGTAGCCCGGTAAGCAGAAAGAGGGGGATGGCCGCGCGGATGTACGGATCGTCCTCAGCCTGAACGGCCTTCATGAGGCGAGCGACCTCCTCCTTCCGGAGCCAGCGGTCCCGGCTGCGTTCCCGATAGCGCTTCACGCGCTTCGAGGGATCGGATAGCCCCTCGGGTAGAAGGCCCTCGCGCTCCGCCCAGCGCCACGCGGAGCGCACCGTCTCAACGCAGCGGTTCGCTTCCACGGGTGCTTCCTTGCCGAGCTTCCGGTGCCATCCCGCCAACACCTCAGGCGTCAGGTCCTCGATGCGCAGACGCCCAATGCCCGGGAGAATACGGGTCTTCGTCCTGCGTTGGTCCTCCACCCACCTGCGGCGATGGGCCTTGGCATGGTCGTCCAGCCAGCGGCCCATGAGGTCTCGAACGGTGGCGAGGGCTACGGCCTTCTTCTGACGCTCGGCCTGAGGATCCGCCCCATCGAGGACACGGACCTTCTCCCGCCGCGCCATGTCGCGAGCCTGTTGGACCGTGAGTTCACCGAAGGGACCGAGCGTCAGCATGCGGGATCGGCCCCCCTGGGTGCGGTAGCGCAGGGCGAACACGCGTGCCCCGGATCCGTACAGCTTCACACCGAAGCCGCGCACCTCGGCGTCCCCGAGCCAGGTCCATCGCTTCAGGTCCGCGGGCTTCTTCACGAGTGGGAGAGGGGCCGCTTCGATCGTACGCTTCGTCAGCTTCTCCACCGGGCCACCTCCTGGCGCGTGCACGATGCGTGCACGGGCGGGGATGATTCGGGATGCGTGCACGGGATCTCCAGTGACGAACATAGCCCCGATATCCCAACGTAGACAATGCTTCCCGTGACGTTGAGTGATCCTCACATGGGACGGGATACCCTGCTTTGCAAGCAGGGGGTCGCCGGTTCGAGCCCGGCTGGCTCCACTGGAGGATGACAAACGCCCTGCAGGGTCTCCATGCCCCTGCGGGGCTTGTTGTCTATGGAGGGTGGATCGGTGCGTGCACGGCGGGGAAGGGAGACGTTGACCCGCCCACGCCGCGCTATCGGGGAACAACGTCGGGAACGTGGATGGCGCGACGGACGGGGCCCCGCCCACCTCGACGGTCCAGCGGCTGACCCGGGTCCTGCCGGGGAACGGCGCGCGTGGGATCCGGGGATACCGGGGTGCCACGGTGCAACGCCGGGATGTGGGGGAGGAGGTGGAGTTCCTGACCCTCCTCCTCTTCGACTCCATGGACGACGTGCGGGCCCTGGCCGGACCTGACCCCGAGGTGGCGTACGTGCCCGAGGCGGCGCGGGCCGTCCTGGCACGGTGGGACGAGCAGGTGGTGCACTACGACGTGGTGGAGGGCGCCCACGCCCCCATGTGCAGGGTGAGCAGGGGTCAGACGCCGCGGGTCATCGCCTCGGGCGTGGCCGAGCACACCATCTACCACGCGGGGCAGATCGCGCTGCTCCGACGTGCGGCGGGGTTGGCGCCCCCGGAGAGCCGAGTCGCGCCCCCTCGGCCCCCCCGGCCCTTGCCGGGAAGGGGGGCCCCTGGCATGGTGCCCCGGCCACTCCGCTCCATCCAGGACAGGCCATGCGCTCGCTCGCCAGCACCGCCCTCGCCGCTTCGGCGGCTCTCGCCCTCTACGCTCCTCAGGGAGCGGCCCAGGTCACCGTCGCCGACGCCCTCCGCGGCCTCCCCCTCCGCGAGGTGGGACCAGCCGTGGCCGGCGGCCGCATCGCCGACATCGAGGTGGACCCCCGGGACCCGTCCACCTGGTACGTGGCCGTGGGCTCCGGCGGCCTGTGGAAGACCACCAACGCCGGCACCACCTGGACGCCGGTCTTCGACGACCAGCCGAGCTATTCACTCGGGGACGTGGCCCTCGATCCCACCAACCCGGACGTGGTCTGGGTGGGCACCGGCGAGAACGTCAGCGGCCGGCACGTGGCCTGGGGCTCGGGCGTGTGGAAGAGCTTGGACGGCGGGCGGAGCTGGCGGAATGTGGGGCTGCCCGACAGCGAGCACATCGGCAAGATCCTCATCCACCCCGACCGCCCGAACACCGTCCTGGTGGCGGCGGAGGGGCCGCTCTGGTCCGCCGGCGGGGAGCGGGGCGTCTACCGGACCACCGACGGCGGGACCACGTGGGAGCGGGTGCTCTCCATCGACGAGAACACGGGCGTCACCGACCTGGAGTTCGCCCCCGGCGACCCGGACGTGGTCTACGCCGCGGCGTACCAGCGCCGCCGCCACGTGTGGGGCTTCATGGGGGGCGGGCCGAGCTCGGGCATCCACAAGTCCACCGACGGCGGCGCCACCTGGCGCGAGGTCACCCTCGGGCTCCCCGGCGGCGACATGGGCAAGATCGGCCTGGCGGTGACCCCGGCGGACCCCGACCTGGTGTACGCCACCATCGAGGCCCGCCCCTCGGAACGGGGCTTCTACCGGTCCACGGACCAGGGAGAGAGCTGGGAGCGGCGCAACGGCTACATCTCCGGGGGCACGGGGCCCCACTACTACCAGGAGATCGAGGCGTCGCCCACCGAGGCGGACATCGTCATCCAGATGGACGTCTTCTTCCAGGTCACCTACGACGGCGGACGCACCTTCGACAACCTGGAGACGGGGCGGGACAAGCACTCGGACAATCACGCACTCTGGATCGACCCGGCGAACACGCTGCACATGCTCGGCGGCACCGACGCCGGGCTCTACGAGACCTTCGACCGGGGGCGGACGTGGCGCCACTTCCCCAACCTGCCCATCTCCCAGTTCTACAAGGTGGCGGTCTCCAACTCCGAGCCCTTCTACGAGATCCTGGGCGGCGCCCAGGACCTGGGCACGCTCTGGGGCCCGGCGCGCACCATGACCACCGAGGGGGTGCGCAACGAGGACTGGCACTTCCCCATGGGGGCCGACGGCTACGGGGTCCAGTTCGACCCGTCCGACCCGCAGGTCATGTACCTGATGACCCAGCAGGGGAACCTGTACCGGGTGGACGCCCGGAGCTGGGAGGCCCTGCAGATCCAGCCGCAGCCCGAGCCCGGGGACGCGCCGGAGCGGTGGAACTGGGACTCGCCCATCCTGGTTAGCCCCCATGCCTCGGACCGGATCTACTTCGCCTCGCAGCGGCTGTGGCGGAGTGACGACCGGGGCGACACGTGGCGCGCCGTGAGCGGCGACCTCACCACCAACACCAACCGGTACGAGTTGCCCTTCATGGGGCGGGTGTGGGAGCTGGACGCGCTCCACGACAACGGGGCCATGTCCAAGTACGCGACGCTCACGGCCATCAGCGAGAGCCCCCTCCGCGAGGACCTGCTGTACGTGGGCTCGGACGACGGTCTGGTCCACTTCTCGCCCGACGGGGGCGCCACGTGGACCCGGGCTGCCCCGCTTCCCGGCCTGCCCGAGCGCTCGTTCATCAACGACGTGGAGGCGGGCCAGCACGGCGCCAACACCGTCTTCGTGGCCGCCGACGCCCACAAGATCGGCGACTTCGCGCCCTACCTCTTCCGGAGCGACGACAACGGCCGGAGCTGGACGTCCATCCGCGGCGACCTCCCCGCCGAGACGCTGGTGTGGGCCATCCAGCAGGACCACGTGAACCCGAACCTGCTGGTGCTCGCCGCGGAATGGGGGCTCTACTTCAGCCCCAACGGCGGGACCAACTGGCACAAGCTCTCGGGCGCGCCCACCATCGCCTTCCGCGACGTGAAGCTCCACCGCCGCGACGACGACATCATCGGGGCCACGTTCGGGCGGGGCTTCTACATCCTCGACGACTACGCGCCCCTGCGGGCCATCGCCGATGGCGCGCTCTCGGGCGAAGGGGGCGTCGTGCCCCTGCGCGATGCCTGGTGGTACGTGGAGCACCCCACCAACCAGGCTCGCGGCCGCCCCACGCTGGGGAGCGACGCCTACGCCGCGCCCAACCCCGACTTCGGCGCCACGTTCACCTACGTGGTGCCCCGTGCCATCGAGAACCCCGGCGACGAGCGCGAGCGCGCGGAGCGCGCCCTCCGGGACCGGGGCGCGTCCGTGCCCTTCCCCGGGTACGAGGCGCTCCAGGCCGAGGCGGTGGAGACGGGACCCATGGTGCTCCTCGAGGTGAAGGACGCCTCGGGGGCGCCGGTGCGCCGCCTGGAGGGACCGGCGCGCGCCGGGATGCACCGGGTGACGTGGGACCTGCGGCGGCCCGCCCCCGACCCCATCGAGCTGTCCACGCCCGGCTTCAGGCCCCCGTGGGTGGGCGAGCCCGAGGGGGCGCTGGCGCCTCCGGGCACGTACTCGGTCCAGTTGGTGGTGGTCTCCGAGGCCGGCGTCGCCACCGTGGGGCCCGAGCGGACCTTCGAGGTGAAGCCCGTGCCCAGCGTGCCCGGGGCGGACTTCGTGGCCGTGGCGGCCTTCCAGGCCAGGGTGTCGGACCTGCAACGGCGCATCGGCATCGCCGGCGCCGAGATGGGGCGCCAGCGCGACCGACTCCGCTACATGCGCGAGGCTCTGGTCCGCACGGCGGGGGCCGATCCGGCGCTCTTCCGGCGCCTCGACCAGGTGGAGGAGGCCTTCGACGAGCTCCGGACCCGGCTGCAGGGCGACCGGGTGCGCGGGTCCCTGAACGAGTCCACCAACCCGTCCATCGGGAACCGGGTGGGGAACGTGGTGGGCGGCCACTGGTCCACCCGCCAGGCGCCCACCGCCACCCAGCGGCGCAACGTCGAGATCGCCGAGGGGGACCTGGGGCCGCTGGAGCACGACCTGGCGGCCCTCGTCGACGGGCCGCTCATGGAGTTGGAGGAGGCGCTGGCCGCGGCCGGGGCGCCGTGGACGCCGGGGAGGAGGGTGGGAGGATGAGGCAGGCGCCGTGAACGACGCCGGGGCGTGGAGCGGGCCCCCGGGGAGACACCCCCGGGGGCCGGGTGGGGGGGGGGGGGGGGCGGCGGGCGGCCCCCCCCGCCCCCACGGCCCCCCCCCCCCCCCCCCCCCCCCCCCCCCCC
>BTVB01000063.1:0-21917 GCA_045863275.1 Gemmatimonadota bacterium
CAACCCCCAGCTTCTCGCCCCGGACCCTCAGTGAACAACCTCCCTGGTGTTTACAACTAGGGCGCTACCGCCCTCCCGCCATGAGCCGCTCGATCTCGGCCGGGGCCTTGGGGGCTCCGGCCGAGAGCACTTCCGGACCCCGCTCCGTCACCAGCACGTCGTCCTCGATGCGGACGCCGATGTTCCACCACTTCGGGTCGATGTCCTCGGCCGGGGGGATGTAGATCCCCGGCTCCACGGTGATCACCATGCCCGGCTTGAGCGCCCTGTACGCGCCCACGTCGTGGACCTGCAGACCCAGGTAGTGGCTGGTCCCGTGGGGGAAGAAGCGGCTGAGGCGCACGAGGTCCCGCGGGCTCTCCAGGAGGCCCAGCTCGGCAAGCCCCCGGGCCAGCACCGCGGAGGCGGCCTGCCCCGGGGCGCCGAAGGACGCGCCGGAGCGGACGGCCCCGATGGCCGCCTCCTGGGCCTGGAGCACGATCTCGTAGACGGCGCGCTGCTCCTCGCTGAAACGGCCGTTCACCGGCACCGTGCGCGTGACGTCGGCGGTGTAGCCGCGGTACGAGGCTCCCACGTCCATGACCACCAGATCCCCGTCGCGGGTCACGCGGCGGTTGGTGTCGTAGTGGAGCAGCACCGAGTTCTCGCCGCTCCCCACGATGGAGGGAAAGCCCGGGTGCTCGCTCCCCCGCATCCGGAAGCCGTGCTCGATGACCGCCTCGATCTCGTACTCGGCGCGGCCGGGTTCGATGAAGCCCAGCGCCTCCCGGTACGCCTCGACGGTGATGTCCACCGCCCTCCGGAGGAAGACCATCTCCTCCGGCTCCTTGACCTCCCGGAGACGGGCGAGGGCCGCGTCCAGGGCCGCGTCGTCCAACCCCCCGCCCGTGGAGGCGGCCTCGGCCAGCACCTCCATCTGGTCGGCCAGGGGCGTTCCCGGGGGCACCGCGACGGGGAAGTGCGTGGTGAAGAGAGGACCCTTGGACCCTGCCGCCAGCGCCCCCACCACGTCGGCGAAGCGGTGAAGAGGCAGCGCAAGCTCCACCCCCAGCTCCCGCATGGCGCGCCCGGCGCCGAAGCGCCGCCCCAGCCAGATCTCGAGCGAGGGGTCCCGCGGCGGCACGAAGAGCACCTCCCGCACCCGCTTCCCGTCCACCTCGACGCCCCCGGGCGCCAGGAGGAGGGCCGAGCCCGCCTCCAGCGTCCCCGCGAGATAGTAGAGGTCGGGGTTCTGCGTGAACTCCTGGAGGTCGTCCACCGAGCCTCCACGCTCCACGCCGCCCAGGACCACGGCCAGGGCGCCCGCGGGGACCGCGGCCATGACCGCGGCCCGCCGCCCCCGGTGGAAGTCGGCGGAGAGGTGGTCGGGGTCGTATCGGACCGGCGCCTCGGGGAGGGGAGGCGGGAGGGGCGGCCCCTGGGCCCCGGCCGGGCCCGCCAGGTGGAGCGCCACCAGGGCGGCGAGGACGGCGGCGTTCCGGACGGACGAGAGCATGGACGGGACCCCCGCGGCCGCCGCGCGCGGCGCCGCCAAACCGGATGACGGGTCGCCCGCCGGGGGACCTCCCCGGGGGCGAGGCGATATGCTAACCCCACGCGGCCCTTTCGATCCACCACCCCCCGCCGCACATTGGCCTTGGCCGCCCAGGAGGGTGGGCCCGGGTCGTCCGACAGCGCGGGAGGTCGCATGGATCGTCGAGGCTTCGTCACCAGCGGAATGGCAGCCGGCCTCGCCGGCCTCACCGGCGCCGGGGGCGCCGCGGGCCTCCTGGAGCGCTCGGGCCTGTGGCGCATGGGCAAGACCCTGGACGACGGCACCGTGCGCCTCAGCTCCAACGAGAACCCCCTGGGCCTCTCCCCGTCGGCGCGCCAGGCGGTGGTGGACCACATCGTCCACGCCAACCGCTACCCCGGCGACTGGAGTCGCCCCCTGGTGGAGGCGCTGGCGAAGCGCCTGGGCGTGGGCACCGAGAACCTGGTCATGGGCGCCGGCTCCACCGAGGTGCTGCAGATGGCGGTGCAGGCGTACCAGGCGCCGCGGGCGCCCATGGTCATCGCCGAGCCCACCTTCGAGGACGTGCCCCGCTACCAGCGCCCCTTCCAGTACAACCTGGTGACCGTGCCCCTCACCAAGGGGCTGGAGCACGACGTCGGGCGCATGCGGAGGGCGGCGGGACCGGGCCCCTCGGTGGTGTACTTCTGCAACCCCAACAACCCCACCGGCACGGTGACGAAGGCGGCGGAGATCGACGCCTGGATCGCCGAAGCCCCGGAGGCGACCCTCTTCCTCCTGGACGAGGCCTATTTCGAGTACGCCGACCACCCCGACTACCGGAGCGGGCTCAAGTGGATCGAGTCCAAGCCCAACGTCGTGGTGGTGCGGACCTTCTCGAAGATCTACGGCATGGCGGGCATCCGCCTGGGGTACGGCGTGGCCCACCCGGAGACGGCACAGCGGCTGCGCACCTTCATCTGCGCCAACAACATCAACGTCCTGGCCGCCGCCGCGGGCATGGCGTCGCTGGAGGACGGGGCGCTGGTGGGGCGGAGCATCGACGTGAACGACAAGGCCAAGGCCATCGCCACGAGCACGCTGGACGACCTGGGGCTGGAGTACATCCCCACCCAGACCAACTTCATCATGCACCGCATCAACGGCGATTTGCAGGCCTACATCGGGCGCATGCGCGACGCCGGCGTGCGCGTGGGACGCCCCTTCCCCCCCATGCTGGAGTGGAACCGGGTGTCGTTCGGCCTCCCCGAGGAGATGGATCGGTGGGCCGACGCCCTCAAGGGCCTGCGGGCCATGGGCCACATCTGACACGTACCGAGAGAAGGACTTCCTCGTGAGCCATCCGCTCCGGAAGGGCCGCCGGGCCACGGGTCCGGCGGCCCTCTTCGTCGTCGGGGCCCTCGCCCCCCTGGCCGCCCAGACCCCGCCCACCCCCTCGTCCGTGCTGGGCTTCGAGCCCGGCGCCGACTTCGAGTTGGCTACCTACGAGCAGTCGGTGGACTACTTCCGCCGCCTGGACGCCGCCTCGGAACGGGTGGAGATGCGCCTCGTGGGAAAGACCTCCTTCGGCCGGGACTGGTACGTCGTCCTGGTGTCGTCGGCGGAGAACCTGGCCCGCGTCGACCGGTACCGGGAGATCGCCCGCCGCCTCGCCGACCCCCGCGGCCTCGACGACGCGCAGGCGCTTGAGCTGGCCCGGGAGGGCAAGGCCGTGGTGGACATCAGCGGGGGCCTCCACGCCTCCGAGGTGGCCGGCGCCCAGCACATGATCGCGCTGGGTTACGAGCTGGCCACCAGCGAGGAGCCGCGCATCCAGGCCATCCGCGACAACGTGGTGGCGGTGCTGTGGCCCTCCCTCAACCCCGACGGCCAGACGCTCATCGCCGACTGGTACCTGGGGAACGTGGGCACGCCGTACGAGGTGTCGGCCATGCCGTGGCTCTACCAGAAGTACGTGGGCCACGACAACAACCGCGACGCGTACATGCTCAACATGATCGAGTCGCGGGTCGTGGAGCGCGTATGGCGCGACTGGGAGCCCCAGATCATCCACGTGCACCACCAGAGCTCCCCCTTCCCCACGCGGATCTGGCTCCCGCCCTTCGCCGAGCCCATCACGCCCCGGGCTCCCGCGATCATGTCCCGGCAGGTGAACACCATCGGCATGGCCATGGCCCAGATGCTCGAGGCCCGGGGCCTCCCCGGCGCGACCCACATGGGCACCGGCTTCGACGCCTGGTACCCCGGCTACGTCGACTACCTCCCGGTGCTCCAGAACCAGGCCGCGTACTGGACCGAGACGGCGCTGTACCGGTACGCCACGCCCCACTTCTACACCCTCTCCGACTTCCCCGCCGACCGGCGCGACCTGCGCGCCGAGACGCTCTATCCCAGCCCCTGGACCGGGGGGTGGTGGCGCCTGGCCGACGCGGTGGAGTACATGCGCGTGGCCTCCATCGCCGCGCTGGACTACGCCGCCAAGTACAGGGAGGACCTCCTCTACAACCGGTACCAGTCGGGGCGCGACGTGGTGGCCCGCTACCGCGCCGAGCCCCCCTACGCCTGGTTCGTCCCGCAGGAGCAGCGTGACCCGGTGGCTCCCGTGGAGCTGCTGCGCCGCCTTGCCTACAACGGCATCGAGGTGAGCCGGCTCACCGCGCCGGTGACCCACGAGGGGATCGCCTGGCCCGCGGGCACCTGGGTCGTCCCCATGGACCAGCCCTTCGCCGAGCTGGCCCGCCAGGTGCTGGAGGTCCAGGAGTACCCCGACCTCCGCGAGTATCCCGAGGGCCCGCCGGAGCAGCCCTACGACGCCGCGGGATGGACGCTCCCCTACCAGATGGGCGTGAAGGTGGTGGCCGCCACCCAGCCCCTCTCCGCCGAGGCCCGCGCCGCGCTGCGGCCCGTGCGCGGCGACCCGGTGGCCTGGGACGCCGACGTGGCCGACGCCGCGCCCTTCGACGTCGCCCCCGGCACCGGCTTCGACGACCACCCGGTGGCGGCGGGGATCCGCCCGCTCCCGGGCCGCCTCACCGGATCGGGTCCGGCGCTCCACCTGGACCCGGCGCAGAACAACGTCTTCAAGGCCCTCAACGCCGCGTGGGACGCCGGCGCCACCGTGCGCTTCGACGCCGGGCGCTACGTCGTCTCCGGCCTGGGCGACGCCGCCGCGCGCCGGCTGGTGGACGACCTGGCGCTGCGCGCTTCCCGCGGGCCCGCGTCGGGCACGGTGCTCCCCCGCGCCCGGGTGGGGCTGTACCGCCCGTGGACGGCGAGCATGGACGAGGGGTGGAGCCGATGGCTCCTGGAGCGGTACGGCTTCGCCTTCGCCAGCGTACGCGACGCAGACCTCCGCGCCGGCGAGCTGCGGGACCGCTACGACGTCCTGGTCCTCCCCGCCGAGCGCACCGCATCGCTCCGAGACGGCTTCGCCAGGGGGTCGGTGCCCGAGCGGTACGTGGGGGGCATGGGCGACGAGGGCGTGCGCGCCCTGGCCGCCTTCGTGGCGGCCGGCGGCACCCTCGTGTGCATGAACCAGGCCTCCGACCTGTGCATCCGGGAGCTCCATCTGCCCGTGACCAACGCGGTGGACACGCTGCGGCGGAGCGACTTCTTCGGGAGCGGCACGATCCTGCGGGTGCGCGCCGACACCACCCACCCGGTCATGGCGGGCATGCCCGAGGGCGCCGACGTCTTCTTCGACCGCAGCCCCGTGTTCGAGACCGGAGAGGGCTTCGAGGGCACGATCCTGGCGTCCTACGCCGAGGAGGGCTCACCCCTGGTGTCCGGCTACCTGCTGGGCGAGGAGCACCTCCAGGGGAAGGCCGCGGCGGTGGACGTGCGCCATGGCCGGGGACACGTCGTGCTCCTGGGCTTCCGCCCCCAGTGGCGCGGCCAGCCGTGGGGTACGTTCCGGGTGCTGTTCAACAGCGTCCTCTTCCACGAACCCGAGGAACCGTCATGACCCGCCGTCTCGCCGCCCTGCTGGCCCTCGCCGCCTTCGTCCCCGCTCCCGCCGCGTCCCAGGCGGCTCCCTGCACCGCGGCCGCCCCGGAGTGCACCGAGTTCGTCTCCGTGGGCACGGGGCGCTCCCTGGTGTACCGCAACTTCCCCCTGGACCGGCGCAACGAAGCCATCACCCGCGTCGTCGTGGTGGTCCACGGCGCCGGTCGGAATCCCGATCACTACTACCTGTCGGGCATCGCCGGGGCCTTCATCGCCGGAGCCCTGGAGACGTCGCTGGTCATCGCTCCGCGCATGGCATCCGCCGAGGGCTCGTGCGACGACGAGCTGGCCGAGAACGAGATCTCCTGGCACTGCAACCTCTGGCGCTCGGGGGGCACGTCTCCCAGCCACCCCGACGTCACGTCCTTCGACTTCCTGGACGAGATCCTGAAGAAGGTGGCGCGCAGGGACGTCTTCCCCAACCTCCGGGGCATCACGGTCACCGGCCACTCCGCCGGCGGTCAGGTCACCAACCGCTACGGGATGAGCAGCAAGGTGCACGACGCCCTGGGTGTTCCCGTGACCTACGTGGTGTCCAACCCCTCGAGCTACGCGTGGCCCACCGACGAGCGCCCGACCGGGTACGGCGCCTGGCCGGTGTACGCCGGCGCCCCCGGCTTCGTCCCCGACCTGGGCGAGGGCCAGCCCGCCTTCCGGTCGCTGGGCGACGGCCGCGGCTGCTCCACGTACGACCAGTGGCCCTACGGATTCAAGAACCGCGCCGGCTACACCGGCTCCATCTCCGACGAGCAGTTGACCCGCCAGCTCGCGTCGCGCCCGGTGGTCTACCTCCTGGGCCAGGACGACATCCTCCCCCTGAGCGGCTTCGACAGCTCGTGCTCCGCCATGGCGCAGGGCCCGACGCGGCAGGCCCGCGGCCAGGCCTACGCCAAGTACCTCAACGAGGAGCTGGGCGCGCGCCACCGGATGATCGTCGTCACCGGCTGCGGCCACAACGGCCGTTGCATCTACACGTCGGACGACTGGATCGGCATCGCGTTCCCCAGGCCCTAGGAGACACACCATGTCGGAAGACACCGTCGCCACGCCGCGCCGGACCCCGGTGCACTTCTGGGTCGTCGCCTCGCTCGCCGTTCTGTGGGACCTGGTCGGCGCCTTCGACTACCTCATGACCCAGACGCGCAACGAAGCGTACATGGGGCAATTCACGCCGGAGCAGCTCGAGTACTTCTACGGCTTCCCCGCCTGGGCGGTGGCGTTCTGGGCCCTGGCCGTGTGGGGCGGGCTGCTGGGCGCCCTGCTCCTGCTGCCGAGGAAGCGCCTTGCCGAGCCCGTACTCCTCGGGTCGTTCGCCTCCGTCGTCGTCACGTTCGTCCACAACTTCCTCCTCAGCGACGGAATGGAGGTCATGGGCGGCGGCGGCGTGGCATTCTCGGGCGTGATCCTCGGCGTCGCGCTCGGCCTCTGGCTTTACGCCCGCGCCATGGTGAAACGCGGCGTCCTGACGTAGGCCTGAGGGGGCCCGGACGATCTGCGGACGCGCCCGGGCTCCCCCAGCGGCGTTTCCGGCTCTGCCCCACGTCCCCGTCAGGAGAATCCCGACAGGCACGCCCCGGGCGCGCCGCGAACTTAGGTGAGCGAGCCCCCCTCGCCCTGCCCCATGTATCCCCTTCGTGGGTAGGCGTGTATGCTCCGCACTCGTTCCTGGGCCTTGGGCCTCGCAGCCCTCGCCGTCGTAGCGTCGTCCGCCTGTGCCACCCCCGGACGCTCGCCCTTCTTCTCCCGCGGCAAGGACAAGACCCAGGTCACGGTCCGCAACGAGCACTGGGAGGCCCTGACGGTCTACCTGGAGCGGGACGGCTCGCTGTTCCGCCTGGGCCTCGTGGAGGGCAACGCCCAAGCCATCCTCCAGGTGGCCGACGCCTACCTCGCCTCCCACCGCCCCGTCCGTCTGGTGGCCATGGAGACCGGCCGCACGCCCCACGTGTGGTCGGAGCACTTCGAGCTCTCCCGAGGCCAGAGCGCCTATTGGACCACCGGCCCGTCCGACCACACGACGGCGGTGGTGATCATCCTGGAGTAGGGCGATGGCGCGGGCGAAGCCCCGCGCCGAGCCCGAGAGCGATGGTGCCGCGAAGCAGGCGCCGAGCCCGATAGCAATGGCGCGGCGAAGCCCGCGCCGAGCCCGATAGCGATGGCGAAGCCGAGCCCGATAGCAATGGCGAAGCCGAGCCCGACCCCCGGCCCCCAAGAAGCGGCGGGGCGACGCAAGCCCGCCAGGGCCCGCGGGGGGTCCCCCGCCGTCGCGACGCAGGCGCAGCCCGCGAACGAGCGCGAAGACGAGCCGAGGCGGCGCAGCCGCCAACGGCGAGCGCAGCGCGGCTTCGCCCCCCGCGAACCCGCAAGAAGGCGGACGCGCAGCCCAGGGACGCCCGCGATTCAGCCGGAGTCGCGGCGCCGGGGGACCCCCCGCGGGCCCGCCCGAGAAGGGAAGGAAGGACGGAGGGAAAGAGAGACGAGCCTCAGGCCTGATGCGACATCCGCGACCAGAGCTCGTTCAAATGCGCCGACACCTGCTGCATCGCATCCGCCACGATGAGATCCAGCTTCCTCGACACCTCCAGCCCCACCAGCGTACGCAGGAAGGAGATGGGGTGCTGGAGGTCCCAGTCCAGGAAGGGCTCGGGGCCCTTGTCCAGGTTCTCCAGGATCCGCAGCAGCAGGTAGCTGTCGTCCAGGAGCCCGGCCAGCCCCTGCGTCATCTCGGGGATGAGGTCCACGGGCTGGAGGAAATACCGCTCGGCGTGGTCGAGGAGCGGCCCCACCACCGAGCGCAGGCTCCGCTGGGCGGCCTCCTGGCGGGCGCGGGCCAGGAAGATGGGGATGGAGTCGATGATCTCCACCGCCACCTCGGCGGCCTCGACCACCTCGGCCTCCTCGGCCTCGGGCAGGCGCCGGCGGATGTACTTCTCCAGGGCCTCCATGCCGCCCCGGGCCTTGGCGCTTTCGATGACGGCCTGGATGTCCGTGAGGCTGTGGCCCGTGCCGCCGGGCGGCTCCAGGGGCCGCTCCGTGTTCTCCTCGCTCACGTCACCCTCCGCTGCCGGCGCGGTAGACCACCTCGCCGCCCACGATGGTCATCTCCACCGTGGTCCCGGGGATCTCCTCCTCCGGCACCGCGAGGATGTTCTTCGAGAGCACGGTGACGTCCGCCAGCTTGCCCGGCGTGAGCGTGCCCTTCACGTCCTCCTCGAAGGCCGCGTACGCGTTGTTGATGGTGTAGGACTTCAGCGCTTCCATGCGGCTCATGCGCTGCCCGGGGTAGAAGCGCTCGCCGGTGCTCATCATGCGCGACACGGTGGCGTAGTAGCTGGCGAGGGGGTCCACGTCCTCCACGGGGGCGTCGGTGCCGTTGGTCACCAGCGCGCCGCTCTGCATGAGCTTCTGCCAGACGTACGCGCCCTCCTCGGCGCGGCGCGCCCCCAGCTTCGGCTCCACCCACGGCCCGTCGGACGTGGCGTGGATGCCCTGCATGGACGCGATGACGCCGAGCTGACCGAAGCGCTGGATGTCCGCCGGGTGCAGGTGCTGGGCGTGCTCGATGCGCCACCGGTGGTCGGTCATGGCCGGGTGGGCCAGGAAGGTCTCGGCGTAGACGTCCAGCACCTCGCGGTTGGCACGGTCGCCGATGGCGTGGACGCAGAGCTGGTACCCGTGCTCGGCGGCCAGGCGCGCGGTCTCCGCGACGTCCTCCACCGGCGTGGTGTTCAGCCCGGTGCTGCTCGGCAGATCGTCGTAGGGCTCGAGGAGCCACGCTCCATGGGAGCCCAGCGCGCCGTCGATGGACTTCTTGATGGCGCGCACGGTGAGCCGGTCGCCGTACCCGATCATCCGGTACGCGTCCATCTTCTCGGCGAGCTCCGCGTTGGGCACGCGCAGCATGACCCACATGCGGATCTTCAGGCTGCCGTCGTCCACCATCTCCTTGAGGAGGTCCACGGTCTCGAAGCCCGAGCCCGCGTCCTGGAAGGAGGTGATCCCCTTGGAGAACGCCTCCTCCTGGGCCATGAGGATGACGCGCCGGGGATCCACGGGCGGGGCGTTCCGCCGCGCCGGCCCCAGCAGGCCCGACGCCGTCTCCCGGAAGGCGCCGATGGGGTTGCCCTGGGCGTCGCGCACGATCTCCCCGCCCTCTGGGTCGCGTGTGGCCCGCGTGATCCCCGCCAGCTCCATCGCCTTGGCGTTGGCGAACGTGGCGTGTCCGCTGGCGTGGGTGAGGATCACCGGGTTGTCGGGGGATACGGCGCTGAGACCGTCGTGGTGCGGCAGCCCGTCGACGTTGGGCTCGGGGCGCCGGTCCCACTTCTCCTGGTGCCAACCCCGCCCGGCGATGAGCTCGCCGGGCTGTGCCTGGGCCACCGCCGCCTGGACCATGGCGACGACCTCGTCCCAGTTGGCCACGTCCATGAGGTCGAGCTGCATGGCGGCGCGCCCCACGCCGGTGTAGTGACCGTGCCCCTCGATGAAGCCCGGGATCGCGGTCCGGCCCTCCAGCTCCACCACCTCGGTCTCGCGGCCGATGAAGGCCCGGATCTCCTTGTCGGTGCCCACCGCCTGGATCCGGCCGCCGCGAATGGCGACGGCCTCGCCCTCGGGCACGCCCTCGTCCGCGGTGACGACGGTGCCGCCGCGGAGGACCAGGTCGGCGGGCTCGGCGGGCTCGGCGCACGCGGCCACGACGAGGGTCAGCGCGGCGGCGGTCAGGCTGAGCAGGGGGTGCGTGGTACGGGGCGACATGGCGTGGCTCTCGGGCGCGGTGCGCCGCAGTGTGGAGGTGATCGGGCACGATCCTTCGTCGGGGGGTAGAATCGCCCCCTTCGCGCGTCGAGGCCAGTACCCAGGGGCACGGACCCGGTCCACGCCCCGCGGCGGCCCGCGACGCCTTGCACGACCACGCCCCGGAGCGGACTTTGCGGGGCCGCACCCCCGCCCCCTACCCTCCCCGTCATGACCCGTGCTTCGCCTGCTCCCGCCTGCCTTGCCGCCCTCGCCCTCCTCGCCGTCCCCCTCGGCGCGCAGGAGGCGCCGGACCGATGGAGCATCCAGGCGGAGCTGGGCTTCAACGGCTCGGGAGGGAACAGCTCCTATTCCGTCCTCCGTACCGGGCTGAAGGCGAAGCACCTCCGGACGGACGTGGCCGAGTTCGAGGCGTCGTTCCTCGTGCGGTACGGCAAGAACGACGAGAAGGTCATCGCCGACGACGCCCGCGCCTCCGTCAAGCTCGACCTGTGGCCCCAGCAGCGGTTCTCGCCCTTCTTCTTCGCCGACCTGGGTCGGGACAAGATCCGCAAGCTCGACGGGCGGTTCTCGGGGGGTGCCGGCGGGAAGTGGGCCGTCTGGACCGACGCGTCGGGAACCGCCTCGGTGAGCGTCGCGGGCCTGTACGACTACCAGAACTTCCTCGTGGCCACAGGCTCTGCCGGCCTCGAATCCGAGAGCCTGGCGCGCTGGTCCTTCCGCACCAAGGTCGAACGGAAGCTCGGCGCCGCGTCCCTCGAGCAGGTCGCCCTCTTCCAGCCGGTGTGGGACGACGGGAGCGACTTCGTGCTGGACGTCACCCACTCGTTGAGCACCCAGGTGCTGGGGAATCTCTCCCTGACGGTGGAGCACCAGTACCTGCGGGATTCCACGCCGCCGCCCGGCGTCGGGAAGGACGACCAGCGGTTCGCCGTCCTCCTCAAGCTCACGTTCTGACCCCCCCGTGGCCAACGCCCAGAACGCACTGGCTCGCGCCCTCCACATAAGGGCGGGGGAGGGGCGCACCCTGGTCGTCCTGGGGGGCTACCTGCTGCTGGTCACCGCCACCACCACGATCCTGTCGGCGACCAAGAACGGGCTCTTCCTCTCCGTCTACCCCGGCCGGTACATCCCCCACGTGGTCATCGCGGCCGCGCTGGTCACCGCCGTGGTCTCGGTGGTGTTCTCCGGCGTCATCGCCGGAACCGCCCGTCGCAGCCTCGCCCTCCGCCTCACCGTGGTCCTCGTGGCCGTCGTCCTGGCGTCGCGCTGGGCCTTCGGCTTCGACAGCCGCCTCGCGCTGGCGGTATACCTGCTCCTGTCGGCGGTCCAGGTCCTGGCGCTCACCCACGCGTGGGACTTCATCGGGGACCTCCTCAACGGACGCCAGGCGAAGCGCCTGGCGCCCCTCCTCGGCCTGGGCGCCAGCGTGGGAGCGCTCGTCGGGGGGGCCGCGGTCTCCGTCGCCGCGCTCACCCTGGGCACGGAGAACCTCCTTCTCCTGGGCGGGCTGCTCCTGGGCGCCGCGCTCCCGATCCTCTGGGCGGTGCCGGAGCCTCCCCGCCCGGTGGACGAGACCTCCGACGTGGGCCGTGGAGCCGTACGCACCTTCGTCGCCGGCGCCGGGCGGGGCTTCCGGGGCATCGCCTCGGAGCCGCTGCTCCGCCTCCTGGCGGTGGGCGTGGTGCTCCTCAGCCTCACCGGCACGCTCATCGAGCTCCAATTCAAGCTCGTCCTCCAGTCGAGCCTGGACCGGGACCAGATCACGGCGGTCATGGGCATCCTGTCGGGCGTGGTGGGGGTGGGGACGCTCCTGGCGCAGCTCGCCGCGGCCCGGTGGCTCTTCCCCAAGCTGGGGGTCTCCTTCGCGGCGGCGCTCCACGGCGGCCTCCTGGCCGTGGCGGCGGGCGGCGCAGCCGTCTTCGGAGGGATCTGGATCCTGGCCGCCCTCCAGGCGTTGGACGACATCCTCCAGTTCTCCGTGCAGAGACCGGTGGAGCAGGTGTCGCTGCTGCCCTTCGCGGGGCCCCTGAAGAGCGCCGCAATCGCAACGCTGGGCGGTGTCATGCGCCCCCTCTCCAAGGCCGCCGCGGGCGGCATCGCCATCCTCTTCATGGCCAGGGGCCCGGTGGTGCCCATCCTCACCGCGGCGGCCGCCGCAGCGGCGCTCGCCGCCCTGCTGCGCCACCGGCGCCTCTACATGGACGCCCTGGTGAAGGCGCTGGGACGGCACACGGTGGACTTCACCGCACGCACCGACGTGCCGCTGTTGGTGGACCGCGAGGCGCTGGCCATCATCGACCGGGGCCTCGCCGACGCCGACGCCACCGTGGTGGTGTTCTCCCTCTCCCTGCTGGAGCAGCTCGGCCCCGAGGAGTCCGTGCCCCGGGCCGTGGCCCGGCTCCGCCACGCCGTGCCGGAGGTGCGCGCCGAGGCCTCCCGGGTCCTGGGCGCGCTGGACCTCTCGCCGGCTGAGATGCCCCGGGACGCCGTCGTCGAAGCCCTGGAGGCCGAGGCCTCCCGCTTCGTCCAGGCAGCCCTCCTGGGCACCCTGGGGGCCTGGGGCTCGGCGGACCTGGAGCGCGTGGCGCCCTTCCTCCGGGCGCCCGACCCGGCGATCCGGAGGGAAGCGGTGGTGGCCCTGGGACGCTCGGGCTGGCCCGATCTCACCGCCGAGCTGGAGCGCCTGCTGGCGCCCGGGGCGAGCCCCGAGGACCACGTGGTGGGGGCCGGCGCGGTGGGCGCCCTCCAGGCGGTGGACTTCCTCTCCCGGGTGGCCGCGGTGGTGGAGGACGCCCAGGCCCGGCCCGTGGCGCTGGAGGCCCTCGCGGCCCTGGGGAGCCCGGCGGTCCCCGTGCTGGCGGGGCTGCTCCAGCGCCGTGACCTCCCCCTCCCGCTCCGGCGGAGCGTCATCACGGCGCTGGCGTCGGTGAGCCACCAGGCCGCCCGCGACGCGCTCATCGCGCTGGCCGACGAGCCCGCCCTGGGCCCGGCGGCCCTCACGTCCCTCCAGCGCCTTCGGCGGGACGGGCGCCTCGACCCGGTGGAGCCGGCCCGCCTCCGGTCGGCCCTCCAGATCGAGGTTCGCAAGGGGCTGCGCTACGCGTATGTCTCGTCGGTCCTGGGGGGCGGGTCCGGCGGAGAGCAGGGCACGTTCATCGCCCTGGAGCTCGAGGGGCTGGCGGAGCGCGCGGCGTACCGCGTCATGCGCATCCTCACGCTCAGCCACGACCCCGACCGCGTGGAGACCGTACGGGCGGCGTTGGGCTCGCCGGAGCCGGCGCAGCGCTCCAACGCCCTGGAGCTCCTGGAGGGCACGTTGACCCCCCCGGAGGCCCGCATCGTCGTCCCCTTCGCCGAGGCCATGGCCGACGGCTTCCCCACGGCGCGGGTAGCCACGCTCGTGGCCGTCCCCGCAGGGCACGAGAGCCCTCTGACGCTCCTCGTGGACGACACCGACTGGTGGCCCCGCTCCCTGGCGCTCCATGGGCTGGGGCGCGACGCGGAGATCCCCTTCCCGGGACGCGATCCCGGCAGCAACGAGGAACCGAGCATGATGCCCCTCATCGAGAAGGTCATGATCCTGAAGGGGAGCCCCCTGTTCCGCTACTTCCCGGGGAGCGAGCTGGCGGGGATCGCGGCGCTGGCCGACGTGGTCCACGTGGAGCCCGACCAGACGGTGTTCGAGCAGGGCGACGTGGGCGACGCCTTCTACATGGTGGTGAGCGGAAACGTGCGGATCATGCGGGGCTCCACCGAGCTCGCCCTCCTGGGGCCCCGCGAAGGCTTCGGCGAGATGGCCATCCTGGACCAGGAGACCCGCTCCGCCACCGCCACCGCCGCCGAGCCCACCACGCTCCTGCGCATCGACCGCGACTCCTTCGACCGGCTGGTGGAGCAGAACCCCTCGGTGGCGAGGGGGATCTACCGCATGCTCACCCAGCGGCTGCGCAACACGCTCGCGCAGGTCGCGGCGGGGTAGCCCGCGCCGGCTAGCGGAACGTCAGCGGATCCGCACGGCCTTCAGCCGCAGGCTGTTGCCCACCACGCTCACCGAGCTGAACGCCATGGCCAGCGCCGCCAGGATGGGGTGGAGCTGGCGGAGCATCATGGGGAGCGCCGCCAGCGGGTAGAGCGCCCCGGCGGCCACGGGGATGAGCACCACGTTGTAGAAGAACGCCCAGAAGAGGTTCTGGCGGATGGTCCGCATGGTGGCCGCCGACAGCGCCAGCGCCTGGGGCACGGAGCGCAGGTCGCCCCGCATGAGCGTGACGTCGGCGGCCTCCATGGCCACGTCGGTCCCCGTGCCGATGGCGATCCCCACGTCGGCCTGGGCCAGCGCCGGCGCGTCGTTGATGCCGTCGCCCACCATGGCCACCAACGCGCCGCCCTCCTGGAGCTCCCGCACCACGCCGGCCTTGTCGTCGGGGAGCACCTCGGCGCGCACCTCCTCGATGCCCACCTCCCGGGCGATGGCCTCGGCGGTGCGCCGGTTGTCGCCGGTGAGCATGACCACCCGCAGGCCGCGCCTACGCAGCTCGGCCACGGCCTCCCGCGACCCCTCCTTCACGCCGTCCGCCACGCCCAGCAGGCCCACCGCGGTGCCGTCCACGGCCACCCACAGGGGCGTGCGCGCCCCCGCCTCCATGCGCGCGGCCTCGTCGGCCAGCGGCCCCGCGTCCACCCCCCGCTCCTCCAGGAGCCGGCGAGACCCCAGGACCAGGCGGCGGCCCTGCACCGTGGCCTCCACGCCCCGCCCGGGGACGGCGGCGAAGCCGGCGGGCTCGGCCAGCGACAGGCCGCGCCGGCGCGCCTCCCGGACCACCGCGCCCGCCACCGGGTGCTCGCTCAGCCGCTCGGCGGAGGCCGCCAGGGTCAGGAGCCACGTCTCCGGGTCCGGCACGTCCACGCCGTCGGGAAGGCGCACCGCCACGCCGCGCACTTCGGGCTCGCCGCGGGTCACGGTGCCCGTCTTGTCCAGCACGACCACGTCCAGGGCGTGGGCCCGCTCCAGCGCCTCCGAGCTGCGGAAGAGGACGCCCATCTTGGCCCCCTTCCCCGTGCCCACCATGACGGCGGTGGGGGTCGCCAGCCCCAGGGCGCACGGGCACGCGATGACGAGGACGGCCACGAGACGTATGAGCGCCGGCGTGAAGCCCGCCTCCACCGCCAGCCACCACACCAGGAAGGTGAGGAGCGCGATGGCGATGACCGCCGGCACGAAGTACGCCGCCACCCGGTCGGCGATGCGCTGGATGGGCGCCTTGCTCCCCTGGGCCTCCTGGACCATGCGTACGATCTGGGCGAGCGCCGTCTCGGCGCCCACGCGGGTGGCGCGGAAGCGCAGCGCGCCCTCCTTGTTCACCGAGGCGCCCACCACGGTGTCGCCGGGCCCCTTCTCCACGGGCATGCTCTCGCCGGTGAGCATGCTCTCGTCCACCGCCGAGCGTCCCTCCAGCACCTCGCCGTCGACGGGGATGCGCTCCCCGGGGCGCACGAGCACCACGTCGCCGGGCACCACCTCCCCGACGGGCACGTCCACCTCGTCTCCGCCCCGAAGCACGCGCGCGGTCCTCGGACGGAGGCCCATGAGCTCGCGGATGGCGGCGCTGGTGTCTCCCTTGGCCCGCACCTCCAGGAGCTTGCCCAGCTTGATGAGCGTGATGATGAGGGCCGCCGTCTCGAAGTAGACGTGGTCCCCCGCCGCCGTGGAGCCCAGCGTGAGGGCCGCGGCCACCACCACCGAGTAGACGTACGCCACCGACGAGCCCATGGCCACCAGCACGTCCATGTTGGCCGAGCCGTTCCGAAGCGACTTCCATCCGCCCCGGTAGTAGTCCCACCCGACGTAGAGCTGGACGGGGGTGGCCAGGGCGAACATGAGCCAGTTGACCCAGGGCGCGTGGGCCCAGTGGCCCACCAGCCCGAAGTCCCGGGCCATGCTCAGCACGAAGAGGGGGAGCGCGAACGCCACGCCCGTCCAGAACTTGCGGGTCTGGTCCTGGATCTCCGCCCGGCGGGCGGCGGCCTCGGCGTCCTCCATCTCTCCGGGCTCGGCCTGAACCACCCCGTAGCCGGCGGCCTCGATGGCCTTGCCGATCTCCTGCCAGGTGACGGCTCCCGCCACCACCTCCACCACTGCCTTCTCGGTGGCGAAGTTCACGGACGCCGACACCACGCCGGGGACCCGGGACTGGAGGGTGCGCTCGATGGTGGCGGCGCAGTTGGCGCACGTCATGCCCGTTACGGGGATCTCCAGGCGCTGGGTGGGCACGCCGTACCCGGCGCGCTCGATGCGGGCGCGGAGCTGGTCCTCCCGGACCTTGGTGGGATCGAAGCGCACGGTGGCGCGCTCCGAGGCGTAGTTCACCGACGCCTCGGCCACGCCTTCCGTCCTGCGCAGCGTGCGCTCCACGGTGGCCACGCAGTTGGCGCACGTCATTCCGGTGACCGGTATGGTCAGCTCGCGCTCGAGTCCCACGACCCCTCCCTCCTCCCCCCGTCTACGACGCCGGCGGGAAGTTGATCTCCTTCATGGTCTCCTCGATGACCACCCAGTCGGTGGCGTCGGGGTCCCAGGAGATGGTGACCTGCTTCGTCTCCTTCTCGGCCTTCACGCTGGAGACGCCGGGCACCTCGCCCACCTCGCGCTCGATGGTCATCACGCAGTGGCCGCAGGAGATGCCGGGCACGGAAACGGTCCTGGTCGTCATGGTCTCACGTCCTTTCGGGGATCTCGTCGGGGTTCGTCGGAGCCGAAGGCTCACGCCTTCCCGGTGGCTTCGAACACGTCCATGAGCTCGGTGAGCACCCGCTCCTTGGCGGCGGCGTCGTGCCCCTGGATGGCGTGGGTCACGCACGTGTGGAGGTGCCGATCGAGCACCAGCGCGCTCACCTTCTTCAGGGCACGCTGCACCGCGAGGACCTGGTTCACCACCTCGACGCAGTAGGCGCCCTCGTCCACCATCCGCTGGATGCCGCGGATGTGGCCCTCCACGCTCTTGAGCCTGTTCTGGATGTCCTGGTCGCGCTCGTCGCCCACCGGAGCCTCCTGGTTCGTGCTTTTGGTACCCCCCCCCAGGGGGGGTGGGGTGCAGGGGAAGTATGGCGAAGGGCGCGGGGAGGTTCAAGGGGGTCCGGGCGTTGCCCCTGCCGATCCCTCCCGGCGATCTTGCTTCTCGTCCCCGAAAGGAGCGCGCATGTCGTTGAAGTCGTCCCTCCGGACCCTCGTCACCCTGGGCCAGGGCGTGGTCCAGGGGATCCCCGAGGCTGCGGCCGACCGGGACCCCATCGAGTTGTTCGAGGAGTGGTTCAAGGCCGCCGGGGAGTCCGGGCTCTTCCTTCCCGAGTCCACCGCGCTGGCCACCGCCACCCGCGACGGCGTCCCGTCGGTGCGCATGGTGCTCCTGAAGGGCGTGGACGAGCGCGGGTTCGTGTTCTACACCAACTACGGGAGCCGCAAGGCCGACGAGATGGAGGCCAACCCCCGGGCCGCCCTCTGCTTCCACTGGGCGATCCTGGAGCGGCAGGTGCGGGTGGAGGGCACGGTGGAGCGGGTGAGCGAGGAGGAGAGCCGGGCCTACTTCGCGTCCCGCGCGCGGGGGAGCCGCATCGGCGCGTGGGCCTCCCGCCAGAGCGACCCCCTCCCCTCCCGGGAGGAGCTGGAGGAGCGGGTACGGCGATACGAGAGGGAGTACCCCGGCGACCAGGTCCCCCTCCCCCCCTTCTGGGGCGGGTACCTCCTCCGCCCCGAGCGCATCGAGTTCTGGCAGGGCAAGGCCGACCGTCTCCACGAGCGCCTGTCGTTCGAGGGACGGCCCGGCGCGTGGGAGACCCGGCGCCTCTACCCGTAGCGCGTCCTCGAACCCCGCCGGGCCCCTTGCCCCGGGAGGGCCGGCGCCATCCCTTGCACGCCGGGCCGCGCGCCCGCGGGGGCGGCGCGAGCCCTCGGACTCCTCGATCGGGGGTAGGGACATGGCGGCAGGTGGGTACTTCACGGCGGAGACGTTCCGGTTCCTGAAGCAGCTCGCGAAGAACAACGACCGCGACTGGTTCGCCGCGAACAAGCCGCGCTACGAGGAGCACGTGAAGGAGCCGGCGCTCCGCCTCATCCAGGACTTCGCGCCCCACCTGGCCGAGCTGAGCCCCCACTTCCACGCCGGCCCCCGCTCCCTCTTCCGCATTCACAGGGACACCCGCTTCGCCAAGGACAAGTCCCCCTACAAGACGCACACCGGAATCCACTTCCGCCATGACACCGCCAAGGACGCCCACGCCCCCGGCTACTACTTCCACATCCAGCCCGGGGAGGTCTTCCTGGGGATGGGGCTCTGGCACCCCGACGCGCCCACGCTCCGGAAGATCCGGGACCACATCGTCGAGAAGCCCGCCGCGTGGAAGAAGGCGTGCAAGGGGAAGAAGTTCACCGGGATGTTCGTGCAGGAGGGCGACCGCCTCTCCAGGGTGCCCCGGGGGTACGACCCGGAGCACCCCATGGCGGACGAGCTGATGTGGAAGGACCACTTCGGCCTCCGCCAGGTGGACGACGACTTCGTCACCAGCCCTCACCTCCCCCGGGAGCTGGCCCGCGCCTACGCCGCGGGTTCGGAGTACATGGTGTTCCTGTGCGAGGCCGTGGGAGTGCCGTTCTGATGCAGGAGACGGCCACGCCATGAACCTCGGAACGCAGGCGCTCCTCGCCCTCCTTCCCATCGCCCTCGGCGGCACGCTCCTGGTGGGGTTCCGCATCGCCGCGAAGCACGCCATGCCCGCCGCGTACGTGGCCGCGGCGGCGGTGGGGCTGTGGGCCTGGCAGATGTCGCCGGCGCGGGTGGCCGCGGCGTCGGTGCAGGGGCTGTTCCTCACGTTCGACCTCCTCTTCATCATCTTCGGCGCGCTCCTCCTCCTCCACGCGCTGGAGCGGTCGGGGGGCGTGGCGGCCATCCGCCGCTCCTTCCACGGCATCAGCGACGACCGCCGGGTGCAGGTGGTCATCGTGTGCTGGCTCTTCGGCTCGTTCATCGAGGGGGCCTCGGGCTTCGGGACTCCCGCCGCCATCGCCGCGCCCCTCATGGTGGCGCTGGGCTTCCCCGCCGCATGCGCGGTGATGCTGGGGATGATGGTGCAGAGCACCGCCGTGACCTTCGGCGCCGTCGGCACCCCCGTCCTCGTGGGCGTCCAGGGAGGCCTGGGCGGCGAGGCCTTCTCGGCCCAGCTCGCCGCCGCCGGCCTCGACATGGTGGACTACCTCCGCCTGGTGACCGCCAAGGTGGTGCTCCTCCACGCCACCGCCGGCGTCCTCATGCCTACGTGGATGGTGGCCATGATGACCCGCTTCTACGGCGAGAACCGCTCGTGGACGGAGGGGCTCAAGGTCCTCCCCTTCACGCTCTTCGGCGGGCTGGCGTTCGTCGTGCCCTACGTGCTCTTCGGGACCTTCCTGGGCCCCGAGTTCCCCTCCCTCCTCGGGGCGCCGGTGGGGCTGGCCATCGTGGTGACCGCGGCGCGGAAGGGCTTCCTTCTCCCCAGGGACACGTGGACGTTCCCCCGTCGGGAGGCGTGGCGGAGCGACTGGGTGAGCGGGCTGGAGGAGGAGATGGCCGAGGTGCCCGAGGGGCGGCGCGTCTCCGCGGCCATGGCCTGGGCGCCCTACCTGCTCCTCGCGGTGCTCCTCGTCCTCACCCGCCTCCCCTCCCTGCCCGTGGGCGCATGGCTGCGGGCGCCGGCGCTCACCTGGCCGGACATCTTCGGGACGGGCATCTCCGCGACGACGACGCCCCTCTACCTGCCGGGCTTCATCCTCGTGGTGGTGGTGGCCGCCACCGCGCTCCTCCACCGCATGGCGGCGCGCGACGTGGTGGCGGCGGTGCGCTCCTCCGGGTCGGTGCTGGTGGGCGCGGGCATCGTGCTGGTGTTCACCGTCCCCATGGTGCGCGTCTACATCAACTCGGACGTGAACGGCGCCGACATGCTCTCCATGCCCATCGCCATGGCCGAGTGGGTGGCGGGGAACGTGGGGCAGATCTGGCCCCTCTTCGCCGGCGCCACCGGCGCGCTGGGGGCGTTCATCGCCGGGTCCAACACGGTGAGCAACCTCATGTTCGCCGCATTCCAGTTCGGCGTCGCCGAGCGGCTGGCCATGTCCACCGTGATGATCGTGTCGCTCCAGGCCGTGGGGGCCGCCGCGGGCAACATGATCGCCATCCACAACGTGGTGGCCGCGTCGGCCACGGTGGGGCTCCTCGGCCAGGAGGGCGCCACGCTGCGCAAGACCATCCTGCCCACGCTGTACTACCTGCTCGTCATCGGAGTCCTGGGGCTCCTCGCCGTACACGTCCTGGGCGTGACGGACCCGCTCATGGGAGGGTGACCATGCGCTACAAGCTCCTCGGCCGCTCCGGCCTCCGCGTCTCCGAGCTGGCCCTCGGCACCATGACGTTCGGCGAGGACTGGGGGTGGGGCGCGTCCAGGGAGGAGAGCCGCCGGATGTTCGACGCCTTCGCCGAGGCCGGCGGCAACTTCCTGGACACGGCCAACCGGTACACCGACGGCACCAGCGAGCGGTACGTGGGCGAGTTCGTGTCCTCGGACCGGGACCACTTCGTGGTGGCCACCAAATACACCCTCTTCACCCGCCACGGCGACCCCAACGCCAGCGGGAACCACCGCAAGAACATGGTCCAGGCGGTGGAGGCCAGCCTGGAGCGCATGGGCCTCGACCACATCGACCTCTACTGGGTGCACGCGTGGGACTTCACCACCCACGTGGACGAGGTCATGCGCGGGCTCGACGACCTGGTGCGGGGCGGGCTGGTGATCTACGTGGGCATCTCCGACACCCCGGCGTGGGTGATCTCCCAGGCCAACACGCTGGCGGACCTGCGGGGCTGGTCGCCCTTCGTGGCCACCCAGCTCCGCTACTCCCTCCTGGACCGTACCGCCGAGCGGGAGCTGCTGCCCATGGCCCGCCACCTGGACCTGGCGGTCACGCCGTGGAGCGTCCTCGGCGCCGGCGTGCTCACCGGCAAGTACACGCGGGGCGCGCCCCCGGAAGCGGGCCGCGCAAAGGCCGGCGCCGCCACCGTGGAGCGGAACCTGGCCATCGCCCAGGTCGTCGATGCGGTGGCCGACGAGGTGGGGTGCACGTCGTCGCAGGTGGCCCTGGCGTGGGTCCGCCAGCGGCCGGGGGTCATCGTGCCGCTGGTGGGGGCACGGGACCTGGGGCAGCTCCGGGAGAACCTGGGGGCGTTGGACGTCACCCTCGACGCGGGCCAGGTGGCCCGCCTGGACGCCGTGAGCGCCATCGAGATGGGCTTCCCCCACGACTTCACGGCGCAGGAGAACATCCGCGATCTGATCTTCGCGGGGACCCACGACCTCATCGACCACCACAGGAGGCGGTGAGGGGGGGCTGCTCCTTCAGGCGGCCTCCTCCGCGCGCTCGAGGACGTCCAGGGGGATGTCGCCCTCGCGCCTCCACCGGCACGACGCCGTGTCCCACGACGGGTCGACGCCCCGGCGGCGGTTGGCTTCGACGAGGGCGGCGACGCCGTGGCGGGCCCCGCCGCCCTCCGCGGCACCCTCCACCCTCGGCGGCGCCTCCGGCACCGGCACCCCGCGCCGGTCGTAGAACACCGGCCGC
>BTVB01000064.1:0-20817 GCA_045863275.1 Gemmatimonadota bacterium
CGCCATGCGCTCCATGTTCGGGCCGGGGATGGGCTTCCCCATCATCTCGTCGTGGGCCGACGCGGGCGCGGTCTCGGCGTGGCTCGCCCGGAGCTTCCGCGACGTGGCGCCCCGCCACGCCGCCCTCGCCGGCCCCGCCGGGGGCGCCGTCCTCACCGAGTACCCCGTGCCCGTGCCCCAGGACCTCCCCCACGACGTGGCGGTGGACGGCTCCGGGACCGTGCTGGTGACGGGCATGTTCACCCACCAGATGTACCGCCTGGACCCGGCCACCGGGGTGTGGGCCACCACGCCCATCCCGGTGCAGGGCGCCAACCCCCGCGCCGTGGACGTGGACGCGCTGGGGCGGTGGTGGGTGGTGCTGGGGGGGCCGGGGAAGGTCGGCGTCTATGATGCGGCCGGAGAGACGTGGAGCTTCCACGAAGTGGGCATGTACGCCCACTCCATCGCGCTGGGACCCGACGGGCGGGGGTGGGTCAACGGACACTTCACCCACGAGCCCGAGCTCGTCGCCGCGGTGGACGCCGGCACCGGCGAGGTCACCCGCTTCACCGTGCCCCCCGACGGAGGCCGGCCCGACGCGGAGAGCACCATTCCGTACGGGCTCCGGGTCGCCCCCGACGGCACCGTCTGGGGAACCCAGCTCCGGGGCAACCGGCTTCTCCGCCTGGACCCCGCCACCGGCCAGGTGAGGCAGTGGTCCATGCCCATGACCCACGGCGGGCCGCGGCGTCCCGACGTGGCGCCCGACGGCTCGGTGTGGATCCCCCTCTACGGCGCCAACGCCCTGGCCCGTTTCGACCCCGCCGCGGAGACCTTCCGCGTGTGGGCCTTCCCGGTGGCGGGAGCGCTCCCCTACGTGGTGCGGGTGGACCCGCGCCGGGGCACGGTGTGGATCGGCACCGGCCACGGCGACGTGGTGGCGTCCTTCGACCCCGGCGCCGAGGCCTTCACCCTCTACCCCCTCCCCACCCGCGGCGCGCTGGTGCGCCACCTGGACGTGGACGAGGGTCGCGGGGAGGTGTGGTTCGCCTACGGAGCGTCGCCGGGGATCCCCGGCAAGGTCCTCCGGCTGCGCCCCCGACGCTGAGGCGGGAGCGCCGGCGTAGGTGCCCCCGGGGAGCGGGCGTCAGCGCCCACCCCCCTCCCCCACCCGCACGGGCGTGAACGCGATGCCGTCGGGACCCGCGCCCGACGGGAGGAACGTCACCACACGGGCCGCGGCCAGCTCCACCACCGCCACACGGTCGATCCCCTTCGTGGACACGAAGGCCCAGCGGCCGTCGGGGGAGAGGGTGAAGCCCTGGGGGGACGTCTCGGTGCCCAGCCCCGCCTCGGCGGCGGCGGCCCCGACGTCCACCCGGGCCCGCACCGCGCCCCGGGCCCGGTCCACGAGGACCAGCTCCTCCGCCTCCGGGTCGGAGACCACCACCGTGGCGCCGTCGGCGGTGACGGCCAGCCGGTACGGCACGCGCAGCCCCTCGATGCGCGCCACCACGCGGCCCGTGGCGCCCTCCACGCCCGTCACCACGCCCCCCTCCATGCTCCCCGTCCACCCCTCGGCGCCGTCGGGGGTGGCGGCCACGCCCTCGGTGCGCGTGCCGGCGGGCCACGTCCGCGTCTCCGTCGCACCGGTGGGGTCGACGCGGCTCACCGTCCCGTCCACGATGTTGGCCGTGTACGCCCACGCCCCGCCCAGGGACACCATGTGCGAGGCCCGCCCGCCCGTGGGGAGCTTCCGGCGGATCGCCCCGTCCTCCAGCCCCACGACGAGGAGCTCGCCGGTGCGCTCCGAGGTGAGCACCAGCAGCGAGTCCCCGGGGAGGAACGCCACGCCGTGGAGGCGCTCGTACCCCTCTACCACCAGCTCCCGGACGACGGTGGCCGCCGCCACGTCCAGGACCTGGAGGAGGTTCCCCGGCCCCCGGCGCTGGTCGCCGTAGTTGGTCACCACCGCCATGCGGCCGTCGCGGGACACGGCCACCTCGTGGGGCGCGACGCGCGTGGCGATGACGCCCCGGCGCTCCCCGGTGGGGACGTCCACGAGCCATACGGAGTCGTCGTTCATGCCCGCCACGAGGACCGTGCCCTCGGGAAGGGGCGTGGTCTGCGCGTCGACGGCGTCGGCGCCGAGGAGGGCCACCAGGGCCGCCAGGAGCATCAGGGTACGGAAGGGGCGTGCGCTCACGTCGGGTCCTCGTTCGGAGGTCACATTGCGGGTGGCCTGGCGGGCCGGATGGGGCGGCTTCCCGACAACCGTCCAACACGGCGGCGGGCACGGGACGCGCGCCTCGCCGCCTCGGTTCCCCGGCTCACAGTCCACCCCCACCCCCCCACCCGTTATCTCCCCCACCCGGCTGCCCCAACGTGGGGTCCGCCGGGGGTGGGGGGGGTGGGGCGGGGCCGGGACGCGGAGGGGGGGTCCGCGCGGAGGGAGGGGAGGGACGAGCCGCGGCGGACGCACCGCCGAGGGGGGGGAAGCTACCCGCCGTGGAGCCGGCGCCGCCGATGAGGCGCGCTTCGCCCTCGCCGCGCCGAGCCTACCCCTCCGCCGGCTCCATCCGGGCGAAGAACCCCCCGCTCGCGTACAGGCCGCCCCGCACGCGGAGCACCACCTCGTTCTCTCCCGCCTCCAGATCCACGGGGATGCGCAGCCCCCGGTGGTCCGGATTGCGCCAGAAGTCGGGCCACGCCCGGTCTCCCGGGCCGTAGAAGCCCCGGAAGCGCCCGTTCACCCAGAGGGCCACGGGATCGATGGTGCTCAGATGCAGCACCGCCCGTCCGCCCTCTTCCGAAGGCACGCGCGTGCGGAAGTAGGCCACCGTGCGGGGCCCGTGGGTGTCCACCACCGCTCCCGTCACCACGGCGCCCCGAGCGTCGGTGGCGAGAGGGCGCCACGGATGTCCGCCCGCCGGATCCCGGGCGACCTCGTCCAGGGTCCGCTCCAGCGGTCCCAGCACCGACCAGCCGGTGAGGAGCGCCGACGGGTCGTACTCCATGGGGGCCGGCACCGGAGGGCCCGCGTAGGAGAGCGCCCCGATGGGCGTGGCCACCAGGTCGTCCACCCAGACGTCGCCCCCCACCGACCGGGGTTGGAGACCCACGGCTCCCGAATCGAGATCCAGGAGCGAGAAGACCAGTTGGGGCGTGTCCATGTCTCCGACGTAGACGTGGCACGCCCGCCCCACGATCTCCGCCTTGAAGCGCGTCCAGCGCCCGATGACGATGGCCGCCTCGCCGTCCAGGGGCACGGCGAACTCCGGGTAGAGGAGCCGCCCCACGTTGTAATCGCGGTGCGGGTTCACCTGCAGGTAGCTCCCGTTCCCCTTGATGTACACGTTCCCGAAGTCCAGGCGGGCGCCGGAGCGCCGGAGGTTGTAGACGATGCCCAGGTAGTTGTGCTCGTCGGCGGGAAAGAGCACATCCCCCTCCAGGCGTACGCCCGGCCAGGCGTCGGTCCCGGGGACGAGCACGTGGGCGTCACCGTTGGGGCGCAGCACCAGCACGCTCCCGTGCTCCGGGTCCCCCGAGGGTGCGGTGAACGCCGCGTCCCGGCCGTGGATCTCCAGGGACCCCGTCCCTCTCTCGAAGTCGTAGCGGATGGGGGCCTGCGCGGCGCCCGTCGCCGGGGTCCCCGGCAGCGAAGCTCCCAGGAACAGGAGCCACGGCCGCCACCCCCTCCGTCTCGCCCTTCTTCCCATGCCACCCTCCCCTGCGTTGGTCGTGGCCGAAGGATCCACGACACGGGGCGGCGCGCCACCTCCGCTCCGGCGAGTCGTGGTGGGAACGTCCCCGGCGGTGGTCCCTGGCAGGCGAGCGACGCCTGCCGACGCCGGCGCACCCGCGCCCAGGAACGGCTAACTTCCGGCATGACGGCCACACCCCCGCAGCTCGACCCGACGCTCCGCGCCACGCTCACCCGCCTCTTCGAGGAGGGCGGCGAGATCTGGGACCGCTTCGACCGCGAGACGCGCAGCCGCCGGTGGCACTCCTTCGTGCCCGGCGACTACGAGCGCGTCCTCGAGTGCCTGCTGGCCCTGCGGCGGCCGGGCCTTCGCTTCCTCGAATGGGGGTCGGCCACGGGGGTCATCGCCATCACCGCGGACCTCCTGGGCTACGACGCCTTCGGCATCGAGCTGGACGAGGGGCTGGTCGGTATCGCCCGCGAGCTGGGAGCGCGCTACGGGTCGGGAGCCGTCTTCGCGGCAGGGAGCTTCCTTCCCACGGGCTACGCCTGGCGCCCCCGGGACGGCGACGGTCGGACGGGCACGGTGGGCGTCGGCATCTCCGGCTACATGGTTCTCGGACACCCCCTGGACGACTTCGACCTGGTCTACGGGTACCCGTGGGACGGCGAGGAGCCCCTGATGCACGACATCATGCGCGCCTACGGCGCGACGGAGGCGGAGCTGCTGCTGCACGGCGTCTCGGGAGATATGCGACGCTTCCGCCGGGGCCGCCTCGTACCGTGGCGGGCGGCGTAGCCGCGTCGCCCTTCCATCCCGTCCGATTAGGTGGCGGGTGGGCCTGCCGCTAGCTTCAGGAGTGACCCTCCTCGCCACTGCGGTGCTCCGCAGGAGTCGGCCGTGCAGACTTCCTTCACCATCTCCCGCTCCCGCTGCTCCGACCTCGCCGACCCGAAGCTCCGCGCCGAAATCGACGGACACACGGGCAACGACGACGAGACCGCGAGCATCCTCCGCTGCGTGGAGCGCTTCGGGTTCGACGTCTCCATCCGGTACTTCGAGGTGACCCCGAAGCCGAGCCGCCGGACGTACCACGGCGCCAACTTGGTCACCTGGAGCGTGGCGGCAGTTCGCTCGTAGCCCGCCCGCCGGGCCCGCGTCCAAACTTTTTCGCCCCGGGTCTCGTCCAAGCACCTGAGGACCCCGTGTGTCCGTCGGGGGCCCGTGGACGATCTCAGGAGACGACGACGATGGGCGGCAAGACGATGGGGCTGATGGCGGTGGCGGCGTTCGCGGCGGTGGGAGCCTCCGGTCTGGCCGCCCAGGACGCCGACTTCCGATGGCAGCAGGAGATGCGCGCGGGCCAGGTCCTGGCCGTGCAGGGGATCGTGGGGAGCATTCGCGCCGAGTACGCCTCGGGAAGCAGGGCCGAGGTCATCGCCACCAAGGACGGACGGGCGCGTGACTTCGAGGAGGTGGAGATCCGCGTCGTGGAGGAGCGGGACGGCTGGACCGTCTGCGCCGTCTACCACGCCAGCTCCGCCGACCGCGAGGGGTGCGACAACAACCACTCCGACCGAGGTGATTGGGGACGGCGCCGCTCCCTGGACGTGGACGTGGACTACGTGGTGCGCGTCCCGGCGGGCGTCGAGTTCCACGGGGGCATCGTGTCCGGTGACGTGATCGCCCGCGGCCTCCGCTCGGAGGTACGTGCCTCGTCGGTGGACGGCGACATCTTCGTGTCCACCACCGACAAGGCGTGGGCCAACACGGTGAGCGGGGACATGGAGATCGAGATGGGCGCCACCGACTGGGACGAGTTGGACTTCCGAACGGTGAGCGGTGACATCACGCTCTGGCTCCCCGCCGGCCTGGAGACGGACGTGGATTTCGAGTCCCTCTCCGGCGACATCGTCTCCGACTTCGACATCACCGCCACCCGCAAGCGCACGCGGCGGTGGGTGGGGGAGGAGCTGGAGGGCTACATCGGGAGCCGCGGCCAGCGGAGCCTGACGTTCAACACGGTGAGCGGAGACGTGGAGCTGCGCCGGAAGCGCTGAGCCGGCACGACAGTCGATAACGCGATCTCCCAGGGGGGCGGGAGGCACCTTCCGCCCCCCCCTGGCGTATCACCCGCGCATGATCCCCTCCCGACGAGCCCGCCTCCTGCTTCCCGGCCTCCTCCTGGCGGCGGCCTGCCTCACCTCCCGCCCCACGGACCTGGATACCCTGGTGCGGCAGGACAGCACCTACGTCACCCCCGGCACCCTGGAGCCCTTCTCCGGCCCTGTGGTCCGGTTCTTCGAGGGCGGCGAGGGAAAGGTGCAGCTCGAGGGCACGCTGGAGGACGGCGTCTGGGAGGGTGAGCTCACCGTCTTCCACGAGAGCGGGCGCGTGCGCTACCAGGGGCGCCTGGCCCATGGCACGCCGTGCGGCGCCTGGGTGGAGAACCGGGATGACGAGCCCGTCGAGAGCGTGTACCAGATGCTCAAGCAGGAGATCGAGAGCATGGGGCTCTACGATCCCTGCCCGGAACGGTAGCGTCCGGGAACCCTCAGGGCCTCCCGCAGGTCTCACGGGCGTCGAGGGAGGGGCGGGGCGGAGCCCGGCGAACTCCCCGTTCGCCCCGCACCAACCCGGAGACGACCATGCGACCCACCTTCCTCCTACTGGCGGCTAGCCTGTTCGGCGCCACCCTGACGCCGCTCGAGGCGCGAGCCCAGGCGCCCCCCCCGCCCTGCGCCGACGTGCCCGGCTTCGCGGAGCTGGACTTCTGGCTCGGCGAGTGGGTGGTGCGGGTGGGCGAGCAGGAGGTGGGCAGGAACCGCATCGAGAAGGTCCTCGGGGGGTGCGCCGTCGAGGAGCACTGGACGGGAGCCGGAGGCCAGCGTGGCCAGAGCCTCTTCTACTTCGTGCCCGCCCTCGAGGAGTGGCGGCAGGTGTGGGTCACGGAGACGGCCACGGGCACGGGCGGCGTGAAGGAGAAGCGCCTGGTGGAGCGCCTGGCCGGAGGGGGCGTGCGCTTCCAGGGGGAGGTCCCGGTGGCGGGGGGCGGCTCCTACATGGACCGCACCACCCTCACGCCGCTGGACGGCGGCCGGGTCCGCCAGCACATCGAGATCTCCACCGACGGGGGCTCGACGTGGCGCACCACCTTCGACGCGGTGTACGCCCGCGACGGGGCGGACTGACCGGATCTACCGCAGCTCGGGTCCCTCGAAGCCCAGCCAGAGGGGGTGGAGCCAGTTCTTCTCGTCGGGGTCGATGATGCGGGCCATGGCGTACTCCCCCTCCGCCTGCTGCTTCAGGCCCAGGTAGTAGTAGATGTCGCCGCTCAGCGTGTGCTGGGCCGCCAGGAGCCGCTCGTTCACCCGCTCCTCCACGGCCGCGCGCTCCTCGGGCGTGTCGCCGGTGTTCACCAGCCAGGGCACCAGCGACTCCCTTGCCCGGCCCAGGTCGTACAGGTTCCTGGTGACGTACTGCATGGTGTAGAAGTACGCCATGGCCGGCGTGAACTCGAGGTACGGATGGTCGTCGGTGTTGAGGCGCGCCCCTTCCGTCCACGCGGCCAGCCTCTCCTCGCCCATGACGAACATGCCCGCCACGTCCAGGGGCTCGTGGACGCGCATCACGTCCAGCTCATGCCGCACGCCGGGCCGCTGGAGCTTGGCCGCCATGGCCTCCAGGTCCACCCGGAGGCGCTCCTTGGTACCCACCAGCAGCGCGTGATGGCGCAGCGGGGAGAGCCACACGGTGGTGTGGGGGAAGACGGTCTGGAAGGAGCGTGCCGTCATCCGCATCTCCGCCTCGGAAAGGAGGTGGAACGGGAGCCACTGGGCCACGATCCCCTGGTCGGAGATGCGCTCCCGCAGCAGCTCGTAGAACTCCACCGTGTAGAGGCTCCCGTTCCCGGCCATCTTCGGTGAGGTGGCGTCCACGGCGATGACGTCGTAGACCTGGTCCGTCACCAGCGCGTAGTTGCGCCCGTCGTCCAGGATGGCCCGGTAGCGCGGGTGGTCGAGGACGTTGTGGTTCACTTCGGGGAACCACTCGGCCGCGTCAAGCACGGCCGGCACCAGCTCCACGCAGTGCACCTCGCTCACGTCGTACTGGAGGGAGGTCCACGAGGCGCCCCCGGCGCCGAAGCCCACCAGCCCGACCTTGGCCTGCGGCACGTTGGAGAGCAGGAGGGGGAGGTTGCCCAGCACCGCCTGTGCGTCCAGGAGTCCCCACGACGTGCCCGCCACGGGGAAGCCGTCGATGCTCACGAACTTCGCCCCGGTGGGGTCGCTGAAGACCTTCACCGTGGACCCCACGCCCTCGCGGTAGAAGAGGACGGTCTCGTCGTCGGCGGTCTCCTTGAACGACGAGAGGCGGATGCGGTCCCCGCCGAAGAGGAGCACCGCGGCGGTCCCGGCGGCCGCGGCCAATCCCACCGCCACCCGCCCGCCGCGGAAGCGGGCCAGGTGGGGGTCGGCGAGGACGAGCACGCCGCCCAGGGCGATGCTCGTCGCGGCCACCAGCGCGATCCCCCGCCCCATCCCCCACAGGGGAATGAGGACGAAGCCCGCCAGGACGGAGCCGATCACGCCCCCGACGGTGTTCACCGAATAGACCCGCCCCAGCGCTCCCCCCACGCCCTCCAGGCCCCGGGCGTGGATGCGGACCACCAGCGGCACGGTCATCCCCATGAGGACCGTGGGCACCAGCATCACGGTGAGGCTGGTGGCGAAGCGGAGCCCCGTCCACCGCCAGTGGATGAGGGGGTCGGGCTCCACGCCCACCATCCGGGCCATGACGGGAGTGGTGCCCACGAGGACGGGCACCGCCAGAAGGGCGGTCACGCCGATGAGGATCTCCAGGACGCCGAACCACGCCAGCAAGGGGCCGCGGCGGTCCACGAAGAGGGCGATGAGGGCGCTCCCCAGGGCGATCCCCACGAGGAACGCCGTGAGCATGGTGGTGAAGGCGTGGGTGGAGTTGTCCAGGAAGTAGACCAGGGACCGGGTCCAGATCACCTCGAGGGCGAGGGCGCAGAGCCCCGAGATCCCGATGGCGACCAGGGCGAGGCGGGTGGCGTATCCGGGGAGGGGCGGCGGCTCGGGCGCCGGCACCTCCACCGCCTCCGAAACCTCCGTCGCCTCCGGCTCCGCCGACTCCGCTGCGTCGGCCGGATCCTCGGGGAGCCGCTCCGCGGCCTTCGCCAGGCCCAGCGCGGCCGACGCGATCAGGAGGTTCACCGCGCCGGCGGCCCACGCCGCCTCCCGGAGCCCCAGGAGGAGGATGAGGAAGAACCCGGCCGCTACCGTCCCGACCACGGCGCCGAAGGTGTTCAGGGCGTAGAGCCACCCGACGCCGGCACCCACCCGGTCCTCCCGCTCCACCCAGTACTTCACGATGACCGGCAGGGTGCCCCCCATGAGCGTGGTGGGCACCAGCAGGACCAGGAACGACAGGGCGAAGCGCACCAGGCTCATGGCGTAGTAGCCCAGCTCCGTCTGCCGGGAGATGGCCACGTACACCTCGGTGATGCCGGCGAAGACCAGGGGCATGAGGAACGCGCACACCCCCACACCCAGCTCCAGGACGCCGTAGAGCCTCAGCGGGCTCCCGCGCCGGTCCGCCATGCGGCCGAAGAGCCAGCTCCCCAGGGCGAGTCCCGCGAAGAACGAGGCCAGGATGGCGCTCGTAGCGAAGGTGGTGGCCCCGAAGACGAGCGTGAGCATCCGCATCCACACGACCTCGTAGACGAGCCCACACGCCCCCGACAGGAAGAACAGGAGCAGGACGGTGAGGCGGATGCCTCGACGGGACAGGATGCGCACGCCAAGCACTCCGGAATCGGGGCCGGCGGGAGGTTTCGGAAGATCCCGTCGGGGCCGGGGCGGCGCAAGCGAGCGCAGGCTACGCAGCGGGGGGGGTGGATCTCCCGGCACGCAGGAGCCATCCTCCGGGGAAGCCCCTTCCGTTCCCTCGACCCGGAGCAACCGCATGCCTCGCTCCCTGGCGTGGCGGTACAACCGCCCTGGCTGAACCAGCTGCAAGCGCACGCAAGAGTTTCTTGCGAAGAACCACATCGACGACGGCGAGGTCCGGAGCAGCAGGGACCCCGTGGACGCCGCCGGCGCCCTGGCGCTCCTCGAGGGCGTCACCGACCTCTACGTCGCCAAGGGGAAGAAGACGGTCCACTTCGACCTGAAGCGCGCCCGGCCCTCCGACGAGGAGATCCTGGCGCACGTCCTGGGCCGCTCGGGGACGCTCCGCGCCCCGGCCATCCGGAAAGGGAAGGCGTTCGTCGTGGGCTTCAACCCCGACATCCTCGAGGAGACGCTGCTGTAGGGAAGGCGCCCATGGCCCTCACCGACGACCTCTACGCCGCTGCCGAGCCCCTCTGGCGGGCCCAGCTCCAGCACCCGTTCGTGCGGGGGCTCGGGGACGGCACGCTGGAGGAGGAGCGCTTCAAGCGCTGGGTCCTCCAGGACTACCTGTACCTGAAGGAGTTCGCCCGGGTGTTCGCGTGGGCGGTGGCCAAGGCCGACCGGCTGGAGTCCATGAGCTGGTACGCAGGCGTGCTCGACCTCACGCTCAACACCGAGATGGCGCTTCACCGCGCCTATGCCGCGCGCTTCGGCATCGCGCCGGCGGAGCTGGAGGCCGAGTCCATGTGGCCCACCACCCGCGCCTACACCGACTTCCTGGTGCGCACCGCCGCCGACGGTGACATGACCGACCTCCTGGCGGCGCTCCTGCCGTGCGCGTGGGGGTACGTCTACATCGCCCAGGAGCTGGCCCTGGGCGCCCCGCCGGCGGATCAGCGTTATGCCGACTGGATCGCCCAGTACGCGTCCCGGGAGTTCGAGGACGCCATGCGGTGGCTCCGCGACGAGCTGGACCGGCTGGGCGCCGCCGCGGGCCCGGAGAAGCGCAGGCGCCTCGAGGAGATCTTCGTGGTGTCCAGCCGGTACGAGGAGCGGTTCTGGGAGATGTGCTGGGCGGGGGAGAGCTGGGCGTAGCGCCGGGCCAGTCCGGCGGCCCGCGGCGTCACAGGGCCGGGACCCCGCTCGTTCCCTCTTCGGTACCAGAGTCAGGGAGCCGAGTCTTCAACCCGCCGATCCCCATGTCCAGCATCCGCGCCTTCCGGGGCCTCGTCCCCTTCGCCGTCCTGCCCCTCCTCCTCTCCGCGTGCGGCGACGCCACGGGCCCCGACGACCACGCGGCCATCGAGCTGCCCCGGGCGCTGACGGTCTCGGAGAAGGCGGTCATCCAGCACGGCAACACCTTCGGCCTGGAGCTGGTGGCCCGCACCGTCGCCCGGGACTCCCGGCCCAACGTGGTCCTCTCGCCCCTGTCGGCGTCCATGGCCCTGGGCATGACGCTCAACGGCACCGCCGGCACCACCTTCGACGCCATGCGCGACGGCCTGGGCTTCCAGGGCATGACGGAGGAGGAGATCAACCAGGCCTACCGCGGTCTCATCGACCTCCTCACCGAGCTGGACCCCCAGGTGCGCTTCGCCATCGCGAACTCGGTGTGGGCCAACAAGGAGTTCACCTTCCACCAGGCGTTCCTGGACGCGGTCCGGACGGCCTTCGACGCCGAGGTGGCTTCCCGGGACTTCGAGAGCCCCGCGACGCTCACCGAGATCAACGCCTGGGTCTCGAAGAGCACCGAGGGGCTCATCGACAAGATCCTGGACGGCCTGACCCCCGACATGGCCGCCATCCTCATCAACGCCATCTACTTCGACGGCGCCTGGACCACCCGGTTCGACCCGTCGGAGACGCGTAGGCAGGCGTTCCAGCGCGAGGACGGCTCCATCGTCCAGGTGGACATGATGAACCTGAAGGACGTGAAGGTCTCCATCGGGCGCGGCCCCGGGTACGGCGCGCTGGAGCTGCCCTACGGCGGCGAGGCGTATTCCATGGTCGTGGTCGTGCCCGACCAGGGCACGGACGCCCGCGCCCTCCTGGAGGGGATGGACGCCGCCGCGTGGGACGGCATCGTCGCGAGCCTCACCCCCCAGCAGATGGACCAGGTTTCCCTCCCGAGGTTCACCGTCACGTGGGACGGCTACCTGAACGACGCCCTCAAGGGGATGGGGATGGGCGTGGCCTTCTTCCCCGGCGCCGACTTCACCCGCATGACCCCCGACGGGGGGAGCTTCTGCATCGACTACGTGCGGCAGAAGACGTACATGGAGGTGGACGAGCGGGGCACCCGGGCCGCGGCGGTCACCGCGGTGGGCGTGCGCGCGGTGTCGTTCAACGGCTTCGTCGTGGACCGGCCCTTCATCGTGGCCATCCGCGAGCGCCTCTCGGGGACGCTGCTCTTCCTGGGCCTGGTGGGCGACCCGACGCTGAAGGACTCGGGGTCGGACACGCTGGTGAGCAACTGCCGGTAGGACGGCGGGCGCTTCCGGCTCAGCCCTCGCCCATCACCTCGTCCACCACCCGGAGCACGTAGGGCCACAGGGGCGGCGCGCCTTCCCGGATGGGCCCCATGCGCACCAGGATCTGCTCCCGGGTGATGCGGTGCTCCCGCCAGGTGCCCCCGTCGTTGTGCACGTTGAGCAGGAGGGCGTGGAAACGGTCCAGCGCGTTGGCGTAGCGCGCCTCCGTGGTCTCCCTGGCCTCGAACTCGTCCCAGAGCCCGCGCAGCTCCGCGGCCTGATCGGGGGGAAGGAGCCCGAAGAGGCGCTCCGCCGCACGCCGCTCGCGCTCCTCCTTGTCCGCGTTGCCCGCCGTGTCGAAGGCGAAGGTGTCGCCGGCGTCGATCTCCACCACGTCGTGGACCAGCAGCATGGTGAGCGTGCGGCGCAGGTCCACCTCCGCGGGCGCGTGCTCGGCCAGGACGGAGGCCATGACCCCCAGGTGCCACGAGTGCTCGGCACTGTTCTCGTGACGGGACTCGCCCACGACGCGGGTGCGGCGCAGGACGAGCTTGAGCTTGTCCAGCTCCACGAGGAAGTCGAGCTGGCGCTGGAGGCGGTCGTCGATCATGGGCGGGGGCGTGGCGAGGGTCGGGGCGCGGCGCGGCATGGCGTGGCCCGCGTCCCAAGATAAACCGATCCCCCCCGAGGACCTTCGGCGACGCACTTGACAAAATATTTTGTCACGGGTATCGTGGCTCCCATGACGACCGCCACGGCCCCCGATCTCCGCGTCCTCCGGGACACCACGCTCGCCGCGCGACTCCTCGATCCCGAACGGATCCTGCTGGTGGAGGCGCTGCGCCAGGCCCCCGACACCGCCGCCGGGCTGGCCCGGCGCCTGGGGGAGAAGCGGCAGCGCCTCAACTACCACCTGCGCCAACTCGAGGAGGCCGGCGTGCTGGAAGAGGTGCCCGGGCCCCGCGCCGGGCGCCAACGCGTCCTGCGGGTCACCGCGCGTCACTTCGTGGTGGACCCGGGGGCCCTCGGGGCCTTGGCGGCCGAGCCCGCCGCGGCGGGCGACCGCTTCTCGTCCACCCACCTCCTGGCCCTGGCCGCCCGCACCCTGCGGGAGGTCGCGGCCCTGCAGGACCGGGCCGTGTCGGCCGGCGAGCGACTGGCCACGGCGAGCCTGGACGTGGAGGTGCGGCTCGCCTCCCCCGAGTCGTTCCGCGCGTTCATGGCGGACCTGGGGGAGGCGGTGGCCGGCGTGGTTGCGCGCCACCAAACCACACAGGCGGGGAGCCGGGCCTTCCGGCTCACCGCGGGTGCGCATCCGGCGCCCGCGGGAACGACGACCACGCACACCCAGGGGGAGGACGATGATGACCACGACGGGCACTGACCAGGGACGCTCGGCCAGCGGCGAGGTGACGATCCATGCCACGCCGGAGCGGGTGTGGCAGGCCCTCACCGACGCCGCGGAGCTGGAGCGCTGGTTCCCCCTCGAAGCCCGAGTGGAGCCGGGGGAGGGTGGCACCATGATGATGTCGTGGAAGAACGAGTTCGTGGGGAACCTGAAGATCCTCGCGTGGGAGCCCCCGCGGCACCTCCGCACCGCGTGGGCCTTCCACGAGCACGACCACGCGGCCCCCCAGGTCACCGACTACCACGTCACCGCCGAGGCGGGTGGCGTCACGAGGGTCCGGGTGGTGACGTCGGGCTTCCCCGACGACCCGGCCTGGGACGGCTGGGTGGAGGGCACCAACCGCGGGTGGCGGTACGAGCTTCGGGCCCTCAAGCACTACCTGGAGAACTTCCCCGGGCAAGACCGGGACGTGGTCTACCTCCGCCGCCGGGTGGACATCTCCGCCGCGGAGGCGTGGGGGCGTCTCTTCCCCGCTACCGGGCCCGCGCTGTCCCACGTGGCCGGCCGGGTCTTCGACGAGGACCCGCCCATGCAGTGGGCGGCCGTGGCGGAGGATCCGCGCGACGCCATGCTGCGAGTGAGCCTGGAGCCCACGGGGGCGGGGACCGACCTCCGCGACGTCACCGTGTTCATGTCGACGTGGGGCGACGACGCGGCGCGCGCGGGGTCGTTGGCGGACACCTGGCGCCGGGAGCTGGCCCGGCTCTTCCCCGAGGGAACGGACGCCTGAGCTACCGCCGCAGGAGCCGGCCCGGCCTCGCCTCGGTCAGCTTTCCGTCGTCGATGACGGGCACGCCGTTGACGATGACGTAGTCGATCCCCGTGCTGTACTGCATGGGGTCGGTGAAGGTGGCCCGGTCCTGGATGGCGTCGGGGTCGAAGAGGAGCAGGTCGGCCATCATCCCCGGCGCGATGATGCCCCGGTTGTGGAGCCCGAGGCGGCGGGCGCCCAGCGACGACATGCGGCGCACCGCGTCCTCCAACGTGAGCGCCCCGTCTTCACGGACGTACTTGGCGATCACGCGGGGGAACGCACCGTAGGCCCGCGGGTGGTCGCTGGCCCGGGTGGCGGGGTTGGAGGGCGACGCGTCGGTGTCGACCATGACCCAGTTGCGGCCGAAGGCAGCCCACTTCTGCTCCTCGTTCATGGACAGCGGGTTCACGCTCACCCCGCCGGCCCGGACCAGGTCGAAGAAGGCGCCCCAGGGATCGGTGCCCAGGACGCGGGCCGCGTCGGCCACCGAACCGCCCACCACGCGGGGGTCGACCCCGTCGGGCGCCGACACGACGAGGACGTTGCTCCAGTCCATGCCCACGTGCCGGTACCAGTTCTCCCAGTCCCGGGTGGTCTCGACTTCCCGGCGGAGGGCGGCGCGGACCGCCGCATCGCCGAGGGTCTCTCGGAACGCCGAGTCCCCCTGGGCGTAGTGCCGCGGGTGGAGGAAGGAGCCGAGGCCGATGCCGTTGCGCACGTACGGGTAAACGTCGGCGGTGACGTCCATGCCGGCGGTGCGCGCCGAGTCGATGAGCGCCAGCGCCCGGTCCATGAGCGGCCAGTTCTCCCGCCCCGCCGCCTTCAGGTGGTAGATGTGGACCGGCACATCGGCGCCCTCGCCCACCGCCATGGCCTCGCGGATGGCGTCCAGCACCCCGCCGCTCTCGTTGCGCATGTGGGTGAAGTAGACCCCGCCGTACTCGCCGGCGACCTTCGCCAGCTCGATGAGCTCCTCGGTGGAGGCGTATACCGCCGGCGGGTAGATGAGAGAGGTGGACACCCCGACAGCGCCGTCCTCCATGGCCCTGCGGACCAGGGCGCGCATCTCGTCGAGCTGCTCGGGGGTGGGCTGGACGTCGTGGTCGCCCAGCACGACCCGGCGCACCTGCGTGAGCCCCACGTCGTGGACCACGTTCAGCGCGATGCCGTACCGCTCGAGGAGGTGGAAGTACTCCCCGTAGGTTTCCCAGCGCAGTGTGTCCGGGCCCACCACCGGCGGGTCGGACAGGGTCTCGGCGCTCTGGGGAGCCGGGGAGCTCCCCTCCCCCGACAGGTAGGTGGTGATCCCCTGGCGCAGCTTGCTCTCGGCGCTGGGCGGGTCGGTGACGAGCACCAGGCTGGACTGGCCCATCATGTCCACGAAGCCCGGAGTCAGGACCCTCCCGGCCGCGTCTATGATGCGCTGCGCGTAGAAGCCCTCCAGGTCGCCGATGGCGGCGATGTGATCGCCCGTGATCCCCACGTCGGCTCGAAACCACGGGTTCCCCGTGCCGTCCACGACGCGAGCGTCGGTGATGAGGATGTCGAAAGGAGGAAGGGCGTCCGGGTCGGGAATGACCTCGGGCGCGCAGGCGGATGCGGCGACGGCGGCGGCGGCGAGAACCGCGGCGCGGCGGACGTGATGGCGGGGCATGTGGGGTCCGATGGTGTTCGGAGGGGTGTACTACGGTGCCCCGTGAGAGGGGGGTGGGGCAAGGGTGGCGGGAGGGCGCGCTACGACACCGGCCGCTCCCCACCCCGGCGCAGCGTCCGCCCGGCGAGCGCGTGGGTAGGTTCCCCCTCGTCCACGGCCAGAACGCCGTTCACCAGGACGTAGCGCATGCCCACGGCCAGCTTCGTCGGCTCCAGGAAGGTGGCCTCGTCGCGGATGGTGGCCGGGTCGAAGACGGCCAGGTCCGCGTAGGCCCCCTCGGCGATCCGCCCCCGTCCCTCCAGCCCGAACACCCCGGCCGCCCGGGCGCTGGAGGCCTCGATCATGCCCTCCATGGAGAGCACCGGGTCGTCGAGGACGTACCGGCGCATCTTCCGCGGGAACGTGCCGTACTTGCGAGGGTGCCCGCCGGAGCCGTCGGAGCCGGTCATGACGAATTCGGCCTGCATGAAGGTGCGGATGTCCTCTGGGCTCATGTTGAAGGAGCCCACGCCGGCCCCCCCGTTCTCCACGATGCGAATGGCCGCCTGCACCGGGTCCACGCCCCACGCCTCGGCCACCTCGGCCAGGGTCTTGCCCCGAATGGACGCGTCGCGCCCCCCGGTGACGAGGAGCGCCCCCGCACCGTTCCGGCGACGCAGGTTGTCGGCCATGTCCGCCTCGAGGCGGGCGCGCGTCGCCGGGTCGGCGAGGCGGGCCCGGAGTGAGTCCCCTCCGCCGGCCTGCGCCCAGCGGGGCAGGAGCGACGCACCGATGGAGGAGCCGCTGGCATCGTAGGGGTACTGGTCGGCGGTGACCTGCTGCCCGGAGGCGCGCGCGGCGCGGATGAGGGCCAGCGCCGAGTCGGCCTGCCCCCACACGTCCACGCCCAATGCCTTGATGTGGGAGATGTTCACCGGGAGCCCGGCCCGGCGGCCGATCTCGATGGCCTCCCCGACCGCGCCCAGGAGCCCGATGGAATAGGAGCTCTCGTCACGGAGGTGGGAGTCGTACGTGCCCCCGTACCGAGCCGCCACCTTCGCCACCTCCACCACCTCGTCGGTGGTGGAGAAGCTCTGCGGCGCGTAGAAGAGCCCCGTGGAGAGCCCCACGGCGCCGTCGCGCATGGCCTGGTCCACAAGGGCCCGCATCCGGTCCAGCTCGGCGGCGGTGGGCGCCGCGTCGCGCATGCCCATGACCTCGCCGCGCACGGCGCCGAAGCCCACGAGGAGGGCGGCGTTGGTCCCGATGCCCCGGGTGTCGAACTTCTGCCGCTCTCCGGCGACGTCGAAGGTCCCGTGGCCGTCGTTGCCCACCACCACCGTGGTGACGCCCTGCATGAGGTAGTTGAGCTGCTCCCGGGGCTCCCTCTCCTCCGAGCCCAGGTCCCCCTGGGCGTGGGCGTGGGGGTCGATGAAGCCCGGCGACACGATGAGCCCGGTGGCGTCGATCTCCCGGCGGCCGTGGACGTCGGCGGCGGCCGCGTCCCCCACGAAGACGATGCGGTCGCCGGTGACGCCCACGTCCGCGCGAGCGCCCCGGGTGCCGGTGCCGTCGTGGACGGTGCCGTTCCGGATGAGGACGTCGACGGTGTCGGCGGCGGAGGGGACCGCCGCCGGGCTCGCGGCAGCCAGGAGGACGACGAGGAGGGCGGGGGTGGTCATGGGGCCGGGGGTCGAGGGTCGAGCCGGGAGGTGCGCTCATGCTAGGGCGTGGGGGTGGGGCCGCAAGTCGCCTCCCTCACACACCACCCAGCTTCTCCGGATTCCGGATCATGAACACCCGGCGGATCCTGTCGGCCTCGACATCCAGGGAGATGGCCACCACCGGCCGGCCGTCGGCCCGCACGACCACCGCCGGAAGTCCGTTGAGACGGACGAGGGTCGCCGTGGCGCGGTGGCGGCCCTTCGCGGCGATCCCCGCCATGAAACGGGCAACCGCCCAGGGTCCCTGGACTGGGTTCCGGGCCGCGACGGCCTTGCCGCCGCCGTCGGAGTAGAGGACCACGTCCTCGGTGAGCATGGCCTCCAGGGCGGAGAGATCGCCCTCCGCCGCCGCCGCGAGGAAGGTCTGGAGGAGCCGCTCGTGCACGGCGGCGTCGGCTTCCACCCGGGGGCGCTCGGCCCTCACGCGCTTCGCCGCCCGGTGGGCGATCTGGCGGCAGTGGTCCACCCGCTTCCCCACGATGCGCGCCACGTCCTCGTACGGGTAGGAGAAGGCCTCCCGGAGGAGGAAGACCGCCCGCTCCAGGGGATCCAGTCGATCCAGCACCTGCAGGAGCGCTATGCTCAGGGCCTCGTAGCGCTCCACCGCCCGGTCTGCACCGTCGAGGCCGGCGGCCGCCTCCTCCCCGGTCGGGAGCGGCTCGGGGAGCCAGGGCCCGACGTACGACTCCCTGCGTACCCGCGCCGAGCGGAGCTCGTCGATGCAGATGCGGGTCAGGGTGGTGACGAGGAACCCCTCCACCGAGTCCACCCCGCCCGCCCGCTGCAGGCGCAGCCACGCCTCCTGTACCGCGTCCTCGGCGTCGGCCCGGGTCTCGAGCATGCGGTAGGCGATCCCGAAGAGGCGGGGGCGCGCCGCCTCGAAGGCCTCGGCCAGGTGCCGCGGGTCGGCTGGGCGGGGTGGGAGCGTCATGGCGCCGCGTAGCGGATCAGGTCGAGACGACAGGCGTGGGCGAGGCCCATCCCCCGCCGGAGCACGGGGAAGAGTTGGGCCGAGGCCACCGCCATCGCCAGTTCGATCATGGCCGCCTCCCCGATCCCCGCCGCGAGGGCGGCTCTCGCCTCGTTCCCGTCCAGGCCGCCGGCGACCCGCTTGCCGAAGCCGAGTGCGGCGGCCTGCGCCGTCGTCAGCTTGCCTTCCCATCCCCGTACCGCGGCCTCGATCACCGCCGGCGGCACGCCCTCGCCGCGGGCCACGTTCACGGCGATCTGCAGGCAATCCCCACAGTCCTGGGCCAGCGTCGCCCCGATGCGCGCCAGGTGGATGAGGTCGCAAGGCGCCTTCCGCCGGTACCGCAGGAGGGGAAGAGCCCGCGCGAGCGCGACCAGGAGCCCCGGAGTCGCGCGCTCCATCTCCCACAGGTGGGGGAGCTCCACGCCGAGCCTCCCTTCCATGGCGCGGATCCCCCGCCTCATCAACCACCCCCTCATGGTCACTTCCCTCCCCTTCCGGATCCGGGCCCGCTCGCCGGGCCCCTCGGAGCGAGGACGAGACGGAGGCCGGGGACGTGACAGGCGCGGAACACGGGGGGCGGGGCGGCTCCGCCCACCGCCGGGCAGCTCCGCCAGCCGTCGTGCGGCTCTTCCGGGGTATCGGCCGGCCCGCGGCGCCCTTCTCGCCGATTGACGGCCCCGGTGACCGCGCCGATCCTGAGGGTGCCAGCCCACCTCCTCACGGCGGTCCCATGCGGCGCAAACCCCACGGCATCTTCTGCCTCGAAGCCGACTGGTGGTCCGACTTCAACCGCTCGTCGACGGTCCAGCCGGTGCTCACGCTCCTCTCCCAGGGCGTCCGTACCGAGGTGCCCCACGTCCACCGGGACGTCGGGACCCGGGAGGAGCTGGCCATGTACCTCGCGCGCTGGGCACAACGGGGGAACGCACGGTACAGCATCCTCTACCTGGCGTTCCACGGCGAGCCGGGGTGCATCCGCCTCGGAGACCGCCGGCGCAAGGCCTCGATCATCACCCTGGACGAGCTGGCGGAGATGCTGGGCGACGGTCTCTCGCGCCGCCTGGTCCACTTCGGGTCCTGCGAGACGCTGGCCGTGGACCGGCGGAAGATCCGGAGGTTCCTCGACCACACGGGGCTGGTGGCGGCCTCGGGCTTCAAGACACCGGTGGACTGGCTCGACTCGGCGGTCTTCGAAGTGCTCCTCTTCGAGGTGATGCTCCGCTACACCTTCACCATCCAGGGTGCCCGGGCCATCCGTGCCGAGATGCGCAGGGAGCACCCGGCCATGTGCCGCCGCCACGACTTCCGCATGGTGGTACGGGCTCCGAAGCGGTAGAGCCCTCACGCGGCCTCCTCCGCGCGCTCGATGACGTCCAGGGGGATGTCGTCGGCGCGCCTCCAGCGGCACGAGGCCGTGTCCCACGACGGATCGACGCCGCGCTGGAGGTTGGCGCGGACGAGGGCGGCGGCGGGGTCGCGCTCCGCCCGGTCGTGGCCCGACACGGTGCTCCCCGACGCGGTGCTCCCCGACGCCGCCTCGGCCCGCTCCCCCACCCCGATCCTCGGCGGCACCTCCGGCACCGGCACCCCGCGCCGGTCGTAGAACACCGGCCGCCCCCCCGGCCACGCGTTCGGCTCCAGCCCAAACCCCTCCTCGTGCACCAGCCGGTGGTGGTGACGGCACAGCAGCACCAGGTTCTCCAGCTTTGTCTCCCCGCCGTCCGCCCAGTGCACCACGTGGTGCGCGTCGGTGAACCTCGAGCCGCACCCGGGGAACCGGCACCCCCGGTCCCGAACCTCCAGCGCCCGCCGGATCGACGGCGGCACCGTCCGCCGCCGACGCCCCACGTCCAGCACCCGGCCCTCCCCGCCGCCGTCGGCGCCGCCCCCGGCGTGGCGCACCTCCACCACCGACGCGTCGCACGCCAGCCTCCGCGACGTTTCCGCGGAAACGCGCGTCCCGTCCTCCAGCTCCGAGCGGCCCCCCGCGCCGCCCCGCTCCAGCGTCCCCGCCTCCACGTGCAGCATCACCTGGTAGCGCTGCGCCGTCGCGCCGCTCACCACGGGCGCTTCGCCGTCGGGCCCGCGCCCTCCGGTAGCCAGCCCCGCCGCCAGCGCCCGCTCCGCCAGCAGCCCCAGCCCGTCGGCCCGCCGCTGCTCGGGCGTGGTGTCGGGGGCGGTGCGCCCTCCGGCTCCCGCGCCCCCGCCCGCCTCCCGCGCGTACAGCACGTCCGACGCCGCCTCCACCGC
>BTVB01000065.1:0-20564 GCA_045863275.1 Gemmatimonadota bacterium
CTGCCGGGTCCGATGGGGGCGTGGTGGGGGCGGGGGGCCGGGGCCCCCCCCGCGCCTCTTCCTTTCCCCCCTGGTGGGTCCCCGTTCCCGCTCCGGTCGCGTCCCCCACGGCTCATCCCACTTCGTCCCACCCGCCCGGGGCCCGCGTGACGACGCGGAGGGGCAATTCCCGAGAAATCCGAACGAAAACCGAAAGGTCTTCGGGGGCCGTTCAGCAAGGCGCGGCCTCGACTTTCGCCTCGCCGGCAGGAGTCGCCGCCGGGAGAAAAATCTGGAAAAAAGACTCTTGACGCCCGTCCCCACCAAGGCGTATACTGGCTCCACGGTATCCCACTTCAACCCACTTCATCCCACCACGGGACACGTCGGGGTCGGAATTGAGCGCCTTCCGGGGTCGGTACGAGCACCAGATGGACGAGAAGGGGCGGGTCAGCCTCCCCTCGGCGTTCCGCCGGGGCGAGGGTGACGACCGCTTCGTGCTCCTCCAGTGGGAGAAGCCGTACCTCACCCTCTTCCCGGAAGCCAAGTGGGTGGAGATCGAGGCCCGCCTCGCCGAGTACAAGAAGACCGGCCCCCAGGCCATGAACCAGGTCCGGCTCCTCTACGCCGGCCTGGTGGAGGTGAGTCCGGACAAGCAGGGGAGGATCCTCATCCCCTCGGCGCTCCAACAGGCGGCGTCCCTGGCCAGCGCGGTACTCCTCCTCGGCACCAACGACCGCGTCGAGCTCTGGGATCCTGCCACGTACGAGCGGGTGGTGCAGGGCGACGCCGGGGACTTCCAGCAATTCGCATACAAGCTCTTCGGCTGACCATGACCGCGTACCACGAGCCCGTCATGGCCGAAGAGGTGCTGGCCTACCTCGCGCCGCGGGACGGAGCGCTCCTGCTGGACGGGACGCTGGGCGGGGGAGGGCACACGCTGCGCATCCTCGAGGCGTGCCCCGGGTGCCGCGTGGTCGCCGTGGACCGGGACCCCGACGCCCTCGCCGAGGCTGGGACCGTGCTGGCCCACGTCCGCGACCGGGTGCGCTTCCTCCACCGCCGCTTCGACGAGGCGTGCGACGACGCCGAGGTCCGCGACCGGGGCCTGGACGGAGCGCTGCTGGATCTGGGGATCAGCTCGCACCAGATCGACGCCGAGGCCCGGGGCTTCGCCTTCCGCCGCGGCGTGGCACTGGATATGCGGATGGATCCCACCCAGGAGCAGGATGCGGTCCGCCTCCTGGCCGAGGCATCCGAAGACGAGCTGGCCCGGATCTTCCGTGACCTGGGCGAGGAGCCCCGGGCCCGCCGCCTCGCCCGGGAGATCGTGAAGCGCCGCGCCACCGAGCCGCTGGCCACCAGCGACGACCTGGTGGCGGCCCTCACGGTCGCCCTGGGGAGGTCGCCCTCGGCGCAGGACAAGGCCCGGATCTTCCAGGCGGTGCGCATCGCCGTGAACGCCGAGCTCGAATCGCTGGAGCGCGGGCTGCCCGCGCTTCGTGACGCTTTGCAGGAGGGGGGGGTGCTGGTGGTGATCGCGTATCACTCGTTGGAGGACCGGATGGTGAAGAACGCCTTCCGCGAGTGGAGCGCCTCGTGCGTCTGTCCCCCCGAGTCCCCCGTGTGCACGTGCCGCGGGCGGCCCCTGGGGGAGACGCTCACCCGCAAGCCGGTCCGCCCCTCCGACGAGGAGGTGTCGCGGAACCCCCGTGCCCGCAGCGCGCGCCTGAGGGCGTGGCGGAGGGCAGCGTGATCGAGCTGGGCCCCTTCGTCCGCGCCGGCTTCGCCGTGCTGGCCCTCCTGGCGTCGCTGTGGACCGTGACATGGCGCCAGAGTCGGGCTTTCGAGGCGCTGGCGCGCCTGGACGACCTCCGCCGCCAGATCTCGGTGGCCAGCGCCGAGGTGGTGGATCTGGAGCGCTCCATCCAGGTGCTGGAGAGCCGCGCCCGCATCGTCCCCGAGGCTCGAGAGCGCCTCGGGATGCACATCGCCGCCAGCGCCGAGCTGGTGATCCTCCCCGGGGAGATGAAGCCGTGATGCGACCCCATCCGTTCCTGCGTCCCAACGCATGGCGCCGGCGGCTCGTGTTGGCGGCCTGGATGACCGGCGCCGTGGTCATCTGCCTGCGGGCCGCGCAGATCCAGGTGGTGCAGGGCGCGGCGTGGAGCACCCTCGCCGAGGCCCAGCACACCACCGACAAGGAAGTCGCCGCCGCCCGCGGCGCGGTGCTGGACCGGGACGGCGCGCTCCTGGCGGTGTCGCGGGAGACGTACCGCGTGAGCGTGGCCCCCGGCGAGCTCGCCGATCCGGCGGCCACCGCGGATCTCCTCCGGGAGGTCCTGGACCTCACGCCCCGCAAGGCCGCCCAGCTCGTCGCCGCGGACCGCAGGTGGTCCGTTGTGCCGGGCCGGTTCCCCCCGGCGGTGCGCGAGCGCCTGGCGGGGATCCATGGCGTGTACGTGGACCGTGAGCTGGAGCGGTACCACCCCCACGGGGACCTGGCGCGCGGCGCCCTGGGCGTGGTGCTGGACGGGGCGGGGCAGGGCGGCATCGAGCAGACGTACGACGAGCTGCTCCGGGGCCGTCCGGGCCGCGAGGTCGTGGCACGCGACAACGTGGGCCTGCCCATCCCCGGCGAGACCTTCCTCGTGGAGAGCCCCCGCACCGGCGGCCAGGTGGTCCTGACGCTGGACCTGGACCTCCAGGAGATCGCCCGCCAGGCGCTGGAGGAGGCCATCGAGGAGAGCCAGGCCCGGGGCGGCGACGTGCTCATCACGGACCCGGGCACCGGCGAGATCCTGGCGCTGGTCTCCATCCGCGACGGCAAGACGGCGGGGCTGGGCGTGATCAACACCCCCTACGAGCCCGGCTCCACGCTGAAGCCCTTCACCGTCGCAGGGCTCCTGGAGCGCCGCCTGGTGTCGCTCTCCGATACCGTGGACACCGGCAACGGGACCTGGACGGTGAACCAGCGCACCCTGCACGACGTCCACGCCGGCGGGCGGATGAGCGTCGCCGACGCGCTGCGCGAGTCGTCGAATGTCGGGATCGCCAAGGCCGCGCTGGCCTTCAACCCGGGGCAGCAGTACGAGAACCTGCGGGACTTCGGCTTCGGCGTGCCCACCGGCATCGAGATCCCCGGCGAGGTGGGCGGGCTTCTCCGCCGCCCCGACCGGTGGTCCGCGCAGTCGCCGGCCTCCCTGGCCATCGGCTACGAGATCTCGGTGACCCCCCTCCAGATGGCGATGGCGTACGGCGCCCTGGCCAACGGCGGGATCCTCATGCAGCCCCGCCTCGTGAAGGAGATCCGGGACGCCGACGGCAACGTCGTCGAGAGCTTCGGACCCCAGCGCGTCCGCCGCGTGGTGAGCGAGAGCGTGGCCCGCTCGGTGAGCCGTGTGCTGGTGGACGTCGTCGAGGACGGCACCGGCACGGCGGCGGGCCTGGGCGTCTTCAAGGTGGCGGGCAAGACGGGGACGAGCCGCATCTACACCGCCGAAAAGGGATACGCCGGCGGGCACTATCCCTCCTTCGTGGGCTTCTTCCCCGCCGAGGACCCGCAGCTCGTGGTCTTCGTCAAGCTGGAGAGCCCGAAGGGAGCGTACTACGGCGGCGCCGTGGCCGCCCCGGTGACCCGGGCCACCATGGAGGCGGCGCTGGCCGCCCGCGCCACCCCCCTGGACCGGGGCCAGCTCCTCAAGTCGGTGCGGGCCAGCGCGATGCCGGCGCCCACCAGCGTGCGCTTCGCCGCCCAGCCCATCGACCCGCCGGCGCCCCCGGCGTATGCCGAGGACGTCATCCTGGCGTCCGCGGGCCTCGACGGGCTCTCCGCCGACGCGAGCCTGGCCGCCGACGCAACGGCCGACGAGATCCTGGCCGACGACGTGGCGCCGCCCACGGGCGTGCCCGTCCCCGACGTGGCCGGGCTCCCCGCCCGCATCGCCGCCAGGCGGCTCCATGCCCTCGGCCTCCGCGTGCGCCAGGAAGGGGCGGGGCAGATCCTGGGGACCTTCCCCACGGCAGGCACCCGGCTCGTTCCAGGCGACACCGTCCTGTTGAAGGTCCGGCGGAGGTCGGATGATTGATCGCCGTCCGACCCTCGACGCCGTGGGCGGAGTCCTCCGTTCGGCCGGCCTCCTCCGGGAGCAGCATGGCCCGGGGGACGTCGCCGTTTTGGGCGTCAGTCAGGACAGCCGCGCCGTGCGCGCCGGCGACCTCTTCCTGGCCTGGAAGGGGACCACGGTGGACGCCCACGACCACGTGGCCGCCGCCGCGCGGGCGGGGGCCGTCGCCGCGGTGGTGGAGCGCCCCGTGGACGTGGCGATTCCCCAGCTCGTGGTGACCGACGGCCGGAGCGCGGGCGCGGTGGCCGCCCACTTCGTCCTGGGCGCGCCGGGCGAGCGCCTCTACCTGGTGGGGGTCACCGGGACGAACGGGAAGACCACCACCGCCAACCTCATCCGCCACCTCCTTGCCCCGCGGGGCGGCGCCGCCGCCATCGGGACGCTCGGCGTGGTGGGCGACGAGGGCGTCTGGCCCGGGAGCGAGGGGCTCACGACCCCCGGGCCCGTGCAGCTCGCCGGCTGGCTGGCGGAGCTGGCCCGCCGGGGCGTGGCCAACGTGGCCATGGAGACGTCGTCCCACGCCCTCGAGCAGCGGCGCCTGGACGGCCTCCGCTTCTCCGTGGGCGTCTTCACCAACCTCACGCAGGACCACCTGGACTACCACGGGGACCTGGACTCCTACTTCGAGGCCAAGGCACGCCTGGTCTCCCTGGTGGCGTCCGACGGCTGGCTCGTGGTGAACCAGGACGACCGCGCGTGGGACGGGCTGGAGGCCGACGGGCGGCGCGTGCGGACCTTCGCGCTGGAGGCGTCGGCGGACGTCCGGGCGGAGGACGTGCACCTGGACGCCGGCGGCTCGCGCTTCACCCTCGCCATCGGGGAGGAGCGCGCCGCGGTGACGTTCCCCCTCGTGGGCGCCTACAACGTGGAGAACGCCCTGGCCGCCGCCGCGGTGGCCTCGGTGGCGGGCCTCGGCGTGCAGGAGATCGCCCAGAGCCTCGCCACCGTGCCCCAGGTTTCCGGGCGGCTGGAGGCGGTGGTGAGCGAGCCCTACGCCGTCCTCATCGACTTCGCCCACACCCCCGACGCCCTGGAGGGCATGCTGGGCGCGGTGAAGCCCCTCACCCGGGGACGCCTCATCGTGCTCTTCGGAGCGGGCGGGGACCGGGACCGCACCAAGCGGCGCCCCATGGCCGAGGCCGTGGCGCGCTTCGCCGACGTGGTGGTCCTCACGTCCGACAACCCCAGGACCGAGGACCCCGAGCGCATCCTCGACGACCTGGCCGAGGGACTCCGGGGTGTGGAGCACGCCCGCATCGCGGACCGGAGGCAGGCGATCCGTCACGCCCTCGCCCAGGCCCGGGCCGGCGACACCGTGGTGCTGGCCGGCAAGGGCCACGAGACGTACCAGGTGGTGGGCCTGGAGAAGAGGCCCTTCGACGAGCGCCTCGTGGTCCGGGCGTGCCTGGCGGAGCTGGGGGCGGCATGAGCGCCTTCTCCTGGACCGACGCCGCCGTGCGGGAGGCCCTGGGCCTCCGCGTCGAGCTGGCCCGGGAGGACCTGGTCTTCGAGGGCGTGTCCACCGACTCGCGCTCGGTGCGCGCCGGCGACCTCTACGTGGCCCTCGTGGGCGAGCGCTTCGACGGCCACGACTTCGTCGCCGACGCCCTCGCCGGGGGAGCCCGGGGCGCGGTGGTGTCCGGTCCCGTGGCCGGGGAGCCGTCCGCGCCCCTCTACCCCGTGGAGGACACGCTGCTGGCCCTGGGCGCGCTGGCGGCGTACCGCCGCGCTCGCCTGGAGGTGCCGGTGGTGGGGATCACCGGCTCCGCCGGGAAGACCACCACCAAGGACCTCGTCCGCGGCGCGCTGGCCACCTCCCTGGAGGTCCACGCCACCCGCGGGAACCTGAACAACCGCATCGGGATGCCCCTCACCCTCCTCGCCACCCCGCTCGACGCGCAGGTGGTGGTCCTGGAGATGGGGACCAACGAGCCCGGGGAGATCGCCGCCCTGGCCCGCATCGCCCGCCCCGACGTGGGCGTGGTCATCACCGTGGGCGAGGCGCACCTGGAGAAGCTGGGCTCGGTGCAGGGCGTCCTGGACGAGAAGCTCGACCTCCTGCGGAACCTGGCCCCCGAGGGGCGTGCCGTGGTGGGCGACGAGCCGTCGTTCCTGGCCACCGCCGCCCGCGAGACCTGCCCCCACGTGTGGGTGGCCGGCTGGAGCGAGCGCGCCGACGCCCACCTGCGCCCCGAGCAGGTGGAGGTGGACGCCTGGGGCGGCCACCGCTTCCGGTGGCACGGCCACACCGTGACGCTGGGCGTGCCCGGGCGCCACGCCGTGGTGAACGCCCTGCTGGCGCTGGCCGTGGCCCAGCTCCTGGACGTCCCCGCCAAGGCGGCGGCCCAGGGGATCTCCGCGGTGGAGCCGGGGGGCATGCGGGGCGAGGTGCGCCGCGTGGGCGACCTCACCCTCCTGGTGGACTGCTACAACGCCAACCCGCCTTCGGTGCGGGCGGCACTGGAGCTCCTCCACGGCCACGCCGGCCAGCGGAAGGTGGCGGTCCTGGGCTCCATGCTGGAGCTGGGCGAGGCGTCGGAGCGCCTCCACGCCGAGGTGCTGCGCCACGCCCTCGCCCTGGGCGTCGACACGGTGGTGGCCACCGGCGCCTTCGCCTCCGCCGCCCAGGGCGTCGGCGACGGCCGGGTCCTGGCGTTCGCCGAGTGGAAGGACGCGTACGCGCCCCTCCGGGACCTGCTCGAGGGGGACGAGGTGGTGCTCCTCAAGGCGTCGCGGGGCGTGGCCCTGGAGGGGATGCTCCCCCTCCTGGAGGCCGACTTCGGCGCCGCGCTGGTGGAGGAGGCCTGATGCTCTACCACCTCCTCCCCCAGTTCGCCGACGTGCACATCGTCTTCAACCTCTTCCGGTACATCACGTTCCGGGCGGCGGGGGCGGTGGTGACGTCCCTGCTCGTGGCGTTCATGTTCGGCCCCGCCGCCATCCGCTGGCTCACGCGCCTCCGCGTGGGGCAGGTGGTGCGGGAGGTGGGGCCCGAGACGCACCTGGGCAAGGCGGGCACGCCCACCATGGGCGGGGTCATCATCATCCTCGCCGCCACGCTCTCCACGCTGCTGTGGGCCGAACTCACCAACTGGTACACCATGCTGTCGCTGGCGGCCCTCCTGTGGATGGGCGCCATCGGCTTCCTGGACGACTACCTGAAGGTGGTGCGCAAGCACCCCCAGGGGCTGGTGGGCCGCTACAAGATGGTGGGGCAGTGGGCCTTCGGCCTGGCGCTGGGCGCCCTCCTGCTCTGGAACCCCATCTCGCCGCTCCCCAGCACGGTCACGGGCGTCCCCTTCTTCTCCGACTGGGCCGCCGTGTTCTGGGCGCCGGCCTTCGTGGTGTTCGTGGGGATCGTGGTCTCGGGGACCTCCAACGCCGTGAACCTCACCGACGGCCTCGACGGCCTGGCGGCGGGGCTCACCGGGATCGCCGCGGTGACCTTCGGCGTGCTGGCCTACGTCACGGGGCGCGTGGACATGTCCCGCTACCTCGGTCTCTTCTACCTCCCCGGCTCGGGGGAGCTGGCCATCTTCGCCCTGGCCCTGGCCGGCGGCGCGCTGGGCTTCCTGTGGTTCAACGCCCACCCCGCCGAGGTCTTCATGGGCGACACCGGGTCCCTGGCCCTGGGCGGCGCCATCGGCGTCATGGCCATCCTCCTCAAGTCGGAGTTCCTGCTGGTCATCGTGGGCGGCGTCTTCGTCATGGAGGCCGTCTCGGTGATGGTGCAGACCTCGTGGTTCAAGTTCACGGCCCGCCGCTACGGGCAGGGCCGGCGCGTGTTCAGGATGGCGCCCATCCACCACCACTTCGAGAAGCTCGGCTGGGCCGAGACCAAGGTGGTGGTGCGTTTCTGGATCCTCGGCGTGCTCTTCGCGATGGTCGCGTTCAGCACGCTCAAGATCAGATAGCGGATAGGATGCGGTGGAGCGATGTCGAGCGGGTTGAGCGGAGCGAAGGTGGCAGTCATCGGCCTCGGTGCCAGCGGTCAGGCCGCGGCCCGGTTGGCCCTCACGAAGGGAGGAGAGGTCTATGTCTCGGATTTGCGTGCTGATGCCCAGGCTGCAGCTGGTGGAGCCGAGCTCCGGGCTCTGGGCGCCGACGTGGAATGGGGAGGACACGACGTCGAGCGACTGGCGCGAGCCGACCTCGTCGTCGTCAGTCCCGGAATCCCCCCGCACGCTCCAGTGCTCCGCGCCCTCCGCGAGCGCGGCGTTCGCTGGATCAGCGAGCCCGAGCTCGCCGTTCGGTTCTTCAAGGGTCCACTGATCGCGATCACGGGAACCAATGGCAAGACGACGTCGACCCTACTGGTGGCGCACCTGCTCGAAGCGGCCGGGCTGCGCGCGGCGGTCGGTGGCAACGTGGGTGGCGGCTTCGCCCCGGCTGCCTGCGAGCTCGCGCTGCGCGGCGACGCGCCGGACTGGTACGTGCTGGAGATGAGCTCCTTCCAGCTGGGGAGCATCGAGCGCTTCCGCCCCGACATCGGGGTGGTGACGAACCTGTCGCCGGACCACCTGGACTGGTACGACGGGGTGGAGGCGTACTACGCCGACAAGGCGCGCCTCTTCGACAACGCCGATGCCTCCAGCCGCTGGGTGCTCCGCGCGGACGACGACGCCGTGACGGCGCTGGCGGGCGACGCGCCGGGGGCGCGCTACGGCTTCGCGCCCGAGGAGGGGGCCGGGGTCCACGCCTTCGTCCGCGACGGTGTCCTCATGCTCTCCCTGGACGGCGTGGAGGAGGCGCTCCTGGAGGTGGAGGCCCTCCCGCTCCTGGGGCGGCACAACCACTTGAACGCGCTGGCGGCGGCCCTCACGGCCCGCCTGGCCGGCGCGGCGACCCGGGGCGTGGCTCGGGGGCTCTCGACGGCGCGCCCGCTCCCCCACCGGCTGGAGCCGGTGGCCGACGCGCGGGGCGTGCTCTGGGTGAACGACTCCAAGGCCACCAACGTGGCCGCCGCCCGGAGCGCTCTGGAGAGCCTGAGCCGGCCGGTGGTCCTCCTGCTGGGCGGGAAGGACAAGGGCGAGGACTTCGCCGCCCTCCGCCCCGCGCTCACCGGCGTGCGGCACGTGATGGCCTTCGGCGCCGCCGGTCCCCGCATCGCGGGGGCGGTGGAGGGAGCGGCCCCGCTCACGCTCCTCCAGGCCGACTTCCGCACCGTGGTGGAGGCGGCCCGGGCCCACGCCGTGGAGGGCGATATCCTCCTCCTGTCGCCGGCCTGCTCCTCCTTCGACATGTTCGAGAACTACGAGGACCGTGGGCGCCGCTTCGCCACCCTGGCGGGGGAGCTGGCCTGATGGCCGCCCGCCCGCTGGACGTCGCGCCGGCCGGCCCGGTCACCCTCCCCGACGCGGGGCTGGGGCGGGGCTGGGAGTCCACCGCGGTGGTGCTCCTCACCCTCCTCATCCTCTCCTTCGGGCTGGTGACCCTGTACAGCGCGTCGTCGGTGCTGGCGCTCCGCCAGGACCTCCCGGACACGTACTTCGTCCTCCGGCAGGCCGCCGGCGCCGCGCTGGGCCTGGTCCTCATGGCGGCATGCTCGCTCCTCCCCTACCACGTGTGGGCCAAGTGGGCCTGGCCCATGCTCTGGGGCTCGGTGGTCCTCCTGGTGATCATCGTCCTCCCCGGCACCGAGTTCATCGCCCCGGAGGTGAACGGCGCCCGGCGCTGGCTCCGCGTGGGAATCAGCGTCCAGCCGTCGGAGTTCGCCAAGATCGCGGTCATCGTGTGGACGGCCTCCGTCGCCGTGAAGAAGGCCAAGGCCGAGCACTTCCGCAGTCTGACGCTGGGGCTGGGCCCGTTCTTCCTGGTGTGGGCCCTGGTCCTCGTGCCCATCGCCCTGGAGCCCAACCTCTCCACGGTCCTGGTCATCGGGGCCCTGGGCGTGCTCGTGGTCTTCGCCGCAGGGGCGCGGGTGGCCCACTTCGTCTTCCTCGGGCTCCTCACCGTCCCGTTCCTCCGCACCCAGCTCGAGGTGGGGTTCCGGGCGGAGCGCATCGCCGCGTTCCTCAACCCGGCCTCCGATCCCTCGGGCGCCGGCTTCCAGCTCCAGCAGTCCCTGGTGGCGCTGGGCTCGGGAGGGCTCACGGGGGTGGGCTTCGGCGAGGGGCGGCAGAAGTTCGGCTTCCTGCCCGAGGCCCACAACGACTTCATCTTCGCCATGGTGGGCGAAGAGTGGGGCCTCATGGGGGTCGTCTTCCTCGTTTCGCTGTACCTCTCGCTGGTCATGGTGGGCTTCCGCATCGCCGGGCGCGCCCCCGACCTCCTGGGTGAGCTGCTGGCCATCGGCACCACCAGCCTCATCGCGCTCCAGGCGACGCTCCACATGGCCGTGGGCCTGGGTCTGCTCCCCACGACGGGCGTGGCGCTCCCCCTGTTCTCCTACGGGCGCTCGGGCCTGCTGGCCACCATGGTCGCCCTGGGCATCCTCGTCTCCGTGGCCCGGGCGGAGCCGGGGGGGAAGGGGGCCCGTGCATGACGCGCCGCGCACCCTGGTCGTGTTCTCCGGCGGCGGGACGGGTGGCCACCTCTACCCGGCGCTCGCCCTCGCCGACGCGCTGGTGCGCCTCCGTCCCGACGTGCGCCCCTTCTTCGTCGGCGCGTCCCGGGGCGTGGAGGCGGACATCCTCCCCCGCCGCGGCGCCGAGCACGCCCTCCTCCCGGTGGAGGGCTTTCCCCGGGGCGGGGGCCTCGCCGGGCTCCGCGCGCTCCCGCGCCTGGGCGCCTCCCTGCTGCGGGTGGCCGACCTGTTCCAGGCGCTCCGCCCGGAGGCGGTCGTGGTGACCGGCGGGTACGCCGGCGGGCCGGCGGGGATCGTGGCCGGGCTCCTGCGCATCCCGCTGGTGATCCAGGAGCAGAACGCCGTCCCCGGCGTGACCACGCGGCTGCTGAGCCTGTGGGCTCGGCGCGTCCACGTGGCGTTCCCCGAGGCCATGACCCGCCTTCCCGCCGCCGCCCGGAAGCGAGCCGTGGTGAGCGGGAACCCGGTGCGCCCCGCGGCCACGGTGGACCAGGGCCGCGCCCGCGCCGCCTTCGGCCTCCCCACCGGGGGGCTCATCCTCCTCGTCGTGGGTGGGAGCCAGGGGTCGGCGGCCCTCAACCGCACCGTCCTCGACGCCCTTGTCCGCGTGCACCGGGGAGACCTGTCGCGCCCGGAGGGCCTCTCGCTGCTTTGGTCCACGGGGCCCCGGCATCACGCCGACGTGGCCGCGGGCCTCGCCGCGGCCGGGGCCCCGGAGTGGGTGAAGGCGGTGCCCTACATCCACGACATGGACCAGGCGCTGGCGGCCGCCGACGTGGCGGTGAGCCGCTCCGGCGCCATGGCCACCGCCGAGCTCCTCAACCAGGGGCTCCCCGCCATCCTGGTCCCGCTTCCCACCGCCGCCGCCGACCACCAGGCCCGCAACGCCGAGGCGCTGGCCGCCGCCGGCGCCGCGGTGGTGGCGCCCGAGGAAGGCCTCACCGGCGGCGCGCTCTGGGCCCACGTCGAGCGCCTCACCGCCGACGACCACCTCCGGGCCCGCATGGGCCGGGCGGCGCTGGAGCGGGCCCGCCCCCACGCCGCGGCGGAGATCGCCCGGGACATCGCCCGGCTCCTGCCCCGGAGGGCCGCATGACCGGCCTGGACGTGGACCTGCGCGCGCTGGCGGCCCGGGGGCCGGTGCACTTCATGGGTGCCGGCGGCGCGGGCATGGTGGCCCTGGCCGAGCTCGTGCTGCGGAGCGGCGGACAGGTGAGCGGGTGCGACCTCAAGGAGTCGGTGAGCCTCCGGGACCTGGCGGCCCGGGGCGCCACCGTGGCCGTGGGGCACGACGCCGCCCACGTGGACGACGCCACGGCGCTGGTCATGACCTCCGCCGTCCCCGCGGACCACCCGGAGCTGCTCCGCGCCTTCGAGCGGGGGATCCCCGTGCTGAAGCGGGCGCAGGCCCTGGGTGCGTGGGTGAACCGGGGCAGGGTGGTGGCCGTTGCCGGCACCCACGGGAAGACCACCACCACCGCCATGGCCACCGAGATCCTGGCCGTCGCCGGGCTCCATCCCACGGGGCTCGTGGGCGGGCGGGTGGCGGCCTGGAAGGGGAACCTCCGCTTCGGTAACGGCGACCTGTACGTGGTGGAGGCCGACGAGTACGACCGGTCCTTCCACACGCTCACGCCCGACGTGGCGGTGGTGACGAACATGGAGGCCGACCACCTGGACATCTACGGCGACCTGGAGGGCGTGCGCGCCGGATTCCGCACCTTCCTGCGGGGAATGCGTGCCGGCGGCGTGGTGGCGGCGTGCGCCGACGACCATGGCTCCGCCTCCCTCCTGGCCTCGGCGGGTCCGTCGGCCACCAGCTACGGCCTTTCCGCGGGGAGCCGCGTCCGGGGCGTGGACGTGACCGCCGACGCCACCGGCACCGTCTGCCGCGTCCTGGAGGACGGCGAGGACCGGGGGACGCTCCGCCTCCCGCTGGGCGGCGTGCACAACCTGCGCAACGCGCTGGGGGCGGCTTGCGCCGCCCGGGCGCTGGGGGTGTCCTGGGACGCGGTGCGCCAGGCGCTGGCGTCCTTCGGTGGCGTGGGGCGGCGCTTCGAGCGCCTGGGAAGCGTCCGCGGCGTGCAGGTGGTGGACGACTACGCGCACCACCCCACCGAGATCCGGGCCACCCTCCGGGCCGCCCGGGCCACCTTCGCGGGCGCGCGGCTGGTGGTGGCGTTCCAGCCTCACCTCTACTCCCGGACCCGCGATTTCCACACCGACTTCGGCGCCGCCGTGGCCGGCGCCGACGTGGCCTGGATCACCGACGTCTTCCCGGCCCGCGAAGCCCCCATCCCCGGCGTGACCGGGGCGCTGGTGGCCGACGCCGCGAGGGCCGCCGGGGGCGCCGACGTCCGCTACCTGCCCTCGGTGGACGAGCTCCCCTCGGCGCTGGCCGGGGAGCTGCGCGAAGGCGACGTGCTCCTCACCCTGGGCGCCGGCTCGGTGGAGGCGGTGGGCCCCCGCGTGCTCCGCGAGCTCGAGGAGGGCGTCCATGCGTAGGGAGCTCCGCATCATCCTGGTGACCATCGTCCTGGCGGCGCTCTGGACCGGCGGGAGCCGGGTGGCCGAGGCGGTCTCGACGCTGGACACCTTCCGGGTGACCGACGTGGAGATCGTCGGCCTGGAGAGCCTGGACCGGGGTGAGATCCTCGCCCTCATGGACGTGACCCAGCACTCCCGGGTGTGGGATGACCTCGGTCGCTGGGAGGACCGCCTGGCCACGCACCCCCTTCTCAAGGAGGCGCGGGTCCGGCGGCGCATTCCCGGCACGCTGGTGGTGGACCTCGTGGAGCGGCGGGCGGTGGCGTTGGCCCCCACGCCCGTCCTGGAGCCCGTGGACGCCGACGGCATCTTCCTCCCCCTGGATCCCGCCGAGCGGAGGCTCGACCTCCCGGTGCTTGCCGTGGGAGAGCTGCCGCCTCCCGGCGCCCGTCTCCTCTCGGCGAGGAACCGGGTGCTGGCGGCGGAGGTGGCCCGGCTCCTGGAGGCGGACACCGCCTTCCTCCAGATGGTCTCCGAAGTGGGTTGGGGCGAGGACCGCCACACCCTGGTGGTGCGGTGGAGCGAGCCCCGTGTGGACTTCCTGCTGGCGCCGGGCGCGCCACCCCTGCGCCTCAGGGAGGGGCTCACCGTCCTGCGCGACGCCCTGGGGAGGGAGCCGAGCGAGGTCCCGCAGGTCATCGATCTGAGATACGCGGACCAGGTGCTGGTCCGCAGGAACCCCTAGCGAGCGACGCGAGCCCATGCGAGCAAACCTCATCGCCGGCCTGGACATCGGGACGACCAAGACCTGCGCGGTCATCGGCGAGGTGGCCGGCGACCCCCGCCGGCCCGGCCTCACGATCCTCGGCGTCGGCCAGGCGCGCACCGGCGGCCTCCGCGGCGACATGGTCACGAACATCGAGGAGATGACCGAGTCCATCCGCGCGTCCATCAAGGAGGCCGAGCTCATGGCCGGCGCCACCGTGGACCGGGTCTACGCGGGCATGGGCGGCGACCACGTCCGGGCTTCCGCGTCCATGGGCGTGGTGGCCATCGCCGAGGAGGAGGTCACCCCCGACGACGTGGAGCGGGTCCACGTGGTGGCCCGGGCCGTGGCGCTCCCTCCCGACCGGGAGATGCTCCACGCCATCCCCCAGGAGTACCGCGTGGACCACCAGCGGGGCATCAAGGACCCCCTGGGCATGAGCGGCGTCCGCCTGGAGGCGGAGGTCTTCCTGGTCACGTGCGCCACCACCGCCGCCACCAACATCCGCAAGTCCGTGAATCGAGCCGGCTACCGGGTGCAGGAGCTGGTGCTGGAGCCGCTGGCGGGGGCCCGTGCCGTCCTCACCGAGGACGAGAAGGAGGTGGGCGTCTGCATGGTGGAGATCGGTGCCTCCACCACCGACGTGGCCGCCTACTACGAGGGGAAGATCCGCCACGTCTGCGTCCTCCCCTTCGGCGGGAGCACGCTCACGGCGGACCTGGTGCGGGGCCTGTCCATCCCGTGGGCCGAGGCCCAGCGGGCCAAGGAGCACTACGCCACCGCGTACGCCCAACTGGTGGATCCCCGCGAGACGGTGGAGCTCCCCGGGCCGTCGCCGAACCAGAAGCGGGCCGTGGCCCGGGAGCTCATCGCCCACATCGTCGAGCAGCGGGTGGACGAGCTGTTCGGCCTGGTCCAGCAGGAGCTGGCCGACGCCGAGCTCATCGACAAGCTGGGCGCCGGCATCGTCCTCACGGGCGGCACCGTGGCGCTCCCCGGCATCGTCGAGCTCGCCCAGCAGGTCTTCGCCGCCCCGGTGCGGTACGGCGTGCCCCGGGAGGGGCTCGGCGGCCTCGCCGACTCGGTGGCCCGCCCCAAGTTCTCCATCGCCACCGGCCTGGCCCTCTGGGGCGCCGACCGGTTCACGGAGACGGGGGAGGGCGCGTCAACGCTCACGTCCGGGGTGATCACGAAGCTCGGCACGTGGCTCAAGGAGTTCTTTTAGGTCGTTCCACACTACTCAGGAGGGAGTAGCCACCATGATGATCTTCGAGTTCGAGGAGACGCCGGTGCAGAACGCACGCATGAAGGTCGTGGGGTGCGGCGGCGCCGGCGGCAACGCCGTCAACCGCATGATCGACGAGGACCTGGAGGGAGTGGAGTTCCTCTCCCTCAACACCGACGCCCAGGCGCTCAAGAGCTCCCGGGCGCAGGTGACCATCCAGATCGGCAAGAAGCTCACCCGCGGGCTGGGCGCCGGAGCCCGCCCGGAGATCGGCCGCCAGGCCCTCTCCGAGAGCGAGGAGGACGTGCGCAAGGCGCTGGACGGCGCCGACCTGGTCTTCGTCACCGCCGGCATGGGCGGAGGCACCGGCACGGGCGCCGCGCCCATGGTGGCCGAGATCGCCCGGGAGATGGGCGCCCTGGTCATCGGCATCGTCACGCGCCCCTTCTCCTTCGAGGGGAAGAAGCGCGAGCGCCAGGCCCAGTTGGGGCTCGCCGAGCTGCGCCGTTGCGTGGACACCATGATCGTGGTGCCCAACGACCGGCTCCTCTCGGTGGTGCCCAAGGGGACGTCGTTCCGCGACGCCCTGAAGAAGGCCGACGAGGTCCTCCTCCACGCCACCCAGGGCATCTCCGACCTCATCCGGGTCACCGGCGAGGTGAACGTGGACTTCGCCGACGTGCGTACGATCATGGCGTGTCGCGGCCCCGCCCTCATGGGCACGGGCTTCGGCGAGGGCGACAACCGGGCCCAGGAGGCGGCGCAGGAAGCCATCTCCTCGCCGCTGCTGGACGACGTGTCCATCGCCGGCGCCCGGGGCGTGCTCATCAACATCACCGGGGGCATGGACCTCGCCATTGACGAGGTCACGCAGATCTCCTCGATTATCCAGGAGGAGGCTGGAGAGGATGCCGAGATCATCTTCGGCGCCGTGCACGACCCGGCACTGGAAGGCCAGATCCGCGTGACGGTCATCGCCACCGGCTTCGACTCCAGCGAGGACGAGAAGGTCATCCACACCGACTTCCGTCGTCCTCGGCCGCAGGCCCAGCCCCAGGCGCAGCCGCAGCAGCGCCCGGCGGCGGAGCCCGTGGTTCATCATCAGCCGGCGGCCCAGCACGTGCCGCAGGAGGCCGAGGTTCGCATGGTCGCGGTGGGCGGGGGGCGTCCCGAGCCGGTTCTCCCCCTGAACCGCTTCCCGGAGCGGATCGTCACCCGGGAACATCTGTCCGAGCTGGACATACCTACCTTTATTCGCCGCCAGATGGACTGAGTCCACCTTGGCGGGTGGCCGCCCGGCGGGAACTCCCTCCCCCGTCGGGCGGCCCATCGGTTTCGTCGGAGGGCGGGTGCGAGCGTGGGTCGAGGCGTGATGGAAGCGACGAGGTGGCGCGTGGCCGCGACCCTGGGGGCCGTGGCGGTCGCCGGCGCGTGCTCCTTCGGGGAGGCCCCGGACGTGGGCACCCTCGAGCCCCTGTACGCTCAGCCCGCCGAGGACGTGCAGATCCTCACGCTGGGCAGGAACCAGACGCTGGGCGAGCTCCTCGACGGCACGCTGGACGGGAACGAGCAGTACGGCTTCCTGCTGGCGTTCCGGGAGCAGGCGAGCCCCCGGCGCATGAGGGCAGGGACGGAGATCACGTTGCGGTACCGTCCCGACGACGGGTGGCTCCGGGGCGTGGACGTGGCGCTCAACTCGGACCAGACGGTGCGCATGGTCCGCGACGGCGAGGGGTGGCGCTCCTCCACCGTCGAGACGCCCACCTACGTGGACACGCTCTACGCCTCCGGAGAGATCGAGACGGTCCTGTGGACGTCGGTGATCCGCAACCCTGCGCTCTCCACCATCCCCGTCTCGGACCGCAACCGCCTCATCGACTACCTGGACCGCGTCTTCCAGTGGCAGGTGGACTTCTCCCGCCAGATCCGCGTGGGCGACACGTACCGCTTCGCCTTCGAGCGGGAGGTGCGCCCCGACGGCTCCATGCGGGCCGGGCGCCTCCTGGCCGCCGAGCTGGTGAACTCGGGCACCCCGTACCACGCCGTCTGGTTCGACCCCAACGACGACGGCGAGGGGTCGTGGTTCGACCTGGAGGGGAAGTCGGTGCGACGCGCCTTCCTCCTCAAGCCCCTGGAGTACCGGCGCATCTCGTCCCGCTTCTCCTCCGGGCGCTTCCACCCCATCCTGAACCGCTGGCGCGCGCACCGGGGCATCGACTACGCCGCAGACTCGGGGACCCCGGTCATGGCCACCTCCGACGGCGTGGTGGTGCACCGCGGTCCCAAGGGGGACCTGGGCAACGCGGTGGAGATCCGCCACCCCAACGGGTTCGTCACCCGGTACGGGCACCTCAGGGGCTTCAGGAGCGGGATCGGCGTGGGCACCCGAGTGCACCAGGGCGACATCGTCGGCTACGTGGGCATGACGGGCCTGGCCACCGGCCCCCACCTCCACTACGAGATGCTCCGCGGCGGCAAGCAGATGGACCCCCTCTCCGTCGACCTGCCCGCGGGTGACCCGGTGCCCTCCGAGGCGCGGGCCCGCTGGCTCTCCGAGTCGGCGGCGCGCCTCGCCCTCCTCGAGCTCATCCCCGGCGCCGGACCCGTGCGGACCGCCGCCGCCCAGGTGGACGCAGGCCCCGACGACGACGCCGGAGGGTGATCCGGGCCCTCGCGTTCCTCGTCCTCGCCGGGGCCCTGGCGGGGTACTCCTTCTGGGTCTACCTGCGCGCCGAGCTCCCCGTGCGGCGGGTGGGGGTCCTGGCGGCGCTGCGCGCCACCACCCTCGTCCTCCTCCTGGCCCTGGCCTTCGACGTCCGGCTCCCCTGGGGGGGCGGCGACGGCGGCGCGCAGCGCTGGGCTCTCCTCGACGTCTCCGCCAGCATGGGCGCGGACGACGGCGAGGCATGGCAGGGCGCCCTGGCCCGTGCCCAGGCCCTGGAGGCGGAGGGGTGGCGGGTGGTTCCCTTCGGCGACGCGGTGGGGAGGTCCGCCGGAGAGGCCGGGGCGGGCCCCACGGCGTCCCGCTCGGAGCTGGAGCCGGCGCTGGTCCGGGCCGCGGAGGCCGGGGCGTCGGAGGTACGCGTCCTCTCCGACCTGCGTTTCCAGGACCCCGTGGCGTCGGCCGCGGCGTTGGGAGCCCTCGCCCTGGACGTGACGTTCGAGGCCTTCGGGGGCCCCGTGGCCAACGCGGGCATCGGCGAGCTCACCGTGCCGGACCAGCCCCGGCGCGGCGACCCACTCACCGCCGAGGTGGCGTACTTCGCCGAGGGGGTCACCGACTCCCTCCAGGTGGAGGTGCGGGAGGAGGGCACGTTGGTGGCCTCGGTGGCGGTGTCGCCTCCCACTCCCGGGCGTCGGGGGCGCGCCGCCCTGGCGCTGCCGCCCCCCGCCGGTGAGGGGCGCCTGCGCTACACCGCCCGCATCCACCTTTCCGGCGACGCCTTCCCCGGCGACGACGAGGCGGTGGCGTACATGAATGCCGGGTACGAGGCCGGCGGCCTCGTGGTGGTGTCCCTCCGGGCCGACTGGGAGCCCCGGGCCGCCCTCACGGTGCTGGGTGAGTCCACGGGGCTCCCGGCCACGGGGTATCTCAGGGTGGGTCCGGACCGCTTCGTCCCCATGGGGCGCGCCGTGCAGCGGGGGGGCTCCGTGGACAGCGCCACCGTGCGTCGGGCGGCCACCGACGCGGCCCTCCTCGTGCTGCACGGGCTCGACGCCCGCACCGACGCCTGGGGCCGCTCCCTGGCGCGGCGCGGCGCGCGGGTCCTGCTCTGGCCGGGCGACGCCGTGGGCGCGGACGTGGCCGGGGTCCCGGCCGGCGCCCCACTCCCCGGGGAGTGGTACGCCGCCGTCGACGTGCCCGCGTCTCCCGTGGCGGCGGACCTCGCCGGCGCACGCTTCCAGGATCTCCCCCCCCTCTCGGCGCTGCTGCCCCTGGACGCCGCGTCCGCCTCCGCCTCCCCCCTGCGCGTCCAGCTCGGCGGCACCGGGCCGGCCCGGGCGGCCATGGTCCTGGACGAGGGCCGCGGCGGGCGGAGGGCGGTGGCCCTCAGCTCCGGGTTCTGGCGCTGGTACGCCCGCGACGGGGCTCCTCGGGACGCGTACCGCAGGCTCCTGTCGGGCGTGGCCGGGTGGCTCCTCTCCGGGGACGACGGGAGCGTCGCGACCGAGGTGCGCCCCGAGCTCTGGATCGCGCCCCCCGGGGACCCGGTGGCGTGGTGGGTGCCCGACCTGGCCGCGGATACGGTGCGCCTGGAGGTGGTGGCCGGGGACGGCTCCGTGGTGACCGACACCGCCGTCGCCAGCGGTGGACGCGCCACCACGCCACCGCTCCCCACCGGGACCTACCGGTATCGCGCCCTGGCCGAGGAGGGCCCCGTGGGCGAGGGGCGCTTCGACGTGGACGATCGGTCCGAGGAGATGCTGCCCGTACCCAAGGCGCCCGAAGCGCCCCCGGCGGCGGCTCGTGCCACCGGGCGCAGCGAAGCGGGCCTACCCCTGCGCGCCACCCCGTTTCCCTATCTTCTTCTCCTCCTCCTCCTCTCCGCCGAGTGGGTCGCCCGGCGCAGGGCGGGGCTCCGGTAACTCCCGCGGAAAGCGCGTATCATGCCGCGCCTGTTCAAGAAGGACCCCGAACGCAAGAAGGGCCTGTGGCGCCGGGTGGTGGACCTGGCCCTCACCGACGTCCGCGTGCTGGCCGGGGGCATGGACCACGAGTCCCTGGAGACGCTGGAGGAGCGCCTCCTGGCCGCCGACTTCGGCGTGCCCGCGACGCTCCGTCTGGTGGACCGGGTGGAGGACGCCGCCCGGAAGGGGAAGGTCCGGGGCCCCGACGGACTCCGCGACGCGCTCCGCGAGGAGATCCGGGCGATCCTCGCCCCCGCGCGGGAGGCCGAGCTTGCCGCCGCGGCGGCTGCTCCCACCGTCTATCTCATGGTGGGCGTCAACGGGGTGGGAAAGACCACGTCGGTAGCCAAGCTGGCCCACCACCTGCGCGGGGAGGGACGGAGCGTCATGGTGGCCGCTGCCGACACGTTCCGCGCCGGCGCCGTGGAGCAGCTCTCGCTGTGGGCCGAGCGGGTGGGCGCGGCCTTCATCCGTGGACAGCAGGGTGGGGACCCGGCGGCGGTGGCCTTCGACGCCATCGAGGCCGCCCAGGCCCGTGGCGTGGACGTCCTCCTCATCGACACCGCGGGACGCCTCCACACCAACCGGGGGCTCATGGAGGAGCTGAAGAAGGTGGACCGCGTGGTCCGACGTCGGCTGGAGGGCGCCCCCCACGAGACGCTCCTGGTCCTGGACGCGACGGTGGGGCAGAACGCGGTGCGACAGCTCCAGGCCTTCAAGGAGGCGGTGGAGGTCACGGGGATCGTGCTGGCCAAGCTCGACTCCTCGGCGAAGGGCGGCATCGTGGTGGCGCTCCAGGAGGAGTTCGGCGTGCCCGTGAAGCTG
>BTVB01000066.1:0-20196 GCA_045863275.1 Gemmatimonadota bacterium
CCGGCGACCTGGGACGGGCCATCCACTTCGCGGATCTGGCCCAGTGGACGGCGCTGAAGGCCGGGGTGCTCCCCGGCGGTGTCACCGACGAGGAGGTGCGGATGGTGGCCGACCTGGCCGAGGCGCTCTACGCCGAAGCGGTGGCCTCCGGCCCCACGGAGGCGGAGGCCCTTCTCCTCGCCCGGGCGCGGGCGCTCATCGACCACGGGCTGGCCCTGCTGGAGGCCGGATCCACCCGGGGCGTGGGTGCGCTGTGGCGGGCCGCCGTGATCTCGTCCTGGATCGCGGGCTGAGGGCAGCGTGAAGGCGCCGCGGCCCCGGCGCCCTTCCCCGGCCCCCGCCTCGCCCATGACCCGAGGACAGGCCTATGTTCGTGCCATGGCACCCCCCGTCCAGCGCACCGACGCCCAGGTCGTCCGCGATGTCCTCGCCGGAGACCGGGACGCGTACCGGCTCCTCGTGCGCCGCTACGCCGACGTCCTCCACGGCCACGCCGTGCGCATGGTGGGGAGCCCCGACGTGGCGGCGGACATGGTGCAGCAGGCCTTCGTGCGGGGGTACCGGAAGCTGGACTCGTGCCGCAACCCGGAGCAGGTGGGTGCCTGGCTCTTCCGCATCCTGGCCAACCTCTGCCGGGACCACGTGCGCAGCCCACGTCGCCGGGACATCCCCCTCCAGGCCCTCCCCGAGATCCCGGGGGGGCGGAGCGATCCCAGTGACGACGCGGCGCGGGCCGAGGTGCGGGGGCGCCTGCGGGCGGCCCTGGCGCACCTCACCCCGGAACAGCGGGAGGCCTTCGTGATGCGCTATCAGGAAGGGCTCACCTACGAGGAGATCGCGGCGGTGATGAACCTGTCGGTGGCGGCCCTGAAGATGAGGGTCCACCGGGCAAGGGAGGCCCTGCGGGGCCTCCTGGAGGAGTTCGCATGAGCGACGAGATCCGACGCTACCTGGACGGAGAAGCGCCGCTTGAGGCCCTCGGCTCCGAGGCCCGGGCCGAGGCCAGGGCCTGGGAACGCCTCCTGGAGGGCTTCCGGGTGGACGAGCCCACGGGGAGCGCCCCCCCCTGGCTCGAGGACCGGATCATGGCGGAGATCGACGCGCTTCCCCGGCGGGGCCCCCTCTCCCGTGCCTGGGGGTGGCTCCTCCGGCCACAGAGCGTGCGGCTGAGCCCCGCCATGGTGGGGATGGCGGCCGCGGCGCTGGGGGGGGTGCTCCTCCTTCCCCCGGGCTCCGGGCCGGCCCCCGAGCCCCTTCCCTCCCCCGGGGAGGGCGCCGTCGTGTACGTCCAGTTCGTCCTGGAGGCGCCGGGCGCCCGCTCCGTGTCGGTGGGCGGCGACTTCGACGGGTGGAGCGGCTCCCACGGGCTCGAGGACCCCGACGGCGACGGCGTCTGGACCGGGCGCGTACCCGTGGAGCCGGGCCTGCACAGCTACATGTTCCTGCTGGACGGCTCCACGTGGGTCACCGACCCCCGGGCCTCCCGGTACGCCGACGACGGCTTCGGGAACCGGAACGCGGTCCTCGCGGTGGCGGAGCCCACCACGTGAGAACGCGCGCCGTGCCCCCGGGCCTTCTCGCCGTGGCCCTGCTCGTGCTCCCGCACGTCGCTTCGGCCCAGACGTCCGAAGTGAGCGTGGAGGTGGGCGGCTCCCGCGTGCTCCCTCCCGCGGGCGTGGACGGCGACGCCGCCGCGTTCCTGGTGGGCGGGCTGCGGGCCAGCCGGTACGACTTCCTGGGCTCCGGCGTCCACGGTGGAGTCCTCGTGGGGCGGGCGCTGGACGCGGCCACCGGGGGCGACTTCGTCTCCGCGGAGGTGGGCGGCACGGCGTGGCGTGCCCTCTCGGACGGCTGGGCGGCGGGCGTGGAGGGGAGGGCGCTGGCCTTCACCGTGGAGGATCCCTTCCCCTACCGCGCGGCCGCGGCGGAAGGTGCCGTCGTCCTCCGCTACCGTGGGGAGATCCTGCGGGCGCGGGCCAGCGCGGCCGGCGGCGCCGGGCGCTCCCGGGTCACGCTCACCGAGGTGGTGCAGCGCATGCGCCGCCAGGCTCTCGTCACCGAGGTTCTGGAGGACGACCTGTGGCGGTGGGGCGGGACGGCGGAGGTGCTGGCCGGAAAGGGCGCCCTGGCCGGCGGCGTGGCCGGGGCCGTGCACCGGACCCCGGCGGGCACGTACCGCGCCGTGGGGGCCCGCGTGGTTGCCGGTGGCGGTCGCGGGGCATTCGAGGCACGCGCCGACGCGTGGCGGACGCCCGACGGAACGCGGTGGACAGGAGGCGTGGCGTTCTACCTCCCCTTGGGCGGGTGGAGTGCCCGCGGCGCCTTGGGGCGGCCCGAGCCCGACCCCCTTCTCCTGGCGGACCCGGGACGGCAGGCCGGCGGCCTGCTCCTCGGCCGCCGGATCCTGGGCAGTGGCCCCCTGCCTCTCCGCGCCCTCACGCGGCCGCTGCACCGGCTGGTGGAGACCACCGGCGGCGGTGCCCGGGTGCGCTTCACCGTGTCGCCGCCCGCCGGCGCCGCCGCGGTGGCCCTGCTGGGAGACTTCACGTTGTGGGACCCCGTGGCCATGACGGCCGGGGGCGGGAGCTGGACGGTGGAGCTGGACGTCCCCGCGGGGACGCATCACTTCGGGTTCCTGGTGGACGGAGCCTGGTACCTGCCCGACGACGCGCCCGACGCCGTACCCGACGAGTGGGGCCGGCGAAGCGCGACGTTGGTCATAGAAGGAGCTGGAGAACCATGACCGCGCGCATCCCCTTCCCCACCCTGGCACTCCTGGCGATGGCGCTGGGCTTCGCCCCCGTCGCCGCGCAGGAGACCCCCCGCTCCCGGGCCCAGGGCGTCCTCCCCGCCGAGGTCTTCGCCCAGGTGGACGCCGCGGCGCGCGCCGCCGAGGCCGAGGGGATCCCCGGCGAGATCCTCTTCAACAAGGCCCTGGAGGGCGCGGCGAAGGGGGCCCCGCCGGAGCGCCTGGTCCCGGCCGTGACGGCCTATGCCGGGCGCCTCCGCGAGGCCAGGACGGCGTTCGGCGCCGACGCGGGCGCCCCCCTGCTGGTGGCCGGCGCCGACGCCCTCCAGCGGGGCGTGGGAGCCGGGCTGCTCCAGGGCCTGGGGCGGAGCGAGGAGCGCTCCCCCATGGCGTGCCTCGTCCTCGCCGACCTCGTGGAGATGGGCCTGGGGGACGACCATGCCCTCTCCCTGGTCCGGGAAGCCCTCCGGGTGCGGGCTCGGGAGCAGCAGATGCTGGACATGCCCGCCCAGGTGCGCCGCCTCATGAGCCAGGGCCGGTCGGCGCAGGACGCCGTGGAGCAGGTGCGCAGGGGCTTGCAGCGGGGCCGCGGCGGCGGCGTCACGCCCCCGGTGGCGCCGGGCTCCGAGCCCACCCGGCCGCGGCGGGGAGGCGGGTAATCCCCGACGGCACGCCGCCTCGACGCCGAGCAGGGACCACCGCGGGTCCCGCCAGGGTATCGGAGGCGTCGCCGCGCGCAGGGCACGGGGCGGCCCCACCCCCCCTCGTCCCTCCAGGAGAGCGCCCCATGCGGACCGTTCCCGCCCCCCTCCCCGGTGCCGTCGCGGCCCTCCTCCTGTGGGCGCCGGGAAGCCTCCAGGCACAGACGCGCCCCCTCTCGCGGGGGGACTCGGCGGACCTCGTCAAGGCGGCCCGGAACAAGCAGAAGGACTTCGAGATGTTCCGCCAGAGCCGCATCCCCGTGGCCGCCGACCGCGAGCAGGGAGGGTGCGACCAGAGCATCGGGCGCATCTGCATCTGGTTCGGCGGAGAGCGGGAGGCCGACTTCCCCCCGGAGCGCCCCGAGGTGGAGGTGGCCCGCCGGGAGCTGCTCCAGGTGCTGGCCACGGCGGGGGAGCAGGTCCGCGACCCCTGGATCCTCGGGCAGTGGGTCCACTACCTGGTTCAGGGCGGCGACGCACAGGGGGCGGAGCGGGTGGCCCGGGCCTGCGACCTGGCGGCGTCCTGGTGGTGCTCCGCCCTCCTGGGCTACGCGCTGCATGTCCGGGGGGACTTCGTGGGCGCGGAGGAGGCCTTCCGCGAGGCGGCGACGACGCTCCCCAAGGACGAGCGCGAGCGCTGGCTCACCGCCCGCTACATCCTCACCCGGGACGGGCAGCGCGACCTCGAGCGGGGCACGCCCGAGGAGCGCCAGCGCCGCTGGGAGCTCTTCTGGAGGCTCTCCGACCCCCTCTTCCTGGTGGAGGGCAACGACCGCCTCACCGACCACTTCGCCCGTTGGGTGGAGGCGGAGAACGAGAGCGACGCCGAGAACCCCCAGGGGATGTTCTGGGAGGAGGATCTGGAGGAGACGCTGGTCCGCTACGGACGGTTGGTGGGGTACAGCCGCACCCACTCCCCCGCCTCGATGATGCGCGGGGGACGGATGCAGCTCCAGGACACGAGACGGGTGGTGGGACACCACCAGCCGCAGAGCCGGGGCTACCTGTTCCCCGAGGAGTTCCTCCGGTCGCCGTCGGACATCCCGCCGGAGAGCTGGCTCACGGCGCCCAGGGAGGCACGTACCTGGTACGCGCCGCCGTACGCTCCCGACTTCCATGGCCTGGAGACCCAGGTGGGGCGCTTCCGGCGGGGAGACGAGCTCCTCGTGGTCGGCGCCTACCGGCCCACCCTCCCCACCGGGGACACCGCCACGCCGGGCGCCGTCGAGCCCGCCCAGGTCCCCGGCCCGGTGCAGGCGGGGCTCTTCCTCGTCCCCGCCGACGGCGAGGAGGGCGGCGCGGAGGTGCGCGGCACCGACGCCTCCGGCGTGCTGACGCTCACGGCGCCCCCGGGTCGCTACGTGAGCAGCCTGGAGGTGCTGGACGCGCCCGGACGGCGCGCCTGGCGTGCCCGGCAGGGGATCCGGCAGGTCGCCCTGGTCCCGGGTCTCGTGGCCGTCTCCGACCTCCTCATCCTCGAAGACGGCGCCCCCTTTCCCGCCTCCCTGGAGGAGGCCCTCCCCCACGTCCGCCCCGGGGTGCGGCTGAGGCGGGGCGAGCGCTTCACCGTGGTCTGGGAGGTGTACGGCCTCCGCGTGGAGCAGACGGCCCAGGTGACGCTGGGCTTCACCGCGGGGCGCCCGGCGTTCCTGAGCCGGGTGGGCGACTTCCTGGGGGTCCTGGAGCCCGACCGCCCGGTGGAGGTGGCCTTCGAGGACCCGGGGGCCACGGGGGTCCAGTCGGCGTTCCGGGCCATCACGCTGGAGCTCCCGGACCTGGAGCCCGGGGAATACACCCTCCACCTCCGCCTGGAGCTGCCCGGGCGGGAGCCCGCCATCGCGAGCCGGCCCATCGTGGTGGAGGGGTAGGGCGCCCTACCCTCCCTGTCCCGGCAGGCCCGCCAGGGCCCTCACCGTCTCCAGCGCCGCCTGCCCGAGGCGGATGGGGTCGTATCCGCCCTCCAGGAGCGCCACCACCCGGCCGCCGCAGGAGGCGTCGGCGACCTCCACCACCTCCCGGGTCATGGCGTGGAAGTCCTCGGGCTCCAGGAGCTGGCCGCCCAGCGGGTCGCCGGCCAGCGCATCGTACCCCGCCGACACCAGGATGAAGTCGGGGGCGGCAGCCTCGACCGCCCGCTCGAGGCCCTCTCGGAACAGGGACCGATACGTCTCCCGGGGCGTGCCCGCCCGGACGGGGACGTTGAGCGTGTAGCCCCGGCCCGCCCCCTCGCCCGTCTCCCCCGCGTCCCCCGTTCCCGGGTAGTGGGGGGACTGGTGGATGGAGAGGTAGAACACCGAGGGGTCGTCGTAGAAGACGTCCTGAGTGCCGTTCCCGTGGTGGACGTCCCAGTCGACGACGAGGACGCGCTCCGCCCTCCCGGTGCGCTGGAGGTGCCGCGCGGCGATGGCCGCGTTGTTGAAGAGGCAGAAGCCCATGGCGTGGGTGGGCGTGGCGTGGTGCCCGGGAGGCCGGGTGGCCACGAAGGCCTTCCCGAGCCGTCCGTCGGCCACGGCCTCCACCGCGGCAAGGGACGCACCCACGCTGCCCAGCGCCGCGTCCCACGACGCCGGCGACACGCGCGTGTCCGACTCCACGGGGAGGACCTTCTGCTGGGCGTCGGCGATGTGGCACATCTCGCGGACGTGCTTCACGTGGGCGGCGGTGTGGATCCGGAGCAGGTCGTCGGCCGTGGCGTCGGGCGCCACCTGCTGCTCTACGTGGCCGTGGAGCACGAGCATGTCCTTGCCCACCGTGGACGCCAGTGCCCGAAGCCGGCCCTGGTGCTCCGGGTGCCCCCAACCCGTGTCGTGGAGGGAGGACGCGGGGTGGAGGTAGAAGCCCGTGGGAGCGGTCAGCGACTTCGATTCCACACGACCTCCACGGGGTTCCTCAGGTGCATCCGGTCCGGGCCATGGAGGATCAGCTCCATGAGTTGCTCTCCCTCCACCGTAGAGTACTCCAGGCGTACCACCTGGGATGAGCCCTCCTTCCAGGTCCTCACGGCCGTAATGCTCCCCTCGTCGGAAGGGATGCCCGGGCCCAGTCCCACCGACACGGCATCCCGCGACACCGAGATGTGTCGATCGGCATAACGAGGATCCCCGGTGGTCCAGCGCCCCAGCACCTCAGCGGGGGGCTCCGCGGCCTCCTCACCGGGCGGCGCCGGCTCCCGCGCCATGACGGCGAGGATGACCGTGGTCGCCAGCCCGAGCAAGGCCAGCGCCCAGAGCCGTCCCTTCGGGGACTTCTGGGGCCACTCGCCCACGGCCCCTGCTCTGGCGGGCCTGACCGCCTCACCCATGGTGCCTCCGACTCGGTGCTTTCGTCGGCGTGAATCCGCGCTCGGCCATCATCTCGAGGAAGGTCCTCACGAGGGCGGGCTCGAACTGCGTCCCGGCGCCGTCGCGGATCTCCGCCAGCACGGTGCCGCCGTCCAGCGGCTCGCGGTAGGGTCGCGCCGACGCCATGGCATCGTAGGTGTCCGCCACCGCCAGGACCCTGGCCAGGGGGTGGATCTCCTCCCCGGCGAGCCCGAAGGGATAGCCCTTCCCGTCCCAACGTTCGTGGTGCTGGAGGACGATGGGAAGTGCCGGGGCGAAGGCCCGAATGGGCTCCAGGATCCGGCCCCCGATGACGGGATGCTCCTTCACCTGCACCCATTCCTCGGGCGAGAGGGGCCCGGGGGCGTCCAGCACGTCCACCGCGACGCCGATCTTGCCGATGTCGTGGAGGAGGCCACCGCGATGCAGGATCTCCAGGTCCTGGTCGGGGAGTCCAAGCGTCCGCGCCAGATCGAGAGCAAGCGCCGTCACCCGCTCCGAGTGCCCCGACGTCCATCGGGACTTGGCGTCGATGGCCCGGGCCAGGGCCCGCAGCGCCTCCCAGCCCATCTCCTCCAGCTCACCCACCAGGCGGACGGCATCGAGGCCCACCGCGGCCTGATCCGCCACCTGCCGGGCCCTGGCAATGACCTCGTCAGCGGGCGCCTCGTCGCCCCGGCTCTCGAAGACCACCGCGCCCAGGAGCCGCCCCTGGGACACCAGGGGGAGGGCCACCAAGGGGTTCGGGCCCAGAGCCTCGATGGCCTGCACCAGGAAGGGAGGACGGTCCTCCAGCCTCCCGGCGACGGCGTGGGAGGCCCCCCCCTCCAGCCAGTCCACGTCGAGTGGGAGGAGCCCCACGTCGGCCTCGGCCCTCGCCCCGTGCCCTCCCGGGCGCCAGAAGAGACGGCCTCGGTACAGACTCTGGGGCTTCACCACGAGGACGGCCATGGACCGGCACGAGACGAGAACGTGGAATCGCTCCAGGAGCGCTTCCACCACGCCGTCCACGTCCATGGCGGAGAGCACGGCGCGGTCTACCGCGCGGCCCGCCTCCAACGTCTGGAACTGGGCCTCCAGACGGGCGGCCATGCCGTTGAACGACGCCGCCAGGAAGCCGAACTCATCCGGGCTGGTCACTTGCACCCGCGCAGCCATGTCCCCCTCGGCCAGGCGTAGCGTGCCCTCCGTGAGGGCGTCCAGCGGCGTCATGGTCCGGCGCACCTGCACGCTGGCCAGGAGCAGGACCACGAGCAGGCCCAGGAGAAGGGCCACGCCGAAGGAGTAGTTGAAGAGGGCGAGGTCGGCGGAGTAGAGATCTGCCGTGGACTCGGCCACCAGGACCCACACCGACGGGGACCGAAACGCCGCCTCCAGGAAGAGCTCGGCGAACCCTATGACCAGCGCTCCTTCCGTCGAGTTGACGAAAAGGGTACCGGACACCGGGTACTCCCCCGCCGCCAGGAAGGCGTCGGCCGCGAAGCTGAGCCCCGACTGACAGTAGAGCGGCTCGCTCCCCGAAATGACGCAGAAATCGGCGGTGGCTCCCCCGGACGCGAAGCGCTCTGCCGCACCCCAGATGGAGTCCCCCTCCAGCGCCGCCCAGAGGAGGCGGCCCTTCTGTTCCACGTCCGGGAGCACCACCGCGGCGATCATGGGCGTGGACAGGGCCGGGTTGACCTTGATGACCATGTTGCCCCGCGCCAGGTGCTCGCGGTCGCTCTCCGATACCGTCGGAACGGGAAACGGCGTGCCCATGATGGGCTCGGGAGGGGCACCGTCCCTGGACCCAACCAGGGCCGAGATGGAGGCGGGAATCGGCGCGTCGCCGGGAGAGCCGCCGCGTCGCAAGGCCTCCGCCGCCAGGCGCACTCCCGCCTCCGTGAGCACGAGCTGCTGCATCATGGCCTGGCGTGCGTTGCGCGACACCTGGCGGAGGCGCTCCTCGCTCTGCTGACGGAGCTGGTGGCTCATGGACCGGTACGCGGCCCCGGCCATGAACAGGACGGGCACCAGCGCCCCCGCGATGAACAGAACAAGGACACGGCGGGCGACACGGGTGCGCAGCAGCCCCCAACGCCACGCCATCAGTACCCCTCCGCCACGCCGACGTAGCCGCCGTCGTTCGCGCGAATGATGTCGTCCCTCGATGCCTTCGCCGTCAGGGGCCCGGTGGAACGGCCGTCCGGCCCCATGCTGTACAAGTCGAAGTCGCTGTTGATGGGTACCAGGAAGCGGTCCTTTCGGAGCGCGCCCCGGTTGGTGCCGGCGACCCGGACGTACGCATACGGGTTTCCCCAGGGATCCAGAAGGCCGCCGCGCCCGATGTCCGACAGGCTGGCAGGATACACGCCGTTCCCCATCTGGTAGTCGGTGAGGTCCTGGCTGAGCGCCTTGATGTCGCCGATCGCCCGAGCGATCTGCGCCCGCTCTCGCACCCGGGAGTAGTTGGGGACGGCCAGGGCGGCCAAGACCCCCATGATCACAGCCACGATCATCATCTCGATGAGCGTGAAGCCGCGACTCGCTCGGGAAGCAGGGGGGCTGCTCGGAGAGAGTACTTCCAAAGGGACGCCGTGCCGATCGGGGCCTGAGCGGCCGCCAGGTACTGGGACGGAGGGCACCTCAAAGATGTGGTGCGCGGCCGCAGCCCGCCAGCAAAAGCGCCTAGCCTCCGCCCCTCGGGGCAGCCAGCGACGCGATGCGCTCCTGGAGCGAGCGGACCGAGTGGTCCCGCGACTTCAAAGCGATGAGGGCGTCGCACGCCGCCGACGTGGCCGACATGGTGGTGAGGTACGGCGTCTTGTACATGATCGCCGCCCGCCGCATGGCGTAGTCGTCGTACTGCGACTCCTTGCCCAGCGGGGTGTTGATGAGCAGCCGCACCTCACCGCTCACGATGTGGTCCACGATGTTGGGTCGGCCCTCGTTCACCTTGAACACGCGCTTGGCGGGGAGCCCCAGCCGCGTGAGGTACTCCTGCGTGCCCTTGGTGGCGGCGATGGTGAAGCCCAGGTCGTGGAAGCGCCGCAGGATGGGCGTGACCGTGGCCTTGTCCCTGTCGTTCACGGTCACGATGAGCATGCCCGGCTCCTCGGGCAGCACGTTGCCCGCCGACACCTGGGCCTTGGCGAAGGCCATGCCGAAGGAGTCGTCGAAGCCCATGACCTCGCCGGTGGAGCGCATCTCCGGGCCCAGGAGGACGTCCACGTCGAAGCGGTTGAAGGGGAAGGCGGCCTCCTTCACCGCCACCCCGCCCACCGCCAGCTCCTCGGGGATGTCCAGGTCCTCGATCTTCTCTCCCGCCATGACCCGGGCCGCCAGCCGCGCCAGGGGCACGCCCGTCGCCTTGCTGACGAACGGCACGGTGCGTGAGGCCCGGGGGTTCACCTCGAGGACGTAGACGACGCCGTCCTTGATGGCGTACTGCACGTTCATGAGCCCCACCACCCCCAGCTCCAGGGCGAACTTGCGCGTGAGGTCCCGGATCTCGTCCAGGACCGCACCGGAGAGGAGGTAGGGAGGCAGCACGCACGCCGAATCGCCGGAGTGCACGCCGGCGTCCTCGATGTGCTGCATGATGCCGCCCACCACCACGTCGGTGCCGTCCGAGAGGCAGTCGACGTCGGCCTCGAAGGCGTCCTCGAGGAAACGGTCCACCAGCACCGGGTGGTCCTCGGAGGCCCGGGCGGCCTCCTCGAAGTAGCGGAGGAGCGACTCCTCGTCGTAGACGATGCGCATGCCGCGTCCGCCCAGGACGTACGAGGGACGCACGAGCACCGGATACCCGATGCGCCGGGCGACGTCGGCGGCCTGCTCCTCGCTGAACGCGATGCCGTTGTCGGGCGTGCGCGCGCCGATCTTGCGGCAGACCTCGGCGAAGCGGTCCCGGTCCTCCGCCCGGTCGATGGCGTCCACCGACGTGCCGAGCACCGGGATGCCGGCCTGCTCCAGACCCTCGGCCAGCTTGAGGGGCGTCTGCCCGCCGAGCTGGACGATGACCCCACGGGGCTTCTCCAGGTGGAGGATCTCCAGCACGTCCTCCAGGGTGAGGGGCTCGAAGTAGAGCTTGTCACTGACGTCGAAGTCGGTGGAGACGGTCTCGGGGTTGGAGTTGACCATGATGGCCTCGAGCCCCGCCTCCTTGAGCGCGAGCACGGCCTGGACGCAGCAGTAGTCGAACTCGATGCCCTGCCCGATGCGGTTGGGCCCGCTCCCCAGGATGACCACCTTGTCCCGGTCGGAGCGCACCGACTCGGTCTCGTCCTCGTAGGACGAGTAGAAGTAGGGGGTCTGGGCGGGGAACTCGCCGGCGCAGGTGTCCACCACGTTGAACGTGGCGTGGATGTCCCACTCCCAGCGCCGGGCGCGGACGTCGGCCTCCTTCTCGCCGCGGAGCTCGGCGAGCTGGCGGTCGCTGAAACCCTCCCGCTTCATGCGGCGCAGCAGCGCGGGCGTGATCTCCGCCGCCTCGGCCCAGCCCCGCTCGTTCTCCAGGATCTGGCGGAGCTGGTCCAGGAACCACGGGTCGATCTTCGTGGCGTCGAAGAGCTCGGCGTCGGTGACGCCGGCCAGCATGGCCCGCTTGAGCTGGAAGGGCCGGTTGGGCGTGGGGCGGCGCAGCGCCGCCAGGAGGGCGTCGTGGTCCTCGGCCTTGAGGCCGTCGTCCTTGAGGCGCTTGCCCACCACCCACCCGTGGCGCCCCGTCTCGAGCCCGCGGAAGCCCTTCTGCCAGGCCGAGCGGAACGTGCGCCCGATGGCCATGGTCTCCCCCACCGACTTCATCTGCACGCCGAGGGTGTCGTCCACCTCGGGGAACTTCTCGAAGGCGAAGCGGGGGATCTTCACCACCACGTAGTCCAGCACGGGCTCGAAGGAGGCCGGCGTGGTCTTGGTGATGTCGTTGGGGAGCTCGTTGAGTCGGTAGCCCACGGCGAGCTTGGCGCCCACCCGCGCGATGGGGAAGCCCGTGGCCTTGGAGGCCAGCGCCGAGCTGCGCGACACGCGGGGGTTCATCTCCACCACCAGCATGTCGCCGTTCTCGGGGTTCACCGCGAACTGGATGTTGCACCCCCCCGCCTCCACGCCGATCTCGCGGATGATGGCGATGGAGGCGTCGCGCATCCTCTGGTACTCGACGTCGGTGAGGGTCTGGGCCGGCGCCACGGTGATGGAGTCGCCGGTGTGCACCCCCATGGGGTCGAAGTTCTCGATGGAGCAGACGATGATGACGTTGTCCGAGCCGTCGCGCACCACCTCCAGCTCGTACTCCTTCCACCCGATGACCGACCGGTCGATGAGGACCTCGCGGATGGGGGAGGCGTCCAGACCCTTCTTCAGCGCGACCTCGAACTCCTGGCGGTTGTACGCGATGCCCCCTCCGGTGCCTCCCAACGTGAAGGAAGGCCGGATGATGGCCGGGTACCCCGTGTCCTCCACGATGACCAGGCCCTCCTCCACGGTGCGGGCGAAGCCGCCGTGGGGGACCTGGAGCCCGATGCGGTGCATGGCCGCCGTGAAGTGCTCCCGGTCCTCGGCCATCTCGATGGAGCGGGCGTTGGCTCCGATGAGCTCCACGCCGTACTTCTCCAGCACGCCGTTGTTGTGGAGGTCCATGGCGATGTTCAGCGCCGTCTGCCCGCCCATGGTGGGGAGGATGGCGTCGGGGCGCTCCCGCTCGATGACCTTCTCCACCCACTCGGCCGTGAGCGGCTCGATGTAGGTCCGGTCCGCCAGGTCCGGGTCGGTCATGATGGTGGCGGGGTTGGAGTTCACCAGGATGACGCGGTACCCCTCCTCCTTGAGGGCTCGCACCGCCTGGGTCCCGGAATAGTCGAACTCGCAGGCCTGGCCGATGATGATGGGCCCGGAGCCCAGGATGAGGATGCTCTCGAGGTCGTCGCGTCTGGGCACGTCAGGCGCCTGGGGTGGGCAGGGGGAAGGGGGGGGTGCTACTCCTGCGCACGCTTTCCCGATTCCTTGCGCACGGCGGTGCGGAGAGCCAGGGCGAAGCCGCCCCAGATGAACGCCATGACCAGCACCATGGTGACCCACGTGGCTGCGGTCATGCGTGTCTCCCCGCCGCCGGACGGCGGCCTCAAATGGTGGATTCTCGGGCGAACGGCGGGGTCCGGCGGCACCCTGGCCACCGGGCCGCAGAAAAGTGGCGGAAGGGGCGGGGGGGAGCAAGGCGGCGAGGACCGGGGTCTCCGCCGAAGGAGAGGCGCCGGGTCAGCGCTCGATCTTCACCTGGAGGCCGCTGGCGCTGGCCACGCCGTTGGTGGGGGACGCCGCCTCCACCGCCGCCACGGCCGGGAGGGCGCCGCGCCGGTCGGCCATCTCGATGCCGAACCGGATCTCGGTGCCGCCCCCCGGGCTCACGAGAACGACCCGGTGCCGATTCGGCTCGGCCGGGAGGGGCGACGAATAGACCAGCGTGCTTCCCTGCCCCTCGAAGCCCAGGATCCCCTCCCCGGTGAACTCCAGCACCACCGCGCCCAGGGGCTCCGGGGAACGGATGGTCGCCGGCAGCACGCCGGGCCCTTCGAGGGCGTCGCCGCACCCCACCGCGAGGGCCGAGGCCGCCAGGACCAGCGCGACGAAGCGGTGTCGTCTCATCGCCGGACCTCCTCCGGCGTGCCCACCGGGGTCGTCGGGATCACCACGGTCCGCGGCCCCACCAGGGCCCTGAGGGCCGCGGTGAGGGGGAGCCCCGGGTGCCCCAGCACCCACGCCCGGAAGTCCCCGATGTCGTAGCTCCCGTTGGCGTTCCCTCTCCGGTCCAGGAACTGGAGCTGGTGCACGGTCAGGGGCGTGCCGCTGAGGAGGAACTTCTCCCCGAGCCGCTCCACGGCGATCTCGGGCTCGTCCACCTGGACGGTGAAGCTCCCCTGGGCCTGGAGCCCCAGCGCGTCGGTGACCCGGACGGTGAGCGGGAAGGCGCCCGTGTCCATGGCGGCGCCCCCCAGCTCCCCGGCGTCTCCCAGGTAGAGCCCCGCGGGAAGGGTGCCCTGCAGCACGATCCACCGGAAGGGGGCGGTCCCGCTCTCGGGGAGGAGCGTGAGACGGGGGTCCTCCGCAGCGGCGATGCGCACCGTGGTGGACGACACCCTGTAGATGAGCTCGAAGTCGGCGCCGGCCTGCACCGGGTCGCTCACCACCACCGTGGCGGGGTTGGGCTGCCCCGCCAGCGCGCCGCTCCAGCGCAGGAAGCGGAAGCCCTGCGTGGCCCGGGCCTCCAGCGTCACTGGGGTACCCCGCATGAACCACAGGTCGGGCGCCGCCGGCTGGGTGACGAAGGTACCCGGGGCGATGTCGCCCTGGCCGCCGGTGAGGGCCACGGCCACCTCCACCTGCTCGCCGCGGTAGCCGGCCACCAGCTCCAGGTCCTCCATGGGCGTCTCGATGGCGCGCACGCGGGGGGCCGACGCGTCGTCGGACCACCCCACGAAGGGCCGTCGGACCCCCGGACCCAGGCTCTCCCCCGCCGCCGCCTCCAGCGTCTGACCCAGGAAGGGGGCGGACCTGAAGGTGAAGCCCGGGTCGGCCACGGCCGCGCCGTTGAGGCGGAACAGCCCGCCCCGGCCGTCGTCCCCCTCCGAGCGCACGGCGATGCGGGTGAAGCGGGTGCTCACGCGGAACGCGATGTCGTCGCCCGTGCGCCGGATGTCCAGGAGCGTCAGCCCGCTGGCCTCCCCGACGTCGGTCATGGAGGAGGGGTTGGAGCCGGCATGGAAGACCCGGTTCTCCCCCTCCACGGTGACGCCCTTGCACCCCCGCAGCGAGCCCTCGAAGGGGAAGGGATCGCCGGCGTTGCCCCGGCCGCAGTCGGGGCGAGCCAGCTCGTTGAGGCCGTCGGCCTCCCGGAGCCACACGCCGAGCTGGGCGAAGGCGTTCACCGAGTTGAAACGCCACTGCGCGTCGAGGATGGGCTGGTGGATGCGCCACACCAGCATCCCCTCCTCGGGCACGCGGGCGTCGAAGCCCACGCGTTGGCGGTTCTCCAGGAGGTAGTACTCCCCGGAGTCGTCGGCCGCGTCCACGCGGTAGACCGTGCCGGTCGTCTCCACCGGCGGGAGCGTAAGCGTGCCCAGGTCGGTGTCCAGAGGGAGCGTCTCCACGTCCACCCAACCCAGCACCATCTTGCTCCACGCGCTCATGTGGCAGGGCAGCTCCGGGCTCTGACCGTCGCACCCGTACGACCCGGTGGCCATGAGCTCCCAGTTCCCGGCGCCGGCGTGCTTCCCGTCCCCGGTGTTGGTGTCGTAGAGGTCGGGGAGTCCGAAGGCGTGGCCCAGCTCGTGGGTGAAGACGCCGATCTCGTTGAGGGCCGTGCCCGCGCAGTTGTACGCCGGCTGCACCACGTAGTCGTCCACCTGGACGAACCCGCCGTTGGCGGCGGGGGTGGCGGTCACGAAGGTCTGCCGCGCCGAGAAGCGGAGGGACCACCGGTGGGACCAGATGCGGTTGTTGCGGTCGGTCGTCCCACACTCGGCGCCCGGCGTGGGGTGGAGCACGGCCAGCACGTCCACGAAGCCGTCGTCGTCGCCCGAGTTGGGGAGCCCGTCGGGGCCGTCGTTGTCGTAGAGGCCCCAGTTCGTGCCCGTCGGCATCTGACGCAGGAGGTCCAGGATGAAGGACCCCGTGGTACCCACCGACAGCCCGCTCTGTCCGCCGGTGGCCTGTGCCTTGGTGACGGTGGAACGGATCCAGTCGTGGAGCTGCCCGGCCAGCGTGACCCTGTCCCCCGAGGCCTCGCGGTAGTACGCGGTGATGGTCCCCGGCCCGTCGCCGAAGTAGGCCGTCTGGATCTGGGCCATGGGGAAGGGAATCGAGCTCGCCGGCGAGTCGGCGAAGAGGCCCAGGAGGACCGGCACGGGGAAGGTCCCCTCGACGGGCCCCTCCCGGGGCCCCAGGACGGCCATGGGCGTCACCCCCTCGCCCGGCGCCCCCGCGGGGGCCGAGGCCCTCACGCGCTCCCGCAGGCGCACGGCCCGCCCCCGCGTGAACTCGAAGGCGCCCGGAATCGCCTCCCTGGTCCGGAAGTACCCGGGCGGAAGGGGCGTGCCGTGGATCCGGGAGAGGAGCTCCACGTCCTGGGCCGCCGCGGCGCCGGCCCCCTGTGCGAGGGCGGCCGCGACCAGGGCCGTGAGGACGGGATGGCGACGCATGCGTGCGGAGGGTCTCCTGGGAGGAACGCCTACTGTACCCATCGTCCCGAGGCGCGGTTCCTGGGATACGACGAGCGCACGCCGGGCGTTACGGAGGGCGCGCGGGCCGAGCCCTCACCCCGCCAGGTCCTGCCCCCGGATCCCCAGCTCGGCGCCGATGGCCCGGAGGCCTTCGATGACGTTCTGGATGTGCTCCGCCCGCTCCAGCCCGATGAGCTGGATGCCGTGCTCCACGTCCTCCCGGCTCACGCCGGCGGCGAAGGCCCGGTCCTTGAGCTTCTTCACAACCGACTTCGGCGTCAGGTCGTCGATGCCGGTGGGACGGACCAGGCAGCACGCGAAGACCAGCCCGGAGAGCTCGTCACAGGCGTAGAGCACCTTGTCCAGCTCGGCGGTGGGCTCCACGCCGGTGAACTCGGAGCGATGGGCCAGGATGGCCTGGACCACCGGCGCAGGGTAGCCCAGCTCCCTGAGGCGCTCCACGGCCTTCAGGGGGTGGTGCTCGGGGTGCTTCTCCCAGTCCAGGTCGTGGAGGAGCCCCGCCAGCCCCCACAGGTCCTCGTCGGCGCCGCGGAGGCGGGCGTAGTGCCGTACCGCCGCCTCGACGGCGTACATGTGCTTTCGAAGGGCATCGTTCTCCACCCATTCGTGGAGAAGGGCGACGGCGTCCTCGCGGGTGGGCATGGCGCTCCTCGGCGCTGCTGGCTTCAGGGGTGCGGAAGGAGATCTTGCCCGCCCTGCGACCCGCGGGCAAGGTCGGCCGGCGGCCCCGCCTCCCCGACGCGTGGGGCCGCCCGGGGCCTCAGACCCGCGACGAGGGGCAGAGGCGGGCCAACGCGCACGCCTCGCACCGGGGCTTGCGGGCGTCGCAGACCCGCCGCCCGTGCCAGATGAGGAGGTGGGAGAGGAGCGTCCACCGCTCCCGGGGGAAGAGCTCCATGAGGTCCCGCTCGACCTTCTCCGGCGTCTCTTCGCGGGTGAACGCCAGGAGCGTGGCCAGGCGCTTCACGTGCGTGTCCACCACCACGCCCTCGTCGATGCCGAAGGCGTTGCCCAGGACGACGTTGGCGGTCTTGCGTCCCACGCCGGGCAGCACGTGCAGCTCGGCCATGCTCCGGGGCACCTCCCCGCCGTGCTCCGCCACCACGGCTCGGGCGAACCCGATGATGTTCCTCGCCTTGTTCCGGAAGAACCCGGTGGAGCGGACGATCTCCTCCACGTCCTCCTGGCGGGCGGCGGCCAGGGCCCCGGCGTCCGGGTACCGGCGGAAGAGCTCGGGGGTGACCATGTTCACCCGCACGTCGGTGGTCTGGGCCGACAGGATGGTGGCCACCCCGAGCTGGAATGGGTCCACGAAGTCCAGCTCGCAGTGGGCGTCGGGGTACTCGGCGGCCAGGAGGTCGAAGACCTCCGCGGCGCGCTCCCTCCGGGCCTTCTTCGATTCCCTAGGCACGAAGCACCGCCTTCCTGTAGGGGAGGGACGAGGGCGCCGGGGCGGCACCCTCCGGAGGAACGGGGCCCTCCACGAGGGCCTCGGGAAAGCGGGCGACGTAGGCGAAGATCCGGGCCAGGAGCTTGAGGGCTTCCCCCGCGGTGGTGAGGGAATGGAGGCCCTCCATCTCCCCACCGGGGAGGGTGGTGGCGAAGTCCTCTCCCTCCGGACGGGACGGCGCGGTGAGCCACGCCTCCATGTCCGCCAGAGGGGCTTCGGGGAGGGGCACCACCCCCAGCCCGGGCCTCCCCTCGTGCAGGCCCACGGCAAGGAGAACGTGGAGCACGCCGCCCGACGCGGTCCAGAAGAGCCCGTCCACGGCCTCCGCGGCGGCTTCCGGCGCCGGATGCACCCAGAAGAGGTTTCGGGGGAGCTGCACGTAGCCCGCCGCCGAGGGGAGGACCGGCGCCGCGGTGCCCACGCCTCCCCCCGTCAGGTATCGGGCCGCGTGGGTCCCCAGAAGCGTCACCGGCGATCCGGCCTCCAAGAAGTGGAAGGCGTGGAAGACCAGCGCGGCGTAGTCGTGGATGGCCTCGGCGGAGGCGTCGGGGCCCCGGAGCCGGCGGAGGAACTCGCCTACGGTCCCCAGCATGACGAAGGCTCCGGGGTCACCGGGGTCCGAGCCACGCTCCTCCGCCTCCCGGGCGATGTCCGCCACGAGCGCGCGCGCCGCCCCTGCGTCGGGGAACGCCAGCTCGAAGGGAGTGCGGCGGAGGTAGTCGTCGTGGAGCGCCATGGTGGGGTGGCTACCCCTCGCCGGTGCACGGTTCCGCCGTCGCCTCCGATTCCAGCACCACGGGGCGGTACGTGCCGAAGAGGCGCCTGGCGTCCTCCCACCAGCTTCGCTTCCGGACCAGCACCACCTCCAGCGTCGTGTCCTCCAGGTCCAGACCCTGGGCCCAGACGAAGTGCACGTCCCCGAGCTCCTCGGGGCGAGGGAGCCGGTAGCGTGCTCCCTGGAAGGCGAACTCGATCCACTCCGCCTCGTCGAACTCCCTGGCGGTGAGGCCCCGCTCCACGTAGAAGTTCCGCTCCACGCGGAAGACGCCGTCGCCCAGGTCGTCGCCGTGCTGGAAGTACCAGGGGTCGAAGTCGTGTCCCTCGTCGCGCTTGAACGTCTCGTCCAGGGCGTAGTCCACACCCTCGAGGGCGTCTTCGCGGGCCAGCGACTCCAGGTGATGGCGGAGCTCGTGGGTGAGCGTCTCCCACAGCTCCTCGTGCCAGTCGAAGTCGGCGTCCAGCGCCGCCAGGTTCCGGAAGGAGCCCCAGTAGAGGACCACCTGGGAGCGGGTGGTGTCGGGGCCGCCCCAGTCGGAGGCGTAGTCCTCCGTCACGCACTCGCCCAGGGTGTAGATGTCCGGGATGGTGGGGTGGGGCGGCGCCTCCCGGCTCACCACGAGGCTATCGATCCCCGCCTTGTACGCCTCGGGGATCTCCGCATACGCCTCGCGCGCCGCCCGCTCGAAGTCCTTGAACTTCATGAACCCAGCCCCCCGGGCCCGATCAGCGCCCACCGCCCTCCGAGCCCGGGGTGAGCCGGGCGAGCCACCGGTTGGCCGCGATGACCACTGCCAGGACCGCGGCGAACTGGATGAGCACGGACCCGATGTTGAAGGGACTGATCAGCGTGAGGGTGGCGCCCCAGTCGGTGGCGCCGTCGGGGCCCTTCACCTGGGCGCTCCAGAGCCACCACCCCATGAGCACCACGGCCTCCACCACCACCAGGCGCATGGCCCAGTCCCACCAGGCCCCGATGCGCACGTCCGAGTCCTCGTGGTTGATGTACGTCTCGCGCCACTTCGTGACGCCGTACTTGAGCACGGCGAAGGCGAAGAAGAAGCCCGAGAGCATGAGGCCCACGCCCCAGACCCAGTCCTGGTTCTGGAAGAAGCCCAGCTTCAGCGCCGAGGGGATGCCGAAGAGCACGCCCGCCGTGCCCACGATGGCGATGGCCCGGCCCCGGGAGAACCCCCGGTCCATGAAGACCCGGGCCGCCAGCTCGATCATGGACACCAGGCTGGTCCAGGCGGCGAAGACCAGCGCCAGGAAGAAGAGCGCCATGAAGAAGCGCCCCGCGGGGATCTGGGCGAAGAGCTGGGGGATCCAGATGAAGGTCAGCCCCTCGTTGCCCGCCCCCACGATCTGGGAGGCCGCGTCGGGCATGACGGAGAACACGGTGCACAGCACCATGATGCCCGCCAGCAGCGACATGGAGTTGTTGCCGAAGCCGATGACGAAGGCGTTGAGCGCCGTGTCCTCGCTCTTGCGCATGTAGACGGCGTACGTGGTGATGAGCCCCCAGCCGGCCCCCGTGTCCCAGGCGTTCTGCGTCAGGGCCTCCAGCCAGATTCGGTAGTTGGCCAGGTCGGCGAGCTTCGGCGTGAAGAGGAAGGCCAGCCCCCGCGACGCGCCGGGGAGCATGAGGGCCCTCACCGCCAGCACCACCACCAGGAGGATGAGGCTGGGGATGAGGATCTTGGCCGCCTTCTCGATGCCCTTCACCCCCTTGGAGACCACGAACAGGCCCAGGCCCATGGCCACCAGGTGGGTGAGGAGCGCCTGCCCCGAGGAGTTGTAGCCGCTCCAGAAGGCGTCGGGGACGGCCGTGGGGATCTCGCCGGTGACCGTGGCCACGAAGAACCGGATGGTCCACCCCATCACCACCGAGTAGTAGAACATGATGGCGGTGGCGACGAAGGCCACCCACGCGCCCATCCACGCGAAGCCCTCGCCCAGGGTCTTCGCGAAGGCCCCCACGGGTCCG
>BTVB01000067.1:0-20138 GCA_045863275.1 Gemmatimonadota bacterium
CTGAAGCGGAACGCCGCGGCCGCCGCCGTGGAGCTGGTGGAGAGCGGTATGGTGCTCGGCCTCGGCACGGGGAGCACGGTGGCGCACTTCCTCGACCTGCTGGGCGCAAGGCTCGAGAGTGGCCAGGTGAAGGACGTGGTGGGCGTGCCGTCGTCCATCCGAACCGGCCGGGAGGCCCGCCAGGCGGGCATCCCCCTCACCAGCCTCGGCGAGCACCCCCGCATGGACCTCACCGTGGACGGCGCCGACGAGGTCACCCCGCACCTCGACCTGGTCAAGGGGATGGGCGGCGCCCTCCTTCGCGAGAAGATGGTGGCGCAGGCCTCGGACCGCTTCGTGATCATCGCCGACGCCTCCAAGGCCGTGGAGCGCCTGGGCACCCTCTCCTCGCTTCCCGTGGAGGTCGTGGACTGGGGGTGGTCGGGGCATGTGGCCTTCCTCGAGGCACAGGGGGCGACGGTCTCCGTGCGCAAGTTCGAGGACGGACCGCCCTTCAAGAGCGACAACGGGAACCTGATCCTGGACTGCCGGTTTCCCGACGGGATCGACGACCCCCGCGCTCTCCACGACGCCCTCAAGCGGAGGGCGGGCGTGGTGGAGACGGGGCTCTTCCTGGGCATGGCCGACGAGGCCCTTCTGGCGGGCCCGGACGGCGTGAAGCGGCTGCGGAGACCCAGGTGAAGATCGCCCCGTCCATCCTGTCCTGCGACTTCGGGCACCTGGCGGACGAGGTCCGGCGGGCCGCCGACGGAGGCGCCGACTGGATCCACGTCGACGTCATGGACGGCCACTTCGTCCCCAACCTCACCTTCGGCCCCGCCGTGACGCGGGCGGCCCGGAAGGCCACCACGCTGACGCTGGACGTCCACCTGATGATCGAGGCGCCGGAGCGCTACCTGGCGGCCTTCGCCGAGGCCGGGGCCGACGTCCTCACGGTGCACCGGGAGACGTGCCCGCACCTGCACCGGACGCTCCAGGGCATCCGAGAGCTGGGGATGAAGGCGGGGGTGGCGCTCAACCCGGGGACCCCGCTCGAGTCCGTCCGGGACGTGGTGCCGTACCTCGACCTCCTCCTGGTGATGTCGGTGAACCCGGGCTTCGGGGGGCAGGCGTTCATTCCCGAGGCCACCGAGAGGGTCCGCGCGGCCCGTCTCCTCCTGGAAGGGGCCGGCTCGCAGGCGGAGCTGGAGGTGGACGGGGGCGTGGACGCCGGGAACGCGGCGATGCTCGCGCGCGCGGGCGCAACCGTCCTCGTGGCCGGCTCGGCGGTCTACGGTCACCCGGGTGGGACAGCGGAGGGAATACGGGCGCTTCGCACGGCCCTGGACGTCTGAAGACGGGGCAGGGAAGGGACTTCGGGCCCGCCAGGCCCGACTTCTCACCGATTGCTGTCGGAGTTTTGCCGGGCTACACTGGAAACGGGTTGTGCGCTCTCCGCGCCCTCCCCCCCACGACCCCAACCGAAAGCAGAGCATGAGCGAAGGCGACATCCTGGATCAGAGCGCCCTGGCTCGGCTCCGGGACTGGGGTGGCGACAAGCTCCTGGCGCAGATGATCAGGCTCTTCCTCGAGAACGCGCCGGCGCGCATGGACCAGATACGGAACGGGGTATCCACGGGCGACGTCGGGGAGAGCGAGAAGGGCGCCCACTCCTTGAAGTCGAGCGCTGCCAACGTCGGCGCCCACCAGGTGCGGTCCATCGCCGCGGACATGGAGCGCATCGCCGGGGGCGGAGACGCCCCTGGGGTGCAGCAGCTCCTACCATCCCTCGAAGTCGCTTTCGGCGAGGCCATCTCGGCCCTGGAGGCGGTGGAGAAAGGACTCAATACATGAGCAGCAAGATTGCCGTCGTCGAAGACAATCCGGACAACCGACTGCTTGTCAGCGCCATCCTGGACACGCTGTACGAGATCTCCGAGTACGAGACGGGCCAGGAGGCCATCGCCGGCCTCCTCCACGACCCGCCCGACCTGGTGCTCCTGGACATCTCCCTTCCCGAGATGGACGGCACCGAGGTGCTCGCCTGGATCCGAAAGCAGCCCGAGTTCGAGGGCTTGCCGGTGATCGCGCTCACGGCCCACGCCATGGCGGGTGACCGGGAGAAGTACCTCGCCGCCGGCTTCGACGACTACGTCACCAAGCCGATCATCGACGAGGACGTGCTCCTTGAGGCCATCCAGCGTTGCCTGAGTCCCACGGCCTGAAGCCCCGAGCCACCCAGGGGGAACCGGGACCCGGCGGCATGACGCCGCCGGGCCCCGTTTCTGCGCCTGCCCCGGTGGAAGAGGCGCAGGACGCCCCCGACAAGGGGCGCGAGCGCGTCATCATCTTCTGGATCCTCCTCCTCGTCCTGGTGGGCGGGTCCCTCCTCATCCGGAACACGCCGGTGCGGAGCACGCCCAGCATGCACACGCTGCTGGAGTCCATCGCCACCGTCCTGGCGTTCATCGTGGGCGCGCTGGCGCTGGTCCGCTTCTACAGCCGCAAGCAGGGCACCTTCCTCCTCATCGGAACCGGCTTCCTCGGCGCCGGCCTCCTCGACCTCAACCACGCCCTCCTCACCAGTGACTTCTTCCTGGTGAAGGAAGGGCGCGCCGCGGAGGACCTGTTCGCCTGGAGCTGGACGTCGGAGCGGGTCTTCCTCTCCCTGTTCCTTTTCGTCTCGCTGCTGGCGTGGCGACAGGAGTTGAAGGAGGGGGAGGGGGAGGTGGTCCACGAGGGGTCGGTGTACGGCACCGCGCTCCTCCTGACCCTCGTCAACCTCTTCTTCTTCGAATGGGTGCCGTCCATCCGAGCGGCCCACTTCCCCGAGTTCTTCGTAAGCCGGCCCGCCGAGTTCCTTCCCGGGGCCTTCTTCCTCCTCGCGTTCGTCGGGTACTTCCTGAAGGGCGACTGGCGCCGGGACGTCTTCGAGTATTGGCTCCTGGTCTCCCTCCTCATCTCGGCGCTGCTCCACGTCGCCTTCATGTCGCTCTCGGAGGTGCGCCACGACGGGATGTTCGTTGCGTCACACCTGCTCAAGATCGCCAGCTACACAGCGATCATGGCGGGTCTCCTCATGAGCGTGTACCAGACCTTCCGCCGCGAGGGACAGGTCCTCGCGGCCATCACCGAGGCCAACGAGGCGTTGGCTCGGGAGGTGGCGGTGCGGGCCCAGACGGAGCAGGCCGTCAAGGAGGGGCGCGCGCGGCTCCAGGACTTCCTGGACAACGCCAACGACCTCATCCAGAGCGTGGCACCCGACGGGCGGATCCTGTACGTGAACTCCACCTGGAAGCGGATCCTGGGGTACGGCGACGCCGAGCTGGAGCGCCTCAACCTCCTGGACATCGTCCACCCCGCGCACCGGGAGAAGCTCCAGTCCGAGTTCGACCGCGTGCTCCACGGCGAGCCGCCCCGCCGCTTCAACGTGGAGTTCATCGCGTCCGATCGGCGCGTGGTGATCCTGTCGGGCTCGACGGCCGCCCAGATGGTCCACGGCCGCCCGGTGGCCACCCAGGGGATCTTCCGGGACGTCACCGAGCAGCGCGTGGCCGAGAAGCAGCTGGCCGACTCGCAGGCCAACCTCACCGCGTTGGTCGAGAACACCGGCGACGCCATCTGGTCGGTGGACCGGAAGCTCCGCCTCATCACCTTCAACTCGGCGTACTCCCTGGCCATCGAGGCGCGCACGGGCCGGGAGCCCAAGGTCGGCGACCTGCCCGTGAACGTGTACGGGGCCGAGGCCGCCGAGTGGTACGAGGAGGTCTACCAGCGGGCGCTCTCCGGCGACCGGCACGTTGCGCTTCGAACCGACGAGGTGGAGGGGCAGCACCGGTACTTCGAGTACTACGCCAACCCGATTCAGGGCGACGAGGGCATCATCGGGTCGGTGCTCTTCGGAAAGGACGTCACCGAGCGGGTCCGGGCCCAGGAGGCTCTCCGCGTGGCCAAGGACGAGGCCGAGGCCGCCAACAAGGCGAAGAGCGACTTCCTGGCCAGCATGAGCCACGAGCTGCGCACGCCGCTCAACTCGGTCATCGGCTTCACGAACATCCTCCTCAAGAACAAGGAGGGGCATCTCAACGAAAAGGACATCGGGTTCCTCCAGCGCGTGCTCTCCAACGGCAAGCACCTGCTGGAGCTCATCAACGAAGTCCTCGACCTGGCCAAGGTGGAGGCCGGGCGCATGGAGCTCGTCATCGAGCCCGTGGACCTGGGCCAGCTCGTGGTGGAGACGGTCCAGCAGCTGGAGGGACAGGCCAAGGTCAAGGAGGGCAACGTCGCCTTGGTGGCGGACGTCCCCGCCGCGCTGGAGAGGGTGGACACCGACTCGGCCAAGCTCAAGCAGGTCATCATCAACCTGGTGGGCAACGCCCTGAAGTTCACCCACGAGGGCTCGGTGACCGTGCGGGTGGACGTCGGCTCCGACGGGAAGACCCCCGTGGCCATCGCCGTGAAGGACACGGGCATCGGCATCCCGCCGGACCGTCTCGATGCCATCTTCGAGGCGTTCCAGCAGGCGGAAGCGGGTACCGCCCGGAAGTACGGGGGCACGGGGCTCGGGCTCGCCATCTCCCGCTCCATATGCCTGCTCATGGGCTACGACCTCATCGTGGAGTCGGACGTGGGCAAGGGCTCCACCTTCTCCATCGTCATGGGGGAGCGGGCGAGGAGACCCGCCCGGGTCGAGGAAGCGGAGTCCGGCGCCCAGGAGGCCGCTGCGCCGGTGGGCGCCGGCGCGGAGGGGGACGGACGGGGGGAGGAGGGCGTCGAGGCGCCGGCGGCCACCACCCATCGGGCCATGCCCCCCATGCCCAGGATGCGGGACTTCAAGGTGCTGGTCGTGGACGACGAGAAGGACTCCCGCGACCTCATGGCGCACTACCTGGAGGACTTCGGGTGCCGCGTCTTCACCGCCACCAACGGCGAGCAGGGGCTGGCCGCCGCCCGCGACTTCCGCCCCGACCTCATCACGCTGGATCTCATGATGCCGGGCATGACCGGGTGGGAGGTCCTGAGGCACCTGAAGGCCGACAAGGAGCTTCGCCACATCCCCGTGGTGGTCGTGAGCATCGTGGCCGGCGAGGGTCGTGGCCGGCTCCTCGGCGCCGTCGACCTCGTGACCAAGCCCTTCGAGAGGGAGGACCTCCTCCGGGTCCTCTGGCGAAACCTGGTCCGCAAGCGCGGCGGTCGGATCCTTGTCGTGGACGACGAGGTGGCGGCCCGCACCATGCTCAGCGAGTACCTGTCAACCCTGGGGCTGGAGGTCGTCACAGCCGGAGACGGCCAGGAGGCCCTGGAGGCCATCCGCATGGAGGCCCCCGACTGCGTGCTCCTCGACATGATCATGCCGACCATGGACGGCTTGACGTTCCTCAAGAAGCTCCGTGCCAACCCCCTCCACACGGGCCTTCCCGTCATCGTGCTCACGGCCAAGGAGCTCTCCCGGCCGGAGCAGAAGGAGCTGGCCGACGTGGCGTCGGGCGTGGTGCTCAAGGGAGACCGGATGGCAGGGGACCTCCGGGACGCCCTGGGCTCGATGTTCACACTGACGCTTCCCGACGAGGAAGGGCCGTGACCCCACCGGGGGCGGCGGCGTAGGACACCCTGGAGGTGGACCTCGGGACCCTGATCCCCGACCTGGCCACGGGAGCGGCGGCGGGAGCCGCCGGGCTGGCCCTGGCATTGGTCGCCGGGAGCGGCGCCGCGGCGCTACGCCGGCGGGGCGTGCGGGTCGCCTACACGCGGAAGCTCTTCCATTTCGGGATCTTCACGGGGGCCGGCGCCGTGCACGCCTGGGCAGGGCTGGCCGCCACCAACGCCTATGGGGCCACGGTGGCCGCCCTGGTCCTCGTCGCCGTGCTGCGCGGCGAGGGCGACGCCTTCTACGAGGCCCTGGCCCGGGAGACGGACCGACCGCACCGGAGCCTCTTCATCGTCGTGCCGCTCCTCACCACGGCGGTGGGGGGGCTCCTGTCCGGGCTCCTGGCGGGACCCTGGGCCGCCGTGGGATACGTGGTGGCGGGTTGGGGTGATGCGGTGGGGGAGCCGGTGGGGGCGAGGTGGGGGCGCCACCCCTACCGCGTCCCGTCCCTCGCCGGCGTCCCCGCCATCCGGACGTGGGAGGGCTCGTCGGCCGTCCTGGTGGCGGGATGGGGAGCCGCGGTCCTCGTGGCCGCCGGCCTGGGCGTGCCGCCGGCGGTGGCCCTCCTGCCGTCCCTCGGGGTCGCGGTGGGCGCGACGGCCGTCGAGGCCTTGAGCCCCCACGGCACGGACAACCTCACCGTCCAGGTCACGGCCTCCGCCCTCTCCGTCCTGCTGCTGGCGTGAGGGGAACCGCCCACGGGCGGCGGGGTTTGGCCCTACCATGGCGTTCATCCCCCCCGCTCGGCTCCACCCGCTGAACGAAGCCCCCGTGCGCGCCGACGGGCGCTACGTGCTCTACTGGATGGTGACGGCGCGCCGGCTCCGCTGGAACTTCGCCCTCGACCACGCCCTGGGCCTGGCGCGCTCCCTCCGCGTCCCCCTCCTGGTCCTGGAGGCCATCCGGGCCGGGTACCCGTGGGCCTCCCAGCGCCACCACGCCTTCGCCCTGGAAGGAATGAGGGAGCACCGGGACCGGCTCTCGGGCACCGGCGTGGCCTACCATCCGTACGTCGAGCCCGAGGACGGGGCGGGGCGGGGGCTGGTGGAGACCCTCGCCGCCCAGGCCTCCGCGGTGGTCACCGACGTGTTCCCGGCCTTCTTCCTCCCCAGGATGCAGGAGGCCGTCGCCCCCCGCCTCCCTGTCGCACTCCACGGCGTGGACGGGAACGGCCTCCTCCCCCTCGCGGCGTCCCCCGGGCCCTTCTCTGCGGCCGTCCACTTCCGGCGCTTCCTCCAGAAGACGTTGCCGCACCACATCTTGGACTTCCCCAGCTCGGACCCGTTCCAGGAGGGGCTCCCTCCCGCGGGGTCCCTGCCGGAGGCCGTGCGCGAGCGCTGGCCCGCCGCCTCGGACGCCCTCCTCCGCTCGGATCCCGACGCCCTCGCCGTGCTCCCCGTGGACGCCAGGGTGGGTGCCTCGGGCATCCCCGGGGGCGAGGCGGCGGCGCGCAGGCGCCTCGGCGCGTTCCTGGCCGATGGGCTGGACCGCTACGGAGAGGAGCGGAACCACCCCGACGCGGAGGCGACGTCGGGGCTCTCGCCCTACCTCCACTGGGGGCACCTCTCGGTCCACGAAGTCTTCCACGCCCTGGCGCTGCGCGAGGAGTGGAGCCCGGCCCGCCTGGCTCCCCGTGCCGACGGCAAGCGCCACGGGTGGTGGGGCTTCGCGCCCCCCGTCGAGTCGTTCCTGGACGAGCTGGTGACCTGGCGGGAGCTGGGCTTCGGCTACTGCCATCATGTCCCGGACCACCACCGGTACGAGACCCTCCCCCGGTGGGCCCTCGAGACGCTGGAGGCCCACGCCGACGACCCCAGGGAGGCGGTCTACTCGCTGGAGGAGTTCGACGAGGCCAGGACCCACGACCCCCTCTGGAACGCGGCCCAGCGGGAACTGCGCGAGCGTGGCGTCGTGCACAACTACATGCGGATGCTCTGGGGAAAGAAGATCCTGGAATGGAGCCGGCACCCCCGGGAGGCCCTGGACATCATGATCGAGCTCAACAACCGTTATGCGTTGGACGGGCGCGACCCCAACTCGTGGACCGGCATCGCCTGGGTGCTTGGACGCTTCGACCGCGGGTGGCCGGAGCGGCCGGTCTACGGCAAGGTCCGATCCATGAGCTCTCCCGCCACCCGGCGGAAGGTGCGCCTGGACCGGTACCTCGAGCGATGGGGTCCCCAGGGGGGCCTCGACCTCTGAGCCCCGAGGACGCCGGCGCCCGGGACCCCGGCACCGTTGCGGGGTAGACCGCCCCACACGCTCGATCATCCTCCACGACACGCTCATGCGCCTGACGTACCGCACCCAGATCGAGCACCACATCCCGGGCGACGTCTTCGCGTGGCACGAGCGCCCCGGCGCCCTGGAGCGTCTCATGCCGCCCTGGGCCAGGGTGGAGGTGGAGCACAAGGACGCGGGCATCCGCGACGGCAGCCGGGTCGTGCTCCGTGTGCACCACGGCCCCGCCACGTTCCGCTGGGAGCTCAGGCACAGGGACTACCAGGCCCACCGTCAGTTCTGCGACGAGCAGGTGTCGGGGCCCCTCCGGTCCTGGCTCCACACCCACCGCTTCCTGCCTCGCGTCGGGGGCGGGACGGAGGTGGAGGACGTCATCGAGATGGAGGCGCCCCTGGGCCTCCCCGTGGGACCGGGATACGTCCGTGGCGAGCTGGACCGCCTCTTCGCCTTCCGGTACCGCAGGCTGGCCGCCGACCTGGAGCGCCACGCGGTCCACGCGGGCAAGCCGCGCCTCACCGTCGCCATCACCGGCGCGTCGGGACTGGTCGGGAGCGCGCTCCGTCACTTCCTCACCACGGGGGGGCACACCGTCCTGACCCTGGTCCGCTCCCGGGACGCCGTGGGGCGGGGGGCGCTCCACTGGAATCCCCGCACCGGCGAGATCGACGCGGAGGGGCTGCGAGGCGCCGACGCCGTCGTGCACCTTGCCGGCGCCTCCATCGCCGGAGGGCGATGGACCGACGACCGCAAGAAGGTGATCCTCGAGAGCCGGGTGCAGGGCACGCAGCTCCTCGCCCGCACGCTCGCCGCCCTGCGTGGCGAAGGGCCGCGGGTCCTGGTGTCCTCGTCCGCCGTAGGCTTCTACGGGAATCGCGGTGAGGAGCGCCTCGACGAGTCCAGCAAGCCGGGCGGTGGCTTCCTGGCCGAGGTGACCCGGGCCTGGGAAGCCGCCACCGATCCGGCGGCGGAGGCCGGGATCCGCGTTGTGCGCCTGCGCACCGGCGTGGTGATCTCACCCGAGGGCGGCGCCCTGGGGCAGATGCTCCTCCCCTTCAAGATGGGCGTGGGCGGGAGGTTGGGCTCGGGACGCCAGTACTTCTCCTGGGTGGACCTGGACGACCTGGTGGGGGTCGTGCTCCACGCGCTCTACGACGCCTCCCTGAGCGGGGCGGTGAACGCCACGGCGCCCAATCCCGTGACCAACGCCGCGTTCACCGACGCCCTGGGGCGCGCCCTGGGCCGCCCCACCGTCCTCCCTGTCCCGTCGCTGGCCGTGAAGGCGGCGTTCGGCCAGTTGGGCGAGGAGGCGCTGCTGTGGGGCCAGCGCGTCCTTCCCGCCAAGCTCGAGCGCGCCGGATTCCGCTTCGCGTTCGAGGGCGTGGAGGACTCACTCCGGTTCCAGCTCGGCCGGATGGAGTAGCGGCGCTCAGTCCCCGGCCACCTCCGCCCGGACCCCCCGAAGCCCCGGAACGGCGTCCTCCAGGTCCACCCGTCCCGGCTCGTCCCAGTCCCACTGGTCTGGGAGCCCGATGTCGGCGGCGATGCACCCGTACGTGGTCTCCGCCGACATGAGCACGCCGGGGACGCCGGCGCCCGGGTGCGTCCCGGCCCCCACCAGGTAGAGGCCGTCGACGTCCTCGCTCCGGTTGTGGGGCCGGAACCACGCCGTCTGCATGAACCGGGGCTCGATGGCGAAGGCGTTGCCCAGCGTCGCGTTGAGCTCGCTCTCGAAGTCGTCGGGCGTGAAGACGTGGAGCACCTCCGTCTCCTTCCGGAGGTCTTCGAGACCCCACGCCTCCAGGAAGGCCATCACCCTTTCGGTGAAGGGCCCCTTGAGCGCCGACCAGTCCAGCCCGGAGGCGTTGTTCGTAACGGGGACGAGGACGTACATGCTCTCCCCGCCCTCCGGCGCCATGGAAGGGTCGGTGCGGGTGGGGGCGTGGAGGTACATGGAGAAGTCCCCGGGGAGGATCTTGTTCCCGAAGATGTCCCGGAGCAGCTCCTTGTACCGTTCCGCGAGGATGAGCGTGTGGTGCTCGAGGCGCGGGTATTGGCGCCGGGTCCCGATGTAGAGGAGGAAGCAGCTCATGCTCCACTCGGTGCGCCCCAGACGGGCGTCGCTCCAGCGGCGCCGGTGCCGGCCTTCCACCAGCTTGCCGTAGGTGTGGCCGGGGTCGGCGTTGCTCACCACCACGTCGGCCCGCAGCACGCCCGCGGCGGTGCGTACGCCCACGGCCCGCCCGTCTTCGACGACGACCTCCTCAACCTCTTCCCCGGTCCGCAGCACCCCACCCATCTCGGTGAAGTAGCGTCCGAGGCCCTCGACCACGGAGTACATGCCGCCGCGGCTGAACCACACGCCGCCCTCGCGCTCCAGGAACGGGATCATGAGGTAGATGGACGGCGTGCTGAAGGGGTTGCCCCCCACGAAGAGGGGATGGAACGAGTAGATGAACCGGTGGCGGAAGTCCCGAAAGTACCGGTTCACGAAGGTGGTCACCGGCATCCACGCCTGCATCCTGGCCATCCGAGGGAGGAAGCGGAGCATGGTGCCCACCGTGTCGAAGGGCCTGGAGCCCAGCCGGTCGCCGATGACCGCGTCGAAGATGGGTCGGACGCGCGCCATGAACGCGTCGAAGTTGGCGGCGTCCGACGGGTCGAAGCGCGCCATCTGCTCCTTCATGCGCTCGGCGTCCGCCACGTAGTCCAGGTGCGTCCCGTCGTGGAAGTAGACGCGGTAGAAGGGGTCCAGGGGGACGAGGTCCACGTAGTCGGTGAGGCGGCGCCCCCCGGCGCGGAAGATGGAATCGAGGACGTGGGGCGCCGTGATGAGGCTCGGCCCCATGTCGAACACGTACCCCTTGTCCACGAGCTGATAGGCCCGTCCCCCCAGCTTCTCCCGCTTCTCCAGCAGGGTCACGGACATGCCGGCGGCCTGGAGGCGGGCGGCGATGGCCAACCCGCCGAACCCGCTCCCGATGACCACCGCCGTCTTTTTCGTCTCGTGCATGCTCAGTTCCTCGAGATCCAGCCTCTCACGTCGCGGAGAAGCGTGTTGGAGTGGGACGCCCGCGGCAGGCGGCCGGGGAGGGCAGGCCATCGCTCGGGAGAGCGCTCACCCCACGCTGCCAGGAAGGCGCGGATGGCGGCGAGCTCTTCGGCCACGGCGGCCTCCACCAGGCCCGTGGAGAGGGTCCCGGGGGAGGGGACGGCCAGGGCCTCGCCCACGGATACGTACGCTTCCTGGCGGTGCGACCGCCCCGGGAGGACGCGGATCCCCACCGGGAGGACCGTTGCCGGCGCCAGGGCCCCGGCCACGCGGGCCACGCCGCTCCGGAAGCGCAGGGGCCCGAAGGCGCCCGGGTGGATGGCACCCTGGGGGAAGTACGCGATCACGCCCGTGGGGTCGTCCCGGCGGAGACGCTCCATGGTGCGGAGAAGGCCGCGGGCCGACGCCACCGATCCCGGAGTCACCCCCAGCCCTCCCAGCCAGCGCAGGAGAGGGCGCTCCTTGAGCTCGCGCTCCAGCATCACCGCGTGGAAGCGCCCCCGGGGACGGAGCCGCCGCTGCACCTCGCGCAGGAGGAATCCGTCCCAGAAGCTCTCGTGGTTCGCCACCAGGAGCAGGGGAAAACCAGGCTCCAGGAGGCCGGGCCGGCCCGTCACGTGGACGCGCACGTGGCGCGACATCCAGGGGCGGAGCACCCGGTCGAAGGCCCACCAGGCCGCCCGCGACGAGCGCAGGGGCATCTCACCCATGCGCCCTCAGTAGCCCGGTGGCGGCGAGAGCCAGCTTCGCCGTCGCCGAGGTGCTCGCCCGGCGCCGCAGGTTGTCGTGGTCCCGGCGCCGGATCTCCCGGTGGATGCCCCGGTATGCCTCGGCGGCCACGGCCACGGGACGGCGGTACCACGCCGGCAGCTCCCGGATGCCCGGCCAGGCCTCCTCGTAGTAGGCGTCGGCGCGGGCCAGGAGCTCCTCCACCAACGCCCGCCAGGCGCCGGGGAGCGGGCCCGTGGAGCGGCAGAGCGCCGCCAGGTCCTCTTCGGTGAACCCATGGGCCGCCAAGAGCCCAGTGGGGAGGTAGACGCGCCCCCTCGCCCAGTCCTCGCCGACGTCCCGGGCGATGTTCGTGAGCTGCATCCCGTGACCGAGGGCGTGGGCCCGGGCCAGGAGCGCCTCGTCGTGGAGCCCGAGGAGCTGTGTGATCCACCCGCCCACCGCGCCCGCCACGCCGAAGGTATACTCCTCCAGCGTATCCCAGTCGGGGTACCGGGTTCGGCGGAGGTCCATGCCCACGCCCTCCAGGAGCGCGTCGGGGTAACGCCAGGACACGCCCTCCCGCCCCGCGTCCCCCAGGACCCGGTCCAGGAGGGGCACGCCCGTCCCATGCCCCTCGAAGGCTTGGCGCGACAGCGCGCTCCATGCCTCCAGCCGCGCCTCCCGGACGGGTGGGGACGCTCCGTCGTGAGGCTCGTCCACCAGGTCGTCGGTGAAGCGGCAATAGGCGTAGACCCCCGACACCGCGGCCGCGGGCCGGGGGGGGAAGAGGCGCGCGGCGAAGCGGAACGTCCGGGCGTGCCTTCCGAAATAGGTGGGCCACGCCTCGGGTCCCCCGACCCGGAGAGCCAGGGCCCGCACCTCTGGCTCCGCCGCCGACTCGGGCCCGGCCGCCGCCCGTTCCTGGGCCGCCACGCCCGCCTCGGCGGCCCCGATCCAGGCGTGCAGGACCCGCGCCACCAGCCCGTCGCCCGGGGAGAGGGCCTCCACACGCCGCGACAGGGCCTCCCGGCGCGCCCGCAGGAGCGCCAGTGCCTGCCGCGCCGCCGAGGGCCGCCCCGAGCGGGGAGCGAACAGCACCCGCACCAGATCCTCCTCCGGCAGCTCGAACCCGTGGAGGTCGGCCAGGCCGAGGATCCACGTCCACTTCCTCTGCCGATAGTCCTGGAAGGGGGGCTTCCCCGTGTCGGTGGCGGGGCAGTAGTCGAGCAGGTCGTCCACCCGCTGATAGAGGGCCCCCAGCTCCCTCCCCAGGGACACCCGCTCCGGGTGGTCGCCCAGGCCGAAGACGGCGCCGCCCAGGCACGTGCTGGCGCCGAAGAGCTCCCCCGACTTCCCCGTCACCACCGCCCGATACTCCTCGGAGGAGAGGGCTCTCCCCGCCGAGCGGCCCTGGGCCATCTCTCCGGCCACCGTGCGCTCCACCGCCCGGATGAAGCACGCCAGGAAGTCGGGGGCGCCCGCCGCCGCGGCCGCACGGTACGCGCCGGTGAGATAGTGATCCCCGAGAACCAGGGCCGTCGCCACCCCCCTCTCGGCGGCCACCGTGGGCGCGCCTCGACGCACGGGTGCGCCGTCCAGGATGTCGTCGTGGAGGAGGGAGGCCTCGTGCACCATCTGGACCGCCAGCGCACCCGACCAGAAGCGGGCGTCCACGCGGCTCCGCAGCGCCGGCGGGACGAGGGCATAGGCCACGAGGGGCCGGAGGAGCTTCCCCTCCAGCCCGGGGACGGGCACGCCTTCCGCCCGGAGCGCCTCAGCGGCCGCGCCGAGGCCGTCCCGCGCCGTTTCCACGACCTCCGACTCCTGAGCCGGCGGGGTCGGGGAAGGGGGGACGCTCGAGGTGGCGGGGGTCACGGGGCACCCACCAGGGCCCGGCCGGCCGGCTCCTCCCTCCGCGACGGCTCCCCGCCGCTGGCCGCCTCCACCTCTCCGGGGAACCCGGCGGGGCGAAGGCCCCGGCGGGCCAGGAAGGCGCACGCGCCGACCCCGGCCGCGGTGACCCCCACGGCCAGGACGTGCCCGGCGGCCAGGAGCATGCCCACGGGCATGAGGAGGATCGCCAGGTAGAAGGCGGCCATCCAAGCCACGGGGAGGGTCCCCAGGCCGGTTCGGGCGGCCAGCGCCTCGAGGGCCGACATGATGGCCGCCCCGGTGAGGAACCATCCCAGGAGGTTCACCCAGGGCATCCCGTAGTAGGGTCCCGAGTCTTCCCACACCCAGTACGGGGTCAGGAAGCTCATGGCGGGGTCGAGGGCGAGGTCCCACACCACCAGCATGAGGGCGGCGAGGCCCACGCGCCTCCAGCGGCTCCCCGGGTGCGCGGCGCGCGCCACCACGAAGGCGGGCACCGACATGAGGAACCAGCTCAGGGGGATGAGCACGGGCACCCGCCCCCCCAGCTTGGCACCCAGCAGGCCCGTGTACGCATAGCCCCCGAAGGGGACCCCGTACCCGGTGCCCACGTGCTCGGATAGGAACGCCAAGCCGTAGACCGCGAGGAGGGAGGGAACCCACCGCAGGCGGAGCCGCCCCAGGAGGACCACGCCCAGCGCCACCGCCGAGAGCAGGATGTGGATCTGGGCGAAGAACCGGAATGAAACCGTGTAGAACCGGAGGGCCAGGGGATTCCCCGGGAGGCGCTCGGGGTGGAGGGCGAAATTCCAGTACCCCGCCGTGGCCATCAGCGTGAAGAGAACCAGGGCCGCCAGGCCCCACCACTCCCGCCGCCGCACCGACGAACGCTCGGACACGGCTCAGACCGCCCCGGCCACGGGCCGGGCGAAGTCGCCCTGGAGGGCCTCGCCGAGAGCCTGGCAGGCTTCGAAGATCCGGACGTCGGCGAAGGGACCGGCGACGACCGCGGCGTCCATCTCCCGGGAGACGGCGCCCCCCAGAGCCAGCGCGTAGGGATGCGCCGCATCGTAGAACTCGCCGAGGATGCGGACGGCGCGGGCCACGTCACCGGGCTGGGCCGCGGGCGGGAGGGAGACGCACACCAGGGAGGCGTCCCGGCCTCGCTGGACCACAGCGAACTCCTCCACGGGCACGTCGGGGCCGAGGTAGAAGACCTCCCACCCGAGATGCTCCAGGAGGATGCGCACGCACAGGGAGCCCAGGTGGTGCTGGTTGCCCTCCATGGTCCCCACCACCGCCACGGGCGCCGGGCCCGGCCCCCGGGTCCTCCGGGCCTCCTCGCGCCCCTCGGCGCGGAGCTTCAGGAGCACTTCCGTCATGACCTGGCTGACCATGTGCTCCTCGCCCACGCGGAGGCGGCCCTCCGCCCAGGCATCTCCCACGTGGCCCATGAACCCCCGGACCCCCTGGTCGCAGAAGGTGCAGAGGGACACGGCCGGGTCCCGGGCCAGGGCGTCGTAGAGGTCGGCGAGGCGGCGCAGGCTCCCCCTGGCCACCCAGCCCATGGCCAGGTCGTGGAGGCGCCGGAAGGACCCCTCCTGCCGAACCTGCTGGAGGGCGGTCCAGACGTGGGGCTCGTAGGGGTGGAACGGCGTGAGCACGGTGGCGATGCCTCTGTCCCGCGCGAAGGCAACGGCGTCCTCCAGGTGGATGCGGCGGTGCCCGCCGGATGTCTTCTCCGAGGGGATCTCGCCGTCGTTGCACCACCGCTTCACCGTGGACGGGTGGACGGCGAGGAGCTCGGCCGTCTCGGAGCTGGTGAGGGTCAGGTCCGGATTGAATCGCTCCATGGGTCCCCCGTGGACGGTTGGGGAGGGGAGTGCACCCCGAACGAAGGCACTCATACGTCTGTGTAGGCAAACATAGACGTTTATCGGAGTGCCCACAAGGTGCCAGGGAGCTGAAAGCGATCATGAGTACATCGTTGATCGCTTTCCGGGACCAACAGCGCGGTGGACCGGGTCTTCTCCGATCGCTACCCCAGGAGCCGCCCGTCGTCGTCGAGCGGGGGGTAGGCGCGCCCTTCCGCGTCCAGCTTCGCGGCCATGAGGGGGTGAGCCCAGGCGAAGAGCACCCGATGGAACGCGTCCGGGTCGAGGCGGGGGGCCTCGTAGAACCCCGCGGCCGAGCGCTGCCGCTGCGCCTCGTAGAGCAGGAGGGCGGTGGCCACGGACACGTTGAGGGAGTGGACCATGCCCAGCATGGGGATCACCACGTGCTCGTCCGCCAGGGCCAACCCCGCGGGGGAGACGCCGTGGAGCTCGGCGCCCATGAGGAGGGCCGTGGGGCGGGTGAAGTCCACGCTCCTGAAGTCCCGGGCGCCCTCCGAGGGGTGGGCCGCGAGGATCGTGAAGCCCTCGTCCTTGAGGCGAGCCGCCGCCTGGTGGACGTCGGCGTGGGTGGTCACCCGCACCCACTTCCTCGTACCGGCGGAGGTGGCGTGGTGGAGGTCGAGGCCGTGGGCCGGCGGCACCACGTGGGCCTCCAGGACCCCCACGGCGTCGCAGTTGCGCAGGATGGCCGAGAAGTTGTGCGGCTTGTTGACCCTCTCCATGAGGACGGTGAGGTCCGGCTGGCGCCGGCGGAGCACGTCGCGGAGACGGTGGAAGCGCTGGGGACGCATGACGGCCAGGGAACGGGGAGCGTGGGGGAGGCTGCGGAGTATATTGGACCCTGAGCAGCTGCAGACGCCACCGCGCCAACCCGCCCCTGGAGGCCCGACTGTTCCCGCCCGCCCCCCGCCGACTCGCCCTCGCCCTCGCCCTGGCGGCGCCCCTCGCGGCGGCGTGCGACCGGGCCCCCGAGGCCGTCATCGTCCCCGAGTTCGAGTTCACCTTCTCCTTCGAGTCGGGGATGGAGGAGTGGACCACCTCCACCGCCGACCTGGCGTCCGGGACGGCATCCCTCGTGGGGGCGCAGGACCAAGCCTCCCACGGGTCCCGATCCGTCAGGGTCGCCCTGGAGAACCCGGGCGGCGCCGCAAAGGCCTGGATGACGCGGGAGCTGGAGGTCACGCCGGACCAGAGATACACCGTGGAGCTCGCCTTCGACCTCCGTACCACCGACGCCACCGACGACGCGTGGACGCTCATCGTGGGCGTAGGACCCCAGGCTCCGGCGGGCCCCGCCGCCTTGAACTACCAGGGCGACACGGGGGCGGGCGCCCCGGCCGGCGGCTGGGCGGAGAAGAGCGCCACCCTCACCGCACAGGCCGACGACGAGGGCCGGCTCCACCTGACCCTCGGGGTGTGGGGGACCACCAGCGGCTCCCGCACCTACTGGATCGACAACGTGCGGGTGGTGCTCACCCGGGCCTGAGGAGCGCCGCGCGGTTGCGCCGGGGTGGCGTTCCGGGCAACGTACCTCCCCCCGCCGGGGTGGCGAAACTGGTAGACGCAGGGGACTTAAAATCCCCAGGGAGCAATCCCGTCTGGGTTCGAGTCCCAGCCCCGGCATGCACGTTCGATCTCCGCGGTGGTGGGCTCGAACCCAGGCGTCCCGGCGGCTCCTGCCGCCGGTCCGCGTCCGGGCTGAGCTTCGCTCACCTCCGGCGCTTCCTGCGCCTCCGGTTCGAGTCCCAGCCCCGGCATGCACGTTCGATCTCCGTGGTGGTGGGCTCGAACCCAGGCGTCCCGGCGGCTCAGCGCCCACCGGTCCGGGACTACTTCATCGACTCCACGTGGGCCACGAACTGGTCGAGCGCGATCCCGGTCCCCTGCTGCCAACCCATCGCCTTGTTCTTCTCGAAGTCCGCTTCGTCCCGGTGCAGCGCGGTGAAGACGTAGCGGGTGCCCGGTCCCACGCTCTCCATCGTGACGATGGCGGTGATGGGGACGTCATCGAAGACGGCCGGGCGGTAGCCGGGGAACAGCATGGAGGTCCAGGCGAGGCGCTCCATGGGAACGACGTCGAGGAAGCAGCCGAGGTTGGGGAACTCCTGACCGTCGGAGGTCGCGATGTCGACGCTGAAGATACCGCCCGGCCGCACGTCCATCTCGGCCCGCGCCACGCGCCCCCAGGCCCTGGGCATGTACCACTCCTTGAGGTGCTCCGGTTTGGTCAACGCTTCCCAGACGAGCCGCGTGGGGGCATCGACGAACCGCTCGAGAACGAAGTCGAGCTTCGGATCGATCGTGAATCGCTTGCTCATGAGGCGGCTTCCTTCTCGTTGAGATGGGTGACGTATCGGTCGAACCGATCCAGGCGGGCCTCCCACACCCGTCGTCGCGCGCTCAGCCAGTCTTCCACGATCTCGAAGCGTTCGGGTGCGATTTCGTACGTCCGCACCCGCCCCCGCTTCGTCGAGCTCACGAGTTGGGCCCTTTCGAGCACCGAGAGGTGCTGCACGAAGGAGGGGAGCTTCATGTCGAAGGGCGCGGCCAGCTCGCTGACCGTGGCCGGTCCGACGGACAGTCGCTCCAGGACCGTCCGCCGCGTTGAATTGGACAGGGCCTGGAAGACGTCGTCGGCGACTGCGGATTGGACCATTTCGACAACCGTGGATCGGTGGAGTGGTGCCCGCTGACCCACGATGCTACTGCAACCCATTACTTAGGGCAAGACCTAAGTAATGGAGACACCGGATCCGGTCAGCGCGCCTTCGCCACCCAGCGCCTCAGGCGCGACGCCATCAGCACGACGTAGACCGCCGCGAGCAGCAGGGGCAGGCGCACGTCCGACTTCACCAGCCAGTAGAAGTGCACGCACCCCAGGGCGGTGGACACATAGACCAACGCGTGGAGGGTCGTCCACCGCTTCTTGAGGCGCCGGATCCATCCCTTGGTGGACGTCACCGCGAGGGGCACGAGGAGCACGAAGGCGGTGAAGCCCACCGTGATGTACGGCCGCTCCGCGATGTCCTCCGCCACCCATGCGAGCTCGAAGCCCAGATCCAGCACCATCCACACGGAGAAGTGGAGGCAGGCGTAGAAGAACGCGAACAGTCCGAGAGGCCTGCGGAGCTGGATGAGGGGATTCCACCCGGTGACGCGGCGCAGCGGCGTCACCGAGAGCGTCACGAGGAGCAGGACCAGCGCCGTCATACCCGTGACGTGGGTGAGCTTCTCGATGGGGTTCACGCCGAGCCACCCGAGGAAGAAGCCCGCCAGCAGCCAAGCCGCGGGGGCCAGCGCCGACAGCCAAAGCACGGTCTTCAGGCCGAGAACGGCCCGCCGGGTGTCCATGGAGCGTCTGGGCGAGGGGGAGTCGAACGGGGTGCTCAGATCCAGCGCGTCAGGTCCATGCCCGCGTAGAGGCGGGCCACCTGGTCGGCGTACCCGTTGAACATGAGGGTCTCCCGCCGGCGGAATTCGCCGATGCGCCGCTCCCGGGCCTGGCTCCACCGGGGGTGGTCCACCTGAGGGTTCACGTTGGCGTAGAAGCCGTACTCCCTGGGGTTGCTGACCCACCACGTGTTCCGGGGCATCTCCTCGACGAAACGGATCTTCACGATGGACTTGATGCCCTTGAAGCCGTACTTCCAGGGCACGATGAGACGCAGGGGCGCGCCGTTCTGGTTGGGGATGTCCCTGCCATAGACGCCGGTCACGAGGAGCGTGAGCGGGTGCGTCGCCTCGTCCAGGCGCAGACCCTCGACGTAGGGCCACGGGAGCACGCCGGTGCGCTGCCCCGGCATCTCGGCGGGGCGCACCACCGTGGTGAACTCAACGTACTTCGCGCTCCCCGTGGGGTCGGCGCGCTTGACGAGGTCCGCCAAGGGGAATCCGCGCCACGGAACCACCATGGACCACGCCTCCACGCAGCGCATGCGGTACACCCGGTCCTCCATCTTGTGGGGAGCCAGGAACTCCTCGAGCTGGTAGCTGCCGGGGTTGTTGCAGTGTCCCTCCACCGCCACGGTCCAGGGGCGCGCCTTGAACGAGCCGGAGTTCCGGGCGGGATCGTCCTTCCCGGTGCCGAACTCGTAGAAGTTGTTGTACGTCGTGATCTCCTCGTAGGAGTTCACGGGCTCGCCCAGCTCCGACCGCATGTCCTGGCGGCGGCCCTCCTGAGGGGGCAGGGCCCCTTCGAGCGCGTGGGCGGCGCCGGGTGCCAGCGCCATCCCCGCGGCGCCGGCCGCGGCCCGGCGGAGGAAGGACCGCCGGTTCACGTACACGCCCTCGGGCGTGATCTCGGACGAGGGGATGTCGGCCGGCCGTCGGATGATCATGGTCGTCGTTGTCCTGTCCGCGGGAGGAGCGTCTGCCGTCGGGGAACAAACACTCCCACGCCGGGCCGGGTTCCCGCCGGCTACTCCAGCGCCCGGGCCGGCTCGACGGAGAGGGCCTCCCGGCCCGCGCGCACGGAGGCCAGGGACGCGGCGCCGACGAGGAGGACGCACACGGCCACGTATCCGTCGACGCCCGGGGCAGGGACACCCGCCGCGGCCCTGCGCAGCACGGCCACGAGGAGGGAGCCGAAGAAGACCGCCACCGCCACGCCCCCGAAGGCCGTGCGGGCGCCCCCGACGAGGACGTGACCCATCACGCGCCACGCGGGTGCGCCCAGGACCCGCCGGATGGCCATCTCCTGCGTGCGCCGGCGCGTGACCTGCAGCGTCGTCGCGTGGACGCCGTG
>BTVB01000068.1:0-19856 GCA_045863275.1 Gemmatimonadota bacterium
GCTCACGGTCTACGCCCACCTCTCGGGGACCGCGGTGGCCACCGGAGGCCGCGTGAGAGGGGGCGACGTCATCGGCTGGAGCGGGAGCTCGGGCGACGCCGCGGGGCCCCACCTCCATTTCGAGGTGTGGCGATGGGGCCGGCAGGTGGACCCGGTTCCCCTCCTGGGCGGGCGGCCGGGGGGCTGAACGCCGCCCCTCGGCCGCCTCCCTGGATCAGCCCTGAGCTTTGAGCGCCTTCACCGCCTCGGTGAGGCGGGGCACCACCTCGAACAGGTCGCCCACGATGCCGTAGTCGGCCACGTTGAAGATGGGCGCGTCGGGGTCCTTGTTGATGGCCACGATGGTCCCCGAGGTGCGCATGCCGGCCAGGTGCTGGATGGCGCCTGAGATCCCCACGGCCACGTACAACTTGGGGGCCACCGTCTTCCCCGTCTGCCCCACCTGCTCGCCGTGGGGCCGCCAGCCTGCGTCCACCACGGCCCGGCTCGCGCCCAGGGCCACGCCGTCACCGATGGCGTCCCGCAGCCCCTCCAGGAGGTTCCAGTTGGACGGGTCCTTCATGCCACGGCCGCCGGAGACGACGGTGGTGGCCTCGGTCACGTCCAAGGCTCCCTCCCCCGACGCCTTGCGCTCCACGACCTTCACCTTCCAGCTCCCCGGGTCCACGCCGGCCGACACGGTCTCGACCGTGCCCGCCGCCGGGCTCTCCACGGGCTGGAACACGTTGGGGCGGATGCTGACCAGCGCCGGCGCGGCCTGGATGCGGACCCGGGCGAACGCCTTGCCGGCGTACACGGGTCGGAGCGCCACCAGGTTGCCGCCGTCGACCTCCAGGCCCGTAACGTCACCGGCCAGGGGCACGTCCAGCAGGGCCGCCACCCGGGGGGCCAGGTCGCGCCCCAGCGTGGAGGCGGGAAAGACCACCGCGCCGTAGCCGCCGGCCTTCACGCGCTCCGCCACAGCCGCCGCGTACCCCTGCGCGTTGTATTCCGCCAGGGCCTCGTGCTCCACGACCTCCACCGTGGCGGCGCCGAAGCGCCCCAGGTCCCCGGCCGCCTCGCGGATTCCGGGCCCCCCGAGGACCAGCGCCCTCACCTGCCCCCCCAGACCCGGCGCCACCCGAGCCGCCGCGGTCACGGCCTCCCTGGCCGACCCGCGGATCTCTCCGTCCCTCTGTTCCGCGAAGGCGAGTACGTCCGCCATGATATCGTTCTCCGAATCTCGGGTTCTAAAGGACGTTGGCCTCTTCCCGGAGCAGCCGCACCAGCTCGGGCACGGCGTCGGGGCCTTCCCCGACGATCTTCCCGGCGGCACGCTCCGGAGGATACGCGAGCTTCTCCACGGAGAGCCGGCTCGGTGACGCGGCCGCGGGCTTCTGCTCGAGGGGCTTCTTCTTGGCCGCCATGATCCCCTTCAGGGAGGCGTAGCGGGGGTCGTAGGTGCCCTTGGTGATGGTCAGCACCGCGGGCAGCTGGACCTCCGTCACCTCGACGCCGCCTTCCACCTCCCGGTGGCAAAGCGCCGCCTCCGCCCGGATCTCGAAGGAGGCCACCCCCGTCACGCACGGCAGCCCCAGGAGGGTGGCCACCATGGGGCCGACCTGCTGCTGGTCGTCGTCCGCGGCCTTCACGCCGAAGAGGACCAGGGGGACGGACCGGTCCTTCAGCTCGGCCGCCAGGGCCTTGGCGGTGGCGAGGCCGTCCATGGTGGCTGCTCCCGCCAGCAGGACCGCCTTGTCGGCTCCCATGGCGAGGCCCGCCCGGAGGGTCTCCTGAGCGCTGTCGTCGCCCAGCGTCACGAGGGTGACCTCCCCCGCCCCTGCGGCCTCCTTCGTGCGGAGGCCCGCCTCGATGGCGAACTCGTCGTAGGGGCTGACGATGAACTTGACCCCCGCGGGGTCGATGGCCGCGCCTCCCTCACCGATCCGGATGCGGGTCTCGGTGTCCGGCACGCGTTTCACGCAAACGATGACGTCCAACGGTTCGGCTCCGTCTTCAGGGTTTGGGGCGCGCCCGCCGGCGCACCGATGCTCGGGAGGGCAGGTAAAGCTACAAGAACGCCCCCAGGGTGGCGAAGCTCACGGCCGCGATCCCTCCCCCGATGAGCGCGTAGGGAAGCTGGGTGCGAACATGATCGATATGATCCGTGGCCGCGGCCATGGACGCGATGATCGTGGTGTCGGAGATGGGCGAGCAGTGATCGCCGAACACGCCGCCCGCCAGGGAGGCCGCGACGAAGGGCGCCACCGGCAGGTCCAGCGCCGCCCCGGCGGGCACCGCGATGGGGAGCATGATGGCGAAGGTCCCCCAGCTCGTCCCCGTCGAGAACGCGATGGCCGCCGCCACCAGAAAGACCAGCGGGAGGAAGAGGAACGGAGGGAGCAGCCCCGAGGTGACCTGGGCCACGTACTCCCCGGTGCGCAGGTCGCGGGTCACGGCTCCCAGCGCGATGGCCAGGAGCAGGATGAGCGCCAGAGGCATGAGCCCTCCCGCCCCTTTCAGGCCGATCTTCACCAGCTCGTCCTGCGTGTACGCGCGCTGGAGCAGCAGCAGGACCCAGGCGGTGCCCAGGCCCGCGAGCACGGCCCAGAGCACCGACGTGGAGCCCGACCCGGCGAGGATGTCGCCACCACCGGTGACGTAGAGGCCCACCGGCATGGACAGCACCATCACCGCGATGGGCACGATCATGTTGAACGCACGGTGGGGGATCTTGGCGTTGTTGGGCGGCGAGAGGATCTCCTCGTCGATCATGGGCGTGGCGTTCGGCCACAGGAGCTCGCCGCCCCGCGTGCGCGCCTCGGCCTTCTTCATGGGGCCGACGTCCCAGCCCCGCAGGATGACGAAGAGGGTCAGCAGCACCGCGGCGATGGCATAGAAGTTCAGGACCACCGCTTCGAGGAACACCTTCAGCGGCTCCTCCACTCCCAGCCCCGTGAGGATCTGGAGGTTGTAGGCGCCCCACGCGTTCATGGGGATGAGGATGCAGACGGGCGCCGACGTGGAGTCGATGATGTACGCCAGCTTCTCCCGGGAGCACCGATAGCGGTCGCAGAGGGGCCGGGCCACGGCGCCGGACACCAGGACGGTGATGTTGGACTCGATGAAGATGACGCACCCCGTCACCCAGGCCAGGAGCTGCGCGCCCCGCGCCGAGGAAACCCAACGGGTCCGATCAATGAACTCCACGAAGCCCCGAACCCCGCCCGACGCCTCCACCGTCGCGATGAGAGCGCCGATGACCAACGTGAACATGATGGCGCGCGTGTTCCCTGCGTCCTCAAAGACGGTCACCGTCCCCTGGATCGCGCCTCCGACCCCGGCGAGGGGGTTCCAACCCGCGAGGATCGTGTATCCCAGGACCAGGCCGCCGGCGAGCGACAGGTAGACCTGCCGCGTCCAGATCGCCAGGACGATGGCCAGGACCGGGGGGAGCACCGAGATCCAGGTGGGGTCGCTCATCCGTTCTCCGCTGGAGTGGGTCCTCGGGAAACGCCGACGGAGCCGCCAACATAGAACCGAAGCGGCAGATCCGCCGCAGCCCCCACTCCCACGCGGCCCGAGACGCGCACCGAGCGGTCGGGAACCTCCCATCCCGCTTCCAGGCGCAGCGGTGCTTCACGGAGGTCGTGGCGGTTGAGGGCACCGTCGATGCCCAGCGCCTGGCAGAGGCGCCCGGGACCCGCGGCCAGGGGATGCCGGCCGTCGCGCCTGGCCTCCATCACCTCCAGCCCTTCGAGGGGCTCGATGCCCCGGAGGAGAACGGCCTCAGGCTCCCCCTCCCTTCCCGTGACCACGTTCACGCACCAGTGCACGCCGTAGCTGCGGTAGACGTAGGCGGTGCCCGCCGGGCCGAACATGGGGCCGTTGCGGACGGTGCGGCCCGAGCGCGTGGCCGCGTGGGAGGCCGGGTCGTCGGGGCCCCCGTACGCCTCGGCTTCCACGATGACGCCCGCGGCGCGAAGACCACCCACGGTGGAGACCAGACGTGCTCCGAGGAGGGCGCGGGCAGCCTGCTCCACGGGGAGGAGGAGGACCTCCATGGGGAAGGTCCCGGGGCGGGGGGTACCGGAGCGCCAGGGGGGGACGATGCCCCCCCCGGCGCGCTCCCTCGTCAGGACTCGCTCCTACCCTTGGACCCGCGCCGCCGGCTTCCGCGGCGGCCGCGGTCGCCGCCCCGGCTCTCCGAGGACTCGGGCGCGCCCCCGCCGCGGCGACCGCTTCGACGTTCGTAGTCCACCTTCCACGCCTCCAGCACCTGCTCGGCGCGCTTGGGCGTGATCGCGTCCCGAATGGCGTCGGGGTCGTCCTTCAACGTCCGGAAGAGGTCGGGGCCGAAGCGCTCCACGAGCGACTCGGCGGTCTTCTCCCCCACGCCGCGGTACCGGTGCGTGAGGTACCGCACGATGGCGGCGTGCTCGGTGGGCAGGCCCAGGTCGCCCGCGTCGAAGGCCCCTCCGGAGGAAGACCCCCGCGGCTTTGCCTCGGTGGCGGGTGCCTTGGCCTCGTCGGCGTCGCCGGTCTTCGGCGCGCCCACCGCCTGCCCGGGCAGGAGGACGACGGCGTCGTCCCCGCGCCGCCGGGTCGACCCCCTGCGGGGTCCCAGTCGAAGCCCGTCGTCCGAGGGGTCGCCCGGCTGGATGTCCAACACGGTGGCCTTGGGCTCGCGCTCGGGAGCACGCTCGCGCCGCCGGGGAGCCTCCTCCGCTTCGGCCGGCGCCGCCGGGGTCGCCGGGGCCTCTTTCGCCTCCGAGGCGTCGAAGAGCGACGGCTCCGCGTCCTGGCGCGGCTCCCGGCCGCGGCGACGCTCTGCCGACCGCTCCTTGCGGGCGCCTCCGGCGCCGCCGAGGCCGACCTCGAAGTTCCCGGCTTCGTTACGCTCCAGGCGCACGACGCCATGCTCTTCGGCCTGGCTGAGGAACTTGCTGAACTTGGGGAAGCCCAGCTCGGTCTCGTCGAAGCGGGCGTCGAGCTCCAACATCTTCCGCTTCACGTCCGAGTCCCGGACGGGGTCGCGGCCCGCTTCGCGGAGCTCCTCCAGGGAGCGCACCATGAGCGCATAGCCGACCTGGAGCGGATCGTCCCCGGAGCCCACGTCCGCCGCCTCCTCGCCGGCCTGGGGCTCGGCCTCGGCAGCCGGCGCCTGCTCCTTCCCACCCCGATCCCGGGGCTCACGCTCGCGCCGCTCGCCCCGGCCACGTCCCCGCTCCCGCCGGGGCTCTCGGTCCTCCGAGTCGTCCCTGCGGGAACGTCCTCCCTTTGCCGGATAGACCTCGTACTGGCCGTTGTCCAGCTTGTGCAGCCGAACCAGCCCTCGGGACGACGCCTCCGCCAGGAACTTGGAGAACTTGCTGAAGCCGTGCCCGCCCTCGTCGAAGGTGGGGTCGATCTCCTGCATCACCTGCTTGAGCCGATCGGACCGCATGACGTCGTCCCGCTCCGTCATGCGCTTCAACGACTCCTTCACCAGGACCCAAGGGTCCTCGGACCGCCCCGCGGCCTCGGTGGTCTTCTTGAGACCGGTGAGGCTGGTGTAGGAGTAGTACTCGTCGCAGTTCTGTACGAGGATGTCGGACGTGGACTCCTGGATCCCCACGCCGATGACGTACTTCCCGTACTCCTTGAGCTTCAGCACCAGGCTGGAGAAGTCCGAGTCGCCGGTGAGGAGGATGAACGTGCCGATCTCGGGCCGCACGAACACGAGCTCGAGGGCGTCGATGGCCATGCGGATGTCGGTGGCGTTCTTCTTGTTGCTCCCGTACGCCGGAGCGAAGATGAGGTCCACCGACGCCTCTGAGAGAGGCACGATGTACTGCGGATAGCGACGCCAGTCGGCGTAGGCGCGCTGGACGCTGACCTTGCCCTTGATGACGTCGGAGCCCAGGAGCGTCTTGAGCTCCTTGGAGAGGTCGCTACGCATCCCCATCGTGACGTTGTCGAAGTCGATGAGGAGCGCCGCGTGGGGGGATTCGGGCACCCCGAATGCTGCACCCCCCTGGTGAGGGGCGCGGAGGTACGGATTGGCCATTCTTCCTTCTTCTCGCTGACCTGATTGTTTGTGGCCGCGAGACCTCCCCACCTCCGTCACGTCACATGGATCGCGACGAGGTCGGGGAAGCCTTGGAGCGCCCCGTTTGGACGCTGCGGCAGGGCCGAAGCCCTACACCGGCGAGCCCGCGGTCTGGCACATCCGCGCCAGCTCGATCCGGCGGACCTTCCCCGTCCCGGTTCTCGGGAAGGAGTCGAAGAAGCGAACCTGGTCGGGGACCTTGGGCTCCGCGAGGGTCTCGCGGCACCAGTCCACGATGTCCTGGCTCGTCACGATCGCCCCTTCCACCGGGACGATGCAGGCGCATGTGGCTTCACCCAGGAGCCGGTCGGCGATTCCCACCACCGCCGCCTCCCGTACCGCCGGGTGCGCCTCAAGTCGAGACTCGACTTCCCGGGGGTAGATGTTGAAACCAGCCCGAATGATAACCTCTTTCCGTCTTCCCACCAAATGGACGAAGCCGCTCTCGTCCACGATGCCCAGGTCCCCGGTGAGGAGGTATCCGTCCGCGTCGAAGGCGGCGGCGGTCTCCCCGGGCTGACGGTGGTAGCCCAGCATGACCCCCGGCCCCCTCAGCGCGATCTCCCCCACGCTCTCTTCGGGAAGCTCCTCCCCGTCCCGCTCCAGGATCTTCACCTCCGTCCCGGGAAGAGGGAGGCCGACCGTGTCCGCCTGCTGCTCCGGCGTGTCCCCCGGCCGCGTCACGCACACGGTGGACGACATCTCGGTGAGCGAGTAGGCCACCAGGACCATGGGACAGATCCGCTCCCGGATGCTCATGACCAGGTCGTGGCTCACGGGCGCTCCGGCGGGCGTGGCCAGGCGGAGCGAGGACAGGTCCCGCGGTGCGCGCGCCTGCTCGATGAGCTCCGCGACGAAGAGGGTGGGAACACCATACAGGACCGTGGCACGGTGCGCCTCCACCATGTCCAGGACCGCTCCGGCGTCGGCGTCGTCTGCGAGGATGAGGGCCGCGCCCGCGAGCGTGGCGGACAGGAGCCCCGGCGCCAGACCGAACACGTGATACAGCGCGCTCACTCCCACCAGCCGGTCGTCCTTGCGCAAACCCAGGGCGTCCGCGGTGCCGGCGGCCACGGACACGAGGTTCCCATGGCTCAGCATCACGCCCTTGGGCTTCCCGGTGGTCCCCGACGTGTACACGATGGCGAAACAGTCCTTGTCGGGGTCCACCTCGATTTCCGGGTAGTCCCTTCCCGCCCCCGCCGACAGCAGATCCTCGTATTGGAAGATCCGATCGTCGTACCAGAGGTCCTCCTCCCCCACCGTGACCAGGTACTGCAGCTCGGGCAGCCGGACGAGGATCTCCTCGAAGATCTGCAGGAAGTCCAGCCCGTACGCTCGCTCGATGGTGACGGCGCACACCGCTTCGGAGTGGCGCAGCATGTACTGGAGCTCCGAGGGAGGCAGCCGCGGATTCAGCGGAACGGCCACCGCGCCCAGCTTCGCCACCGCGAAGAAGGACACCACGAACTCGGGGCACGCCGGCAGGATAAGCGCCACGCGGTCGCCCGCCTCCACGCCCAGGTTCGCCAGGGCGGCGGCCAGGGCGTCCGATCGACCATCCACCTCGGCGTAGCTGTGCTCGGCGGAGGGGGTGATCAACAGGGGTCGTTCGGGATCGGACGTCGCGCGGAGGGCGAGAGACGACGCGACGTTGAAGCCTCGGAAGCGCTCGGTGAGCGCCATTGCACCTCCAAAAGCGGGGTTGCGGCCAGGTAAGTATAGGTGGGGGCGAGGCCCCCGTCAAACCAGGCTCTCGGGTCTGTAACCGCATGTCGAGCAAGCAGTTACTACGCCCGTCCAAGACCTCCGGACCCGCCCGCCAGAGCCGTCGAGAGGACCTGCTCCACGACCTCCGCGTCCACGGCGTGGGTCCACCCCTCGCCCCGGGCCACCTCACCCGCGCGGCGCAGCAGTACGAAGCGCGGGACCCCGGCCCGCACCTTCTTGTCGGCCCCCAGGAAGCCGAGGACCGCCGCGGCGTCCCGGGTGGGGAGCGCCACCCGGGCCAGTCCGAGGCGATCCAGGGCCGCCCGGATACGAGCCTCGGTGCCCGACTCCGTGATGCCGATCCGCTCGCCGAGGCGCGCCTCCAGCAGCATCCCGAGCGCGACGGCGCTCCCGTGACCCAGGTCGAATCCCGAGGCCGCCTCCAGGGCGTGGCCGTAGGTATGGCCGAAGTTGAGGATCTCCCGGAGCCCGGCCTCCCGCTCGTCCTCGCCCACGACCCGGGCCTTGAGCGCCACCGACCGCGCCACCGCGGCCTGTACGGCCCCGACCTCCCCGTCCAGGAGCGCGTCGGCGTCCGCCTCCAGGCTCTCCAGGTAGAGGGCGTCGGCGATGGCCCCATGCTTGACGGCCTCGGCCAGCCCCTGCGCCCGCTCCCTTCTGGGGAGGGTGGACGCGGTCTCCGGATCCGCGACCACCGCGCGAGGCGGGTGGAAGGCGCCCACCAGGTTCTTCCCCGACTTCACGTCCACGCCGGTCTTCCCACCCACCGAGGCGTCGATCATGGCGACCAGCGAGGTCGGCACCTGGACGACGGGAATCCCACGGTGCAGCGTAGCCGCGACGAAGCCGGCCAGGTCTCCCGTGACGCCCCCGCCGACGGCAACCACGGCGCAATCCCGTCCCATGCCGCGGGCGAGCAGGGCGTCGGTGAGGATGGACCACTGCTTGCGGGTCTTGTGCGCCTCGCCCGCCGGGAAGGTGAAGAGCGTCGCGTCGAGTCCCGCCACCCGGCATCCCGCCACCACCTCCTCCCCGTAGAGGGGAGCCACGTTGTCGTCGCTGATGACGGCATAGCGGAAGGCCGGCGCGTGACGTCGGAGCAGCTCGGGGAGCCGCCGCCGGATTCCCGGCTCCACGAGCACGGGATACGCCCCGGCCCTGGACGGGACGAGGATCTCCGCCGACGGAGGCGGTGCCGACGGGGACGTGCTCACGACGCCACGGTGGCGGTGACGCGTACGGAGGCGGGGAGTCCGACGCGCAACAGGGCGCAGGGTCGGCCGCCGACGTCGAGTGCTTCCAGCGTCGCCCCGGGGCGGAACGCTGCCAGAGCACTCCCCAGGGTGGTCACGAAGCGGTCCCGGGCCGTGGCGTCGTCCCAGGCCACGGCCAGGGCCAGCCCACGCCCTCCGCCGGGGAGGTCCACCAGGGCGTACCGGTCGCCGCCCCATCCGACGGCGCGGGCTCGCGCGCCCTCGCCCACGTGGGTGTCCAGGAGAACGCCGAGCTCGAGGCGCCCCAGGTCGTCCTGGTGGACCACCGTGCCGCCCGCGACCCGGAGGGCCAGCCGCACGGGAGGGTCGTCCCGGTCCCGGGTGAGGATCTGCTCGGTGGACAGGGGCAGGAGGTCCCCGAAGGGCGCCGCTCGCCCGCCCCGGGTCCACAGCGCCTGCACGTACCCCGCCCCCTCCAGGTAGGGGAAGAGGAGGCCCTCCTGGAGCACGCGGGGCGCGCCGGCCAGGGCCGGGAACTGGGCACGCATCCCCTCCAGGGCAGGCCTGAGCGTCGACGAGAAGTCGGGCACCTCGGACAGGTCCACGGGAGCGCCCCGCATTTGCTCGGTGAGGTACTCGAGCATCACCAGCGTGGCGTGCCCCTCGATGGCCGCCTGCGCCGCGATGACCCGGTCGTTGCCCAGCCCCGGGTCGGTGAGGGCCTCCAGGTCCACGGACTGGTCCTGCACGGCGTGGACCAGCTCGTGCACGAGGAGGGGTTGGAGCGCCGCCGCCGGCTGGTCGTCGAGGATGAAGAGGGCGGTGGAATCGGGCTCGTAGAAGCCTGCAACCTGCTCGGTATATAGGCCGAGGAGGAGGGCGCGCAGATCCAGCGTGTCGGGAACCAGGCCCAACAGGGCGTAGGAGGCCACCGTGTAGCGCGCCTCCTCGGCGGGGAGCTCCTCGTCCAGCTTGTGCTCCAGGTAGGTGACCAGCTGGGCACGCGTGCGCATCTCGAGCCGGATCGGCTCCTTCAGCTCCAGGCCCGAGCGGCGGGCCAGGTCGGGGAGGAGCGCCGACGCCAACGCGCCCAACTCCCTGTCCGAGGAGGACACGAGGGGCGACGCCTGCTGCGCGTCCGTCCCACACGCCACCGAGGCGAACAGGGCCACCGCCCCGGTGATTCGGATCACGACCTTCATGGAGTCTCCACGGCGAGAAGGGAGCCCGCCTCGGCGGCCACCGGGAACCTGCCGGCGTCCCACCCGTTGGCGTCGGCCACGGCCCGCACCGAGGTCCCGGTCTCCGGGTCCACGAGGTCCGGAGCCACGTCCAGGAGCGGCACCACGACGAAGTCCCGGTGCCGCCACCGGGGATGGGGGATGCGCAGGCCCGCCTCGTCCACCACCGCGCTCCCCACGAACAGGACGTCCACGTCCAGCGTGCGGGCAGCGCCCGGGCGAGGTCGGCGGCGACCGGCCTGGCCCTCGAGGCTCCGGGCGAGATCGAGCGCCTGGCGCGGTGAAAGGTCGGCCTCCCCCGACACCACGGCGTTCAGGTAGACGGGCTGGTCTGCGCCCCCCTCCGGCGGGGTGACGTACACCGCCGAGACCCGCGTCCCGTGCAGCACCGCAGCGAGCCCGCGGGCCGCGCGGCGGAGCGCCTCCAGAGGCCGTCCCAGGTTGGCGCCCAGGGCGAAGGCCAGGGTACGCGAGCCGGCCTGGTGGGTCATGTCCCTCCGGGAACGCGACCGTAGCGGTCCTGGAATCGGACCACGTCGTCCAGGTGGGGCGTGGACGCCTCCAGGACGTCCGAGTCCACCACGGCCACGATGCGGTGGACCGTGTGCGGGCGCACACGGAACGACTCCCCCGGCCCGAGACGCACGTCCACCATCTCCCCCGGCGAGGGCCCGGCCCAGAGCTCGATCTCCCCGGACAGGAGGTGCAGGGTCTCGTCCTTGACCTCGTGCATCTGGACGGAGAGCGCCTCGCCGGCCTTCACGTGGAGGATCTTGCCCACGTAGAGGTCGGTCTCGGCCCAGATGAGCTCGTACCCCCAGGGCTTCTCGACGCGTCGTGGAGAGGTCTTCACGTGGGTCTCCAGGCGTTTCGGGGGGACCCCCGCGCGGGATCCCCGGTACGACCTGGGAGAGTCGCGGCGCGGGGGGGGTGGGTCAAGGTCCTGCCCGCCTTGAGAGGCCCGTGGGATCTCCGCTACCTTGCCGCGGACCGCGGGCCCAGCGCGACGTTGGCATCGGGCTTGCAGCAGGCGGGGCCGAGACCCCGCACCCCAGGAGCGTCATGGCCATCGCCAAGATCAAGAACGTCAAAGCCGCCCTCGCGCCCTTCTGGCGTCCCCGGCTCTTCCTGCTGGGGGGGAGCTTCTTCGTCGCCCTGGGCGCGGGGGGGGCCCTCGGGACCTGGCGGAACCTCTGTGCCGGGGACGCGTGCCCATCCATCGCCCAGATCAAGACGTACGAGCCCGAACAGACCAGCAAGCTGCTCAGCTGGGACGGAAAGCCCATCGCGGAGATCGGCTTCGAGCGCCGCACCCCCGTGTCCATCCACGCCATGCCCGCGTACGTCCCCCAGGCGGTGGTGGCCATCGAAGACGAGCGGTTCTACGAGCATCACGGCTTCGACCCGCGGGGCATCGCGCGTGCCGCGTTCGGCGTGTTCACGGGCCGGAACCTCGGGGGCGGCAGCACCATCACGCAGCAGCTGGCCCGCAACATGTTCGAGGACGAGATCGGCTTCGAGCGACGGATCACGCGGAAGCTCAAGGAGGTCCAGGTCGCCATGGACCTGGAGGAGTCCTACACCAAGGACCAGATCCTCGAGGCCTACCTGAACGAGATCTACATGGGCCGGGGATGGGGCTTCCAGAACGCGGCGCGCGCCTACTTCGGAAAGAGCATCACCGACGTGGACGTGGCCGAGGCGGCGCTCCTGGCGGCCATCCTGAACCGCCCCGGCCGCTACGACCCGTTCCGCAATCCGGAGGCGGCCAAGGGGCGCCGCGACCTGGTGCTCCGGCAGATGTCCCACCTGGGCTACCTCACCGATGAGGAGGCGGAGCGCTGGCAGCAGACCCCCCTCCCCGCGTCCGAGCCCGACGGGACCGCCACGTCGTTGGCACCGTACTTCGAGGAGTGGGTGCGCCAGATCCTCGACTCCCGCTTCGGCGACGAGATCTACCGCAATGGGCTCCGCGTGTACACGACGCTGGACGTGGAAATGCAGACGGCGGCCCGGCGCGCCATGGACGCCGGGTGGGCCGCCATCGAGGCCGACGCCAACTTCGAGCATCCCAAGTACGAGGAGTTCGACACGGTGGAGGCGTTCCCGGGCGAGACCCCCTACCTGCAGGGGGCCTTCGTGGCCCTGGACCCCCACACCGGGCACGTCCGCGCCATGATCGGCGGGCGCGACTTCCGCCAGTCCAAGTTCGACCGGGCGCGCCTCGCCCGGCGCCAGGCGGGCTCGTCCTTCAAGCCTTTCGTGTACACCGCCGCCATCGCCTCGGGCATTCCGGCCTCCCACATCATCGTGGACGCGCCCGTGGTCTATCAACAGGTGAGCGGAGAGGACTGGCGGCCCAGCAACTTCGAGCCGGAGTTCAAGGGCCCCATGACGATCCGGGAGGGGCTCTACACGTCGACGAACATGATCGCCATCAAGCTGGGGTGGGAGGAGGTGGGCATCGAGACGGTGGCCCAGACCGCCCGGCGCATGGGGATCCAGACGGAGATCGAACGCTACCCGTCCACCACCATCGGCGCCGTGGAGGTCATTCCCATCCAGGAGGCGGAGGCGTACTCGGCCTTCCCGGCCATGGGCACCAAGGTGCGCCCCTTCCCCATCCTCAAGGTGGAGGACGCCAACGGCCGGGTCCTCTGGGAGCCCCAGCCCGAGACCACCCAGGTGCTGGACTCGCTGGTGAGCCGCATCATGATCTCCATGCTCGAGGACGTGGTCATCCGGGGGACGGGCTACAACGCCATTCGCCTCTCCGCGGGACTCCCCCGCGAGGTGCCTGCGGCGGGCAAGACCGGGACCACCAACGACGGCACCGACGTCTGGTTCAGTGGCTTCACGCCCTCGCTCCTCGCCACCGTGTGGTTCGGCATGGACCGCCCGGTACCCATCTTCCGGCTGGGCCGCGGCCGCAGGCAGGCCACCGGCGGCGCGCTGGCCGCCCCCGTATGGGGCAACTTCATGCGGGAGGTCTACTACGGGCGCCAGGCCACGGAGGACGGGGAGCCGGCGGTGGAGTCCCGATTGCCGGTGCCGTCGCCCTGGCCCATGCCCCCGGGGCTCAAGGCGGTCCTCGTGGACCGCAAGACCGGGAAGCTCGCCTCCCAGTGGTGCTCCGCCGAAGACCAGTACCTGGAGTACTACATCCCGGGGACGGAGCCCACCGAGTACTGCGACACCTCCGGGGGGCGCCGCTTCAGGATCCCCCGGCAGCCGTGACCACGCCCTCCACGGCGACGTTCGTCTTCGACACCACGACGGCCGCACTCTGGGCGGAGGAGGTGGCCCGGGACGCCGGCATCGCCGCCGAGGTGGTGCCCGCCCCCGCCGCGTCCGATGCCAAGTGCGACCTGGCCCTCCTCACCCGCGCGGACGCCGCGGCGGCGCTCACGGAGGCGCTCGCCGGTCAGGGCGTTCCCTTCCGGCGCTGGGACTGAGTCAGCCCAGCTTCTCGACGCCCGACGCCGACACCCGGTGGGAGACGAGGGGGCGCAGCTCCGCCTGCCCCGGCCCTATCGAGACGGCCTCCCGGAGGGCGCGCTCTCCCAGGTCCAGGCCATGGGCGTCCAGCGCGTGGACCGTTCCCAGGGGATCACCCACCGCCACGGTCTGGCCCGGCTCCACGTCGAGGACGAAGCCCACCCCCAGGTGGATCTCCTCGCCCATGCGCCGGCGACCGCCGCCCAGGGCGACCACGGCCTGCCCCAGCACCCGCGGCTCGACGGCGGTGACGGTCCCCGCCCCGCCAGCGGAGACGACCCGGCGCTCTGGGCCGGCGGCGAAGCGGCGGGGATCGTGGAGGGGCGCGGGGTCTCCCCCCTGCTCCACCACGAGGCGCTCGAGCCTCTCGAGCCCGGCTCCGGCATCCAGCGCTGCCTCGCTCCGGCGGCGGGCTTCCGCCGGCGAGAGGTCGGGGAAGCCCACCCGGAGCATCTCCGCCACCTCCCGGAGGACCAGCTCCCGCAGGTCGGGGGGCCCCTCGCCCCGGAGGCAGGCGACGGCCTCGGCGGTCTCGAGGGCGTTGCCCACGGCCCGGCCCAGCGGGCGATCCATGGCCGTGAGGAGGGCCACGGTGGTGAGCCCCCTCCCCCCGCCGATACCCACCATCGTCCGGGCCAGCTCCAGTGCCCTCCCCTCCTCGGGGATGAACGCACCCGAGCCAACCTTCACGTCCAGAACCAGCCCGTCCAGGGACTCGGCCAGCTTCTTGCTCATGATGCTGGCGGCGATGAGGGGGATGACCGGGACGGTCGCCGTGACGTCCCTCAGCGCGTAGAGGCGCCGGTCCAGGGGCGCGATCTCCTGGGTCTGGCCCATCATGGCGCATCCCACGCGCCGGAGCACGCGGGCGAACCCCTCCAGGCCGAGCTGGGTCCGGAAGCCCGGGAAGGCCTCCAGCTTGTCGAGGGTGCCCGTGGTGTGTCCCAGCCCCCGCCCGGACATCATGGGAACGTACAGGCCTACCGCGGCGGCAAGCGGCGCGAGCGCCAGGGACACCTTGTCCCCCACGCCTCCGGTGGAGTGCTTGTCCACCTTCGGCCCGTCCAGGCCGGGGAGGTCCAGCACCGACCCGGAGCCCAGCATGCACCGGACCAGCACCTCGGCCTCGGCCTCGCTGAGGCCCCGGAAGTAGGTGGCCATGAGGAACGCGGACATCTGGTAGTCCGGGATGCGCTCCTCCAGGTATCCCTCGAGGAAGGCCTCCAGCTCGTCGGCGCCCACGGCACCGCCGTCCCGCTTCGTCTCGATGACCCTGGACGGGATCATTGACCTCCACCCTTTGCTGACGGACATTCGAGCCTCCCCCGGTCCCGCGAGGCGGCATGCGTCCCTGCGTCCTCTCCCTGGCTTTCCTCCTGACGGCGGGCGCCGCCGGCGCCCCCTGTCAGACCGCCAGGAACGTAGCCCCGACCGGCCCAGGAGAGGACCCCGTCCGGGCCGGCGACGAGGCCCACGTAGGCCTGCTCCCGGCCCGGGCGTTGGAGGCGTACCTGCGGGTCCTGGCGGCGGAGCCCGACCGCTACGACGCGCTCTGGCGGGCCGCCCGCGAGGCGGTGAACCTGGGAATGCTGGCCACGGACGGCGCCCGGCGAAAGGGCCGCTACTCCGAAGCCGAGGAATACGCCCGCCGGGCGCGGGCGGCGGCGCCCGCCGGCGTGGAGGGGGCGGAGTGGCTGGCCATCGCCCTCGGCAGGCAGGCCCTGGAGCAGGGTCCCCGGGGGCGCGTCCGCTACGCGGTCCAGGTTCGGGATGCCGCGCTGGCGGCGCTGGCCCTCGACTCGGCCAACGCCGGAGCCCACCACGTGTTGGGCGAGTGGCACGCCGAGGTGCGCCGCCTCTCCCGCGTGGAACGGTGGGTGGCACGCGAACTCCTCGGCGGGGGCATCCTCGGCGAAGCGTCCTGGGAGGAGGCGGAGGCCCACCTCTCCAGGGCCGTTGTCCTGGACCCCTCCGGGCTCATCCACCACCTCAACCTGGCGCGCGTGTACCTGGACACCGGCCGCCTCGACGAGGCCCGGGAATGCCTTCGTCAGGTGCTGGAGCGGCCGGCGGCCGAGCCCGTGGACCCCCTCCACAAGCAGGAGGCCCAGCGACTCCTCCAGGCTCTCCGCTAGCCGGGGCGAGCGGGGGTCAGCCGGCGAACTTGCGCCGCGCCACCTTCACCGCGTCGTCTACCTTGTCCTTCATGTCGGTGGTGAGCTCCTCCCACCGATCCGTCGCCGTGTCCCGGGCCTCCGTGGCCGCCCGTCGGATGCGCCTGCGGGTACGGCGCCCCGAGTCGGGCGCTGCCAGCAGGGCCACACCCGCGCCGATGACGGCGCCCAGGAGGAGCCCGGTGACGAAGCTGTAGACCTGGCCTTCTCGACTGTATTCCATGATCACCCTTCCCATCCAAGGGGCCCTCCCGTTCGGCGGGCCGCCGCTTGTTCTATATTAGCGGACCCCGTTCTGCCCGACGAGACAGGAGGTTCCATGGCTCCCCGCTCCGAAGTCCCGAGAGAGATCGCCGTCCCGATCTCCATCTTCGCCGCACTCCGCGCCTCCCTCGCGGGCGAGGTGGGCGAGCTGGGTGCCATCCACGCGCTGCACAACGCCGGATTCTCGGCGGGCGTGGCCGCGGCCGAGGCGTTCCGTGGGGGACCCGGGGACGACGTCCTGGGGCTTTCCGAGGAGGACTTCTGGTCCCGTCTGACCCTCTTCTTCGCCCGGCGGGGGTGGGGCACCCTCTCCCATCAGGCCCTCCACCAGGCGGTGGGAACGCTCACCAGCCCCGATTGGACCGAGGCCGCGTCGGACGGCGGAGAGCAGGCGTCGTGCTCCTTCTCCACGGGGTTTCTCGCCGGGCTCCTCTCCACCCTGGCCGGCGGGGACGTGGCCGTCCTCGAGGTGGCGTGCCGGGGGCGGGGCGACGACGCCTGCGCCTTCGCCTTCGGGAACGCCGCGGCCATCCACGAGGTCTACGGCAGGCTCCTCGAAGGGAGCGACCTCGCCGGGGCCCTCACCGCGCTCTGAACGACAGGGAAACCGTGCGGGCGTTGGGCATCGACTTCGGGGAGCGGCGCATCGGCGTGGCCATGAGCGACCCCACCGGGACCCTGGCGTCTCCCCTGGAGACGGTGCACAGGCGGGCGGGCAAGCGCCCACCCCTGGCCCGCCTCGAGGAGATCGCCCGGAGCCACGGCGTGGAGGCGTTGGTCGTGGGCCTGCCCCTGGACCTCCGGGGCGTGGAAACCGAATGGTGCGCCCAGGTGCGCGTCATGGGCGACGAGCTGGCCCGGCGGCTCGGCGTCCCGGTGGCGTACGTGGACGAGCGCATGACCTCCGTGCGCGCGGAGCGGTCCATCCGTTCCGCGGGCCTTCCGAAGCGCAAGCGGGAAGACAAGGCTCGGGTGGACGCGGGGGCGGCAACGCTCATCCTCCAGGCCTGGCTGGACCGGCCCCGCCCATGAGCGCCCTCCGCGCGGCGGCAACCGCCGCCGCCCTGGTCACCCTGGCTCTGGCGGGGTGCGGCGCCCCCGCCGGCGACCCCGTCGAGGTCACCGTCCCCCCGGGCGCCTCCTTCGGTGCGGTCGTGGATTCGCTGGCGTTGCGAGGCGTCGTCAGGAGCCCGACCGCCTTCCGCGCCTTCGCGAGACTGCGTGGCGACGACAGGAAGGTCCGCTCGGGGACGTACGTGCTCACGCCCGGAACGGGGTGGAAGGAGATCCTCGCCATCCTCACCGAGGGCCGCGTGGTGACCATCCCCATGACCGTGCCCGAGGGCCTCAGGCTCGATCAGATCGCCTCCCGTATCGCGCGGTTGGTCGAGGCCGACTCGGCCGACGTCCTGGCCTTTCTCCGGGGCGACGACGCCGCCGAGCGCTTCGCCGTGCCCGGCCCGGGCCTGGAGGGCTACCTCTTTCCCGACACCTACCGGTTCGCAGCCGGCGTGCCCACGCAGACCGTGGTGGAGGCGATGGTCGGGAGGTATCGGCGCGTGTGGACACCGGAGCGAAGGGCTCGCCTGGATTCCCTGGGCATGAGCGAGGGGGAGCTGGTCACGCTGGCGTCCATCGTGCAGGCCGAGGCCCGCCGCACTGCGGAGATGCCCAGCATCGCCAGCGTGTACCACAACCGGCTGCGCCAGGGGATGCTCCTTCAGGCGGACCCCACCGTGCTCTACGCCCTGGGCGGGTACCGCGAGCGTCTCCTGTTCGCCGCCATCGACTCGGTGGCCGAGAACCCCTACAACACCTATACGCAGCCGGGCCTTCCGCCCGGGCCCATCGGCGCCCCGGGCGAGGAGGCCATCGAGGCGGCGCTCCACCCGGCGGACGAGCCCTACCTCTACTTCGTGGCCAGGTACGACGGCACGCACGTCTTCAGCCGTACGCTGGCGGAGCACAACCGCGCGGTGGCGGCGACGCGGGCGGAGCGGGCACGTCTCCGCGCCGAGTCACGGGGGAGCGGGGAGTCCAGGTGACGCTGGCCCGGCGCCTCCGGGTGCTCGTCGTCACCGACGCCGGCCTGGCCGCACCCCGCACGGTGACGGAGGTGGTCGCCCAGGCTCTCGAAGGCGGGGCACGCGCCATCCAGCTCCGCAACAAGGGCGAGTCGGCGCGGGAGCTCCTGGCGGCGGGGCGCGACCTCCGGGCCCTCACCCGGGACGCCGGCGCGCTTCTCTTCGTGAACGATCGCCTCGACGTCGCGCTGGCCCTGGAGGCCGATGGGATCCACGTGGGTCCCGACGACCTCCCGGTGGCGACGGTGCGCGCCCACTCCCCGTCCGGGTTCCTCGTCGGGCGCTCCGCCGACGACCCCCGGGTGGCGATGCGGGCCGTGGAGGACGGCGCCGACTACATCGGGTGCGGCACGGTGTACGCCACCGCGACCAAGGCCGACGCGGGCGAGGTCATCGGCCTCCAGGGGCTGGCCGCCGTGGTCCGGTCGGTCCGTGTCCCCGTCGTCGGCATCGGAGGGATCACGGTGGCGCGCGCCGGTGAGGTGGCTTCCACCGGTGCGGCAGGCGTGGCGGTGGTGGGCGCGGTCATGGCGGCCGCGGACCCGGAGGAGGCGGTCCGGGAACTCCTCGCGCCCTTCCTCGCCACGGGCGCCTGAGGGGCCCTCGCTCCCTCCGGCCGGGCTCCCGCCGCGGCCCGCGGGGTATGAGGTGCCATGGATCCGCAGGCCGCGGTCACCACCTCACAGATGTGGGGCGCCACGCTGGTTGCCGCCCTGGTTCTGACGTCTCTGGCGGCTCCGGCCTGGCGCCGTGTGCGCCCGCCCCCTCCCCGGAAGCTCCCCGCCACGCTTCTCTTGTTGGGGGTGGTCTGGTTCGGCTCCCTCTACACGTGGGCGGCCTGGACCTTCTGGGGCAATTGCTACGGGAACGTCCTGCCTCCCGTCGCCCGGTGGCTGGCCACCGTCGTCGGGGTGATCTACGGCGCCATGGGATGGCTCTTCTGGTGGGTGGCGTCCCGCACCAGCCCGCGGCGTCCCCTGCCGGTCTTCCTCGTCCTCGCCGCGCTCCAGTCCCTCCCCGGCCACCTCCACGGGATCTACGGGCGGGGACTCCTCGAGGGTTGCGGTCCAGTGCGGGGGATCTCTGCCGCCTCGGCCCTGGTCTTCGGCCTGTTCGAGTTCGCGGTGTACTGGGCGGCGGTGCTCCTGGTGGCGTACGCGGTGGCGCGGAGGTGGGGAGGGGAGGGCGCGGCGGACGCACCGAGGTAGAGGGGCTGGGCCGCCGGCGGGCGGTGAGGGTGCGACCGCGGCGAGCGGTCTCGAATCCGCCAGCGGTGGTTGGGGACCGGCGTCGGATCCGGATCGGGGGCGCTGGGTGCCCCCAATCGGCCAACGGGCGCGGGAGGGGGCGTGCCGGATCTCGATCGGGGGTGCGGGGCGCCCCCGATCCGCCAGGCGACCGAGAGGGGGAGCTGGTTGGCGGATCGGCGTCCCGAGGGCGGCCGCCACCACGCGGGTGGGTGGTCGTGGGACCCGACGTCGAGCACGTTGGCGGCCGGGACCGGGGGCTTCGCCGACCCGCTGGAAACGCGAAGGCCCCCATCGCCTGGGAGCGACGGGGGCCTTCAGCAAGGAGTTGGC
>BTVB01000069.1:0-18886 GCA_045863275.1 Gemmatimonadota bacterium
AAGCGGGGGCCACCTGCTCCCCCACTTCGCAATGTGCCGCCGCGGGGCGGCTCTGCTGGCCTGAAAATATCGAGCCGGCGCCGGGCTCCCTCATGGGAGCGTCCCGGCGCCGGCGTCCAGACGGGCCGAAAGCCTCAGCCCGCGGGCTCTTTCTCCCGGTTTCCTCCCCCTCGGGGCCCCCGTCTCCGTCACGGAATCGCTCCTCCAGGGCGGTCACCCGGTCCCGGATCCCGTCCACGGCCTCCGAGAGGGCTTCGAAGTCCTTCTGGGCCACGAAGTCCAGCCGCTCCTTGGCGCCCTCGGCGGCCTCCTGGGCCTTGTGGAGTGCGCTCTTCATCACCTCCTTGGCCCGGTCCGTCGAGAGGTCCCCGCGCTCGCGCGCCTCGTTGATCGTCTCCTCGAGGGCGTCCCTGAACGCGGAGAGGACGCCGATGCCCTGCTTGATGCCGTCGGAGACCTTCTCCCGGGCGCTCTTCTTGTCGTCGGTCATGTCGGGTTCCTTTCCGTGGCTCCCCAGTCCACCGGGGCACGCACCCCCGGCTCTCTCCATCCCTACGGATCACCCCCCGCGGGGGTTCAGTCCTCCCGCCGGATCCTGGCCCCCAGCGCGGTCAGGCGCGCGTCGATCCCCTCGTAGCCCCGCTCGATCTGGCGGATGTTCTTGATCCGGCTCGTTCCCTGGGCTCCCAGGGCCGCGATGAGCAGCGCCATGCCGGCCCGGATGTCGGGGCTCTCCACCACGCCCCCCGTGAGGGGGGAGGGACCCACCACCACCGCCCGGTGGGGGTCGCACAGGATGATGGAGGCGCCCAGGCCCACCAGCTTGTCCGTGAAGTACATCCGGGACTCGAACATCTTCTCGTGCACCAGCACCGTGCCCCGGCACTGGGTGGCGGTGACGAGGGCGATGGACGTGAGGTCGGCGGGGAACGCCGGCCACGGTCCGTCGTCGATCTTGGGCACGTGGCCGAAGGCGTCCTGCCGGATGACGTGCTCCTCGCTCCCGTGGACGAGGAGGTCGGCCCCCTGGGGCGTGCACCGCACGCCCAGCCGGCGGAAGCCCATGAGCGTCGAGTCCAGGTGCTCCAGCGGAGCGCCCTCGATGGTGAGGTCGCTCCCCGTCACCGCGGCCAGCCCGATGAACGACCCGGTCTCGATGTGGTCGGCGCCGATGGCGAAGCGCGTCCCCGCGAGCTGGGGGACACCCTCGATCTCGAGGATCCCCGTGCCCACGCCGCGGATCCTCGCGCCCATGGCGTTGAGGAGGTGGCACAGGTCCTGCACGTGGGGCTCGGCGGCGGCGTTCCGGATGCGGGTCGTGCCGGATGCGAGCACCGCGGCCATGACGGCGTTCTCGGTGCCGGTCACCGAGGGCTCGTCGAGGAACATGTCCGCCCCCCTGAGCGCCTCGGCCGAGATGGAGAAGCCACCGTTGAGCTCCACGGTGGCCCCCAGGGCCTCGAAGGCCAGGAAGTGGGTGTCCATGCGCCTCCGGCCGATGACGTCCCCCCCCGGCGGCGGGAGCGCGACGTGCCCGAAGCGCGCCAGCAGGGGGCCGGCCAGGAGGAGAGACGCGCGGATGCGCTCGGCCAGGTCCCGGTCGATGGCGTCCCCCACCACCCCCCGGGGATCCACCGTGACCTGGTTCGGCCCGTCCCAGCGCACGTCGGCGCCCAGGGACGAGACGATCTCCAGGAAGACCTCCACGTCCCGGATGCGGGGGACGTTGTCGAGGGTCACGGGCTCCGAGGCCAGGACCGTGGCCGCGAGACAGGGGAGCGCCGCGTTCTTGTTGCCCGCGGGGCGGATGCGGCCCGAGAGCCGATGTCCGCCTTCGACCACGAAGGACGCCATGCGAGGGGGGTTATGGGTTGGGTGCCAGAGCGCTTCCGCGCGCGGCGCCTCTACGGCGACCGGGCCGGAAACGGCGCCCCGAAGATACCCCGACCCGCCCCCTACCGCCAACCGCGTCATGACGCCCTCCCGCGTGCGTGCCGCCCCGCCTCCGGCGCCTCTGCCCGGAGGCCCGGCCGGCGGCTCCTCCCTCCATGGCCCGTGAATGCAGAAAGCGTGCCGCCGGGCGACGCCCCGGGTGCTTGACCCCCCTTCCGGCCCGGTCTACAATCGCGGATCCAGGAGCCCTTCTCCCTCGTCGGGACGGCGGCATGCGCCTCAAAGACTTCCTGCACCGCGACTTCGTCCTCCTCCGCCTCGAGGCCACGGACGTGGACGGCGTGGTGGCCGAGGTGTCGCGCAAGGCCGCGGACGCGGGGGTGGGGGACGCGGCGCTCGTCCAGGAGAAGCTCCTCGAGCGGGAGCGCCTCCACCCCACGGTGATGGGCTCGGGGCTGGCGATCCCCCACGCCACGGTCCCGGGCCTCGCGGCCCCCGTCATCGGCGTGGCCCTCACGGGCGGCGCGCCCGTGACCTTCGGGTCCCACGAGCAGGACACGGTGCGGCTCTTCTTCGTACTCCTGTCTCCCCCGGGGCACGAGCGGGAGCACGTGAAGCTCCTGGCGCGGATCTGCCGGCTGGTGAGGCACGAGGGCTTCGTCGAGAGCCTGGAGTCAGCGCGTGAGCCCTCCCAGGTCGTCGAGATCATCGAGGCCGTCGACGCGCAGCACGTATGAGCCCGCCGCACACGCGGCTTCTCGTTGCGGTGATCAACGACCCCGAGAAGCTGGACGAGATCCTCTCCGGCTTCCTGGAGCTGGGGGTCACCGGAGCCACCATCCTGAACAGCGAGGGGATGGGGCGGCTGCTGTCCCACGACATCCCCATCTTCGCCGGGCTGCAGACGCTCCTCTCGGGGTCGCGGCCCCAGAACCGCATGATCTTCAGCGTGGTCCCGGACCACCTCGTCGACGCGACGCTGGAGCTCCTCCAGGACGTCTGCGGCAACCTGGCGTCGCCGGCCACGGGCATCGCCTTCGTGCTCCCGGTGGAGCGGGTGGTGGGGCTGGCGCCGGAGCTGGGGGAAGCGGGAAGCCCGCTCTGACGCGGCCGCCATGAACCCCCTCCTCGGGACGCTCGTCCTCATCCTGCTGGCTCTGCTCGGCTCGCGGTTCTCGTTCTCCACCGTGCGGACGAGCCTCGCGCCGCGCCTCCTCTTCCGGACGGGCATCCACTTCCTCGCGCTGGGCTTCCTGTTGGGCCCCTCCGTGGTGGGCCTCATCCCCCCGGAGGCCACGGCGGCGCTCTTCCCCCTCCTGGCGCTGGGGCTGGGGTGGGTGGGCTTCCACTTCGGCCTCCAGTTCGACGCCGGCCTCCTGAAGCAGGTGCCCCTCCTCCATTTGGTGGCTGCCTTGGGGCAGGCGCTCATCACCCTGGGGCTCTTCCTCGGGCTGTCGCTGCTGGCGGTGCGGGCGTTGGGTGCCGACGTTCCCCTCCCCCTGCTCCTGGGGGCCGCGGCGGCGGCGTCGGTGAGCACGCCGGCGGGGATCGCCATGATCTCCTCCAACTTCCTGGTGAAGGGGCCCGTCCGGGACCTCCTCTTCCTCATCGCGTCCGTGGATGCGCTGGTGGGAATCGTGGCGCTCCAGGTGACGTACGCCCTGTACCGCCCCCTGGGCGCGGTGCCCTTCTTCGGCGGCCTGGACCACCTCTCCCTCGTGGGGGTCGCGGCGGGCATGGGGGTCGTGCTCGGCATCGTGTTCATCTGGCTGTCCCGCCGCCGGCCCGCCGCCGAGGAGCTGGTCCTCTATGTCCTGGGGATCTGCGCCTTCGCTGCGGGAGCGGCGCTCCAGTGGGGGCTCTCCCCCCTCTTCGTCTCCCTGGTCATGGGCGCGGTGGTGGCCAATCTGGAGCAGGACAGCACCCGGGTGTTCCGGCTCCTGGAGCGGTGGGAGAAGCCCGTCTACCTGACCTTCCTCCTCCTGGCCGGCGCGCTCCTCGGGCGACCGACGCTCCTGGTCCTAGGGCTCGCCGTGGCCTACGCGCTCCTCCGGGGGATTGGAAAGGCGGTGGGCGCCGCCGCCATGGCCGTCGCCCTCCCCCTCCGCTTCGACGTGCCCAAGCGCCTGGGGCTCGGGCTCATCCCCCAGGGCGGGATCAGCCTGGCCATGGCGGCCTCGGGCGTGCTCGTCTACGGCCGCCTCCAGGTGGGAGGCGCAGGCGCGGAGGCCGCCCTCTTCACGGTCGTCGTCGTGGGGGTTCTTTTCTCCGAGCTGGCCGGCCCGTTCTTCACCCTCAACCTCCTGCGCCGCGCCGGCGAGATCTCCCCCGACGTCGAGGCCGCCATCGCCCGGGGCGACCAACGGCGGGCCGAGCAGGAAGCCGTTCGCCACTCCGTCGGAGAGAAGGGCCCATGACCGTGCTCGACGAGCTCCGCGTCTCCCTGCGTCAGATCGCCCCCGTGCTGGCCGACGCCGACGCGAACCGGCGCCGCGTGGAGGAGGAGGTGGCCGCCGCGGACGCGGACCTCGTGGTCTTCCCGGAGCTCTCCCTCACCGGGTACACGCTGGGGCACCGCGCCCGGGAGTTGGCCGTGCCCCTGGACGGGCCACCGCCTCTCGCGCTCCCGGAGGAGGGTCCCCTGGCCGTGGTGGGGCTCGTGGAGCGGGGCGAGGACCACCTCACGTACAACGCGGCGCTGGCGGCGCGGGGCTCCCGCATCGTGGCCACCCACCGCAAGGTCTACCTGCCCACCTACGGCACCTTCGACGAAGGGCGGGTCTTCGCCCCGGGCCGCCGGTCCGTGCGGCCCTTCGAGGCGGCGCCAGGGTGGTGCGTGGGCGTGATCGTGTGCGAGGACTTCTGGCACCCGGCGCTGAGCTACCTCCTGGCTCTCCAGGGCATGGACGTGCTCGTGGTCCTCGCGGCGGCCCCCGGTCGGGGGATCCCCGGCGAGGGGGACGGCGCGGTGTTCGCGTCCACGGGGAGGTGGGAGCTCATCGCCCGCACCACGGCCCTCCTCCACGGCGTCTACGTGGGGCTGTGCAACCGCGTGGGGGTGGAGGAGGGGGTGACCTTCGCCGGGGGCTCCCTGGTGGTGGCCCCCGACGGCGAGGTGCTGGCCCGGGCCCCCGAGGCCGAGGAGGCCCGCCTGGACGTGACCCTGGAGCGGGACCGGATCGCCCGTGCCCGACAGCCCTACGCCCACCTCCGCGACGAGGACGCGGCGGTGGCGCTCCACACCCTCGAGCGCATCGTGAGGGAGCGGTGAGCCCGGAGACGCGCCTGGCGGAGCGCGTGGCAGCCGTCGTGGCCGCCGAGGTCCGGCGGCTGGGTCTGGAGGGCGTGGCGCTGGCGTCGCCCCCCGGGCCGGGGAGCGACCTCCTGGCCCGCTGGCTCTCCCCCGTGGGGCGGGTCGGCACGCCCGACCCCGGGGCGGTGTCCGACGTGGCCGGGGCCCTGGCGGCCGCCGGAGCCCCGGGCGCGGCCGTGGAGGGACTGGCGTGGCGTGCGGTGGCCGACGCCCTGGCCGCCGCGGAGCGTCTCCTCCCCGTGGCCGCCACGGACAAGACCGGCCTCCTCCTGGACCCCGCGCCCCTGCCCGCACGGGTGGTTCCCCTGGGCGACGTCTGGGCCACCACGGTGCGGGCCCTGGCGGGCCGGGCGACGCTCCCGCCGGTCTTGGCCCACGCCCGCCCGCAGGACGTGGAGCGCGTGGAAGCGGCGCTTCGGGCCTACCTGGAAGAGGGCCTGGGGCCCGACGCGGCCTTCGCGGCCCTGGGCCCTCTCGGGGGCCCGGTGCGCCGGGCGCTGGACGCCGCCGAGGGACGCCGGCGCGGGCTGCTGGTCCCGAAGCTCGAGGCGTGGACGGTGGGCGCCGACCTGGCTCGATGAGGTCCGTCCGGGTTACACTTTTTCCATGCTCACCGCCGCGCTGACCTTGGTCCAGACCGCGGTGGCCGACACGGTGGTCACGGTGCAGTCCCGTGACGCCATCGCGCTGGCCGCCGACGTGGCCATCCTCATCGCCGCCGTGACGCTCACCGTGGCGGCCTTCTTCTTCATCGCTCTCACGCGCCGCTGGAACGCCGTGCTGGCGGAGCTCCGGTCCTCCGTGCGCCAGGGCCTGGGCCCCGTCTCCGAGCGGGCTCGCTCCATCTCCGACAACGTCCAGTTCATCACGCAGGCGCTACGCACGGACGTGGAGCGCCTGAACGCGTCGGTGAAGGCCCTCACGGCCCGCCTGCACCAGGCGTCGGACCACATGGAGGAGCGCATCCGCGAGTTCAACGCCCTCATGGAAGTGGTCCAGGACGAGGCCGAGGACATCTTCCTCGACACCGCGGCCACGGTCCGGGGCGTGCGGGAGGGCGCGCGGTCCATGGGACGGGCGCGGGAGGAGCTCGCCGACGAAGACGAGGAGGCGGAGTCGCTCCCGCCCGGGCCCGACTCCATGGAGGACGATCCCGCGCTCCCCGCGGGCGAGCGCTGATACGGCCGACGCCGTGGCGCTCCTCCCCCCCGTCCTCGTGGCGGCAGGCTGGCTCCTCCTGGTGCCCGAGCCCGCGGCGGCATGGGGGCCGGCCACGCACGTGGCGCTGGGCGAGGCCCTGCTGGGGGCGCTCTACCTCCTTCCCCCCGTGGTGCAGGGCCTCCTCGGGCGCTTTCCCCTCCACTTCCTCTACGGCTCCGTGGCCGCCGACATCTCGCTGGCGAAGAAGTACGTCCCGGAGGGCCGCCATTGCCACAACTGGTCGGTGGGCGAGGAGATCCTGGACTCGGCGGACTCGGAGCCACTCCAGGCGGTGGGGTACGGATACCTCGCCCACCTCGCGGCGGACACGGTGGCCCACAACATGTTCGTCCCCCGCCAGCTTCTCCTCACGAGCACGACCCAGGCGTTGGGCCACACGTACTGGGAGCACCGCATGGACATGCACGTGGGGGAGGAGTTCCTCTCCAAGGCCCGGCACCTGGTCATGGAGCACGACCACGGCGAGGCGGACGCGCTCTTCGACGACGTGCTGAGCCGCACCATCTTCAGCTTCCAGACCAACCGCAGGATCTTCCGCGGCATGATCCGCTTCCAGGGTCATGACCGCTGGCAGCGGGTCTTCGAGCGGGTGCTGGCCAACTCCCGGTTCGACCTCCCCGACCCCACCGTGGACCACTACTTCGAGCTGGCCTTCGACCACGTGGTGGGGTACCTGGCAGGCCGGGGGAGCTCACCGGCGGCCTCCCTCGACCCGGTGGGCGACCTCAACCTCAAGCTGGCGAAGAAGGTCAGGCGTCTGGCCCTGGCGGACCACACCGCCAACCACCCCGAGGTGCTTGCCGAGATGGCCGACGACTTCTTTCCCCTTCCCCCCGGCCCCCGCCCCCACTGGGCCCGGGTGGAGGACCCCCGCTTCGCCGCGGGCATCACCGCGGGGCGGGCGGCGGGACGGGCCCTGCACGGCCGGCGCGGACCCTCCGTCGGGGGCTAGGGGCCGCCCCGGCTGTCCCGCTCCCGCTCCTCCTCGGGCGCCTCGTCGGAGAGCGCCCACGCCCGCACGACCGCCTCGCGGAACGAGCCCAGCACGTTCTCCTCGCCGAAGCGGTCCAGGGCGCCGGACTTGACCAGGACCATCATGGGCTGGGCCCGCACGCCGCTGAGCAGCATGGTGATCCCCTGGTGGCTGAAGCGCTGGTGCACCTCCTCGAGGGCGTGGAGGCCGGTGGCATCCATGGCGAAGACGTCGCGCATGCGGAGGATGACGACCGTGGGCTGACGCTGGATCTCGGCGAGGGCCTCGCTGAAGCGCTGCGCCGCGCCGAAGAAGAAGGAGCCGGCGATCTCGTACACCTCGGTGCGGGGCGGGAGGACCACGTCGCGGTTCTCCGCCTCGAAGCCCATACGCTCCTCACCGCCCACCTCCTCGGTGACGGATCGGACCTGGCTCACCTCCGCCATGCGCCGCATGAAGAGGAGCGCCGCCAGCACCACGCCCACCTGGATGGCCACGGTGAGGTCCACCAGGACCGTGAGGGCGAAGGTGGAGAGGAGAACCATGACGTCGCTCCGGGGCCCCCGCAGGAGACCGAGGAACACCCGCCACTCGCTCATGTTGTACGCCACCACGAGGAGGATCCCCGCCAGCGTGGCCATGGGGACCAGCGCCACCCACCGCCCCAGCGTCGTGAGGATGAGGAGGAGGACCGCCGCGTGGATCATGCCCGCCACGGGGGTCCTTCCACCGTTCTTCACGTTCGTGGCGGTGCGGGCGATGGCGCCGGTGGCCGGGATGCCCCCGAAGAGGGGCGACGCCAGGTTGGCAACGCCCTGGGCGATGAGCTCGGCGTTGGCGCGGTGCCTGCGCCCCGTCATGCCGTCGGCCACCACCGCGCTGAGGAGCGACTCGATGCCCGCCAGGAGCGCGATGGCCAGCGCCGGAGAGAACAGGGCCGGCACCGTGGCCATGTCCACGCGGGGAAGGCGGAAGGCCGGTAGCCCCGTGGGCACCGCCCCGAAGCGGCTCCCGATGGTATCGAGGGGGAGGCCGAAGAGTTGCACCGCGGCGGTGGTGAGGAGGAGCGCCACGAGAGGCCCGGGGATGCGCCTGGACACCCGGGGCCACAGCACCACGACAGCGACGGTGAGGAGCGTGAGCGCCGTGGCCCACGGGGAAGCGGTGCCCAGGCCCGAGCCATAGGCCGCGATACGCTGCAGGAACTCGGACGGCGTCTCGGCCAGGACCAGCCCCAGCCCGTCGGGGACCTGCCCCACCGCGATGATGATGGCGATGCCCGTGGTGAAGCCCACCGTCACCGGGTAGGGGATGAAACGGATCACCGCCCCCATCCGCGCCACGCCCATGGCGATGAGCAGTCCTCCCGCCAGGAGCGTGGCCACCACGAGGCCGTCGTAGCCGTGCTGCTGGACCACGGAGAACACGAGAACCACGAAGGCGCCGGTCGGTCCGCCGATCTGCACCCGGCTCCCGCTGAGGGCCGAGATGAGGAAGCCTGCGACGATGGCGGTGTAGAGACCCTGCTCCGGGCGCACCCCGGAGGCGATGGCGAAGGCGATGGCCAGGGGAAGGGCCACGATGCCCACCACGATGCCGGCGAGGGCATCGCGGACGAAGTCGTGGCGGGTGTACCCCTCGCGGAGCACCGTGAGGAGTTTGGGTTCCAGCTCCAGAGGGAGCCGAATCTTGAACATAGAGGCTAGGGCCAGTCCTTTTCGAGGTTCGCGTAGCGCACCAACAGCTTCTTCCGCCCGGCGTCGTCGAAGTCCACCGTGACCTTCAGGTCCTTGCCGAAGCCGGTGACCTCCACCACCGACCCCGAGCCGAAGGTCTGGTGGATAACCCGCTCGCCCTTCACGTACCGGGGGAGGTCCTGGTTCAGCCCGGCGTCGGGGTCGGGCTCGTAGTAGGTCGTACCGACTTCCCGGGCACCGCGGCTCCCGAAGCCCCGGTGGGGCGTCGACGAGGCGGCGAGGCGTAGGCGCTCGCTCGCCCGCGCCTCGCGGAGCGAGGGAGGTATGGCGTCCACGAAGGACGACAGCGTCCCGAAGGTGACGTCGCCGGCCCTCCGCCGCTGTCGCGCCCACACGAGGTTGAGCTTGTCCTCGGCCCGGGTGATGCCCACGTAGAAGAGCCTTCGCTCCTCCTCCAGCGTGTCCGGGTCGTCGTAGGCCCGGGCCAGCGGGAAGAGCCCGTCCTCGAGCCCGGCGATGTACACGACGGGGAACTCCAGCCCCTTGGCGTTGTGCAGCGTCATCATGGTGACGGCGTCGGCGTCGGGGTCGAGCTTGTCCACGTCGGCCACCAGGGCCACCTGCTGGAGGAAGAGGTCCAGCTCGGTGAAGCCGTCCACCTCGTCGGCGCCCATGGCATCCACCACCTCGGCGTCGAAGTCCAGGGCGCCCGCGATGAGCTCCGCCACGTTGCGGGCCCGGTCCTCGCCCTCCGGCCCCTCGTCCATGAGGTGGCGCGCCAGGTCCAGCTCCTCCACCAGCTCCTCCAGGAGCACGCCCACCCGAGCCTGGGCCGCGCGGATGGAGTATCTCTGGATGAGCGACGCGAAGGCCTGGAAGCCCCTCGCCCCGCCGGAGGGGACGTCCGGCGCCTCGTCGGCCCGCGCCGCCGCCTCCAGGAGCGTGATCCCCTCCACCGAGGCCCACGCCGCGAGGCGCTCCTGGGACGCCATGCCGATCCCCCGGCGGGGGTAGTTCACCACCCGGTCGAAGGCGCCGGCGTCCCGGGGGTTGGAGATGAGCCGCAGGTAGGCCAGGACGTCCTGGATCTCCCTGCGCTCGTAGAAGCGCACGCCCCCGACCACCTGATACGGAATCCCCTCCCGCCGGAAGGCGTCCTCGAGGGCACGGGACTGGGCGTTGGTGCGGTACAGGATCGAGAAGGAGCGGTACTGGAGCCGGGGGTTCTCGTCGAAGCGCGCCTTGATGTCCCCGACGATCCAGCGGGCCTCGTCGTTCTCGTCGAAGGTCTCCACGAGCGTCAGCGGCTCTCCGCCGTCGCGCTCGGTGCGGAGCGTCTTGCCCTTGCGGTTCACGTTCTCCGCGATGACCGCGTTGGCCGCGTCGAGGATCTTCGAGGTGGAGCGGTAGTTCCTCTCCAGCCGTACGACCCGGGCACCCGGGAACGTCTCCTCGAAGTCGAGGATGTTCCGGATGTCCGCACCCCTCCATCCGTAGATGGACTGGTCGTCGTCCCCCACCACCATGAGGTTCGCGTGCTCCCGCGCCAGCAGCTCGAGGAAGCGGAACTGGGCGCGGTTCGTGTCCTGGTACTCGTCCACCAGGACGAAGGCGAAGCGCTCCCTGTAGCCGGCGAGGAGGGTCGGCTGCTCCTCCAGCAGCTCCACCGGCTTCTGCAGGAGGTCGTCGAAATCGAAGGCGTTCTGGTCGCGGAGCGCCTGTTGGTAGGGCCCGAAGACCTTGGCGACGGCGCGCACGAACATGTCGAAGGAGCCCTCGTTGTCCTTGGCGAAGGCCTCGACGGTGACGAGCTGGTTCTTGGCGTTGCTGATCTCGGCCCGGAGCGCCTTCGGGTTCCATCGCTTTGGGTCGAGGCCCACCTGCTCCTGGACCCTCTTCACGAGCCGCAGCGACTGATCGGCGTCGAAGATGGTGAAGTTGCGGTCCCATCCCAGGCGATCGGCGTGCCGCCGCAGCATGCGAGCCCCCACGGCGTGGAAGGTCCCCATCCACATACCGGCGGGCTCCTGCCCCAGCATCCTCGCGATGCGCTCGCGCATCTCCCCGGCGGCCTTGTTCGTGAACGTCACCGCCAGGATCCTGCCCGGCGGGACCCCGTGCTCCCGGACCAGGTGGCAGATGCGGGAGGTGAGGACCCGGGTCTTGCCCGAGCCGGCCCCCGCGAGGACGAGGAGCGGCCCCTCGAAGTGCTCGGTGGCCTCCCGCTGTTCGGGGTTGAGCCCTTCCAGGTGTGCCGCGGCGTCGAAGAAGGACGGCGCGCTACTCATCCGCCACCGGCAACCGCACCTGGAAGGTGGCGCCCCCGGTGCCGTCCAGGAGCTCGATCCGGCCCCGGTGGACGCCCTCGACGATGCGTCGGGAGAGCGCCAGGCCGACGCCCCACCCCGCCGACTTCGTGGTGATACCCGGCTCGAAGATCCGGTCCCGGATCTCGGGGTCCACGCCCGGCCCCGTGTCCCTGATGCGGAGGCTCACCTGCCGATGCTTGCCCCCGATCTCCCTGGCGTAGATGGAGATCCGCCCTCCCCTGCCCGCAAGCGCGTCCAGCGCGTTCTTCACCACGTTCTCCAGGGCCCACATGAGCAGGACCTCGTTGGCCTTCACCCTGGGCAGGGTGTCGGGTACGTCCACGATGAGCTCCACGCCCCGCCCCAGCTTGGGGAGGCGGGCCGCCAGGTACCGCTCCAGGTCTCGGACGATCCGCGGAAGAGAGAGGCTCTCCAGCTCGGGCTCCCGCCCGATGAGCTCGAAGCGGTGGCTGATCCGCTCCAGGCGCTCCAGGTCCTCCTCGATGGCCCGCGCCACGTCCGAGTCGGCCAGCGACGCCGGGCGCTCGCCTCTGGGGAGGCGCAGCACCTCCATCCACCCCTGGAGGGACGAGAGGGGCGTGCCCAGCTGGTGGGCCAGCTCCCGGGCCATGGAGGTCCAGGCACGCTCCGCCTCGGCACTCCGCTGGGTGCGGATGATGGCGAAGCCCACGAACACGGTGAGGAGGAGGCCTCCGGCCTGGAGCCACGGGATCCAGCGGAGCCGGCGCACCTCCGGGGTGTCGCCGAAATGGATGTGCTGGATGGTGGGGTCGCCCACCGGCGGGTTGCGCACGTCCAGGCGGCGCACGTAGGCCCACACCCGGTCCTGCCCTTCGGCGGTCGTGAGCTCGGCCTCGAAGGGGAGGTTCGCCGCGGCGAGAATGGTATCACCGGCCCCGGTGACGACCAGCGGCACGCCCGATTCCAGGATGATGGCCTGGAGCCGGAAGAGGGCACCCTCGGCTCGCGACGGGTCCGGGTCGGCCAGGCCCGACTGCACCTCGGAGAAGATCTCCGTGAGGGTCTCGGCGTCGGCCCGCAGCGCGCGCACGATGCGGGTGGTGTAGACCAGGTACCAGCCCAGCAGGACCACGAAGAGGGTCGCCAGGGCGACGGGCCAACGATCTCGGCGCACGGTGGGGAGGGCCCGGATCGCCGGCTAGGCCGGCGGAGCCAGGCGGTCCGTGCCGACGTAGGGGCGCAGGACCTCGGGAATGACCACCGATCCGCCGGCCTCCTGGTACGTCTCCAGCAGGGCCGCCACGACGCGGGGCAGCGCCAGCGCCGATCCGTTCAGGGTGTGGACGAACTCGGGCTTCTCCCCCGGAGCCGGGCGATAGCGGAGGTTGGCGCGCCGGGCCTGATAGTCCGTGAACACCGAGCAACTCGAGACCTCGAGCCACCTCTCCACCCCCGGAGCCCACACCTCCAGGTCGTAGGTCATGGCGCTGCTGAAGCCCACGTCCCCGGCGGCGAGCACGAGCCGGCGGTAGTGGAGCCCCAGGCGCTCGAGGAGCACCTCAGCCTCCCGCGTGAGCTCCTCCAGGGCCTCCCTGCTCCGCTCCGCCCGCTCGTACCGGACCAGCTCCACCTTGTCGAACTGGTGTACCCGCAGGAGCCCGCGGGTGTCCTTCCCCGCCGCCCCGGCCTCCCGGCGGAAACACGGGGAGTACGCCGTGTACTTCAGCGGGAGGTCATCGCCGGCCAGGAGCTCGTCGCGGTGGAGGTTCGTCACCGGGACCTCGGCGGTGGGGATGAGCCAGAGGTCGTCGCGCTCCGTGAGGTAGGACTCGTCGGAGAACTTGGGGAGCTGCCCCGTGCCGGTCATGGCGTCGCGCGTTACGAGGTACGGAACGCGCACTTCCTGGTACCCGTGCTCGGTGGTGTGGACCTGGAGGAACCAGTTGATGAGTCCGCGCTGGAGGCGCGCCCCCGCGCCCCGGAGAACCGGGAAGCCCGAGCCGCTGATCTTCGAGCCCCGCGCCAGGTCGAGGACGCCCAGTGCCTCCCCCAGCTCCCAGTGGGGGCGGGGCGTGAACGGGAAGCTCGGTGCCTCCCCCCACGTGGACACGACGGCGTTGGCTTCCTCGCCACCGTCGGGAAGCTCGCCCAGGGGCGCGTTGGGGAGGGAGAGGAGGATCTCCTCCACCCGGGCCTCGTTGGCCCGGATGGCCTCGTCCAGCTCGGAGACGCGGTCACCCAGGGCACGCATGGACGCGATGAGGTCGCCGGCGTCGCCCCCCGAGCGCTTCAGCTCGCCGATCTTCTTGGAGGCCTCGTTGCGCCGGGCCTTGAGGTCGTCGGCCTCGCCGATGGCCGATCGCCGGGCTTCGTCCAGGGCCAGCACCTCGTCCACCAGCGCCGGGAAGTCGGGGTTGCCCCGCCGGGCCAGGGCCCTCTTCACCGCATCGGGCTCGTGGCGCAGGCGACGGATGTCCAGCATGGGGGGCGGCGTCTCGGGTCAGTTGGGCGGAACGAAGCTGCGGTCGTTGCAGACGGGACTGCCGTCGAAGACGAACGTGAGCGTGCCGCCGGACGCGTCGATGGCCAGGGGCTCCATCTTCGCGTAGTAGACGCACACCGTTCCGAACGACCCGTACCCCTGTCGGGTCCGCCATACGTAGACCGAGCCCAGCCGCACCTCGACCGGGCTGAGGCGCTCGTACAACGTGGTGTCGGCGGGCGCCTCGGTGACGTCTGCGAGGGTGCGCCCCGGCAGCGTGGCCACCTGAGCCTTCGAGCTCACGCCCAGCGCCCCCGGAGGGAGGAGCACCACGCGGCCCCCCCGCGTGTCCACCGCCATGTCCCAGTTCCCCGTGGCGTTTGGGTCCTCGATCCTCACCCCGATCCGGTTGTAGAAGTCGAAGCCCGAAGCCAGGTTCAGCTCGGGGCGCGCCAGGGAGTAGAGCACCACCGTGTCGGGATTCTCCGTCCAGTTGATCTGGAAGGGATCGTCGCCGCACGAGACCGCCCCGGCAGCCCCCAGGAACAGGAGGGCCGCCAGCGCGGGAAGCCGTCCACGCCGGGGTCGGCGGCGGAGGGGTGCGTCGTATGTCATGGGCGTGTCGGCCTCCAGGGGCGTCGGGCCACCGAACAGGGTGCGAAAGTTGCCGGCGCCGAGAGGGGGGTGTCAACCCCGAAAAGTGCCGTGATTGCTTGACTTAACCCCCCGCCGCGGGTAGGTTCCCCGCCCATCTTCCAGGGTCCCCGAACGCCGCGCCGCCACGGGGTTCGGGGCCTTCTCCCGGGCGCCGGCGACCGAACAGCCCCGTGCCCCGTCCGCCGCAGAGAACGAGGTCCGATGGACGTCGGAGCAGCGCAGCCCCCGCGGGGGAGCATCCTCGTCGCCGACGACGAGCCGCACATCCGGCGGATCCTGGTCACACTCCTGGAAAGCGCGTCGTTCCGTGTCCTCGAGGCCCGGGACGGGGCCGAAGCGGCCGAGGCCCTCGATTCGGGGCAGCCCGTGGACTTCTTCCTCCTGGACCTCATGATGCCGGGGGCCTCGGGGCTGGAGGTCCTGGGGCTGATCCGCGCCCACCCGCGGCACCGGCACGCCCCGGTGATCATCCTCACCGCCAAGGGGCAGGACACGGACCGCCAGGCGGCGCTCTCGGCGGGGGCGGACGATTTCCTCACCAAGCCGTTCAGCCCGAAGAAGCTCCTCGCACGCATCCAGGAGATCCTCTCTGATCGCTGACGCCCACCTCTGGATCCTGATCCTGGCGGGAGGGATCGGCTCCCGCTTCTGGCCTGTGAGTACGCCGGCCCGGCCGAAGCAGCTCCTCCCCCTGGCCACCGCCCGGCCCCTCATCGTCGACACGGTGGAGCGGGCCCGGGCCGTTGCGGACGACGGGCACATCCGCGTCCTGGCCGGGGACCACCTGGCGGGCCCGTTCCGCACGGCCGTGCCCACCCTGCCCCCCGAGGCGTACATGGTGGAGCCGGAGGCGAGGGGCACGTGCCCGGTGCTGGCCTGGGCGGCCTGGGCGGTGTCTCGCGAAGACCCGGACGCGGTCTTTGTCTCCCTCCACTCCGACAACGTGATCCGCCCGGTGGAGGCGTTCCGGGCCACGGTGGCCGCGGCGGCCCGCCTCGCCCGGGAGGAGGAGCTCCTGGTCACGGTGGGGGTCGTCCCCGACCGGGCCGAGACCGGGTACGGCCACATCCAACCCGGCGCACCCCTCCCGACCCTCGAGGGCGTGGAGGCGTTCCGCGTGGCAGCGTTCCACGAGAAGCCCGACGCGGCCACGGCCGAGCGGTACGTGTCCGAGGGGTACCTCTGGAACTCGGGGATCTTCGTGTGGAAGGCGTCGGTCTTCCTCGACGAGGTACGCAGGCACGCCCCCGAGGTGGCGGCGTGCCTCCCTCTCCTGGAGACCGAGGGGGCGGAGGCCTTCTTCCGGGAGGTGCCGGTGAGCGTGGTGGACAGGGCCGTCCTGGAGCGGAGCGACCGGGTGGGGTGCGTGCGCGGCACCTTCGCCTGGGACGACGTGGGCACCTGGGAGGCGCTGGCCCGAACCCTGGAGCCCGACGCGGCCGGCAACGTTCGGGTGGGGGCCGCGCGGGCGGTCCAGGCCCGGGGGAACGTGGTCTTCGCCGAGGAGGGAGAGGTGGTCCTCTTCGGGGTGGACGACCTGGTGGTGGTCCGTACGGGGGAGCGGACCCTCGTCCTCCCGCGCTCCCGGGCGGCGGACCTGAAGGCGCTCCTGGACGAGTTGGGAGAGGCGCCGTGAGCACGCCCCGCCTCTACCTTTTCGACGACGGCCGTGCACGCCGCTGGGCGCCCTTCACCCTCACCCGCCCCGCCGGAGAGCTCCGCTACGGGTGCCTCATCGCGAGGGAGCGGGCGGAGCGCGTCCTCGAGCTCACTTGCTCAGGCCAGCTCTCCCGGCGCGCGCTGGCCGGCTTCGACGAGCCCGGCGCGGCGCCGGTGGTGCAGCGGGAGGACGTCCCCTCCGACGCGACCCGGGTCCTCCTGTCCAGCCGAGCGGTGCCGGCGTTCCAGGAGCCGCCCTCCTTCAGCTCCGGGGGACGCCTCACCATCGCCGGCGAGACCGTGGGGTGGGTCCTCCTCCCCGGGGAGCCGCTCCCCGCCGACCCGGTGCTCCGCGAGCCCTCCCGCGCCACCGACGGCCCCTCCATCCCGCTGGAGGGGGAGATCCTCCAGCGGCCGTGGCACCTTGTGGCTGGCACGCCCGAGCGCATCGCCCGGGACGTGGTGAAGCTCTTCCTCGACGACCACCAGCCCGAAGGGGTCATCCGCATCGGGAAGCCCGAGCTGTCCATGAGCGCCAAGGCGGAGGTGGAGCCGGGCGTGGTGGTGGACACCCGGGGCGGGCCGGTGCGTCTGGACGACGGCGTCCGTGTGGAGGGGCCGGCGCGGCTGGTGGGGCCTCTCTACATCGGGCGGGACACGATGGTCTTCGGCGGACACGTGGCCGCGTCGTCGGTGGGGCCGGTGTGCAAGGTCCGCGGGGAGGTCGCCGACTCGGTGCTCCTGGGCTTCGTGAACAAGGCCCACGAGGGCTTCCTGGGGCACGCCATGCTGGGACGCTGGGTCAACCTGGGGGCAGGCACGGCCAACTCGGACCTCAAGAACAACTACGGCACCGTGCGGGTCTGGACCCCCGACGGCGAGGAGGACTCGGGGCTCGTCAAGGTTGGGTGCTTCCTCGGCGACCACGTGAAGACCGGCATCGGCACCATGCTCAACACCGGCACCGTGGTGGGCGCGGGAAGCAACGTGTTCGGCGGGCTCATGCCCCCGGCGGTGGTGCCGCCCTTCTCGTGGGGGTCGGGCACCGACCTCCGCGACTATCGGTTCGACCAGTTCGTGCAGGCCGCCGAGGCCTCCATGGCCCGCCGAAACGAGACGCTGACGCCCGGCGTCCGGCGGATCCTCGCCCAGGCCTGGCAGGGCACGCGCACCCGCCGGGCGGAGTGAGCGCGGTCGGCGGATGAAGGTCGCGGTCCTTGGGAGCGGCAGCTCGGGGAACGCCACGCTGGTGAAGGCCGGCAACACCCTCGTCCTCGTGGACGCGGGCTTCAGCGCCCGGGACCTGGCCCGGCGGATGGAGTCGTTGGGCGTCGCGCCGGAGGCCGTACAGGGGATCGTCATCACCCACGACCACGGCGACCACACCCGGGGCATGGGCGTGTTCGCCCGCCGCCACGGCACGCCTCTGTACCTCACCGAAAGGACCCGAGAGGCGTGCGCCCGGCTCCTGCGCGGCGAGGAGGAGATCCGCCCCTACCGACCGGGACGCGCCTTCGCCGTCGGCGACGTCCGCGTGGAGCCGTTCCTCACCGTCCACGACGCCGCCGACCCCGTGGGCGTCGCCCTGGTGGACGAGCGCACCGGGCTCCGCATGGGCGTGGCCACCGACCTGGGCCGCCCCACGGCCCAGATCCGCCACGCGCTGGCGGCCTGCGACCTCCTCGTGCTGGAGGCCAACCACGACGAGGTCCTCCTGGCCACGGGGCCCTACCCGTGGTCGGTGAAGCGGCGCATCGGCTCCAGCCACGGCCACCTGAGCAACCAGGCGGCGGCTCGCTTCGCCGTCGAGCTCCTCCACCCCCGCCTGTCGGCCGTCGTCCTGGCCCACCTCTCCAACGAGTGCAATCGGCCAGAGCTGGCGCTGAAGGTCGTGGGGGCCGAGCTGAGGCGCGCCGGGTGGAGGGGGCACCTCCAGGTGGCCCTCCAGCACGAGCCCACCGGCTGGCTCGACGTGGAGGATCTGCGCTATCGTAGTGGACCGAGCCAGCTTTCTCTCCTCTGACCCGCCGGACGGTGTCGCCGCTCCCCCCACGGCCCTCCGCAAGCCAGGGCACCGACGCCCGGGACGCCGTCGCAGACGTCCTCCGGGATCAGGCGGAGCGCGCCCACAAGCGCGAAGAGGCGAGCCGCCCACCCCGGGACCGGACGCCCCTCCTCTGGGGCGTCGCCGTGGTGCTGGCGGGCGCGGCCGGGTGGCTCTGGCTCGCGCCCCCGGCCTTCATCCTGCCGCCCCCCCTCCCCGCGCCCCCGCCGGAGCTGGTGGAGGCGGAGGTGCGCATGACGCTGTACCAGGCCGTCCTCCGGCTGGAGGCCTTCCGCGACTCCGCCGGCGCGTACCCCGAACGCCTGGAGCAGGCCTTCGAAGGCCTGGAGGACCTGGAGGGCCTCGTGTACCTCCGTGTCGCCCCCGGCCAGATCCGCCTCGAGGCGTCCCGGGGGGCCGCCCGGGCCGCCTACCGCACGGGGGACTCCCTGGCCGCGTTGGCGGGAGAGGCGGTGCGGGTCATGCAGCGGGTACGGCCGTGAGCCCGTCCCCGGCGGTGGGCCGGCGCGGCTTCACGCTGGTGGAGCTGGTGGTGGTGGTAGCCGTCATCGCCTTCCTGGCGGCCATCGCCGCGCCCAACCTGCAGCGCGCCATCGTGAAGGCCCGCGCCGCCGAGGCGGTGTCGGACCTCCAGG
>BTVB01000070.1:0-18879 GCA_045863275.1 Gemmatimonadota bacterium
GCTTCTCCTGGCCGCGGCTCCCCGGTCCACCAGTTCCTCGGCTGATCCGGGAGACATGGGATCCCTGACGGGAGGGGGGTGGGAGAAGGGCGGGTGCGTCCTGTGCGTCGCGGGCATCGTGTTCGCCGGACGAGGCACCCCCCTGGGGATGCTGGTGAACGCCTGGCTCGCCCCAGAGCCCTACGTGGCGTGTGGCGCCGTGTGCTACGCGGCACTGATGTGACCGGTCGGGAAGGGGGAGGGGGGTGGCGCCCCCCTCCCCACACCCTCCATCGCCGAGGAAGGAGCCTCGTCGCAATGATCGTGCTGGTCGCGGCCCTGGCGTCACCCTTCCTGCTGAAGGGCGGCGGCACCGACCCACAGCCGGTCCGCGAGACGCCCTTCCGCCTCTCCCACCCTGCCGTCGCCGGAGGCTCGCCGGAGGTTGTGCTCTACGTGAGCCAACATTGCCGCTGGTGTGCCATCGAGATGGCCGGATGGGGTGCCCTGGCCGCGTCCGGAGAGGCCCGTGTGCCGCTCCTGGCGCTCTCCCCGGACTCGGATCCCGACCAGGTCGTCCCGGCTCTGCCCCAGGGGTTCAGGCGCCGCTGGGTGCATGATCGTGACGGTTCCCTGGGGCTGGCCCTGGGCGTCCGGGGCGTCCCCTTCCGCGCCCACATCGATTCTGGCGGTTCCGTGGTGGAGGTGGCCATCGGCCTGACGACGGTGGCGCGTCGGCGCGAGATCCTCCGCATCCTCAACCCCGTCCCGCCCCTGACCGAGGAGCATCCATGAACGCTCACCCTGCTGGCTTCTCCGAGTCCCTCGGCCCCGGCGTGGACAAAGGACCCGCCCTGTGGCTCGTCCTGACGGTGCTCCTGGGGGTTTCGCTCCTCACGGCCGGTCTGATGCAGCCGCTGGTCGGCCCCGCCTACGCCGCCGAGACGCCGGAGCTGGCCGGCACGATTCGCACGGGTCTCTGGCTCGCGGGCGCGCTCGGCCCGGTCCTCGCGGTGGCCAAGGCCAGCGTGCTGGGCGGGGTGGCCTGGGCCGTGCTGGTCCTCGGTGGACGAGAGGCGAGGTACCGGCGCCTCTTCCGTGCGCTCGTCCTGGCGGAGCTGATCCTCGTCGCGCAGGGTCTCTGGGTGGCCGGGGTGCTCCATGTCCTGGGCGGGGTTTCCTCTCCTCTCGACCTGCGCGTGGGCACAGGGCTGGATGTGCTGTTTCCCGATCCCTCCACCCCCCTGGGTGCTCTCGCCACGGTGGTGACGCCGTTCCACGCGGCGTGGGTGGCCTTTCTGGCGTGGCGCTTCGCCGTGGTCACGCCCTCCGGCCCGGGGTTGGGTACGTTGGCCGCGTTGGCCTGCTGGCTGCCGGGAGCCCTCCTCGCCACGGCCCGCGCCTGGGGGTAGGGGACCATGGTCTCCCTTCGAGACCTCACGGTCCGATATCCTGGATTCCGACTCGGCCCCCTCACGCTGGAAGTGCGGACCGGCGAGCGGGTGGCCATCGTCGGGGCCAACGGGGCCGGGAAGAGCACCCTGCTGCGGGCTCTGGCGGGACGCCTCCCGGCGTACGACGGCTCCATGCGCGTGGGCGGCGCCGAAGTCCGCGAGCACCGCACGCAGACCCGGGGTGGGGTCGGCCTACTGCCCGAGGCGCCTCCCGGCCTTCCTTGGATGACCGTCCGAGAGCACCTCGCGTTCGTCTCGGGCTTCTACGCCACCTGGGACCTGTCCCATGAGCAGGCCCTTTCAGAATCGCTCCAGGTCCCGCGAGACAAGCCTCTGGCGCACCTTTCGCGGGGGAACCGCGCCAAGCTCGGGCTCGTGGCGGCGGAGGCCCACCGACCCCGACTCCTGCTTCTCGATGAACCGACGTCCGGTATCGACCCCGTGATGCGCCACCAACTCCTCCGCACGGTGGATGAGCGTCTGGCCGCCGAGTCCGGGCGGACTCTCCTCTTCTCCACACACATCCTCGAGGACGTCGAGCCTCTGGCGGCGCGGGTCCTGCTGCTCAAGGCGGGGCGCCTGGTCGGCGACCACCTCCTCGATGAGTTGCGGGAGGAGCACCCCCGGACTCCCCTGACAACCGTCCTGACCTGCCGGCTCGCCCGTGCCTGACCGTGCCCTCCGTCCCCTCCTGTGGTTGGAGGTGCGTCGAAGCTGGCTCCTGGTGCGTCGGGGCATGGCGTCGGTGGCGGCCGTTGGGTCGCTCTTCGTCCTTGCCAGGGGCGGCGCCCACGACGGGTGGTCCCTGGCGCTGGGACTCCTGGGCTTCACATTCGGGCTGGCGCCCATGCTGCGCACGCTGCCGGACAAGGCCGATGGCACCCTCGACTTCCTGGCGACGTTGCCCGTCGAACCGGCGACGCTGGCCTCCTCTCACGTGCTGGGCTGCGCCGTCCATGCGTTCGCCGCCGCCGTCCCGTGGACGGCCGCTGTCACACTCGCGTTGCCTGGGACCTTCGGGACGCCGTTGAACCCCGCCGGGCTCCTGTGGGCGTTCGTCCTCTTGGGCCTGGCAGCGACGACGATCTCCAGCCTGGGCGCGGCCGTGATGGTGCGCTTCCCGCTGGAGGCCCTCTCCTGGGCTTCCACCGCGTTGCTCCTTGGCGTCCTTTCGGCCCTGGCTGTCCTGGACCGTGTCTGGCCCGGAGGTGACCGGGTGTTGTTCTCGATGCTCTTCGTGCCCCGTTCCCCCGCAGCGCTCGTGGCGTCCCTGGGGTTGCTGGAGGCCCTCGTCCTGGGCGTGGCCCATAGGCTCATGGTCGCGGGGTACGCCCGCCTTGGCTCCAGTGTGGGCCAGTCGCCAGGTTGAGCGAGGCTTGACGGCGGCCCCCGCCGCCCGCCCATTGCCCCGTCCTCCTCCCCCCAACGGGCGCCGTCATGCTGCATCTCGCCATCGCCGCCGGCCTGGTCCTGGGCCTGGGCCTCGGGCTCCTGGCCTCCGCCACGGGCTCCCCCCTCCTCATGGGCATCGCGGAAGCGTCGGCGCCGCTGGGCACCGCCTTCATGAACGCCATCCGGATGGTGGTGATCCCGCTGGTCATGGCGGTCATCTTCTCCGGGGTGGCCAAGCTCGGCGACCCCCGGAAGCTGGGGCGCCTCGGCGCGCTGACGCTGGGCTTCTTCTGGGCCACCCTCGTCCCCGCCATCCTCATCGGCATGGGCGTGATGAAGGTGGGGCTCCTCTTCGCGCCCACGGTCACGGCCCCAGAGGCCGCGGCCCAGGCCGCGCCCGAGCTCCCGGGCTTCGTTGACTTCCTCGTGAGCCTCATCCCCTCCAACCCCTTCGCGGCGGCGTCTTCGGGGGCACTCCTCCCCCTCATCGTGTTCACCGCGCTCCTGGCCGCGGCCGCGGGCACGCTGGACCCAGAGCCCCGAGACCGGCTCATCGCGCTGGCCGACGCCGTGGGCGACGCCCTCATCCGCCTGGTCTGGTGGATCCTCTGGACGGCCCCCGTGGGGATCTTCGGGCTCGCGGCGCCGGTGACCGCGCAGATGGGGTGGGCCCTCCTGGGGAGCCTGGCGGTGTTCATCGTCTCGGTGGTGGTGGGCCTGGGCCTGTTCGTGGCTCTGGTCTACCTCCCGCTCCTGCGGTTCGTGGCGGGCATGGGGCCCCGGCGCTTCCTCGGCGGGACCTTCGGGGGCATCGCGGTGGCGTTCTCCACCACCTCGACCGTGGCGGCGCTTCCGGTCATGATCGAGGAGGCCGAGGCGAACCTGGAGCTCACCCCCACCATCGCCACCCTGGTGCTCCCCCTGGGCGCCAGCATGTACCGACCTGGGAGCGCCCTCTTCCAGGGCGCCTCGGTGATCTTCCTGGCCCACCTCTATGGCGTACCGGTTCCCGCGGCGGCGGTGGGCGGTGCGCTGCTGGCCACCTTCCTGGTCTCCCTCACCGTCGCTCCCGTGCCCAGCTCCGGCGTCGTCACCCTGGCGCCCGCTCTCGAGACCGTGGGCGTGCCGCTGGCCGGGTTGGCCATCCTCCTGGGAATCGACCGGATCCCGGACATGTTCCGTACGGCCGTGAACGCGCTGGGCCAGATCACCACCACGGCCCTGGCCGACCGATGGATGGGAGGGGAGCCGGGGACGGCTATCCCGGGTGACGGCGGATCCGCCACACCCCCAGCGTGAGGATGGGCACCACGTAGATGGCGATGAACGCCAGGGTGAGGGTGCCGTACCCCTTGGCGATGAGATCCACGAGGCCGAAGCGGGCCACGCCCGTCCCCACCGCCAGGAAGCCCACGGCCACCACGGGCCGCACCCACTCGGGCATGGCCTGATCCCGATCCTGCAACAGCCCGGCGATGCGCTCGTTCACGGCGTGGATGAGCCCCGTCCCCGTCTCGATGAGCGTGCCGAAGAGCACCAGCTGGAACGTGACCTGGAACGCCCTGGACCCCAGCACCGTGAGGATCTGGTTGGAGGGGACCCTCTCGGCCAGGATGGCGGGGTACTCGCCGATCATGGAGAGGGTGAAGAGCAGGGCGGGGATCATGGCGATGGGTCCGGTGAGCGCCCCCGCCACCAGGGCGTCCCGGCGGTTCGTGTGCGCCCGCAGCGCCGAGAACGTGGCGGGGATGATGGCCAGGTTGTACCCGGCGTACCGAACGCCCTCCCACGCCCAGCGCGACCCCACGGGCTCCACCGAGAGGTTGGCGGCGATGTCCCCGCCGAAGCGTTGGAAGCACCACGCGAAGAAGATGATGTAGACCCCGTACAGGACGAAGGACCACACCGAGAAGACGCGCTCGATGATGCCGCTCCCGCCGAAGGCCAGCACCCCCACGGTGATCATCACCGCGGCCACGCCCACCCAGTAGCCCAGGCCGAAGGTCTCCTCGAGGATCGCCCCCGACGCCGCGGCCACCACCGCCAGGATGATGATCATGAGCACGAGGTAGGAGGCCTCGAAGAGCACCCAGCCCCGCCCAAGGAGCCCCTTGAAGAAGCGGCGGTAGTCGTACGCCTTGTGGATCCGGGCGAACTCGTAGCTGGCCATGGCCACCGCGCTGAACACGAGGGTGCTCATGGCCAACGCCAGGAGCCCGCCGGCGGGGCCCAGATCCAGGAAGAACTCGACGAGCTCCCGCCCGGTGCCGTACCCGCCGGCGATGACCACCGACTGGAAGACGAACCCCGGGAGGAGGTACCTGCGGAACGCGGTCTGGGCAGTCATGGGCGGGCAACCTACGGACGACGCAGCCTAGCCGGCAATGCGGATCACGGGGCCGGAGGGGCGCCGGACAGCAGGCCTCCCAGCGCGCCGAGGTCCACGTTGCCCCCGCTCAGGACCACCGCCACGGGGGCCTCCCCGGGCGTGGGGATGCGGCCCGCCAGGAGGGCCGCGAGGCCCGCTGCTCCGGCCGGCTCGGCGAGGAGCTTGGTGCGCTCCAGGAGGGTGCGCATGGCCGACACGATCTCCGCGTCGGAAACGGTGACGACCCCTCGCGCGTGGGCGGCGACGAGGGCATGGTTGAGCTCTCCAGCCATGGGCGCGGCCAGGCCGTCCGCCACGGTGCGCACCGAGTCGAGGTGGACCGCACGCCCCTCGGCGAGGCTGCGCGTCATCGCGGCCGCGCCCTCCGGCTCCACACCCCACACCGCCACCCTCGGACGTACGGCGGCCACCGCCGCGGCGATGCCCGAGACGAGCCCGCCGCCCCCGACGGGAACCACCACGGTCCCCACGTCGGGGAGGTCCTCCAGGATCTCCAGGGCGCAGCTCCCGTGCCCCGCCACCACCTCCTCGTCGTCGAAGGGGTGCACGAAGCGGAGCCCCCGCTCGTCCGCGAGCTCGAAGGCTCGGGCGAAGGCGGCCTTGGCGTCACCGTGCAGGACGACCTCGGCGCCGTACCCACGGCTCGCCTCCACCTTGGCCGGCGACGCCTTCTCCGGCATGACGACGACGGCCCTGACGCCGGCGGCACGCCCGGCCCACGCCACGGCCTGGGCGTGGTTCCCCGCGGAGATGGTCACCACCCCGCGGCCCCGCTCCTCCTCGGTGAGACGGAGCAGGCGGTGGAGCGCGCCCCGCACCTTGAAGGCGCCCGTCTTCTGAAGGTTCTCGCACTTGAGGTAGACGGGTGCGCCCACCAGGGCGGACAGGGTACGGGAACGCAGCAGCGGCGTCCGGTGGATCGACACGGCCACGCGGGCGCGGGCCTCCTCGAAACGGCGCCGTGGAAAGGACGCGATGGGTTGCATGGGGGGGATCATGCCCCTCCGTGCCGTTGGCGCGCCAGCCCGGGGAGCCGGGCGCCGCCCGGGCGGGACCGGGTTGCTCCACCCCGTCCTGGCTCCTAGCATCACCGGCCCAACCCGGCCCATCCAGGAGATCCCATGCGCCGCACCCTCCTCTCTCTCCTCGTCCTTGCCGCCGCCGTGGCCGTCCCGTCGCCGACGCCGGCCCAGGAGTGGCTTTCCTCCGAGGCCCTCTCCGCCATGCGCTGGCGCCTGGTGGGCCCCTTCCGAGGGGGCCGCTCCAACGCCGTGGCCGGCGTCCGTGGGGAGCCGCGCACCTACTACTTCGGAGGCACGGGCGGTGGAGTGTGGAAGACCACCGACGCCGGCGAGAACTGGTCCAACGTCTCCGACGGCTTCTTCAAGACGGGCTCGGTGGGGGCCATCGCCGTGGCCGAGTCCGACCCCAACGTGGTGTACGTGGGCATGGGCGAGCACGCGGTGCGGGGCGTCATGACGTCCCACGGCGACGGCGTGTACCGCTCCACCGACGCCGGCCGCACCTGGACGCACCTGGGCCTGGACCGCACCCGCGCCGTCTCCCGCATCCGTGTCCACCCCCGTGACCCCGACCTGGTCTACGTGGCCGCCCAGGGCTCTCCCTACGGCGCCACCGAGGATCGGGGCATCTACCGCTCCCGCGACGGCGGCGCCACCTGGGAGAAGGTCCTCTACGTGAGCGCGGACGCCGGCGCCAGCGACCTGGCCATGGACTGGAGCAACCCGCGCATCCTCTACGCCGCCTTCTGGGACCACCGGCGCCTCCCCTGGACGGTGCGCTCGGGTGGCGAGGGGTCGGGAATCTGGAAATCCACCGACGGCGGGGACAGCTGGAGCGAGCTCACCGTGGGCCTCCCGGATCTCATGGGGAAGATCGGCATCGACGTCTCCCGGGCGAACCCGGACCGCCTGTGGGCCAACGTGGAAGCCGCCGACGGAAAGGGGGGCGTCTACCGGTCCGACGACGGGGGAGCCACCTGGACGCAGACCAGCGCCGACCGCATCACCCAGGCCCGCTCCTGGTACTACATGGAGGTCTTCGCCGATCCGCTCGACGAGAACACGGTCTACGTCCTCAACGCGCCCATGCTCCGCTCCATCGACGCGGGGCGCACCTTCACGCCGGTGCAGGTGGGGCACGGCGACACCCACGACCTGTGGATCGACCCCGACGACCCGCAGCGCATGATCCTCGGCGACGACGGCGGCGCCGAGATCAGCTTCAACGCCGGGCGCACCTGGTCCACGCTCCAGAACCAGCCCACCGCCCAGTTCTACCGCGTCATCACCGACAACCGCTTCCCCTACCACATCTACGGGGGCCAGCAGGACAACTCGGCCATCGGCATCGCGTCGGCGTCCCCCGGCGGGATCGGTTGGGCCGACTTCTACTCCGTGTCCGGGTGCGAAAGCGCCTATCTGGCCTTCGACCCCGACGATCCGCGGGAGATCTTCGGCGGCTGCTACCAGGGGCTCATCGACCGGTGGAATCGCGACACCCGCGAGTCCAAGCCGGTCATGGCGTACCCGTTCCTGGGGCTGGGGACCCACGCCCGGGACAACAAGTACCGGTTCAACTGGAACGCGCCCATCGTGGCCTCGCCCCACGACCCCGACGTGATCTACCACGGCGGCAACGTGCTTCTGATGACGTCCGACCGGGGGCAGAGCTGGCGCGAGATCAGCCCCGACCTCACCCGGGACGACGACGAGAAGCAGGGGGCCGGGGGCGGCCCCATCACCAACGAGGGCGCCGGCGGCGAGGTGTACAACACCATCTTCTACGTGGCGCCTTCGCCCCACGACGCCGGAACCCTCTGGGTAGGCACCGACGACGGCCTGGTCCACGTCACCCGGGACGGCGGCACCACCTGGACAGACGTCACGCCAGGGGACCTGGGCGAGGCGCTGGTCAACTCCATCGAGGTGTCGCCCCACGACCCGGCCACCGCGTACGTGGTCATGACCCGCTACAAGTTCAACGACTTCACGCCCCACGTGTTCAAGACCGCCGACTACGGCCGGAGCTGGCGGCGGGTGGTCACGGGCATCGCGCCGGAGGCGTGGGTGCGGGTCGTGCGCGAGGACCCCGTGCGCCCCGGACTCCTCTACGCCGGCACCGAGACGGGGCTGTACGCCTCCCGTGACGGAGGCGAGCACTGGGTTCCCTTCCAGCTCGACCTCCCGGTGGTCCCCGTCACCGACCTCACCCTCCGCGCCAACGACCTGGTGGCGGCGACCCAGGGCCGCGCCTTCTGGGTCCTCGACGACCTCTCGCCCCTCCAACAGGCGACCGAGGAGACGGCTGCGGCGCCCCTCCACCTCTTCCGCCCGCGCAGGGCGGTCCAGGCCGCCTTCGGGGGTGGCTTCGGAGGTGGGGGAGGCCGGACCGGGCAGAACCCGCCCGCGGGAGCCCAGATCTTCTACTCCTTCGCCCAGGCCCCCGAGGGCCTGGTGACGTTGCAGGTCCTTGACGGGGCTGGCCGGGTGGTGCGGACGTACGCCACCGACCCGACGGAGGCGGGCGACAGCACCTACTCCCGCCTCCCGAAGCCCAAGGCCGGCCTCAACCGGTTCTCATGGGACTTCCGCAGCGAGGGGCTGCCCCGCGTCGAGGGACTCATGCCCTACGGCTCCCTCTCGGGGCGCACCCTCCCACCCGGGGAGTACCAGGTGCGCCTCACCCACGGCGAGACATCGGCCACGGTCCCGTTGGAGGTGGCGCCCGACCCGCGCCGCTCGGCCACGATGGCCCAATACGCCGAGCAGGACCGGGTGGTGGCCCAGGCCCAGGAGATGGCCCGCGACCTCTACGCGTCGGTCCTCTCCCTACGCTCCGTGCAGGCGCAGGTGGAGCAGGTGGTGGCCGACGCCGCAGGCCACGAGGCCTCCGACACCATCGCCGCCGTCGGCGGCGCGCTGGTGGAGAAGATCGGAGGCTGGGAGGCCGAGCTGGTCCAGCCGGGCCAGGAGACGTTCCAGGACGTCATCAACTTCCTGAACCAGCTCGACGCCCAGATCCTGGCCCTGGTGGAGTCGGTGGACGGCACCGAGCCGCCCGTGACCCAGGGGGCCCGGGACCGCCTGGGCGATCTGGCCCGAGAGTGGGCGGGGCACGCACGGGCGCGGGACTCCATCCTCGAGGAGGACCTGGCCGGATTCGAGCGTCTCCTGGACGCCCTGGGGATCCCCCACGTCATCCTGCCGCGCCCCCGGTCCGGGACCCGCCCCGTCACCCAGGAGGACGCCGGAGCCGGAGCCCGGCGGGGGGTGGCGGGGGAAAGTCGGCGGTAATACGGACTTGCGGGTCCGGGGGGACCTGCGGGGCGGCGGTGAGGAAACGTTTGCTTCCCCGAGGGGCCACCGCATAATTTCGCCCCTGTTGCTGCGGGATTCTTCGTCGTCCCACTCAAACGTGAGGCATTCCTGATGCGCGCTCACCGTTCGTTCGGGTATCTACCCACCCTCCTGGCCCTGCTGGCCTTCGCGGCCCCGGCAGCGGCGCAGCAGGGCCTGCTCACCGGCCGCGTGACCGACTCGGAGACGGGACAGCCCGTGGAGGCCGCCCAGGTCCAGGTTCTAGGGGGAGGCGCTTCCACCGGTGGCCTCACCAACGCCCAGGGGGTGTATCGCATCCCCCTCGCCGAGGGCACCTACTCCATCCTAGTGGAGATCGTGGGCTACCGCCCCGCACGCTTCGACGGCGTCCGGGTGGGCGGGGGCACCACCTCCTTCGACATGACCATCGCCTCCATGGTGCTCGAGTTGGAGGGCGTGGTGGTCTCGGCCTCCCGGGGCGCCGGGGAGAAGTCCACGGAGGCTCCCGCCACCACCCACAGCATCTCCTCCCTCGAGATCCAGGAGCGCCCGGTGCAGTCGCCCGTGGAGCACCTGCGCTCGGCGCCGGGCGTGGACGTCGTGAGCTACGGCCTCCAGGGCTCGAACGTGGTGGTGCGCGGCTTCAACAACATCTTCTCCGGCGCGCTCCACATGCTCACCGACCACCGCCTGGCCGGGGTGCCGTCGCTGCGGGTGAACCTCATGCACTTCATCCCCTCCAACGAGCAGGACCTGGAGCGGATGGAGGTGGTGCTGGGGCCGGGCTCGGCGCTGTACGGTCCCAACACCGCCAACGGCGTGGTCCACCTCCTCACCAAGTCCCCCCTCGACGACCAGGGGACCACGGTGACCTTCGGAGGCGGTGAGCGGAGCGTGCTCCAGGGCTCGTTCCGGTCGGCGTTCCTGCTGAACGAGAACTTCGGGATGAAGGTCTCCGGGCAGTTCCTGCGGGGGGACGAGTGGCCCTTCGCCGACCCTACGGAGATCGCCAACCGGGCGGCGGCGGACGCCAATCCGGCGCGGTGCGTCGCCGACAAGGTCATCCGGGGGCGCACGGCCGCCGAGGGCCAGTCGGACTGCGCGCGCATCGGCATCCGTGACTACCAGATCGAGCGGTACGGCCTGGAGGCTCGGGCCGACTACCGGTTCGCCGACAACGGCACCTTCATCGCCACGTACGGACGCAACAACTCCTCGGGCATCGAGCTCACCGGGCTGGGCGCGGGCCAGACCGTGGACTGGGTGTACGAGTTCTACCAGGCACGCCTCCGCTTCGACCGCCTCTTCGCCCAGGCGTACCTGAACACCTCCGACGCCGGCGAGAGCTACCTGCTCAACAGCGGCGTGCCCCTGGTGGACCGCTCGAAGCTCTGGGTGGCGCAGGTGCAGCACGGCTTCGACCTCGCCGACGGCAAGCAGGACTTCACGTACGGCTTCGACTACATCGGCACCCGGCCCGACACCGACGGGAACATCAACGGCGTCTACGAGGACGACGACGAGATGAACGAGTGGGGGATCTACCTCCAGTCCAAGACCGCCGTGAGCGACAAGGTGGACCTCATCCTCGCCGGCCGGATGGACAACCACTCCATCATCGCCGACAACGTCTTCTCGCCCCGGGCGGCGCTGGTCTTCCGGCCGGTGGAGGACCAGAGCTTCCGCCTCTCCTTCAACCGGGCCTATTCCTCCCCGTCGAGCCTGAACTACTTCCTGGACATCTCCAGCGGCCTGGCCCCGGGCGGGCTCGCGGACCTGGGCTTCGGCCTCAGGGCCTTCGGCACCGGCCGCAACGGCTGGTCCCTGCAGAACGCCGACGGCTCCCTCAAGGGGTTCCGCTCCCCCTTCAACCCCGCGGGCGCCGGAGCCATGGTGCCGATGGCGGGGACCACCGCCTTCTGGAAGGCCACCATCGCCGTGCTGGACGCCCAGCTCAAGGCCGGGAAGCTGCCGGCTTCGCTGGCGCCCATCCTGCCGGTGCTGGCGGGTCTTCAGCCCACCCCCGGCTCCATCGGGACCATGCTCCTCGATCCCTCCACGGGCGGCCTGACGCCCCTGGCCCAGGCCAACCTCCCCGGCGTCCCCAGCGTGACGGAGAGCAACGCCGAGTCCATCGAGCTGGGGTGGACGGGGATCATCGGCCAGCGGCTGAAGATCACCGCCGACGTGTACCGCACCACGCAGAACGACTTCGTGTCCCCGCTGCTGGTGCAGACCCCGCTGGTGCTCTTCAACGGGAGCGACGTGGGCAAGTTCATCACCGTGCCCATCGTCACGGCCCTCACGCAGCTCTACATGCAGGCCGGCCTTCCCCTGGCCCAGGCCCAGGCGAAGGCCGCCGCCGACGCGCCGGGCATCATCACGCCGCTGGCCACGGGCATCGCCAGCGTTCCCTTCGGCGTGGTGAGCTCTCCGGAGATCTCCGGCGGCTCGGACGTGATCGTATCGTACCGGAACGTGGGCGACCTCACGCTGTGGGGCACCGACCTGGCCTTCCAGTGGTTCCTGGACGACAACTGGACGCTCAACGGCACGTACTCCCACGTCTCCGACGACACGTTCGAGATCGAGGACGGGGAGCCCATCGCCCTGAACGCCGCTACGGACAAGGGCTCGCTGAGCCTCGCCTACCGGAACGTGCGCCAGGGCCTCAACGCCGAGGCGCGGGTGCGCTTCAACAACTCGTTCCGGGCTGTGTCCGCGGGCTTCGAGGGCGACGTGCCCTCGGCGAAGATCGTGGACATGACGATGGGGTATCGCATCCCCAACACCGCCGCCACGGTCCAGCTCGCGGTCAGCAACCTCTTCGATTCCCAGAACCAGAGCTTCGTGGGCGTCCCGGACATCGGTCGCTTCATCATGATGCGCATGAAGTACGACCTCTTCTGACGGAAGGCCCGCGCGACGCGGGTCGCTGGAGCCCGGCCGGATCCCTCCGGCCGGGCTCCTTCCGTATGGGGAGCAGGGGTGGTGACGCCGACGCGGACTTGGGTACCTTTCCGGGACGTCTCCGCCCACCCGTTGCCGCCACGAGTCCGCCGTGAGCCCACAAGCCGCCGAGAAGCCGGTGACGATCCGCTGCGCCTTCTGCCTCACCCCGAACAACGTGGACCTGGCTCGGGCGACCCAACGCCCCAAGTGCGGGGAATGCGGGCGGCCCATGCTCCTGGACCGGCCCGTGCACGTGGCCGAGGAGGACTTTGCCGGCACGGTGCTGGGGAGCGCGGCTCCCGTCCTCGTGGACTTCTACGCCGACTGGTGCGGGCCCTGCAAGATGGTGGCTCCCCTCGTGGACGAGATCGCCCAGGCCTACGTGGGGCGCCTCCTCGTGGCCAAGGTGGACACGGACCGGGCCCAGGGCGTGGCCCAGAGCCTGGGGATCCGTGGCATCCCGACGCTCATCCTCTTCCGGGGAGGCGAGGAGATCGGGCGGAGCGTGGGGTTCGAGCCCGAGCGGGTCCGGGCCCTCGCCCAGGAGGCCGTGACATGACGAAGCGCGACCGCCACGCCATGATCCTCGACCTCATCCGGCACCACCGGGTCGTGAGCCAGGAGGCCCTCCGGGAGCTCCTCCTGGAGCAGGGGACCCACGTCACGCAGGCGACGCTCTCCCGCGACCTGAGGGAGCTCAGGCTGGTGAAGGTCCCCGACCCCCAGGGGATGGGCCACTACGCCATCCCCGAGGACTGGGAGAGCACGCCGTCTCTCGAGGCTCTCCTCCCCACGCTCTTCCTCGGCGCCGAGGGCGTTTCCCACCTGCTGGTCATCCGGACCATGAAGGGAGGGGCCCAGACCGTGGCGGCGGGCCTGGACTGGGAGGAGTGGCCGGAGGTGCTGGGGACGCTGGCCGGGGACGACACGATCCTCATCATCCTGAGGGACCCCTCGTCCCTCGCGGCGGTGAAGGCCCGCATCGAGGCCCTGGCCGGCGCGGACGGGGAGTGACCGGGCGCTCTGAAGGCGCATAATCTTGCGCGTCGCTACATCGCGAGGTCGTGTAGAGCACTCCCGCATCCTGTGCGGGCACGGGGGTTGTGGAAGGATGCAAGAAGGCGCATAATTATCCAATGAAGACGCATAGTTCATCGACTCCCCGCGTCGGCGTCGTCGGCGCCACGGGGTACACCGGCCTCGAGACGCTCCGGATCCTGAGGCATCACCCCCGCGCGGAGGTGCGCTTCGCCACCTCCGAGGGAAGCCCGGGAGCGGCCTCGGCGCTCCCCGGGCTCTCGCTGGTCTCCGGCGACGACGCTCCCCTGGACGGGGTGGACCTGGTCTTCCTCTGCCTCCCCCACGGCAAGTCGGTGGAGTGGGCCCAGCGCGCCTCCGGGGCCGGGGCACGGGTGGTGGATCTCACGGCGGACCACCGTCCGGGCTCGGGGAGGGAAGAGGGTTGGGTCTACGGCATGGCCGACCTGGCCGGGGACCGGGTGGTGGGCGCGGAGCGCGTCGCCAACCCGGGCTGCTATCCCACCGGCGTTCAGCTCGCGCTGCGCCCCCTCGTGTCCGCCGGCCTCCTCCGGGACGCGGTTCCCGTGGTGGTGAACGCCGCCTCCGGCGTCACCGGCGCCGGGCGGACCCCCAAGCGGGAGCTCCTCTTCGCCGAAGTGGCCTCGGACTACCGGGCCTACGCCACCGGGAACGGCCACCGACACCTGCTCGAGATGCATGCCGCGCTTCCCGGCGTGCCCCTGGTGTTCCAGCCCCACCTGTTGCCGCTGGCGAGGGGGATCCTGGAGACCATCTACCTGCCCGTGGCCGACGGAGTGGACGCCGCCGCCGTCCGCGCGGCGTGGCGCGGCGCCTTCGCCGGGGCCGCCTCGGTCGGCGTCACCGACGGCACCCCGGCGTTGGCCGAGGTGGTGGGCCGTGACACCCTGGTGATGGGCGCGGCGGACAACGCGGGCGTCCCCGGCCTGGTCACGGCCATGGTGGCCTTCGACAACCTGGGCAAGGGCGCCGCCGGCCAGGCCGTGCAGAACATGAACCTCATGATGGGCCTCGAGCCCAAGCTGGGCCTCCGGCTCTGACCGGGGCCGTCGCCCACCACAGCGAGAACAGGAGAGTCGAGGATGAGCGGGACGAGCACCGCCGGCGCCCCCCTGGTGGGAGTGTACGCCCAGCCGGACTTCGTGCTGGCGCGCGGGGAGGGGTGCCGGGTGTGGGACGAAACCGGCCGGGAATACCTGGACTTCACCGCCGGGATCGCGGTGAACGCCCTGGGCCACGCCTCCCCGGTGGTGGCGGGGGCCATCCAGCAAGCCCTTTCCCGGGGGCTGATCCACACCTCCAACCTCTTCGCCACCCGCCCGGCCCTGGAGCTGGCGACCCTCCTGGTCGAGCGCGCGTTCCCGTCCCGGGTCTTCTTCTGCAATTCGGGGGCGGAGGCCAACGAGGCCGCCCTCAAGTTCGCGCGGCGCTGGGCCGCCAGCACGGGCCAGGACGCCCGCCGGGACTTCCTCGCGTTCCGGGGCGCGTTCCACGGGCGGCTCTTCGGCACGCTGGCGGCAACGGATCGCGAGGCGTACCAGGCCCCCTTCCGTCCGCTCATGCCCGGCGTGCGCTTCGCCGAGCTGGGGGACCTGGACGAGGTGGAGCGTCTCCTGGCCGGGGAGACGGTGGCCGGCGTCCTCGTGGAGCCCATCCAGGGGGAGGGAGGGGTCCGGCCCGTGCCCGACGACTTCCTCCGGGCGCTCCGGGAGGCGTGCGACCGGACGGGCACGCTCCTCGTCTTCGACGAGATCCAGTGCGGCCTGGGGCGTACCGGCAAGGCCTTCGCCCACCAGCACGCCGGCGTGACCCCCGACCTCATGACGCTGGCCAAGCCCCTGGCGGGGGGCCTTCCCATGGGCGCCGTGCTGGCCGCTCCCCACGTGGCCGACGCCATGCGCCCCGGGGACCACGGCACCACCTTCGGCGGCGGGCCCCTGGTGGCCTCGGTGGCGCTGGCGGTGGTGCGGACGGTGACCGAGCCCGGGTTCCTCGCAGGGGTCGTCGCGTCGGGCCAGCACCTGGCGGCGGGACTGGCCGCGCTGGCCGCGGAGGTGCCCGGAGTCCGGGCGGTACGAGGCCGGGGGCTCATCCAGGGGCTGGTCCTGGACGGGGAGGCCGGGCCGGTGGTGGCCCGGGCGCGGGAGCTGGGGCTCCTGGTGGTTTCGGCGGGCCCCGACGTGGTGCGCTTCGTGCCGCCCCTCACCGTGACGCGGGAGGAGCTGGACCGGGGGCTGGAGGTCGTGCGCGCGGCCCTGGCCTGACGAATTCCTTGACGCCATGCAGTCGGGCCGCATAACTATGCCACAGACGTCGCACCCGGCCCGCCTGCGGGCCACCCGGGGCCGGGGGGGACGGGCACGGGGCACACCGCCCCCTCACGCTTCGGCGGGAAGCGTGCAGGCCCCCACCCCCCGGCCTCTGGCTTTTCCCTCCGCGCCGCCGGTCCTTCCCCCCTGGCACGGCCCGGGCTAACCTCCCCCTCTCCACTCCCCGACACCCGAGCAGCGCCATGGCACCCCAACCCACCTCCGAAGGCCCCGCCAAGGGCCTCTGGGGCGGCCGGTTCACCTCCGGCATGGCCCCCGAGATGGTCCCATTCAACCTCTGCCTCCCGGTGGACGGGCGGCTGTGGCGCGAGGACATCAGGGGCAGCAAGGCGTGGGCCGCGGCGCTGGTGGAGGCCGGCGTCCTGAGCGCCGAGGAAGGCCACGCCCTCCTGCGGGGCCTCGACCAGGTGGCCGAGCGCATCGAGCGCGAGGGTCTGGCCGACGCCCCCGAGGAGGACATCCACTCGGCGGTGGAGCGCATGCTGGGAGAGGCGGTGGGCGAGGTGGCCGGCAAGCTCCACACCGGACGGTCGCGCAACGACCAGTCGTCCACCGACGTGCGCCTCTTCGGCATGGCCGCCGCCGACCGCATCGACGCCGAGCTCGTGCACGTCGTGGAGGGGCTACTGGCGCTGGCCGAGACGGGCGTGGACGCCGTCATGCCCGGCTACACGCACCTCCAACAGGGGCAGCCCATCCGGGCCGCCCACTGGGCCCTGGCCCACGTCTGGGCTTTCCTCCGGGACCGGGAGCGGACCGAGGCGGCGCGGGCGGCGGCGGGAGTGCTCCCGCTGGGCTCCGGAGCCATCGCCGGCTGCCCGTTCCCGGTGGACCGGGAGGCCCTACGTCGGGAGCTGGGCTTCCGGCGGGTGTCGGAGAACAGCGTAGACGCCGTGGGGGACCGGGACTGGATCTGCGACCTGGCCTATGCCGGCGCCATGGCCGGCGTGCACCTCTCCCGGCTGGGCGAGGACCTGGTGCTCTTCTCGTCCACGGAGTTCGGCTTCGTGCGCCTCTCCGACGGCTTCAGCACCGGCTCGTCCCTCATGCCCCAGAAGCGCAACCCGGACGTGGCGGAGCTGGCCCGGGGCAAGTCGGGCCGCCTCGTGGGGAACCTCACGGCGCTCCTCACCCTCCTGAAGGGGCTCCCCACGGGATACAACCGGGATCTCCAGGAGGACAAGGAGGCCCTCTTCGACACGGTGGATACGCTGCTGCTCACGCTGCCCGCGGTGGCGGAGGCGGTGGCCACGGCGTCCTTCCGCCCGGAGCGAATGAGCCGCGTAATGGACGCCCAGCTCCTGGCCACGGACCTGGCCGACTACCTGGTCCGGGCGGGCGTGCCCTTCCGGGAGAGCCACGAGGTCGTCGGTCGCCTGGTGCGCCGCGCCGAGGAGGACGGCTCCAGCCTCTCAGACCTCCCCCAGGAGGCGTTCGCCGCCGAGCACCCGGCCTTCGGTGACGACGTGCGCGACGTCTTCGACTGGCGGCGCTCCGCGGACTCCCGGGATTCGGACGGCGGCACGTCCCGCCGCTCCGTCCTCGCCCAGATCGCGGAGGCCCGGCGCAGACTGGGGAAGTGACGCCGGGGCGTCCGCCTCACCCCGCCGTCAGGGGCGCCTCCGCCCGGTGCAGCGTGCGCCCCGCGGCCTCGACGAAGGGGCGGAGTCCCGCCATGAGAGCGTCGAACTCCTCGAAGTCCAGCGACTGGTCGCCGTCGGACGTGGCCATCTCGGGGTTGGGGTGGACCTCCACCAGGAGGCCGTCGGCGCCGGCCGCGATGGCGGCGTAGGAGAGGGGCGCCACCAGGGACCGCCGACCCCCGGCGTGCGACGGGTCGGCGATGACCGGAAGGTGGGTCTCGGCCTTCAGCACCGGAATGGCGGCCAGGTCGAAGGTGTTGCGCGTCGCGGTCTCGAACGTGCGGATGCCCCGCTCGCAGAGGATGACGTTGGGGTTCCCCTGGGCCATGACGTACTCGGCGGCGAGGAGGAGGTCCTTCACCGTGGCCGACATCCCACGCTTGAGCAGCACGGGGCGGCGCAGCCGGCCCACCTCGGTGAGGAGCGCGAAGTTCTGCATGTTCCGGGCGCCGATCTGGAGGACGTCGGCGTACGACGCCACCAGCTCCACCTGGCGGGTGTCCATGACCTCGGTGACCACCGGGAGCCCCGATCCGGCCCTCACCTCGGCGAGGATCCGGAGCCCCTCCTCCCCCAGGCCACGGAAGTCGTAGGGCGACGTGCGGGGCTTGAAGGCGCCGCCTCTGAGCCCGCGGGCCCCCGCCGCGGCCACCCGACCGGCGGTGGCGCTCAGCATGTCCCGACCCTCCACGGAGCAGGGGCCCGCCATGACGACGACCTCCGGTCCACCCAGGGAGGCGTCCCCCAGGGGCACCCGCGTGGACTCGGCGGCGAACTCCCGTGAGGCCAGCTTGTAGGGCTTCAGGACGGCGTGGACCGCCTCCACCCCGGGGATGCTCAGGAGGGGGAGGCCCCGAAGCCGGTCTTCGTCCCCCACGCACCCGATGATGGTGCGGTGCTCACCCCGGGAGAGGTGGGTGCGGAGCCCCAGCTCCTCCACCCGCTCGCGGATGTGATCCAGCTCCTCCTGGGTGACGCCCTTCCTGGTGATGATGATCATGTCGGCTCCTGGGGACGGCGTCCGCCGGGGCGTGGCTCGGGATCCGCGGCCACGAAAAAGGGCCCCCGATCCTCTCGGGAGCCCTCGGCGGCCGCTGGGTCGTGCTCGGGTTCAGTCACTCCGCGCACACGGGCACCGGGCTCCCCTCCGGGGAGCATACCAAGAATACCGATACCAGGTGCGGGGCGCGTTCATGGCCCTGACGATCCCGTTTCGACCTGCCGCTGTCAAGACGTGGGCATTTTGCGGGCCGTCCCGCGTTCGGATAGCTTTCACACCGCCGCCGCGGGGGGGGCCCGCGGCCGCCCCCTGGACCGACGGGAGCTCATGACCGACGCCGA
>BTVB01000071.1:0-17910 GCA_045863275.1 Gemmatimonadota bacterium
CAACCCCCAGCTTCTCGCCCCGGACCCTCAGTGAACAACCTCCCTGGTGTTTACAGCTAGGCTCCGGGCCCCGGGGCCTGTCGACGTGCCTCTGCGCACGCCTATCTTCCAACGCCCTCCTCGGAGGGGTCTCAACGAGGAGGCGTGCCCATGGACAGTCCGGGTCACAGCGGCGGGCCGCACGCGCGCGATCCGGCTCCGGAGGCCGCCTCCGGCGGCTCGGGCGCCGGCCACGCCGCCGGTCCGACTCCACGCTCCGTCCTGGCAGCGTGGTGGGTCACCGCCCTGGTGCTGGGGGTGGGCGTGCTCCTCCGCCTCTCTGTGCTGGCCGCCGACGCGCCGGACTACCCCCGCTACGGCGCCGCCTGGGGCGACGAGGGCCCATGGGCCTGGCCCGCGGCCTACCGGTCGGTCACGGGAGAGTGGCCCGCCGCCGCCGAGACGGTGGTTCGCGGCGCGCCCGCCTACGAGTGGACCCTCGCGTGGTTCCTCCAGGTGGTCGGTCCGGGGTTGGTGCAGGCGAGGCTGCTCAGCCTGCTCGCGGGCGTCGGCACGGTCCTCCTGCTCATCCAGATGGGGCGGGCCCACGTCTCCTCGCGGGCGGGCTTCCTGGCTGCCTGCCTCTATGTCCCCAGCTTCTGGCCCATCCTCTACGAGCGCCACGCCGCGCCCGAGAGCCTGGCGGTCTTCCTCGCCACGGCCAGCGCCGCGCTGGCGCTGAGTCCCCGACCCCTCCTTCGCCGGGCCGTCGCCCCGGCGACGGCGGTGCTGGCGTTCGCCGCCAAGGCCACGCTCGTCTTCCTGCCCGTCCTGATCCTGTGGGCTCCGCGTTGGACCCGGCGGCGGGATCCGCCTGCTCCGAAGCCGGACCGGCGCCACCGGATCCTCGCCCTCGTCGTCGTGGGCGCGGCGGCCCTCGTCTTCCTGCTGCAACTGGTGTCCACGGCTTCCTTCGTGTCGACGGCGGGCCCCTCCGCGTCGTCGCCGTGGCAGTGGCTGACGTCCCTGGCGTGGCGGGTGCTGACGGCACCCCTGCACGCCGACTTCTTCCTGTCCATGCCCGTGGTGCTGGTGGGTTTGATCCTGCTGGCGGTCCGTGGGGCGCCGGAGTCGCCGGGCGCCCGCGCCTGCGCCGTCCTGTTCACGGGATGGGTCGCCGCGTGGTGGGCGATCATCCCTCTGTACGACCTCAAGGGATCGCGGTACTACCTGCTCACCGTCCCCCTGGTGATGCTCGCCGCGCTGGGCTGGTCGGAGGCTTCCCGACGGCCCCGGCCCACGAGCCCCCCCTCCGGGGGCTCCGGGGTGCGGTGGCCCGTCTGGGCCGTCGCGGGTGCCCTGTCCCTCTGGGTGGCGTTGCTCCTCGCCATCGAAGGGTCCATCGTCGCCGGGATCCGCGCGCGCGCCTCCCTCCCCGTCCTGGCCCCGGTGGCCCTCGCGGTGGCCACCCTCTTCCTGACGCGGCCGAGCCTGAGAGGGAGGGTGACCTCCCTCCTCGGGACGGGGAGGGTGGTCCCGTGGGTCGCGGTGGGCGTCCTCGCGACGCATGTTCCCTGGTGGTGGCATTGGAGGTCGCACGCGACCGCCGAGGCGCTGGGGGCCGTCCGGAGCGTGGCCGAGGCGCCGACCCTCGAGGGGGGGCTCTGCGGCGGAGAGGCTCCACTGTTGCTGCTGGGCCAGCCCGGCAAGGGGCAGGCGCTCTACCCGGTGTACCAGCCCGACTGCGTCCTCGAGGGTCGGCAGGCCGACCTGGTGGTGGTGGCCGTGACGCCCGAGTGCGTTCCCTTCGAAGGCGCGTGGATCCGGGAGAGAAGGCCAAGGCTCCTGGCTCAGGAGCCCCTGCTGGCGGTCACCCTTCCGGCGGCCGCCTCACAACGACAACCCTGCGAGTTCCGCGTGGTCGTGACCCCATGAGTGACCCGAACCGAGTCGTGCCAGGCCCGAGCGCCGGGGGGATTCGCATCCCCTTCAACCGCCCCTTCATGGTGGGTGCCGAGTTCGACCACATGCGCCGAGCCTACGAGGGGCTGACCATCTCCGAGGGAGGGCCGTTCACGACCCGGTGCGAGGCGCTGCTCGCGGAGATCACCGGCGCGCCGGCGGTGCTCCTCACCTCGTCGTGCACGCACGCCCTGGAGCTGACGGCGCTGCTCCTCGATCTCGGACCCGGAGACGAGGTGATCGTGCCCTCCTTCACCTTCGCCAGCACGGCCAACGCCTTCGCCATGCGGGGGGCCACGCCGGTCTTCGCCGACGTCCGCGAAGACACCCTCAACATCGACGAGGCGCGCCTGGCGGGCCTCATCACCCCGCGCACCCGCGCCGTGGTGGTGGTCCACTACGCCGGGGTCGCTTGTGCCATGGAGCCCATCGTCGCCCTGTGCGACGAGCGGAAGCTCACGCTGGTGGAGGACAACGCCCACGGGCTCCTCGGCCACTACCGGGGGACGCCCCTGGGTCGGTTCGGCGCGCTGGCGACCCAGAGCTTCCACGAGACCAAGAACCTCACCTGCGGCAAGGGCGGGGCCCTCCTGCTGAACGACCTGGAGCTTCTGCCGAGGGCGGAGATCCTGCGGGAGAAGGGCACCAACCGGCGCCAGTTCGCCCAGGGCCTGGTGGACAAGTACACGTGGGTGGACCTGGGCTCCAGCTACCTGCCGCCGGACATCCTGTCGGCCATGCTCCTGGCGCAGATCGAGGCCCGGGACACGATCCAGGAAGCCCGGCTCCGCATCTGGAACCGGTATCACGGGGAGCTGGCCGGGTGGGCGGACGACCGGGGTGCGCGCCTTCCGGTGGTGCCGGAGGGGTGCGACCACCCGGCGCACCTCTACTACGTGCTCCTCCCCGACAACGCCAGCCGCAACCGGTTCCTGGAGCACATGCGGGCCCGGGGCATCCTGTCGGTCTTCCACTACGTGCCCCTCCACCTGTCCCCCATGGGGCGGCGGATGGGGGGAACCGAGGGCGCGTGCCCCGTCACCGAGTCGGTGAGCGGGCGCCTGGCACGCCTCCCCCTGTACACGGGGATGACCGCCGAGGATCAGGGGACCGTCATCGAGGCGGTCAGGGCCTTCGTGCCCTGATCAACCGTCGCCGCCGGCCTCTTCCCTCCACGGCTCGACGCACGGGGTGACGAAGGCCGGGGCGTTCCAGGGGACGAACTTCACCAGGGGAACGAAGTGCCGGAAGAAGGACACCTCCGCCGCGGAGAAGGTCTGCCTGTAGGTCCGGGTGGCCGGGTCCAGGTAGGTGATGCCCTCCTCGGCGCCCGGGGACTCCTGGGCGATGCGCACGCGGCCCCGGTGCTGCGGGTGGGCCGCCTCGAAGTCGGCGACGAGACCCGAGAGCACCTCCACCTTCCGCTCCAGGGTGCGCGCCTCGAACTGGGGGCCCACCTTGTCGGTGACGTCGCTGGCCGGGACGCCCGCATAGACGTGGTTGGGCTTCATGTCGCGGGTGACCACCGACCCCACCAGCGCCATGCTCCGGTCCCCGACCCGAACGGGCGAGAGGATGCAGTGCCCCACCAGCCAGCAGTCCTCGCCCACGTGCATGGGCCGGGTCGAGTGGAAGCGGGAGCCCTCCACCACGTCCCCGAACGCGATGTGCGTCCACACCTGGCTCTGGGCGCCGATCCCCACGTTGTCCGCCACGGTGAGGCCGCCCTGGGAGTCGAGGACGCAGTTGCCCCCGATCCAGCAGTTGCGGCCTATGGCCAGGGGCTCCTTCCCGTGGAGGAAGGAGTCGGCGTTGAGCTTGCTGTAGTCTCCCAGCCTGAAGTCGGGGACCCGCACCACCGTGTTCCGGCCCACGAAGCAGAAGTCCCCCAGGACCACCCGCCGGGCGGGACCGGACTTGCCGGTGATGAGCGCTCCCTCCTCCACCACCACGCCCCGGCCGATCTCTACGGCCTCGGCGTCGATGGTCCCGAGAATGTGGCTGGCCAGGTGATCCATGCGAAGGGCCGGTACCGTTGCTAGTTTTCCGCGTGCTGGACTCCGGATCCCAGGAGTATAGTCCCCTGGAAGGTGCCATACCATGAAGCCTGTCCCGTCGCTCTCGGCGGTGGTGCCCGTCTACAACTCGGAAGGCACGCTCCCCGCGCTGGTGGACGAGTTGGCCCGGGTCCTGCCCGACGTCGCCCACCGGTGGGAGGTCATCCTGGTGAACGACGGGAGCCGGGACGGGAGCCGCGCGGTGCTGGAGTCGCTGGCGGCGGGACGGCCCCAGGTGCGGGTGGTGGACCTGGCCCGGAACTTCGGCCAGCACGCCGCCCTCCTGTGCGGCGTGCGCCGGGCCACCGGAGAGCTGGTGGTGACCCTGGACGACGATCTGCAGCACCCTCCCGAGGAGATCCCCCGGCTGCTGGAGGCCCTCGGCCCGGACGTGGACGTGGTCTACGGCCGCGCCACGCAGGACGAGCACGAGATCTGGCGGCGGCTGGGCTCCCGGGTCGTCCGGTGGGCATTGAGCGTGACGGTGGGGCACACCGTGGCCCGCGAGGCCAGCGCCTTTCGCCTCTTCCGCACCCGCGTCCGCGATGCCTTCGCCGACTTCCGGGGACCGTACGTCTCCCTGGACGTCCTGCTCTCCTGGGGGTCGCGGGGGAGCCAGGTGGTGGAGGTGGCCCACCACGCCCGGGCCCGCGGCCGGTCCAACTACACGCTGCGCCGCCTGGTGGGCCACGCGCTGGACGTCATCACCGGCTTCTCGTCCCTGCCCCTCCAACTGGCCAGCCTCCTGGGGCTGGCGGCCACCCTCTTCGGCGGGGGGGTCCTCGTCTACGTCGTGGGGCGGTACTTCATCGAGGGCGGCAGCGTTCCCGGCTTTCCCTTCCTCGCCTCCATCATCGCCATCTTCGCCGGCGTCCAGCTCCTGACCCTGGGGGTCTTCGGCCAGTACCTGGGCCGCATCCACCAGCGGGCCCTGGAGCGGCCCGCCTACGTGGTCCGCGAAGACTCGGGGCCGACGCCCCCCTCGGCGCCCCCCACAACCTCCTGATCCGGCCCCACTCATGACCCGACCCCGCCTGTTCTACGTCCTCGACTCCCTTGAGGAGAACGAGGTGGGCGACCACGTCATCACCCTCCTGTCACGGCTCCCCAGGTCGCGCTACGAGCCGCGGGTGGTGGCGCTGGGACCCCGGGGCTCGCTGGGGTCGCGCATCCGGGACATGAAGGTCACGGTGCACCGCCTCGAGCTCTCCGGCTCCCTGGGGGCGCTGCTGGCCGTGCCCCGCCTCCGGCGGCTGCTGGCCAGCCTCGACGTGGGGATCCTCCACGCGTTCCAGCCCTGGGCCGGAGCGGTGGCGCAGCTCGCGGCGCCCTCGGGGGCCCGCGTCTACCGGTGGATGGACGGGTACGCACCCCGGCCCCGCACCCTCGAGGAGCGCCTCCAGGCGTGGGTGGAGCGGAGGGGCGCCGGCCGGCCCGGGCGGCACTTCTTCGTGTCCGACGAGGGCGCGCGGGAGGACGTGCGGGCCTCGTACCGCCTGGACGACGTGGCGGTGGTGCCCCAGTGCCTGGACCTGGGCCTGGTGCGCGAGCGGGTGCTGCGCATCCGGAGCCGGGAGGCCCGCATCCACCTGGGCCTCGCCGACGGCGAGCGGGCCGTCCTCCTCTTCTCCGACTTCCGCGACGGCGCCCGCATGTCGCAGGCGCTGGAGGGCTTCGCCATGGCCCGCACCGAGATGCCGGGGCTCCGCCTCTTCATCCACGGCCAGGGCCCGGAGGAGGGGGCGGTGCGCTGGCAGGCCGAGTCCCTGCGCCTGGACGACTCGGTGGTGTTCGTGGGCGCCTCCCGGGAGCGGGAGACGGCGCTCCGCGCCGCCGAGGCCGTGGTGGACGCCGGCACCTGGCCCGGCTGGTGCCGGGGGGGCGTGGAGGCCATGACGCTGGGGCTCCCCGTGCTGCGCTGGGTGGCCGACCCGGAGGACCCGGGCGCCCGGCGCTACCCGGCCCTGACCTCGGGCCCCGCCGACCGCTTCGCCCGCGACGTCCTCGACCTCCTCGAGGACGAGGGGGCCCGCACGCGCGTGGCCCGGCTCTGCGCCGAGGCGGCCCAGCCCTACGACGTGGCCGGCATCGCCGACCGGTGGGCGGAGCTGTACGCTTCGTGACCGTCGCGGCGGGGGCGCCCACCCCCTAACTTCCGGCCACCGCGCCCACCCACCCTGGAGGAGCCCCCATGCGCACCCTGGTCACCGGCGGCGCCGGCTTCATCGGCTCCCACCTGGTCGAGCGACTCCTCGAGGGCGGTGACGAGGTCTTCGTGGTCGACGACCTGTCCACCGGCGCCCTGGCCAACCTGGAGGCGGTGCGCCAGCACAAGGCGCTCCACCTCAACGTGGACACGATCCTCAACTGGCCCATGATGCACGAGACCGTGGCCAAGGTGGACCGGGTGGTGCACCTGGCCGCCGCCGTGGGCGTGCGCAAGATCATCGAGGCGCCGGTGGAGACCATCACCACGAACGTCCGCGGCACCGAGATCGTGCTGGACTGCTGCGAGCGCCACGGGAGGCCCCTCTTCGTCGCCTCCACGTCGGAGATCTACGGCAAGGCCGGGGAGAAGCTCCACGAGGAGAACGACCGCATCATGGGGAGCACGACCCACCGCCGGTGGGCGTACGCCTGCACCAAGGCGCTGGACGAGTTCCTGGCGCTGGCCTACCACCACGAGAAGGGGCTCCCCGTCATCCTCGGGCGCTTCTTCAATACGGTGGGGCCCCGCCAGACGGGGCAGTGGGGCATGGTGCTCCCCAACTTCGTGGGGCAGGCGCTCCGGGGGGAGCCCATCAAGGTCTTCGGCACCGGCGAGCAGCGCCGCTGCTTCTGCCTGGTCCACGACACCGTGCGCGCCGTCCTCGGGCTCCTGGAGCACGAGGGGGCGTGGGGGCGGCCCTTCAACATCGGGTCGGAGGAGGAAGTCACCATCCTGGAGCTGGCCCGGCGCGTGAAGGAGCGGGTGGGGTCCGACTCGCCCATCGAGACCGTTCCCTACGACGTCGCCTACGGCGAGGGCTTCGAGGACATGGAGCGGCGCCAGCCCGACACCACCCGCATCCGTGCGCTCATCGGCTGGGAGGCCGAGCACGGGCTGGACGAAATCATCGACGCCACCGCGGAGCACATGCGGGCCGTGGCGGCGGCCTGAGGCGGCCGCCGCGCGCGCCGCTCCCATGACGCCCCCCCTCCTCATCCACCGGGTCATCGCCCGCCTGAACGTGGGCGGCCCCGCCATGCACGTGGTGAACCTGACCCGGGCCATGAACCACGGCCCCTGGCGCACGCGCCTGGTGGCCGGGTCGGTGCCCGCCACCGAGGGCGACATGGGCTACTACGCCGCCCAGCGGGGGGTGGAGGTGACGGTCCTTCCCGAGATGTCCCGGGAGATCAGCGCCCTCGACGACCTGCGCACGCTTTGGGCCCTCTACCGCCTCTTCCGCCGGGAGCGGCCGGCGGTGGTCCACACCCACACCGCCAAGGCGGGGACGCTGGGGCGCCTCGCCGCGCTCCTGGCCGGGGTGCCGGTGCGGGTGCACACCTTCCACGGCCACGTCCTTGGAGGCGGGTACTTCCCGCCCTGGAAGACGCGCCTCTTCCTGGAGATCGAGCGGCAGCTCGCCCGGTCCACCAGCCGCCTGGTGGTCCTCACCCGCCGCCAGGCCCGGGAGATGGCCGAGGGCCTCCGCGTGGCGCCGCCGGAGCGGTTCGCCGTCGTGCCCCTGGGGCTGGAGCTGGAGCGCTTCCGGGCCCTGTCCCGGGACGAGGAGGGGCGGGTCCGGGCCAAGCGCGCACTGGGCGTGCCCGAGGGGGCGCGGACCGTGGGGATCGTGGGGCGCCTGGTGCCCATCAAGAACCACGAGCTGTTCCTCGAGGCCCTGGCGGCGGCCCGCCGGGCCCACCCCGACCTCGTGGGCGTGGTGGTGGGCTCGGGGGAGCGGGAGGACGTCCTGAAGGCCCTGGCGGCCCGCCTGGGGCTCGGGGACGCCGTGCTGTGGCTCGGATGGCGCCAGGAGCTGCGCGACGTGTACGCGGCCCTGGACGCCCTGGCGCTGACCTCCCACGACGAGGGGACGCCGGTGGCGGTGCTGGAGGCGCTGGCGGCGGGCGTCCCCGTGGTGGCCCGGGACGTGGGCGGGGTGGGGGAGGTGCTGGAGGAGGTGGCCGCGGGGGTGCTCCTGGGCAGGGAGGCCGGCGCCGACGTCTGGGGGCGGGCGATGGTCGATGCGGTCCAGGCCCCTCCCCTGGGCGCCCCCCGTCGGGCCGCGGTGGTGGAGCGGTACTCGGTGGCGCGCCTGGCCCGGGACCTGGCGGCCCTCTATGCCGGCGCCCGGGAGGGGCGATGAGGATCCTCGTCACCGGCGCCCGGGGCCTCCTGGGCGCCGACGTCCTGGCCCTGGCGGAGGCGCGTGGGCACGACGCGCTGGGCCTGGCCCGGGAGCACCTGGACGTCACCGACGCCCTGGCCGTGGAGGCGGTGATCCGGGGCCACGAGCCCGACGCCGTGGTGCAGTGCGCCGCCTACACCGCCGTGGACCGGGCGGAGGAGGAGCCGGCCCTGGCCATGCGGGTGAACCGGGACGGCGCGGCCCACGTGGCGGCGGCGTGCCGCTCGGTGGGCGCCGTGCTGGCCTACGTGAGCACCGACTACGTCTTCGGCGGGCGGCACGCCGTGCCCTGGGGGCCCGGCGAGCACCCCGAGCCCGCCAACCACTACGGCCGCACCAAGCTGGCCGGGGAGCGGGCGGTGGCCGCCTCGGGGGCCGACTTCGTCATCGCCCGGGTGAGCTGGCTCTTCGGCGCGGCCCGCCGCTCCTTCGTGGACGCCATGGTGGCCCGGGCCGAGGCGGGCCACCCCCTCCGCCTGGTGGACGACCAGTTCTCCACGCCCACCTGGACCCGCACCGCCGCCGCGACGCTGGTCTCGTTCCTCGAGGGGGGCGCCCGGGGGATCTACCACGTGACCTCGGGGGGCGGCGCGGCCACGCGGCTGGACTTCGCCGGCGAGGCGGTGCGCATCCGGGGGCTGGACGTGCCCCTGGAGGGGGTGCCCACCGGCACCTTCCCCGAGCCCGCCCGGCGGCCTCCCTACACGGTGCTGGACGTGGGCACCACGGAGGCGTTCCTCGGCCGCCCCCTTCCCGGGTGGCGGGAGGACCTGCGACGGTACCTGGAGGAGGTTTGACCCTTGGTCTTCTCGACTACGCCCGACAAGGGCACCTGGAGGTCCTCGATGTCACGCCGTGACGGCCTGAAGGAGTTCGCATGAAGGGCATCATCCTCGCCGGGGGGCTGGGCACGCGCCTGCTTCCCATGACCCGGGTGACGAACAAGCACCTGCTCCCCGTCTTCGACCGGCCCATGATCCACTACCCCATCCAGCAGATGGTGCACGCCGGCATCGAGGACATCCTGGTGGTCACCGGCGGAAACCACGCCGGCGACTTCCTCAAGCTCCTGCGCAACGGCCAGGAGTTCGGCCTCAAGCACCTGGCCTACGCGTACCAGGACGGGGAAGGGGGCATCGCCGAGGCGCTGGGGCTGGCCCGCCACTTCGCCGACGACGGCCCGGTGGTGGTGATCCTGGGGGACAACATCTTCCAGCACCCCATCTCGCCGGCGGTGGACGCGTTCCGCGCCGACCCCACCGGGGCCCAGATCCTCCTCAAGGAGGTCCCCGACCCGGAGCGCTTCGGCGTGGCCCGCCTGGAGGGGGGCCGGGTGGTGGAGATCATCGAGAAGCCCAAGGACCCCCCCACGCGCCTGGCGGTGACGGGGTGCTACTTCTACGACGGCCGGGTGTGGGACATCGTGGGCGCCCTGTCGCCCTCGGCCCGGGGCGAGCTGGAGATCACCGACGTGAACAACCGCTACGTGGCCTGGGGCGCCATGAAGCACCAGGTGCTGGAGGGGTGGTGGACCGACGCCGGCACCATCGCCTCGCTGCACCGCGCCGCCAACCTGGTGGCGGGAGAGGGGGGGAACCCGGTGCTGGCGGGGTTCCGCGCCGGCCGGGTGAGCCCCCACGAGGACGACCCCCACGCGGCGGAGGGATGACGCGGTGAAGATCCTGGTCACGGGCGGCGCGGGTTTCATCGGCTCCAACCTGGTGCGGTGGCTGCTGGAGCACCGGCCCGACGCGGAGGTGGTGAACCTGGACGCCCTCACCTACGCAGGGAACCTGGAGAGCCTCGCCGACGTGGAGGACCACCCACGGTACCGCTTCGTCCACGGCGACGTGTGCGACCCGGGCGCGGTGAGCACGGCCATGGAGGGCGCCGACCTGGTGCTCCACCTGGCCGCCGAGTCCCACGTGGACCGCTCCATCCTCTCCGACGCGCCCTTCGTGCGCACCAACGTGCTGGGCACGCAGACCCTGCTTGCGGCGGCGCTGGAGCTGGGGGTGGGGCGCTTCGTCCACGTGTCCACCGACGAGGTGTACGGCGAGCTGCCCTGGCGCGACCCCGACGACGGCGACCCCTCGCCGCCCCGCTTCACGGAGGACACGCCGCTGGCGCCCCGCTCCCCCTACTCGGCCAGCAAGGCCGCCTCCGACCACCTGGCGCTGGCGTACCACACCACCCACGGCATGGACGTGGTGGTGACGCGGTGCTCCAACAACTACGGCCCGTACCAGTTCCCCGAGAAGCTCATCCCCCTCATGATCACCCACGCCCGGGAGGACCGGGCGCTGCCGGTGTACGGCGACGGGCTGTACGTGCGGGACTGGATCCAGGTCGTCGACCACTGCCGGGGGATCGTGGCGGCGGCGGAGGAGGGCCGGGCGGGACGGGTGTACAACTTCGGCGGCGACGCCGAGCGCACGAACCTGAGCGTGGTGCGCGCGCTGCTGCGGGCTCTGGGCAAGCCCGAGGACCGCATCGAGCACGTGAAGGACCGCAAGGGCCACGACCGGCGCTACGCCATAGACTTCGGCCGCGCCGAGGCCGAGCTGGGGTGGCGACCCTCGGTGACCTTCGAGGAGGGACTGGCGGATACGGTGCGCTGGTACCTGGAGAACGAGGACTGGTGGCGCCGGGTGCAGAGCGGCGCGTACTGGGAGTATCACCGGGAGCAGTACGGCGGGTAGGCGGGAGCCCCGCGCCCTCCCGCGCCCTCCCGCGGGTCAACGGCGGCTGAAGTACCGCCGGTACACCCCGTAGAGGAGCTCCAGCTTCCCCCGGTCGTTGGGGTAGTCGCGCCAGCTCCGGGGGGGCTCGGCCAGGATGGCCTCGAGCTCGCCGAGGCCGATCTCGAACTTCTTGGCCACGTACTCCTTCTCCCGCGCCACCCGGGCGTCGTCGTACGGCGACGTCTCCAGGACGGCCAGCGCCTCGTCGCGGCCCACCTCGCCGGCGCAGATCTGCGTGGACAGCGTGGCCCTCCGGTAGTCGATGCCGAACTTCTCGGGCAGGACGTACGACTGGACGAAGCCGGTGATGCGCGACTCGTAGTGCTTCCCGCCGTAGTCCTCCCACCCCGTCTCCCGCTGGAGGAGGAGCGTGGCCTCCTCCCGGCTGTAGGGGACGTGGTTGAGCGGGTAGATGAGCCGGATCCCCCGGGCCAGCTTGAAGTACGCCTCCTCGCGCCACCCGAAGGTGGGGAAGGTGGCCAGCCTCCCGCTGCCGAAGCGGCGGTGGATGGCGCGGAGGTACTTCAGGTCCTTGGCGTTGTAGTGCCAGGCGGCGGGGAGGATCCCCTCGGTGGCGTAGTTGCCGCCGCTGGCGATGAAGCGCACCCCGTGCTCGGCGGCGATGCGGTGCAGCGCTCCCGGGATGGCCATGTCGGTGGGCGTCTCGATCTCTGGGACCGACGCCCTGAGGAAGGCGAGCTGGAGGTCCCGGAACTCGTCCCAGTCCACCACCCAGCTCCGGTAGTCGATGCCCAGGTGGTCGGCCACGCGCTTGATGTTCAGCACCGCCGTGTCCGAGTTCCACCCGTTGTCCATATGGACGGCCAGGGGGCGGAGGCCCAGCGTCCGGGCCAGGTGGGCCACGTAGCAGGAGTCCACGCCGCCGCTGATGCCCACGACGCAGTCGTAGTCCCGCCCCCGCCCGGCGCGGCGCACGCGCTCCACCAGGGCCTCGAGCTGCCGGTCCGACTCGGCGCCCCGGTAGCTGAGGTGGGCCAGGCGGTCGAAGTAGTCGGTGCAGTGGTTGCAGAACCCCTCGGCGGAGAAGGTGATGTCCGGGTCCGAGGTGTCCATGACGCACCGCTCGCACTGGCGCCATGCGCCCGCCGCCTGGTTCACGAGCCCAGCTCCCCTCGCCGTGGGTAGTTGATGAGCACCCCCCGCTGCTTCCCCTGGTACACGAACAGGCTCCCCGCCGCGAGCCCCGAGGCGTGCCCCTCGAGCCACCCCCGGCGGAGGTCCTCCACCGAGCCCGCCCCTCCCAGCGCCACCACCGGGATGGTCACGGCGCGGGAGACCCGGGCCACCAGCTCCAGGTCGTACCCCTCCATGGTCCCGTCCCGGGCCATGGACTGGACCACCAGCTCGCCGGCGCCCATCTCCTCGGCCAGGTGGGCGAACGCCTCGGGGGTGTGCCCCGTGGCCCGCGTCCCGCCCCGGATCCAGGTGCGGAGGCGCCCGAAGCGGCTCTTCACGTCCATGCACACCACGATGGTGGAGGAGCCGAAGGCGTCGGCCGCCTCGCGGATGAAGTCCGGGTGGGTGGCCGCGTGGGTGTTGAGCACCACCTTCTCCGCCCCCGCCCCCAGCACCGCGCGGATCTCCTCCACGGTGCGGATCCCCCCGCCGACGGCGAAGGGCATGGCCGCCTCCTCGCCCACCCGGCGGACGAAGTCCAAGGGCACGGTGCGCCCCTCCCTGGAGGCCAGGACGTCCAGGAAGACCAGCTCGTCGGCCTTCAGCTCGTTGAAGATCCGCACGGCGTTCACCGGGTCGCCGATGTACGTCGGGTCGCGGAAGCGGCGCGTCTTCACCAGCGCCTTGCCCTTGAGGAGGAGCACGGGGATGACCCGGGGGCGGAACATCACAGGGCCAGGAAGTTGGCGAGGAGCCGGGCGCCGGCGTCGTGGCTCTTCTCCGGGTGGAACTGGACGCCCAGCACGTTGTCCCGCCCCACGGCGGAGGCGAAGGGGTAGTCGTACACCGTCTCGCCCAGCACCGGGGCCGGGTCGGGACAGCGCAGGTGGTACGCGTGGACGAAGTAGAACTCGGCGTCGTCGGGGAGCCCCCGGGTGAGGGGGCTCTCCCGGGTGGGCCGCATGGCGTTCCACCCCATCTGGGGGACCTTGAAGCGGAGCGGGTCGCTCACCCGGAAGCGCACCACGTCGGCGTCGATCCACCCCAGCCCCGCGGCGTCGCCCTCCTCGCTGTGGCGGGCCAGGAGCTGCATGCCCAGGCAGATCCCCAGGAGGGGGACGCCCCGCCCCAGCACCGCCTCGTCCAGCGCGCCCCGGAGCCCCGACGCCTCCAGGTTGGCCATGGCCCGCCCGAAGTGACCCACCCCCGGGAGGACGAGGCGCCGGGCGGACGCCACGCCCCCGGGGGCCGCCACCACCTCCGGCTCGGCGCCCAGGCGGCGGAACGCCTTGAGGGCCGAGTGGAGGTTGCCCATGCCGTAGTCCACGACGGCGACGTCGCTCATCGGGCCACCTCCCGGAGCAGCTCGGCCAGGCGCCCCGCCTGGGCGCGTCGCGAGTAGCCCTCCACGTCCACCGACGGGCAGTCCAGGGCCCCCTTCGCGCGGAACTCGGCGCCCAGCTCGCCCAGGACCCGGCGCAGGTGGGGGGCGTCCTTCACCACCGTGCCCGCCCGGGCCTGGCGGACCATGCTCTCGACGATCCGGTCGTCGGCGCCGGGGGCCGTGGCCACGTTGTAGTGGCGGGCCCGCAGCGCCTCGCTCTCGGGGTCGTCGGCGTAGCAGAGGAGGACGTGCCGCCGGAGCGCCAGGTAGTCGTAGATCTTGGTCCCGGTGTGGGCGTACATGTTGAAGAGGAGGAGGGCGTGGGCGCGGGCCAGGACCCTCGCCGCCTCCGGGTTGGGGAGCCGCGGGGTGAACGTGGTCCGCTCCGCCAGGGCCGGAAACCCCGTCCGCAGGGTCTCCTCCCACGCCGCCCCCCGTACCACGCCCACCAGGTGGAAGCGGAACGGGAGGGCCGGGTCGCTCCGGACGAAGTCGTCCAGGACCCGGCACACGCTCTCCATGGGGTGCCACGGCGAGACCGTCCCCGCGAAGGCCAGCGTGAACGTGTCCGGGTCCTGCTCCACGTCCTCGGCGGCCTGGAGGGCCTCGGGGTCGTACCCGTTGGGGATGACCTCGACGCGCTTGTCCCGGTGAAGGCCCACCAGGCCGTCGCGGAAGGAGACGTCCACGGTGGTGACGGCGGCGGCGGTGGCGACGGTGCGCCGCTCCACGCGCTCCGCCCAGCGCTTGGCGAACCCCTCCCGGAAGCGGGCCTGGTCCTGGGACCACGGGTCCCTGAAGTCGGCCACCCACGGGATCCCGAACTCCCGGGAGAGGAGCGACGCGTACCAGAACAGGACGTACGGGTCGCCGGTGGCGACGATGGCGTCCACGGGGTGCTGGCGCAGGTACCCGCGGGCCCCGTGGTACAGGCCCGACTTCGGCCCCGTGGGCAGGTAGTACTGCGTCACCACGTGGACGCCGGACACCGCGCGCCGGAGGAGCGCGAAGCGGTCGGGGCCGTGGGTGAGCAGGATCCGGTTGGCCAGGTTGGGCCGGTACGGCGTCCGGACCAGGGTGCCCCACGAGCTCCGCTCCACCTCCACGCGGCGGGTGGCGCTGGGCGCGACGTAGTCCCGCTCGTCGCCGTACCGGTTCTCCCACTGCCGCGTCACCACCACCGGCTCCACGCCGAACTCCCCCAGGTACCGGTACCAGGACCAGGGGCGGAGCCCCCCCACCGACACGTAGGGGGGGAAGTCGTAGGCCAGGACGAGGACCCTCATGGCCGGTAGTATCCGGGGGAAAGGGGGCGGCGTAAAGGCGCGCTTGCGACCGCGCCGCACTTCCTGTCTCTTGAAGCGCCCTCCCCCCACCCCCGGCATCCATGAGCCCCATCCTCCTGGGCGGCATCGTCGCTGGCCTGGCCCTGGTCTTCACCGCGGTCCTGACCCCCGTGGTGCGCGGGGCCGCCATGGCCGGGGGCATGGTGCGGCAGGTCCAGTCGGACCGGTGGCACAAACGGCCCACGCCGGCCATCGGGGGGGTGGCCATCTTCCTGGGCTTCGGGCTGGCGGTGGGCGTGGGCTACCTCGTCGATCCCAACGGCGTGCAGGGGCTGGTGGCGCGCCCCGCGCAGGCCGTGCTCCCCCTCTCCACGTGGGAGGGGCTCATCCTGGGGTCCACGCTGGCCTTCCTCGTGGGGCTGGTGGACGACTTCCTCCGGCTGCCGCCGCTGCCCAAGCTCCTTGGCCAGGTGGCGGCGGCGCTGGTCCTGCTCCTCAGCGGCATCGGCGTCTGGTTCACCGGCGTCTACCTGGTGGACGCCGCCCTGTCCCTCCTCTGGTTCGTGGGCCTCACCAACGCCGTGAACCTCCTGGACAACATGGACGGGCTGGCCGGGGGCACGGCGGCCATCGCCGGCGCGTACCTGGCGGTGATCTTCATCCTGGAGGGGAGCCCCGGCCTGGGCATCCTGGCCGTGGGCTTCACCGCCGCCCTCCTGGGGTTCCTGGCCCACAACTACCCGCCGGCGCGCATCTTCATGGGGGACTCGGGGTCCCACTTCCTCGGCCTCTTCCTGGCGGGGCTGGCGCTGGCCCCCGGACCCGGCCTCTCCCGGAGCCTGGCCGCCGTGCTGGCCGCGCCGGTGCTCCTCCTGGCCGTGCCCATCGTGGACACCACGCTGGTCACCGTGGGACGCATCCTGGAAGGGCGCCCGGTGAGCCAGGGCGGGAAGGACCACACGTCCCACCGCTTCGTGGCCCTGGGCATGGCGGAGGAGCCCACCCTCTGGCTGCTGTGGGGCATGGCGGCCACCGGCGGCGCCATCGGCCTGCTGCTCCGCTCCGCCGAGCGGGGCACGGCGCTCCTCCTGGGGGGCGTGCTCGTGGGGATGGTGACGCTCATGGGCGCCTACCTCCTGGCCGTGCGCTTCCGGGCCCTGGACGAGGGGGCGGGGGAGAAGCTCACCCTGTACCGCTTCCTCATCGAGAGCCAGCGCCGCTACCCCGTGCTGGCCCTCTTCATGGACGGCGTCTGGATCTCCCTGGCCTACTACGCCGCGTACCTCATCCGGTGGGAGCCGGCGGAGCTTCCCGCCGAGCTACCGTACTTCCAGACCACGGTGGTGCTCTACGTGGGCGTGAAGGTCCTGGCCTTCGTCTTCGGAGGCGTGTACGGGACGCCCTGGGCCACCTTCGGCCTCTACGACGCCCTCAAGGTCTTCCGGGCCAACGTCCTGGGGACGCTCATGGCCGCCGGCCTCCTCCTCATGGTGGAGCGGGTGGGCCTGTCCCGGGGCGTGGTGGCCATCGACCTGCTCGTGTGCTCCCTCCTCACCGTGGGTGCCCGCTTCTCCTTCCGCCTCCTGGAGGGTACCACCCGGCGCTTCTCCCAGGAGGGGATCCCCGTGGTGGTGCTGGCCCGGGTGGAGGACGCCGAGCTGGCGGTGCGCCAGCTCCCCCGGCTGAGGGCGCCCCTGCTGCGCCCCGTGGCCGTGGCGTCGCCCACGGCGGCGGTGGCCCGCACGTCGCTGGGGGCACTCCCTCTCTTCGGGGGGCAGGCGGCGCTCCGCCACGCCCTGGCCGACACCGAGGCCCACTCGGTGCTGGTGGTGGAGGGGCCGGGAGGGGACGGGCGCATGGGGGAGGTGCTCCGCCACCACCTGGACACGGAGGGCGGGGTGGACGCGTACCGGCTGGAGGTGTCGCTGAGGAAGCTGGAGGGGTAGGGAGGGCTACCCCAGCGCCAGCGCCGACCGCAGCGCCGCGTTCAGGGCCCGGGTCTTCGTTGGCCCCAGGGATCCCACGTAGTCCGTGAGGCGCCCCTTCTCGAGGCTCGCGAGGCCGTCGCAGAAGATCCAGCCTCCGTGCTTCAGTCCCTCCTCCGGGCCCACGGGCACCTGCGTCGTGAGACCCTCCCCATGCGTCAGGACCGGGGCGCACACCACGGTGGAGAACCCGGACGCCAGGAGCGCCGGGCGGCTCACCACGGCGAAGACCCGGGACCGCTTCGGGTCTCCCGAGGGGTGTCGCACGCGGTACAGGTCGCCACGGCGCACGCTGGGCCCCCCCTCAGGCGTCCCCGTCCCAGGGGGACTGGAGCTGAAGGACGTCCTCCATGTCCCGACTCAGACGCGCTCCCGAGCGGCTGAGGATCTCCACGTCCCGGGCCTGCGCCTCGGCCCGCTCCTTCCGGCGGAAGTGGCGGCGAAGTACGCGCTCGATGTAGGCGGAGCGCGACCCTGCCGGTCCCACGCTCCGGTCGAGTTGCCGAAGGAGGTCCTCGCTGAGTGTGATCGAGGTCTTCTGCTTCATACTACCAACATATCGCACAGGCTCCTCCTTGTCAGCGGCCAGGTCCCTCCGCCCCCGAAGCTGGGCCCCCTGCGCGGGCCGCCGGATGTCCGTCCGGGCCTCCCCGGGGTGCCCGCGCCTCCCCGGGCCCGTATCTTCCCCTCGCCGTCCACCTCCGTCGCGCGTGCCGCCCGTGACCACACCTCCCTCGCGCAACGCCCCGTGCCCCTGCGGCTCGGGCCGCAAGTACAAGCACTGCTGCCTCCCCGAGGCCGGAACGCCGGGGGTGGAGCGGCGTCCTCCGGACATCGGCGCCCCCGGCGCGGGACCGTGGGAGGCGGCGATCCTCCCCTTCCCGGCCAGCGTCGGGGACCGGCCCGGCAGCCGATTCTGCGTCGCCCTGGTCACCGCCGGCGGCGTCGTCGTGCACCACGAGGTCCTCACCGACCCGTT
>BTVB01000072.1:0-15936 GCA_045863275.1 Gemmatimonadota bacterium
TCCTCAGCGACGCCTCACCCAACTCGTGAACAACGTCCCTGGTTGCAACACCTAGCCCTTGCGCCGCAGCCAGCTCTCCAGGGAGAGAAGGGCCCAGAGGGCGTGGCCGTGGTCCGACGTCCCCGCGAGGTGCGCCCGCCAGAGCGCCTCCACCGGCTCCCGCCGAAGCCAGGCCCACAGGCGGGCGTCGGCGGCGAGGACACGTTCCTGGAAGAGGCCGCGCCAGTGGGTCCGGAACCAGATGGGGAGGGGCACGCCGAACCCCCACTTGCCCCTCCGGGCGATCTCCGGCGGGGGGAGGTCGGGGAAGGCGCTCTTGAGGAGCCACTTCAGCGTCCGGCCCCGGTAGCGCAGGCGGTCCGGGAGGCCCGCGGCGAACTCCATGAGGGCGGTGTCCAGGAAGGGGGAGCGGAGCTCGAGGCCGTGGGCCATGGAGCATCGGTCCGCCTTCACCAGGAGGTCCTCCGGGAGGTACGTCTCGAAGTTGAGCGCCAGGGCACGCGTGAGGGCCGACTCGCCGGGAAAGCGGTTCCACGCCTCCCGGAAGCTCACGGTGAGGGCCTCGCGCGAGAGGCCCGCCATCACCTCGGGGCGGAGGTAGCCCTCCACCTCCGGGAGGTAGCCGATCCAGCGGAGCATGCGCTCCTCGGGAGGGAGGGCCGCGGCGGCGAAGAAGCGCTGGAAGCGGCGGAGCGGGTGGCGGAAGCTCGACGCGTGGGGGAGCCACCGCCCCACGCGGTCTCCCAGCGCGGCGAGGGAGTCCGGCACCGCCTCGGCCACCGCCATGCCCACGAAGCGCGGGTACCCGCAGAACAGCTCGTCGCCGCCGTCGCCGGTGAGGCTCACGGTCACGTGCTCCCGGGTGAGGCGGGACACGATGTGCGTCGGGATGGCGGAGGAGTCGCCGAAGGGCTCGTCGTAGGCCTCCACCAGGGCATCCACCAGGTCCACGGCGTGGGCCTCCACGGTGAACTCGGTGTGTACCGTCCCGAAGCGCCGGGCGGCGAGGCGCGCCCAGGACGTCTCGTCGTAGGTGGGGTCGTCGGCGAAGCCCAGCGAGAACGTGCGCAGCGGCCCCTCGACCCGCTCCCGCATGAGGCCCACCACGAGCGTCGAGTCGATGCCGCCCGAGAGAAACGCCCCCAGGGGCACGTCCGCCAGGAGCCGGCGCTCCACGGCGGCGCCCAGGAGGGCGCGGAGCTCGGCGGCCGCTTCCCGGGCCGTGGGCGCCTCGCCGCGGCGCCGCCAGTCCAGGGCCCAGTACCCGCGGGTCTCCACACCGTCGGCGTCGGCCCGCATCCACGTGGCCGGCGGGAGCTTCTCGAGGCCCCGCTGGAAGGTGCGCGTGCCGGGGACGTACCCGTACGCCAGGTAGGAGGGGAGCGCCTCCACCGCCACTTCGTCCTCCACCCAGGGGAGGGCGAGGAGGGCCTTCATCTCCGACGCGAAGGCCAGCCGACCGCCGGCGCGGGTCCAGTACAGGGGCTTCTTCCCCGCCCGGTCCCGGGCGAGGAACAGCGTGCGGCGGCGCTCGTCCCACACGGCGAAGGCGAACATCCCGTCCACGCGCTCGGGGAGGGCCTCGCCCCACTCCTCCCACCCGTGGATCAGCACCTCGGTGTCGCTCCGCGTGCGGAAGCGGTGTCCGAGGGCTTCCAGCTCGGCCCGCACCGCCGGGAAGTCGTAGATCTCGCCGTTGAAGACCACCTGCACCGTGCCGTCCTCGTTGGCCATGGGCTGGTCGCCGGTCTCCAGGTCGATGACCTTGAGGCGGGCGTGCCCCAGCGCGCAGGAGCCGGTGGGCGAGAGCCAGGCGCTCTGGCCGTCGGGCCCCCGATGGCGGATGCGCCGTGCCATGGCCAGCGCCTCCTCCCGGGTGGGAGGGGGAGCCGCCGTGTCCAGGCGCACGATGCCGGCGATGCCGCACATGGTCAGCCCGACGCCGTCCGGCCGGCGTCGCCCCCCCGCCGGGCCCAGGCCTCGAGGGCTTCGCCCAGCCCGGTGACGCCGAGGACGCCGTTGGCCACGGCCTTGGCCCATCGGAGGCCCCTGGACGCCTCGATGCGGTCCCGGAGGGCTGCGGACTCGGAGGACAGGGAGGCCGGCTCGCCCCCACCCGCCCTGCTCCGGGCGAACAGCTTCCGGTACTCGCCGAGGTAGAGGTGCCGGCTCCGCAGGCGCAGGACCCGGAAGCCCGTCGCCCCCAGCGCCGAGCGCAGCCCCGCCGGCGACGCCAGCGCCACGTGCTCCCGGTCCAGCACCCCCCACCGCCCCCCCAGGAGCCTGCGGGTGACGGACCCGAAGCTGGGGGTGGTGAGGTAGAGCACGCCGCCCGGCTCCAGCTTCGCCGCCGCGGCGCGCAGGAGCGCGGTGGGGTCGGGCACGTGCTCCAGGACCTCGATCATGACCACCGCGTCGAAGGTCCTTCCCGGCCAGAGGTCTTCCCGCGCCAGGTCCCCGTGGATGGCGTCGAGCCCGAGGGCCCGCGCCTCCTCCACGTGACGGCGCGACAACTCGGTGCCCCAGACCCCCCACCCGCGCCCCCGGGCCACCCAGAGGAAGTGCCCGTTGCCGCACCCCACCTCCAGGAGCCGCCGCCCGCGGACGAGGGCCTCCATCCTCCCGAGGATGGCGGCGTAGCGCCCCGCCACCACGGTCGGGAGCGTGCGCACCAGCGCGGGGCTGTACTCCTCGTAGTAGGCGTCGAACTCGAGTTCCGGATCCTCGAGGTACCCGCTCCCGCACGCGCCGCAACGGACGTAGGAGAGACCGGGAGCCGACGGGCCCGGCAGCCGGGCCGCCGATCCGCACCAGGGACAGGTATCAGGCATGGTGCAACCTAACGGCGTCGTGGAGCGCCGCCGCCAGGCGCGGCGCCGCCACCTCCACGGAATACGAGGCCTCCACCAGAGCCCGCCCCGCCCCGCCCATGCTCGCCCGCTCCTCCCGGTCTCGCAGCAGCCGGGCGCACGCCTCCACCCATTCGGCCGTGGACGTGGCGTGGAAGCCCGTGACCCCCGGCCGGACGATGTCGCGGAGCACCCCCACGGGGGAGGCGACGCACGGCACGCCGCACGCCAGGTACTGGAGCGCCTTGAAGCCGCACTTCCCCCGCCCCCAGGGCGTGTCGTCCAGGGGGTAGAGCCCCACGTCCAGGGAGGCCAGGAGGTCGGCCTCCCCCTCGGGGGTCCAGCGGGCGAAGTCGAAGGCAGCCCCCTCCAGGCGGGGGCGCCGGGAGCCCGCCACCACCAGGAGCCGGTGGGGCACGGCGTCGGCCAGCGCCCGGAGCGCCGGCGCCAGCGCCTCCAGGTACGGGATCGTGCTGTCCGAGCCCACCCATCCAAGGGTGGGAAGGGCCCCGGCGGGCCGCGGCCCGGCGGGCACGAGGCGGCGCGGGTCCACCACCGACGGAAGCACCCGCACCCGGTCTCGGCCGTCGGGCCCCACGGCCTCCCGGGCGAAGTCCGCGAGAAACGGGTTGCCCGCCAGCACCACGGCGGCGCCGCGGCAGAAGGCCCGGGTGCTCCCCTCGGGGTCGCGGAGGCGCTCGAGCCAGCCGCGCCCTCCCTCCTGGGGGAGGAAGACGGCGTCGTCGAAGTCGTAGACCATGGGGACGCCCCTTCCCGCCAGCCGCGACGGGAGCCACCGGTCCAGCGCCAGGCTCACGCCGCGCTGCACCAGCACGACGTCGTGGTCCCCCACCGCACGCAGGGTGCCGGGGAGGCGGGCCACGGCGGCGGCCAGGGCGGCGGCGGCGCCCCGGCGGCCACCGCGCACGCGGGCGTAGGCGTCCTCGTCCAGGAAGGGGCGCACGGTGACGTCCACGCCCAGCTCCGCCAGCAGCGGGACGAGCTGCACGAGGCGGAACCGCGTGCTGGGCGCGCTCGCGGGATACGGAGCCAGCGCCAGGGCGCGGAGCGGGCGACTCACCGCCGGGGCTCCACGCCGAGGCTGCGGTAGACCCGCTCCAGGACGTCGGCGCCGCTCTCCACGCCGAGGCGCGCCTCCGCCACGGCGCGGGCCCGGGCCCCGCGCTCGGGGTCCCGGGCCGCCGACGCGAGCCACGCCACGGCGTCCTTCACGTCGTCGCGGCCCCCGAAGAGGCGCAGGGACCCGTCGTCGGCGTAGTCCGGGACGTCGCCGATGGGGGTGGCCAGCACCGCCAGCCCGCACGCCAGGTACTCGGCGATCTTGGTGGGGAAGCTCGCGTCCTTCGACGGGGAGACCCGCGGCAGCGCCAGGCCGGCGTCGCCGGCCTGGAGCCAACGGGGGATCTCGGCGGGCTCCACGTAGCGCACCAGGGCGTCCACCCCGGCCTCGCGGGCGAGACGTCGCGCCTCCTCCGTCTGCCGGGTGAGGACCACGAAGGAGCCGCCGGTGGACTCGGTCCACGCCCTTCCCACCTCCATGGTGAGGCGCCCGTCGTACCACCCGGTGAGGGTGCCGATGTGCAGCAGCACCGGGGCGGGCCCCACGCCCAGCTCGCGCCGGACGGCCGCGGCGTCCCCGGGAGGGCGGAAGCGGGTCACGTCGACGCACGTGGGCACCACGCTCCACGGAGGCGGGGCGCCCCCGCTCGCCAGCTCCGCCACCCGGTCGCCGCCCCGGCGGGTCAGGAGGACGAGGTGGTCGGAGCGGTCGAGGAGCCGGCGCTCCGCCCAGCGGCCCACGCGCGCCGGGAGGCCTCCGGGGCTCCAGTAGCCACCCGCGATCCGCTCGTCCACCCAGAAGCCACGCATGTCGAAGAGGAGCCGGGCGCCCGCCCCTCGGCCCGCCAGCCCCATGAGCCCCGCCACGTAGCCCCGGGCGTGGACCAGGCCGGCCCGGCCGCCGTGCAGGCGGGCCCTCCGGGCCCACGCCGCCACCCGGCGGCGCCCCGCCGCGACGTCCCACGCGGTGGCGGGCAGCGAGGGGCGCTTGTGGTAGCGCAGGGCCTCCCAGCCGATCCCCTCCGCGGCGAGCTCGTCCCGGAGCGCCGCCACCGCGGGGCCCCGCTCCAGGTCCGCCGCCTTCTCGAAGGAGAGGACCCGCATGGCGTACCCCCGACGCGCCAGCGCCCGTAGGTACGGAAGCACCTGGGACGAGCCCAGGGGCTCCAGGAGCCCGTCGTAGGAGACGTAGAGCACCGAGGTGGCCTGGCCGTCGGGGCTCAAGCGGGCCTCCCCCGTGCGAGAGCGCCGGGCTTCGCGGAGCCGCCCCGGAACACCGCCGACATCCACTGGGCCAGGCCCATGGACGCCCACCCGGACCGCGCCCGCCGCTCCGCGCTCCCCGTGAGGACGCCGAGGAGCCCCTGGGCCAGCGCCTCCCCCGCCAGCGCCACGCAGCGGGCGGCGAAGAACGCGGCGAAGTACGCGCCGCCCCGGTGCTTCCGCACGCTGTACGCGTCCCCCGCCATGGCCAGGCGCACCCGCCACGCCTGCGCGGTCCCTCCGCTGGCGCCCCGGTGGTGGACCACGGTCACGGACGGATCGAAGGCCACGCTCCAGCCGGCCCGGCGCACCCGCCAGCACCACTCCAGCTCCTCGCCGTAGAGGAAGATGCCGGGATCGAACCCCCCCACCTCGGCGAGCACGGACCCCCGCACCAGGAGGCACGCCCCGGTGAGCCAATCGGGCTCGCCCCGCCGCCCGTGATCGAAGAACTCCGTCCCCAGCAGGCGGGCCCGGGTCGCGTGGGGGATGAGCCGGAAGAGCCCCAGCCGACGCGCCAGCTCGCCGAGGATCCCCGGGAAGGCGCGAGCCGAGTACTCCAGGTCACCCCCGGGGCTCTCCAGGCGCGGACCCACGACGCCCACGCGGGCCTCCTCCTCCAGGATCCGCACCATGCGGCGGAGGCCGCCCGCGTCGGCGAAGGTGGCGTCGGAGTTCAGCAGGAGCACGAAGGGAGCGTCGGTGCGCTCCAGCGCCGCGTTGTTCCCCCGCCCGAACCCCACGTTCTCCTCGAGGGCGAGCACGCGTGCCCGGGGAAAGCGATCCCGGACCGCGTCCGCGGAGCCGTCGCTGGAGGCGTTGTCCACGACCCAGACGTCCACGTCCACGTCGCGGGCGTCGAAGGCCGAGGCCACGGCGCGCAGCGTCAGCTCCCGGGTGTCGTAGCTGACGATCACCACGGCCACGCGAGGCCCCTCTCGAAGCTCCATGCGAGCCGCCCGGGCCGTCAGAGCTGCGGCCCGGCCCACGACGGCGGCAGGCCCCTGGAGATCTCGATGCCCGCGAAGTCCGGGGAGGCCCGGGACCCCACCTGCCTCACCCACGCGGCCATCCGCGCGAGTCCCTCGCGGAGGGGGGTCGACGAGGGGGTGCCGAAGACCTCACGCGCCGCGCCGTGGTCGGCGTAGGCGACCACGACCTCGTTGCGCGCGTCCAGGTGCCGGACGGGATGGTCGGGAGCGTCCATGGCCTCGCGCACCGCCGCGGCCAGTTCGTTCACCGTGCAGGGCGTGTCCGCCCCGACGTTGAAGACCCGGTTCCGGGCCCCCCGCGTCCAGGGTGCGTCCGCCAGGACCGGAACCACGTCGCCGACATAGCTGAAGGCCCGCTGCTGCTCCCCGTCTCCGAAGATGGTGAGGGGCTCGTCCTTGAGGATCTGGTTCATGAAGATCCCCACCACGTTCCGGTAGCGGTCCCCGATGTTCTGGAATTCCCCGTAGACGTTGTGGGGCCGGAAGATCACGAAGTCCAACCCGAACATCTCGTGAGCGGCCCTCAGGTCCAGCTCCACCGCGAGCTTGGCGATCCCGTACGGGTCCTCGGGCTGGGGTACCAGGTCCTCGCGCATGGGTACCTGCCCGGCTCCATACACGGCGATGGAGCTGGTGAAGACGAAGCAGCCGCAGCCGTGGTTCACGGCCTGGTTGATGAGGTTCACCGAGCCCAGGACGTTGTTGGTGTAGTTGAACCGTCGGATGAAGTGGCTCAGCCCCTCGGCGGCGTAGGCGGCCAGGTGGAAGACGGCCTCGAAGCGGTGCTCCCGGAAGAGGGACTCCACCAGCGCGACGTCCGTCACCGAGCCTTCGACGAGGGCCACCGAGTCGGGGACGTTCTCCCGGAACCCACCCGAGAGATCGTCCATGGCCACGACGTCGACTCCCCCTCGGGCTACCAGGGCGCGGACCAGGTTGGATCCCATGAAGCCGGCGGCCCCGGTGACAAGGACCGCGGGGTTCGCCGCCCGGGCGGTCGGGCTGGAAGCGTCCACCACGGTCCTCTCCAGGGTTGGGGTCCAAGGGATTTCCGAAGGCTAGGACCCGCCGCCCGGGAAGTCGAGTCCCCGGGGGGCTCCTCCTCCGGACACCAGGCCCGAGACCAGGGCATCGAGCGTGCGGCCCATGGCGCTCCAGCCGTGGTGGGCTTCCGCCCGCGTTCGGGCCTCCCCTCCCAACGCCGCCCGGGCGCCCGGGTCGCCGAGCAGCAGGGAGATCGCCTCCCTCAGCGCGGCGGGGGATCCCGGCGGGACGACCATCCCGGCCGCGGGGTCGCCACCCAGGAGCTCGGAGGCGTCGCCCACGTCGGTGGTGACCACGGCCAGCCCCAGGGACATCGCCTTCAGGAGCTTGGCGGGCACCTGGTGGGCCGCGAAGGGCGTGTCCTCCTGGGGCACCACGAAGACGTCGCACGCCGCCATGTACCATGCCGCCTCCTCGTACGACACGGGGGGCAACAGGGTCACGCCGTCCAGCGACGCCTCGTCGAGGCCGAGCTCCTCGACGATCCGCGGCCCCGCCCCCACGATCCACACCGCGTTCCGGAGGTCCTTCAGGGACAGCAGGAGGTCGATTCCCTTGTGACGGCGGGGCGTGCCCAGGAAGAGCACCATGGGCTGGTCGGCGGCCAGCCCCAGCCGCTCGCGGGCTACGCTCCGGGGATACCGGTCGGGCCGGAACCGATCCGTGTCCACGCCCTGCCGGACCACCGTGCCCCCGAACCGGCGCTGGAGCGTCCGGGTGGAGACGGTGAGGGCGTCGGCCCGGGGGATGAGGGCCTCGCAGGCGCGCAGCCAGAGCTCACCGTCGGGGTTCGACAGGGCCCTGGCGGCCCACCAGGCGCGACGGAGTCGCCGCCCGCCCCTCAGGAACCCGGCATCCCAGTCGTCGAGATGCAGCACCACGGGGAGGTCTCTCCCGCGGGCCAGCCTCAGGCCCAGGCCGAAGCTGGAGGGATGGGCCTTGAATGCGTAGACCAGCGCCGAGGCGGAGGCCAGCCGGTCCGGCCCGGAAAGCGGTGGCCAGACCGCGGGTGCGCCGAAGCGGACCGCCGACCCCAACTCCTCCGAGAGGGGCACCCACGGGCGGGCGGACGCCGGCCCCGCCAGCGTGACGTCGTACCCCATCGCCTCCAGGGCGCCCTGGAACTGCCAGGCCGTGAGGGTGGAGTTCTCGGACAGGTCCGGGGCCAGCGCCAGGATCTTGGTCCGCGTCATGCTTTCCCGTCCAGGAGGGACCGATAGAGGGAGCCCAGCTCCTCGCGGACCCGGACGCGGGTGAAGACCGCCTCGAAGCGCCTGCGCCCCGACTCCCCGAGGGCTCGGGCCGTCGACGGGTCGGTGGCCAGGCGAGCCATGGCCTCGCCCAGGGACCCCGCGTCCCCCGGGTCCACCAGGAGGCCACCGTCTCCGACGATCCAGGGGAGGGTGTCGCGCCGGGACGCCACCACGGGCAGCCCGTGCCCCATCCCCTCCACGGCGGTGAACCCGAAGCCCTCGGCCCGGGACGGCACCAGGACGGCGTGGGCGCGGCCGAAGAAGTCGCGGAAGAGGGTGTCCCGGTCCACCGGTCCCACACCCTCGACGCCTTCCACGCCTGCGGCCATGGCCGGATACGCCGCGACGCCCACGAGCACCAGGCGAGCGTCCACCCCCTGCTCCCGGAGGCGCTGCAGGGCGGCCACCGCGAGGTCGGCGCCTTTCCTGGCCGGGTCCCGTCCCACCAGGAGGAAGGTGAACGGTTCGGAGGACGGGGGCGTGGCGGGGGCCGGGATGTCGAACCCGGGCGGGATCACGTGGATCTTCCCGCGGGGCAGACCCAGGGACGCCAGCCGGTCCGCCGCGTAGGGAGAGAAGACCACCACCGCGTCCACGCCCTCGTGGGTGGCCAGCTCGCTCCGCACGCGCAGGAGGCGATAGAGGCGCCGGGCCCGGCGGTACCGCGCCTCCACGTCGCCGGGAGCCCACCCGAGGTACGCCTCCATGTAGTGGGGGTACCCCGCCCCGCCCACCGTGGAGACCACGGGGCACCCCCTGGGCAGGCCGAGCCAGGCGGGGAAGTTGTGCAGGTGGACCAGGTCGACGGTGGACGCGACGCGGTAGGCCCGGAAGCCCGGGAGGGGCCACAGGAGGGGGTGGACCAGCCGGTTGAGCAGGACCTCCCCGAGTCGGGCACAACGGGCCTCGGGAATGGACTCGTGGTGGTCCCAGACGGGGTGATAGACCACGCCCTCGGGCGGCCTCGAGACCAGGTCCCGCAGGAAGACCTCCTCGCCTCCCCCTCCCCGCCCACCCACGAGGAAGGCGTGGATCATGGGCCGCTACCGGCGCCTGCCTCCCGACGCAGCCTGCGCACCGCCAAGCCCACGGCGGCGATGACCAGGAAGAAGACGAGCACCTGGGCCCGGTGCCTGTAGGCGGTGCCCGCGTTGCCCTCCACGAGGGCGTACAGCGAGGTCGTGATGACCAGGAACACCAGGATGGGGCCGAAGAGGTGGTACCGCTCCCGGACGAGGTATCGGCCCCCGATGAGGATGACCGGGAGAAGCCCGTACCACACCACCTGCTCCGGGAGGGTCATCATGCTCAGCGCGCTCCCCACCTGCCACGGGAAGGGCGAGAAGAGGAAGAAGGCGATGCCCAGGGGAAGGTACTGGAGACCCCGGAGGGGTGAAGACACGTCGACGCCCGGACGGAACGCCGATCCGCCGATGGCCATGTACTCGCGCTGCTGCGCGATGGCCTCGAAGGACGCCGACTCCACCCACTGGGACCCGAGCCCGAACTGCCGGTACGCGAGGATGGCCAGCCCCAGGAGGAGCGCGCCCACGAGGATGTTCATGGGGAGCCCGCGACCCCGCCCCACGAGGGAGGCGCCCACCAGACCGAAGACCGCCATCACCGCCATGTAGTCGCGGAACAGGACGAGGAGGCCCAGGAAGAGCACGACCGCGAAGAGCGGAACCGCCGAGGGCTTCTTGCGCAAGCGGAGGACGGCCAGGAACAGGGCCAGGGTGACCAGGAGCACCACCGGGTCCCGCAGGTTCAGGGACGACCACAGCACCAGGGAGGGGAAGAACATGCTCAGCAGGAGGGCGTAGCGCGCCGCCAGCTTCCCCGCCAGCTCCCCCGCCATCCGGTAGGCCAGGATCGCCGACGCCGTCCCGACGAAGGCGTTCCAGATGCGGGGCGCCACCGGCGCGTTCCCGAAGATCATGAAGAGGAACGCGTTCCAGTAGAAGTAGCCCAGCTCGGCGGTATTCTGGATCTGCCAGGGCTGGGGACCCAGGCCCCGGTGGTAGAGGAGGGTGCGCCAGCCCACGCTGTCGTAGGTGATCTGGTCCGGGGCGAAGAACCACACCGGCAGCATGTAGTAGTTCACCAGCGCGAACCCCAGGCGGACGAGCACCCCAGCGATCACGGCCCGGCGGACGAGATCAACGTCCCCCGCCTCGGCGAACCTCCTGATCATCCATACCAGGCCCACCGCGCCCACGACGCTCAGGCCGAAGAGCGGTGCGAGGTCGGCGAAGTCCTCGAGGACCATGAGGACGACGCCGGCGCCCGCCAGCAGGACGCCCAGGAGGAGCGCGACCTGGATGATCTGCGTCACGAAGTCGCGCTGTCGGGCGCGAGCCCGCGGCGGGCGGGCGAAGGCCTGCGTGGCCATTACGCTGAGGAGGTCGGCGGCGAGTTATCCACGGGATAGAGCTTCCCACCCCGCGCTACACCCGTCAAGCGCCATGGGTCTCCCCCCGGGACGAGGCCAGCAGCGCCAGCGCGGCCTCGGCCACCTCGGCGGGGCGGGCGTCCCCCGGGAAGGCGCGGTGCCCGTCCCCCCTGGGCGCGAGCCGTGACGGGCTCGTGGCGGTCCACAGGGAGACGGTCCGTGTCGCCACCGCCTCGGCGACCTTCAGGGGGGCCGAGTCGTTCCCCACGAAGAGGTGGGCGCGGCGGATGAGCTCGGGGAGGGCGCCGAGCCCGAGGGCGCCCGCCAGGCTCGCCACCCCGTCCCCGACGCCGGCCTCCCGTGCCAGGTCCCGGCAGAGCTCCTCCTCCGCGCGCGATCCCACCAGGATCACCCGGACGCCGCCGAGGTGGACGGCGGCGCGGGCGACGGCGACGAAGACGGCGGGGTCGGCCCGTTTGGCCGTCCATCCCGGGTGGGAGCCAGGGTGCATCACGACGACGGGGGCGTCGGCCGGCAGGCCCAGGTCCCGGAGGGCGTCGTCCACCGCCCCCCGCGCCGCGGGCCCCGGCCTCAGCCGGGGAGGAGGCACCTCCTCGAGCCCCAACGCCGCGGCGTAGAACTCGGCGACGTGGCGCACCGGGCCGTCCGATCCCTCCTCGGCACGCCAGCCTGGAAGGTCGAGGGCGTACCCCGGGAGCGCCGCCAGGCGCGCGAGCCGGCGGACGAAACGCCAACGCGGCTGGTACACCTCCAGGTTCGCCACCACCCGCCCCGCGCGTCGGGCCCGGGCCACGTGACCGAGCACCGCCGTCCGCCAACCCAGGGCGGAGGTGGCCGCCACGGCCTCCACGCCGTCCAGGCGGTCGTCCCCGGCCAGGAGGGGCGCCGCCTCCGGAGACGTGACCACCCGGAGGGAGCCGTGCCGGGCCAGGAGCGTGTCGAACGTCGCCGTGGCCGAGACCAGGTCCCCGGCGCGCGAGACGCTGAAGACCACGGCTCCCGCGCCGCCGGGGCGGCTCACCCGCCCTTCCCCATGCTGCGCCGCACCAGGGCCACTTCCCGGGGACCCCACTCGCCGGTGAGGACCAGGACCGCCGGGTACGTCACCGCGAAGAGCGCCGCCCCGGCGAGGATCCCCGGTCGGAGCAGGGTCAACGCAGCCAGGGCGCTCCCGGCGGCCAGCGCGGGCCGCACCAACGTGGACAGGCCGAGGACGGCGGCGCGACGCACCGAGGGCACCGCCAGCGAGAGGGGGACGACGAGGCCGTAGGCCATCACCGTGGCCATGGCGGCGCCCTCGCCGCCCCGGGTCCCGATGAGCAGGAGGTTCAGCATCACGTTGAGGGCCGCGGCGACGCCGGCGAGCACCGCGGCCTCCCGCTGGCGGTCCACGGCGAAGAGCTGGTTGTAGAGGATGGAGTTCATGAACGTCGGCGGAATGGACCACGCGAGCCACCGCATGGACCCGACGCTCGCCTCGAACTCCGCTCCGAAGACCAGCGGCATGAGGGCGAAGGCGTAGTGGAACAGGTATGCCGCAAGCGGCAGCGACGCCCATGCCATCGCCCGGAAGCTCAGGACCAACATGCGCTCCTGGCGCTCCGCCGACTCCACCCACATCCGGGAGAGGAGCGGGAAGACCGACCCCATGAAGACCACGGGAAGCACGTTGGCGAACTCAACCACGCGTACCGACACCGCGTACACGCCCACCTCGCCGGGCCCCATGATCCGGTAGAGCATGAGCTGGTCGATGCGCAGGTAGACCTGGATGAACGTGCTGGCCAGCGCCACCGGCCACGACGCCGCGAGGAGGGCGCGCCACCGGGTGGGTGCCCAGCCCACGCGCGGACGCAGGCCGCTTCGCCGTCCCAGCCAGACGCTCATGACCAGCACGACGACCGCCGACACCACCTCCAGGGCCACGAAGGCCTCCAGCGGCGCGCCCAGCGGGATGAGGGCCAGCTTCATCCCGGAGAGCAGCACCGACCACGCGCCCATCCACAGCTTCGGGGCCCCCTGGCGGAGCTCCACGATGTACACCACGTGGTAGAGGGAGTAGAAGGACGCGGGGAACGTGAGGGTGAGGAGGACGACCAGGAGGGCGAGGCGGGGGGTGGGCTCCACGAAGGGCAGGAGCAGCCACGCCGCCACCATGCTGGCCACGGAGAGCACCAGCCGGAGGCCCAGGGCCTCGCCCACGATCTCCTCGGCGCGGTCCGGCTCCCGGGAGACGTCCCGCTGGACGAGGGTGTCCACCCCCACCGACGTGAAGATGAGGAAGAAGGAGATGTAGGAGTACGCGGTGGTGAGGAGGCCGTACTCCACCTGCCCCAGGTAGCGCACCAGCAGGATGGCGACCGCCGCGGCCAACACCGTGTTCACCCCGTGGCTCAGGAGGAGCACGGTGGCGTTCCCGGCCAGGCGGGACGTCGGGTCGTCGCGGCGCTGGGTCATCGCGGGGCCCGGGCGATGGCGGTGATGGTGCCGCCGGGCAGCACGGCCCGGAGCCAGCCCACGAGCCTCGCGCCCACCGAAGCCCGTGGGGGCGTGGCCAGCCCGGCCCCTTCCGGCCGACCCTCCCGCGCCCCGTCGGGGGGGCGGGCAGCGCCATCGCCGCCGAGGGCCAGGGGATCGGGAGTCCGGCGCATCCGGCGCTTCGCGGCGGCGGCCCACCCCAGCACCCTTCGCGCCGACTCGGGGAGGGAGGGCCACAGCTCGACGAGATCGAGGCCCGCCGCGCCGATCATCCGCTCCAGCGACTCGGGAGTGAAATGGTGGAGGTGGTACGGGAGGTCGTACGTCCGGTGGGCCTCACGCGGGACGAACCTCGCCGCCACCGACGCCCGGTTGGGCACGACGACGTAGACGGTGCCGCCGGGCTCGAGGAGGCGCCGGGCCAGCCGGAGGGCCGCGGCGGGATCGGGAAGGTGCTCGAGCACGTGGATGAACGTCACACCATGGAATCGTTCATCCCGCCCGAACTGCCCTTCCCCGAAGGCACCGACGCGGAGCGGGAGGCCGAAGCGCTCCGCCGCGTGTCCCGCCGCCTCTCGCGAGTACTCCGTCCCCGTGACGCGGAGTCCCCGCTGGGAGGCGGCGGCCAGGAGGCCCCCCGTGCCCGCGCCCACGTCCAGGAGGGAGGGGCCGGGCAGCCACGGAAGCAGGCCGTCCAGCAGGGCGTGGTGGGGCGTGAGGTCTTCGGGCGCCTCCATGCCCCGCTCGCCATAGTAGGCGTCCCTGTCGTAGAGGGCCTGGAGCTCCTCGGGAGACGGGCGGGGGTCGGTCAGCCCGTGTCCACAGGCCGTACAGGTGACCACGCACCAGCGCCCCAGCCGGAATGCGGGCCGGGCACCCAACCTCCCCTCGCACACCGGGCAGCCAAGGCCGGAAGCCGGGGGATGCGTCACCGCTCCTCGCTTCCCGCCATCGCGGCCACCCCCAGCAGCAGCCACGCGTGCCGCAGGTCCTCGCTGGCGAGGAACACCGCGTTCACCGCCACCGCCGTGAGGGCCAGCGCCAGGGCCGCGCGGGGGCGCCCGGGGACCCGGGCCCGGAGCGCGCCGTCCACCACGAGCCACACGCCCACGGCGGCGAGGGCGGAGCCAATGAGCCCGAACTGGCCCAGGACGGACAGGTAGGCGTTGTGGGCGTCCCAGAGCCCCACGTACCCCCACAGGGGATCCAGCGCCTCCGCCACGTAGGGCGAGGCGCCCACCCCCCAGAGGGGGCGCTCGAGGAAGGGCCGGAGTGCGCTCCCCCAGATCGCCGGGCGGATCGCCCCCGTGGCCAGGTCCAGCCCCAGGACGCGCACGCTCAGCGGGACCACGAGGAGCACCGCCGTGACGCCCGCCACCCCCACGCCCGCCAGGCCCAGCGTCGCCCCTACCCCCTTCCGCCCCTCCCGGGCCAGCAGCCAGCCCACGCCCACCGCCGCCACCCCCGCCCCCACCCACGCCGTGGAGGCGGTGAGGACGAGCGCCGCGGCCAGGGCGGCACCCAGCACCGCCAGCGCCCCCCGGGCCCGCCGCCCCGCCACCTCGGGCCAGAGCCCCCAGAGCAGGAGCGCCGACACCACCAGGTAGTCCCCGAGCATGTTGGGGTGGAGGAAGGGTCCCGCCAGGCGGGGGAACGGGAGCCCCGCCACCCCTCCCCCTTCGTAGAGGACGCGCTCCCTCAGCGCGGCCGATCCCAGGGCCACGAGGACCGCGGTGGCCGCCAGCGCCGCCGCCGTCCCCGCCAGCCACGCCTGGACCGCCCGCCGCCACGTCAGGCCCGAGGTGGCGAGCGCCGCCGCCCCCAACGCCAGGGCCGCCAGCCCCGCCCCCTTCACGGCGGCATACCGGGGGTGGAAGCCCCAGGCCCCCGACGCCGCCACCCACGCCCCGAAGGCCATGAGGAGGAGCAGGCCCACGAGGACCCGGCGCGAGGGAAGGCCGCGGACCGCCTCCCCCCGCACGACGCGGGCCAGGCCCCGCGCGGCGCCCCGGTCGGCGAACAGGCCCGCGCCCCACACCGCCAGGAACAGCACCAACGCCCCGTCCGCCGCGGTGGCCATGGCGCCGGCCACCGGGACGACCGGGAGGTGCCCCAGGGGGAAGAGCGCCAGGTACAGCGCCGCCGCCAGGGTGGTGGGGGTGCGGGGGACGGAGGGGTGGGGGGCCGACGTCATGGAAGATAATCTTGGCGTGCGGGCCGTCCCGGCGCGACCCGCGGGGGGCATGTGGGTTGTGCGGTGGGGGCGAAGGGCGTCTCCTCCGGGAATCTGGAACGGGCTCGGGGCGCCTCGGTTTGTGCGGCCCGGGGGGCAGGCTCCGCCGGGAACCGGTGCGCCGCGCGGTGGGCGTCTGGGTTGTGCGGTCCGGGGGGCAGGCTCCCCCGCCGGGAACCGGAGCGCGCCATACCCGTCTCGTGATTCACCGCCCACCTGAGCGCCGGGGGCGCTCCTGCGCTGCTCGGGGTCGTCCGGTCCCCCGAGCAGAGCTTCCCTTCGGGGGAGCCTGCCCCCCGGCCCTCCCACCATGCAGGTCGCGCGCAGAGCT
>BTVB01000073.1:0-15505 GCA_045863275.1 Gemmatimonadota bacterium
CCCCCCCCCCCCCCCCCCCCCCCCCCCCCCCCCCCCCCCCCCCCCCCCCCCCCCATCCCACCCTCCCGACGGGCCCCACACCGCCACACGATGACCCGGCCCGCACGGCCCGCCGGACCATGAGTGGTGAGCCACCCACCGTCGGGCGCACCCCCCACGCGAGCCGAGGGAACGGGAAGGCGGGGACCCAAAGGAACCCGGTGACCCGAAGAACATGGTGGAAGCCGAGCGAAGCGACGGCCAATACCCACCCCGCCAACGAAACGGGGGGCCCTCCCGGGGCCCCCCGTTTCGACGGTCGAGGAGATTGGCGCGGCGAGCGGGATGATGGGAGGCCGGCGGCCCGGGGTCGCGGCCGAGCGGGGGTCGCACGCGCAGCGTGCGCAGTGAAGCGTACCCACACGGTGACCCGGAGGGGCACCCAGCCCCCGAAGCGCAACGGCCCCCGAGGCCGCGACCCCGGGCCGCCGGCCGCGCTACCTGGACGCCCTCGCTACTCCTCCCTGAGCGCGATCACCGGATCCACCCCCGACGCCCTCCGCGCCGGCACGTCCGCCGCCACCGCCGCCGCCACGAGGAACGCCACTCCCACGGCCGCGATGACCACCGGGTCCCGGGACGGCATCCCCTCGTAGAGGAGGGACTCCATGAGCCCCGCCGAGAGGACCGCCCCCGCCGACCCCAGCAGGAGCCCCGCGGCCGCCGGCCGGAGGGCCGCCGCCCGGGCCTCGCTCCGCACGGTGCCGGCGCGGGCACCCAGCGCCATGCGGATGCCGATCTCGCGGCGTTGCCGCGCCACGGTGTAGGAGACGATCCCGAAGATCCCCATGAGCGCCAGCAGGAGGCCCGACGCCGCGAAGGCGCCCAGCACCGCCGCCACGAACCGGCGGTCGGCGGTGGAGTTGGAGAACTCCGACGCGAGGGTGGTGAACTCCACCGGGATGCGTGGCTCAAGCGAACGGACCCGAGCCCGGACGGGATCCACCAGGTCCAGCGGGTCCCCCGTCGTCCGGATGACGTAGCGGATGGCGTGCAGCGACCCGGCGTACGCCCACCAGGGAACGAACATCTCCATCTGCTCGGCGGCGTCCATGCGCCAGTCCCGGGCCGTGCGCACCACCCCCACCACCTCGACGCCGGTCTGGTCTGGATCGTAGTTGCTGAGGACCCGCCTGCCGAGGGGGTCCTCCTCGCCCCACAGGCGTCGCGCGAAGGACTCGTCCACCACGGCCACGCCCGTTTCGCCGGGGCCGAAGAGGCGCCCCCGCACCAGGGGGATGCGCAGGGCTTCGAAGTACCCGGCGTCCACCAGGCGCCACCCCGCGTATCCGCCGAGCGCGGCCCCGGTGTCGGCGTCACGCGCCGGAGCCGTCTGGCTCCCGGCGTCCAGGGGGCCGAGGTTCGCCAGGCCCACCGCGGTCACGCCGGGCATTCCCGCCAGGTCGGACTCGAGCTGTCGGATGAAGCCCAGTGCCGCGTCGGGCGAGTCGAAGACCCCCGCCGGCGGTGCGAACGTCATCTGCAGGACGCCATCCGGGTCCCACCCGGCGTCCAGGGTGACGATGGCGTTGAGGCTCCTGAGCAGGACGCCGGCTCCCACGAGGAGCACCACCGCCAGGCCCACCTCCCAGGCGATGAGCATGCCCCACCCTCGTCCCGCCCGGACGGTGGACCCCCTGGCGTTGAGACCCGACGTCGACGCGTGGCGGGAGAGGCGCAGCGACGGCCAGAGACCGAAGAGGAGTGCCGTGGCCACGGCCGCCGCCGACGCGAAGGCCAGCACACGACCGTCCACCGTCACCGACTCCATCCGCGGCAGCACCTCCGGGGCCATGCGGACCGCCGCGGTGACGCCGGCCCACGCAAGCGCGGCCCCCACCATCCCCGCGCCCCCGGCGAGGAGGAGGCTCTCGGTGACGAGCATGCGGACCATCCGCCCCCGACCCGCGCCCAGGGACGCGCGGACGGTCAACTCGCGACCGCGTACGGTCCCCCGGGCCAGGAGCGTCCCCGCCACGTTGGCACACGCGACCAGGAGCAGGATTCCGGAAGCCGCCAGGAGGAGCGCGAGGGGGCGCGTCTGGTTCCCCAGGAGCACCTCGTCGAGAGGTGTGACCTGGGCGGTCTCGGCGTTGGTGTCGCCTCCGTACTCCTCCTTCATGCGACGGGTCAGGGCTTCCATCTCCTGTCTCGCGGTGGAGACCGGCACGTCGGCCTTCAGCCTTCCCGCCACGCGGTAGGCGTGGGCGCTCCGCACGGTGCCGGGCCACCGCTCCGCCGACAGGTAGAGGTCGGCCTCGTAGAAGACCTCGAAGCCCGGCGGGAGGACGCCCACCACACGGTACTCGTTCCCGAGCAGCTCGAATCGGATCCGATCCAGCTCCGGCTCGGCCCCGAAGCGGGTCTCCCAGAGTCTATGGCTCACCAACACCACGTCGGGACCTCCGGGAACGTGCTCCTCGGGGGCGATGTCCCGGCCCAGGAACGGCTGCAGGCCCGCGGTGGCCAGGAGGTCACGGCTCGTGAGGACCAGGGGAGCCCGGAAGGGATCTCCGGCACCCAGGACGGGCATGGCGCCCAAGGGCTGCAGGGCCACCATCGCGTCGAAGGAGACGGAGCGTTCCCGCCAGTCCTGGAAGTTGGGGAAGGAGGGAAAGAACCTCCGTCCCTCCCCCAGCTCGCGGATCTCGACCAACCGATCCGGGTCGCCATAGGGAAGGGGTCGCAGGAGCACGCCGTCGACGACGCTGAAGACCGCCGTGCCGGCGCCGATCCCCAGGGCCAGGGTCAGGACCGCGGTGACCGTGAACCCGGGACTCCGCGCGAGGCTCCGCACCCCGTAGTGGACGTCCTGCGCCAGGTCTTCCAGGAGGCGCGTGCCCCGCTCGTCCCGGGCCCGCTCCTTCATGCGATCCTCTCCCCCGAAACGCCTGCGCGCCTCGGTGCGGGCGCGGCTCGGCGACATCCCCTCCCCCACCAGTTTCCGCTCCTCCATCTCGAGGTGGAAGCGGATCTCCTCCTCCAGCTCCTTCTCCTCCGTGTCCCGGAGGAACCACCCGCGCAACCGCGCCCCCACCTCGTCGAAGAACGACATCATCCCCTCCCCAGGTGATTCGTGGACTGTCGCGACTACGTATCGGCCAACGCCGCATGCAGGATCCGCTCCACCGCCCCGCTGGTCCGCCGCCACTCCCGCCGCTCGGACGCGAGCTGGGCTTCGCCCTGGGGGGTCAGCGCGTAGTAGCGTGCCCGGCGGTTGTTCTCCGTCCGTCGCCACTCCGCGCGGATCCACCCTTTTCGCCGCATGCGCTGCAGGGCCGGATAGAGGGAGCCCTGGTTCACGTGGAAGACCTCGCCGGAGAACAGGTGGATCCGCTCACCGATCCCCCACCCGTGCATGGGCTCCAGCTCCAGGATCCGGAGCACCAGCAGGTCCAGCGTCCCCTGCAGGAGCTCCATCCGCCCTTCCGTCATGGCCGATCCCCCCTCGCATCGACTCCTGAGACCACTCCTGTTGGCGGTCTACAAAAGCACTCTTCCTGTAGACGGTCAAGGGGAAGGAAGCGTTGCCCACCCACCCCGCCCACGGAACGGGGGGCCCTCCCGGGGCCCCCCGTTCCGAGGGTCGGAAAGACGAGCGCGGGAAGCGGGACGGTGGGAGGCCGGCGGGCCGGGGGTCGCCGCCGAGCGGGGGTCGCACGCGAAGCGTGCGCAGTGAAGCGTACCCACGCGGGGACCCGGAGGAGCAGCCAGCCCCCGAAGCGCAACGGCCCCCGAGGCCGCGACCCCCGGGCCGCCGGCCGCGCTACCCGAAAAGCCCCTGCCCGAACGCCCCTACCCGAGCAGCAGCCGCACCGCGAACACCACGATCGTCGCCGTCACCACGTTCCGCACCCACCCGTGCCCCTTCAGCACCTGCAGGTGCACCCCGAGGAGCCCTCCCAGGTAGTTCCCCGCCGCGAGCCACACCGCCATCACCCAGTCCACCTTCCCGCTGGCCGCGAAGAGCACGAGCGTGAGCGGCGTGAACACCAGCGCGAGGGTGACCTTCACCGCGTTCCCCCGGATGAGGTCCAGCCCCGCGGCCGACGTGACGGCCAGGACCAGGAACCCGACGCCCGCCTGGATGAAGCCGCCGTACACGCCCACCATGAAGAAGGCGACCACGTACCCCATCCGGCGCGCCCCGCCGGGGACCTCACCACCGCCCTCGGCCACCTTGGGGAGGGGCTTCCAGAGCGTCCAGGCGGTGATGGCCACCATCATCAGCGCGAGGACACGCTGAAACGCCAGGTCGCCGATGACCACCGCCGCCACGCTTCCCACCACGGCGCCGATGACCGACGGGGGGATGCCCAGGCGGAGCCATTCCCGGGAGTGGAGGCGCTTGCGGTGGAAGGTCCATACCGCGCCCACGTTCTGCGTGATGATGGCCAGCCGGTTGGTGCCGTTGGCCACCGTGGGCGGGAGCCCCAGGAAGATCATGAGGGGAACGGTCAGGAAGGACCCGCCCCCGGCGATGACGTTCACGACGCCGGCCACCAGGCCGACGGTGAACAGGAGGAGGGAGTTGACGACGACGTCGCTCAAACGGGACTCCGGGGCGTGGGGCGGCGGCCGTCCCGGCGGACGGGCCCGTTAGCTTCGCACGGGCGGCCCGGGACGTCCAGCGCACGGACGCCCCGGGACGCGCCCGGCCAGGTCAGCTCACGCTGTCGTCGGCACCCATCTCGGTGCGCTGGGCACGGGACGGGGACCGCACGGCCACCGCCCACGCCACCGCCACGACCGCAACCGCCACCAGCACGGCCACGTGGTAGGGGCTCGACAGTGCATGGGTGAGGGTGTGCCAGAGCCCGCCGTGGGTCACGTGTCCCGGGTGGGCCCACGCGGGGGCGGCCCCCGCCATCGTCCCGGCCAGGGCCAGGAGCGTCCCTCTCGTCGCGCTGCGCATATCCCACTCCTCCTTCGGGTCTTCTTCTCGCTTCGGTCCGTTCAGCAGATCCGGGGAAGCTGGTCCCCGGGCAACATGTCCACCACGCGGGTGCCCCCCAGGCCCGTGCGGAGCACCACCATCCCCGGGTGGCCTTCCACCACCCGCCCCCCCCCCCCCCCCCCCCAACCCGGCGGGAAGGAGCGCAGGACGTCCAGCGCCGCTCCCGCGGCCGCGGCCTCCACGAAGGCCACCAGCACGCCCTCGTTGGCCACGTAGAGGGGGTCGAGGCCCAGCATCTCGCACGCGGCCTGCACCGCGCCGGGGACGGGGACGGCATGGTCGTCCAGCTCCACGCCCACGCCCGCCGCCCCGGCGATCTCGTTCAGCGCGCTGGCCACGCCGCCCCGCGTGGCGTCGCGGAGCACGTGGACCGCCTGGCCGACCTCCCGGCGCAGCGCCGCCACCAGCGGGGCGAGGTCGGCGGTGTCGGAGACGATCTCGCTCTCGAAGGCGAAGCCCTCCCGCACGGCCATGATGGCCATGCCGTGGCGCCCCAGGGGGCCGCTCACCAGCACCACGTCCCCGGGGCGGGCCCGGGCGGCGTGGGGCCGAAAGCCGCCGTGCAGGAAGCCCACGCCCGTGGTGTTCACGAACATCCCGTCGGCCTTCCCCCGGTCCACCACCTTGGTGTCGCCGGTGACCACGGTGACACCCGCGCCTCGGGCCGCGTCGGCCATGGCGTCCAGGACCCGGTCCAGGATGTCCAGGGGGAGCCCCTCCTCCAGGACGAAGCCCGCCGAGAGGTACCGGGGCGTGGCGCCCATCATGGCCAGGTCGTTCACCGTGCCGTTCACCGCCAGGTGGCCGATGTTCCCGCCGGGGAACTCCAGCGGGCTCACGACGAAGGTGTCGGTGGAGAGGACGATCTCCCCTCCCTCCACGGGAACCACCGCACCGTCCCCCAGGCGGTCCAGGTGGGGGTTTCCGAAGCGGGGAAGGAAGTGCTCCCGGAGAAGCTGGGCGCTCATCCTCCCCCCCGAGCCGTGGCCGAGCTGCACGCGGTCGTGCTCGCCCCGCGGGAGCGGGCAGACGGGCCCCGACGCCAGCGACCGCACGTCAGCTCCCCCCCACCGCCGCCTGGCGGAAGCGGCCGAAGTTGTAGTAGGCGGCGCACGCCCCCTCGGACGAAACCATGGGCGCCCCCAGGGGGGACTCGGGGGTGCAGGCGGTGCCGTACGCCGGGCACTCGAAGGGCTTGATCCTCCCGCGGAGCACGTCGCCGGCGCGGCACTCGGCGGGCTCGGCGGCGCGGATGAAGTCGAGGGCGAACCTGCGCTCTGCGTCGAAGGCCTCGAACTCGGGGCGGAGCCCCAGCCCGCTGCCGGGGATCACGCCGATCCCCCGCCACCCCCGGTCAACCAGCCGGAAGACGCGCTCCACCAGCTCCCGGGCCGGCTCGTTTCCCTCCCGGCGCACCGAGCGCACGTACTGGTTCTCCACCTCGTGGCGCCCCTCCTCGAGCTGGAGCACCGCCATCCAGATGCCCTCCAGGATGTCCAGGGGCTCGAAGCCGGTGACGACGATGGGCACCCGGTACCGCGCCGCCAGCGGCTCGTACTCCGTCCACCCCATGACCGTGCACACGTGCCCCGCCGCCAGGAACGCCTGCACGCGGTTGTCCGGCGCGTCGAGGATGGCGGTCATGGCGGGAGGCACGGTGACGTGGGAGACGAGCACGCTGAAGTTCTCCACCCCCAGCTCCCGGGCCCGCCAGACCGCCATGGCGTTGGCGGGCGCGGTGGTCTCGAAGCCCACCGCGAAGAACACCACCTCCTTGTCGGGGGTCCTCCGCGCCAGCTCCACGGCGTCCAGCGGGGAGTACACGATGCGGACGTTTCCGCCCCGCGCCTTCACCTGGAAGAGGTCGCACTCGCTCCCCGGCACGCGGAGCATGTCGCCGAAGGACGTGAAGATCACGTCGGGCCGCGACGCCAGGTGCAGCGCCCGATCGATCTGCTCCAGCGGCGTGACGCACACGGGGCACCCGGGACCGTGGATCATCTCCACGGCCTCGGAGAGGACGTCGTTGATCCCCTGCTTCACGATGGTGTGGGTCTGGCCGCCGCACACCTCCATGAGCGTCCACCGCCGCGTCGCCCGCCGGCGGATGCGCTCCACCAGCGCCCGGGCCAGCTTGGGGTCGCGGTACTCGGCGAGGTACTTCATGCGTCCCCGCCCTCACTCGCGGGCGTGGGAGCGTCCACGGACGCGGCGGCCTCCGCCGCCTCCCGGATGAAGTCCAGCTCGCCCAGCTCCCCCATCTCGCGGAGGATCTCGTACGTGCGGCGGGCCTCCTCCTCGTCCACCCGGGAGATGGCGAAGCCCACGTGGACGATGGCGTAGTCGCCCACGCTCACCTCGTCGGCCACGTAGGCCAGGCAGACCTCCCGGCGCACGCCGCCGAAGTCCACCACGCCCATGGGTAGGCCGGCGTCGTGGCTGATCTCCACGATCCGTCCGGGAATGCCCAGGCACATGGTCGGCTCCTTTCCGGGGACCTCAGGTCCCCTCTGGGTTCATGCGGGCGGCGGCCACCACGGCCTGGCCGTAGCTCACCGCGCCGTCGTTGGGGCCCAGCCGCCGCGGCGCGAGGACGCGGAGGCCGGCCTTCTCCAGGCGGCCCGTGACCGCCGCCAGGAGGCGCGCGTTCTGGAAGCACCCCCCGCCCAGGGCCACCGTGCCCAGCCCCTGCTCGGCGCACAGCGTCCCCGCGAGCCCAGCCGCGGCCACGGCGACGCTCTCGTGGAAGCCGGCGGCCAGCTCCTCCACCGACGCGCCGCGGCGTCGAAGCGCCCCCAGGGCCTCCAGGAGCGGCAGGGGATCCAGTATCCAGGTTCCGTCCTCCCCCCGCCCCGCCGGAAAGGGGAGAGGCTCGGCCCTGAGGCGCCCCGCCAGGGACTCCAGCTCCATGGGTGCCTGGCCCTCGTGGCGGGCCAGGGACCGCACTCCCAGCACCGCGGCGGCGGCGTCGAAGAGGCGCCCGAGGGACGATGCCTCCGGGGCGTTCACCCGCCGCTGGATCTGCTGCTCCGCCAGGGCCCTCTCGGCGGCGGAGACGCCTCGGAACGCGGCCTCGAAGGCCTCGGCGGCCTCCGGCGCCAGCGACAGGTAGCCCAGGGCGGAGCGCCAGGGCGCGCGGGCGGCGGCGTCGCCCCCGGGGAGCGGCGCGTAGCGCAGGTGCCCGAGGCGCCGGAACCCGGTGAGGGAGGCGCGGAGGAACTCGCACCCCCACACCCGCCCGTCTTCGCCGTGGCCGGTGCCGTCGAAGGCGAGCCCCAGGAGCTCCCCCCCTACCCCGTGCTCTCCCTGCACGGCGGCCACGTGGGCGTGATGGTGCTGCACCGGCGGGAGCTCGGGGAGGCCCGACTCCTCCGCCACCCGCGTGGAGAGATATCCGGGGTGGAGGTCCCGCACCACCGCTTCGGGGGTCACGCGGAACAGCGCCTGGAAGCGTTCGAGCACGTCCTGGAAGTGAGCCAGCGTCTCCAGGTTCTCCAGGTCGCCCACGTGCTGGCTCACCCACGCGTCGGGGCCTGCCGCCAGCGTGAGGGTGTTCTTCAGGTGGGGCCCCACGGCGAGGAACGGCCGCGCCGCGGGCACGGGCAAGGGCACGGGCAGGGGTGCGTATCCCCGCGCCCGGCGCAGGAACACCGGACCCACCCGGGTGGAGCGCACCAGGGAGTCGTCGTAGCGCGCCACGATCTCCCGGTCGTGGAGGAGGAACGCGTCGGCCACCTCCCCCAGCCGCGCGCGCGCCTCGTCGTTCCCGATGGCGATGGGCTCCTCGCTGGCGTTTCCGCTGGTCATGACCCGCGGCCCGCCCACCTCCTGGAGGAGGAGCAGGTGGAGGGGCGTGTACGCCAGCATGACGCCCACGGTGGACAGGCCGGGAGCCAGGGACGGAGCCAGCGCGTCTCCCTCCCGCCGGTCCAGGACCACGATGGGACGCTCTCGCGAGGCGAGGAGGTCCTCCTCCTCCGGGGCCACGCACGCCAGCACCCGGGCGTCGTCCAGCGAGCGCACCATGATGGCCAGGGGCTTGGCATCCCGGCGCTTCCGCGCGCGGAGCCGGCGCACCGCCAGGTCGTCGCCGGCGTTGCACGCCAGGTGGAAGCCCCCCAGGCCCCGCACGGCGAGGATGCGCCCAGTCCTCAACAGGTCGCCGGCGCAACGCAGCGCCATGTCGTCCCGGAAGGCCACCTCCCCCTCCCTCTCCAGCCAGACGCGGGGCCCGCAGGTGGGGCACGAGTTGGTCTCCGAGTGGTAGCGGCGGTCGGTGGGGTCGTGGTACTCCCGGAGGCAGTCGGGGCACTGGGCGAAGGCCGCCATGGTGCTCCGCTCCCGGTCGTAGGGCATGGCCTCGATGACGGTGAAGCGGGGGCCGCAGTCGGTGCACGTGATGAAGGGGTAGCGGTAGCGCCGGTTCGCCGGGTCGTGGAGCTCGGCCGCGCAGGCGGGGCAGAGGGCGACGTCCGGGGACACGGGGAGTCTCCCCAACGGGGCGACGTCGCTGGCGAGGACCTCGAACCCGTCGGCCCCGGTCCAGACCGCGGGCGTGACCTCCACCGCGTCGAGGCGGGCAAGGGGGGGCGCTTCGCCCCTCAGGCCGGCCAGGAACGCCGCCAGGTCGTCGTCGCGTCCCTCCGCCAGGAGCCGTACCGAGCCGGCTTCGTTGCGCACCCATCCGGTCACGCCGTGGCGGAGGGCGAGGCGGTGCACGAAGGGCCGGAAGCCCACGCCCTGCACCACGCCCCTGATCCGGACCTCCACGGCCCGGGACGCCGGCGGGGTTGCGGGGGCGCTGGAGGGGAAGGGCGTGGCCACGATGGGATCAGGCCCGGGCCGGTACCCGGGCGTGAGCCCGCAGGAAGTCGTACCAGGCCTCCATGCCCTGGCCGGTGAGGGCGGACATGAAGAAGAACTGGAGGTCGGGGTTGATCTGGCGAGCGTAGGCCACCGCCCGGTCCACGTCGAAGGGGACGTGGGGGAGAAGGTCCACCTTGTTCAGGACCGCATACCGGGAGACGCGGAACATCTTGGGATACTTGAGGGGCTTGTCCTCCCCCTCGGTGACGGAGAAGAGGACCACCTTGGCCGTCTCGCCCAGGTCCCAGCTCGCCGGACACACCAGGTTCCCCACGTTCTCCACGAACAGGAGGTCCAGGTCCGCCAGGTCCAGGTCGTCGAGGGCCGCGCCCACCTGGCGGGCGTCCAGGTGGCACGCTCCCCCGGTGACCACGGCGTGGACGAGGCGGTCCGTCCAGCGGGCCAGGCGGTCGGCGTCGTTCTCCGTCTGGACGTCGCCGGTGATGACGGCCATGCGCAGCCGGCTCCCCAGCTCCTGCAAGGTCCTCTCCAGCAGCAGCGTCTTCCCCGAACCGGGCGACGAGACCAGGTTCAGCGCCGGCACACCGTGGGCCGCCAGCCGGCTGCGCACCTCCGCGGCCAGCTCGTCGTTCTTCTCCATGACGCGCTCGCGGACCTCAATGCGGCGGACCGTCATCCTCCACCTCCAGGTAGGTGACTCGCAGGTCGTCGCCCGGCTCCATCTCCATGGCCACGCGGGCGCCGTCGAAGGGAGGGTGGGAGAGGAGGGCCTCCAGGCAGAACTCGAGGCTCTCGGGCTCCACGCCGGCGTCGGTGCCCACGCGGATCCCCACCTCGCGGACCCACGGCAGGGCGTCGTGCCCCACCTGGTCCTCCGCGATGCGACAGATCTCCAGGGCCAGGCTCAGCTCATGCACGGCCGGTCTCCCAGCGAGGTTCCAGGACTTCGTGCCCCCACGCTCTAAGTTGGCGTAGCGCGGCATCCAGGAGAACCGGCAACGCGGCCTCCACGGGTGGCGAGAGCCCGTCGCGGAGCTCCACCACCTGCGGCTGGACGCCCAGCGCCACGGCGCGGGCCGGGAACCTCCCCTTGAGCTCAGCCACCGCGAAGACCTCGCGCAGGTCGATCTGGTGGGGCGAGACCTTCTGGTAGAGGAGGCGCGGCAGCTCCTCCTTCTCCAGCCGGACCACGGTGCCCGGCGCCTGGCCGTCGTGGATGGCGTCCAGAACCAGGAGGCACTCGGCGTCCTCGATGGCCGGAAGGAGCTGCATGCCCCAGGTGCCGCCGTCCAGCAGGTCCACGCCCTCCACGGGGCCGAGGGCCCGGCGCAGCAGCTCCACCGCCGCCACGCCGACGCCGTCGTCCCCCATGAGGGGGCTCCCTACGCCGAGCACCACGGTACGGGCCTCCGGCATCAGTCGTCGATGAACGTGATGTCGGCGCGGACGTACCTGCCCCCGCCCACCATGGACGAGATCCGGCTCTCCTGGTGCACGACGTCGGCGCGCACCGTGAGGTACAGGTGCACCGGCAGGAAGATGGCCCACACCCAGGTGAGGACGTGGTGGAAGAAGCGGACCACCTGGGCTCCGCCGAAGAGAGGGCCCACCCAGCCGAAGGCGGTGAAGAAGAAGCCCCCCGGGTCCGCCAGCCCGTACATGAAGAAGCCGGTGAGGATCTGGACGATGGCCACCACGTAGATGAACGAGTACGTGATCTGCTGGAGGGGGTTGTGCCCCAGGTAGTGGGGCGCCCTCCACGGCTCGACGAAGAGGTACTTCTTCAGCACGAGCCACATGTTCTTCCAGTCCTCCTTCCGCCACGGGATGAGCGCGTCCCACCGCTCGAAGCGGTTCCCGATGAAGAGCCAATAGACGCGCAGCATCGCGGTAGCCACCAGCACGCCGGCGGCCACGAAGTGGACGAAGCGGAAGCGTCCCATGAGGAAGTGGTCGATGGGCTCGCCGCCGCTGAGGAAGTAGGGCCTGCCGATATAGAAGCCCGTCACCGCCAGCGTGACCACGCACAGCACCGAGACCCAATGCATGGAGCGCACGGCCCAGTGCCAGAGGTACACGCGCTTGTACTGGATGGGGGCCCCCTCGGTGAAGCGGGCCTCTCCCGGCCGGGCGTGCGCGGTCATCCTCTCACCCTCACCCGCGTCACCTCGTGGCCCTCCGCGTCCAGCACGTGGACGCCGCACGCCATGCACGGGTCGAAGGAGTGGATGGTGCGGAGGATCTCGAGAGGGCGCTCGGGATCCACCAGGGGATGGTTGTCCATGAGAGCCGCCTCGTAGGGGCCGCTGGCGCCGTGGGCGTCCCGCGGGGAGCAGTTCCAGGTGCTGGGGACGACGCACTGGTAGTGGCTGATCTTCCCGTCCTGGATCTGGACCCAGTGGCCCAGGGCACCCCGCGCGGCCTCGAGGAAGCCGTACCCCTGGGCGGAGGCGGGCCAGGTGTCCGGGCTCCAGCGCTCCCCGTTGAAGGTCTGGGTGTCACCCGCGCGGATGCGGTCCACCAGAGCGTTGAACCACACCTCGAGCCTGCGGGCCAGGAGCACGGTTTCCACGCCCCGGGCCGCGGTCCGGCCCAGCGTGGAGAAGAGGGCCTCGGGCCCTACGCCGAGGCGCCCCAGCGCCTCGTTCACCACCTCCTGGACGTCGGAGTGCCCCGAGGCGTACGCCACGAGCATGCGGGCCAGGGGACCCACCTCCACGGGGCGATCGTCGTACCGCGGGGCCTTCATCCAGGTGTACTTCTCGTGGTCCTGGAGGTACGTCCACGGGGGCTGGGGCCCGGTGTAGCGGGGCCTGGTCTCACCCTCCCAGGGGTGGAGGGACACGTCGTCCCCGCCCTCGTACTCGTACCAGGAGCTGGTGATGTACTCCCTGACCTTCTGGTGGTCGTAGGGGAGCACCTCGGCCAGGTTCCGGTCGAAGATCACGCCCCGGGGGAAGTACATGGAGTCGACGTCCCGCCACTGGCCGTTGTCCGGGTACTCGCCCACCGAGACATAGTTGGGGACGCCGCCGCCGATGGCCGCCCACTCCTTGTAGAAGGAGGCCACGGCCAGCAGGTCGGGCCAATACACCTGCTCGACGAAGCGCCGGGCCCGGGTGATCATGCCCTGGATCTTCGTGAGGCTCTCGGCGTTGATGGTACCGGTGTCGTTCAGGTTGATGGCCGACGCCATCCCCCCCACCAGGAAGTTGGGGTGGGGGTTCTTGCCGCCGAAGATGGTGTGGACGCGGATGACGTCCCGCTGCCAGTCCAGCGCTTCCAGATAGTGGGCCACCGCCATGAGGTTGGCTTCGGGGGGCAGCTTGTAGGCCGGGTGCCCCCAGTACCCGTTGGTGAAGATCCCGAGCTGCCCCGACTCCACGAAGCGCCTCACCCGGTCCTGCACCTCGGCGAAGTGCGTCGCCGAGTTGTTGGGCCAGGGCGACAGGCTGGCGGCGAGGCGGGCGGTGGCCGCCGGGTCGGCGGACAGCGCGCTCACCACGTCCACCCAGTCCAGCGCGTGGAGGTGGTAGAAGTGGATCACGTGGTCCTGCACGGTCTGCATGCCGTGGACCAGGTTCCTGATGAGCCCGCCCGCCGGCGGCACCTCGATGCCCAGGGCGTCCTCCACGGCACGGCACGACGCGATGGCGTGCACCACCGTGCACACCCCGCAGATGCGCTGGGTGAAGGCCCAGGCGTCCCGCGGGTCCCGGCCCTCCATGATGATCTCGATGCCCCGGAACTGGGTGGACGACGCCCACGCGTTGGCGATGCGTCCGCCCTCCTCCTGGACCTCGATGCGCAGGTGGCCCTCGATGCGGGTGATGGGGTCCACGACGACCTTAGCCATTGGGATCCTCCTCCGACTTCGTGGGCTGCGGTTTCACGGTGGGCAGGTCGACTGCGTTCTTCTGGGGCGTCTGGCCCGTGCGCATGCGATGGATGCCGGTGGCCACGGCGTGGGCGCCCACGCCCGCCGCCGCCCCCACCGCCAGCGAGAGGCCGATGAGGTCCGCGCTGCGCTCCACGCCGAAGCCGGCCACGTCGGGGAGACGCTCGTAGAAGGGGGTCATGGTGTCCCAGAAGTAGCGCTCGGTGCACCCCAGGCAGGGGTGCCCGGCGCCGATGGGCCAGTCCGTGTGGCTGTTCCACTGGATGATGGGGCAGGGCGAGAAGCACGCCGGCCCCTTGCACCCCATCTCGTAGAGACACCAGGCCTTGCGGGCCCCCTCGTCGTCGAACTCCTGGACGTACTGGCCGGCGTCGAAGTGGGCGCGCCGGGAGCACTGGTCGTGGATGCGGGCCCCGTAGGCGAAGAGGGGCCGTCCCTGCCCGTCCAGCTCGGGGAGCCGGTTGAAGGTGAGGAAGTGGACGATGGTGGCCGTCACCACGTCGGCGATGGGCGGGCACCCGGCGATGTTCACCACCGGCCTGTCCCGGATGAAGTCGGCGACGCCAACCGCGCCGGTGGGATTGGGCCGCGCCGCCTGGACCGACCCGAAATGGGCGCACGCGCCCACGGCGATGATGGCCGCCGCGCCGTCCGCGGCCTCCCGGAGGATCTCCTGGCCGGTACGGCCCCCCACGGTGAGGTAGATGCCGTCTTCCTCCATGGGGATGGAGCCGGTCACCATGAGGATGTAGCTCCCCCGGTTCTCCTCCATGGCCGCCTGCTTGGCCCGCTCCACTGCGTCGCCGGCGCCGGCCATGAGGGTGTGCTGGTAGTCCAGGGAGACGAGGTCGAGGACCAGGTCGCCGATGGTGGGGTCTGAGGTGCGCAGCACGCTCTCCACGCACCCCGTGCACTCCTGGAGCTGGAGCCAGATCACGGAGGGGCGGCGCGTGGCCTGGAGGGCCTGGGCGATGCGGGGGGCCAGGGCCTGGCTCACGCCCATCATGACCGCCAGCTCGCCGCAGTACTTGAGGAACTGCCTGCGGCTCACGCCGCGGCGCTCCAGGTGCTCACCGAGGGTTTCGTTCTCGGTCCAGGGATGGGACGAGGGAAAGTACATGCGGACGCCTCCCGGTGCGGGTCTGAACCGTTCCTTCTATCGAGACCACGACGGGGGCAGAGCCGCCGGGGACCACGCACGGATCGGTGCCGCCGGGTGGGAGGGCAGGATGGCGGCGATGGAGCGTCCAACAGTGATCCACATATGCGCGTTTTCGCGCGAGTGGGGCCATCAGGACAACCCCGGATGCCCGTGTCGGGAAATCCCCCAACGGTGCCGGGATCTTCCTTACCGGATGCGGCCTGCAATTCGGACCCCGTGGGTCGGGTTCCTGCCTCGAAGCAGCCGGACAACGAAGAGGCCCCGCCGCCCGGGACGGGCGGCGGGGCCGGTGCTCCGCGGCGCGCGAGCGCGCCGTCAGGCCAAACTCAGAAGATGACCTGGAAGCCGATGTTGAAGCTCCGCGGCGTGCCGAGGAAGATCTCGGACGCCTCGGCGTCGTGCCCCAGGTCCTGGGCGCACGGACGGTTGTTCGTCGAGCACTGGTAGTACGCGTTGAAGCTCGAGTTGTCCGTGGCGTCCTGGACGTAGATGGCGTCCAGGAGGTTGAAGACGTTGGCGAAGAGGCGCACGTCACCGCCCTTCCAGAACGGGAGCAGGTCGTTGATGCGGTAGGCCCCGTGGAAGTCGAACACCGAGTACCCGGGCACCTGCCACGACTGGG
>BTVB01000074.1:0-14577 GCA_045863275.1 Gemmatimonadota bacterium
GGCCATCGGTGGGTGGTGGGCGGGGGCCGCCCCCCCCCCCGACGACCTGCTCCCCCAACTCTTCTCCGTCACCGGCGACCTCATCATGCGCGAGGAGATGGAGCCCTTCCTGGAGCAGACGCGGGAGAACTGGGACGCCATGGGGCACCCCTACGAGGTGCTCACCGCCGACGAGATCCGGTACCGCTGGCCCGTCATCGGGCTTCCCGACGTGAACGTGGGCCTCTACGAGCCGGGCGCGGGGGTCGTGCGGGCCCGCCGGGCCATCGAGTCGGTGGCCAGGGTCTTCCAGCAGGAGGGGGGCCGGATCGTGGTCGGGAAGGTGGCCCAGGGCGCCGTGGACGGGCGGAGGGTGGCCGACGTGGTCGTCGACGGCACCGACCGCCTTTCCGGCGGCATCTTCGTGTACGCCCTGGGACCCTGGTTCCCCAAGTTCTTCCCCGGGCTCATGGCAACGCGCCTGCGGATCCGAACCCTGGGCCACGTCTACTACGTGGCCACGCCCCCGGGGGACGAGGCGTACCGGGTGCCCAACCTGCCCAGCTACAACGTGCCGGGGGTCACCGGGTGGCCCGCCCTCCCCCACGACAGCCGGGGCTTCCGCATCCGCACCGGAGGGCACCGGGGCGACGATCCCGACACCAGCGTCCGCTGGATCGACGCCGAGTACCACGCCCGGCCCCGGGACGTGCTGGGCAAGTACTTCCCCGCGCTGGCGGAGATGCCGTTCAACGAGACCCGGGCGTGCCATTACGAGTCCAGCGTGGACTCGAACTTCATCATCGACGAGCACCCGGACCTGGACAACGCGTGGCTCGCCGGGGGCGGCTCCGCGGAGGCGTTCAAGCAGGGGCCGGTCCTTGGGGAATACATCGCGGGCCGCGTCCTGGGGACCGAGTCCGACGCCGAGCTGGCCGCGAGCTTCCGGCTCAAGGACGAGGAGTTCGAGGAGGACGAGCGAAGGGAGTGACCCCCGCCGGAACCGAGACCACCGCGCCCACGCCCCTCCCGCGGGGCGGGGCGACCGCCGCCGTCGCCTTCGTGGCCGTGGCGGTGGTGGCGCTGGCCGTCGTGCCCATGGTCATGGGTGGACGGGCCGACCGGGCGCAGCGGGAGATCGAGGAGGTGCTGGAGCCCGCGCGCCTCCTGGGCGTGCGCCTGTCCCTGGTCCAGGCCCGCCAGATGTCCCTCTTCCAGGCCTTCCTCCTCACGGGCGACCCCGATTTCCGCTCGCCCTACGGCGCGGCCCTGGCCGAGGCGCGGGACATCACGGCCGAGCTGCAGGGACTCATCGGCGGGATGGACCTGGAGGTGCGGGAGCGGCTGGCGCGCCTGTCCAGCGTGGCCGGGAACTGGCACCTGGTGCACCAGCCCGCCTTCGACTCGGAGGAGGTGCGCCTCCAGATGGTGGAGGACTTCGAGGCCGAGCAGGCCCGCTACGAGGCCCTCCAGGGCGCCACCCTGGAGCTGGAGCGCATCCTCCGCGTGGAGATGGACGGGGGGCGCGCGCGGGCCCGGCAGCTCCGGGCCCTGCAGGGCCGCATCTCCACGGTGCTGCTCCTCGTGGGGCTCGGGGCCACTCTGGCGGTCTTCCTGGTGGGGAACCGCCTGAGGGTGCTCGCCGCCGAGGCCGACGCCCGGCGCCGCGACGCCGTGCGCGCCCGGCGCGAGATGGACGCCCTCCTGGAGGCCACGGGCGACGGCGTGCTGGGCATGGACCTGGAGGGGAAGGCCCTCTCCCTGAACCGGGCGGGATGCGAGCTGCTGGGCTACCACGAGGGCGAGCTGACCGGCCGGGACGTCCACGAGACGCTCTGGCACCACGACGCGGCGGGGGAGCCCCGTCCCCGGGAGGCTTCCCCGGTCCTGCGCGCCCTCGCCGCCCCTCCGGTGCGTGGGTCCGGGGAGGACGCGCTGTGGCGCCGGGACGGGACGCCGCTCCCCGTCCAGTGGTCGCTGGCCCCCCTCATGGACGGCCTGGTGGTTCGGGGTGCCGTCCTCACGTTCACCGACCTCACCGCCATCCGGGAGAAGGAGGAGGCCCTGCGGCGGGCTGTGCGCGTCCGCGAGGAGGTGGTGTCCGTGGTCTCCCACGACCTCCGAAACCCGCTGGGCGTGGTGTCGGGCGCCGCCGACCTCCTCCTGGATCTCCCCCTGGGCGAAGCGGACCGGAGGAAGCAGGCGGACATCATCCGCCGCTCCGCCGAGCGCATGACCCGTCTCATCGAGAACCTGCTGGACGTGGCCCGCATCGAGGCGGGCGCCCTGGTGGTGCGCCCCGTGGTCCAGGACGTGGGCGAGCTGCTGGCCGAGGTGGCGGGCTTCTTCGAGCCCCAGGCGGAGGGAAGGGCCGTCACCTTCCGGACGGACGTGGCCGACGGCCTGCCCCCGGTGCTCGCGGACCCGGACAGGGTCCAGCAGGCCCTGGCCAACCTCCTGGGCAACGCCCTGCGCTTCGCGCCCTACGGGAGCACGGTGACGCTGGGGGCTCATGCCGCTGGGCCGCACCGGGTGGCGCTCACGGTGCGGGACGAGGGTCCGGGGATCCCGGTGGAGGACCAGGCCAGGCTCTTCGACCGGTTCTGGCAGGCCAGCCGCCACGACCGGACGGGGTCGGGGCTGGGGCTGGCCATCGTGTGGGGCATCGCCCAGGCCCACGGCGGGGCGGTGGAGGTGTCGTCGGAGCCGGGGAAGGGGGCCCTCTTCACGCTCCTCCTCCCCGTACCCCCCGGCGCCGGGTCCCGGTCGTCCACGGAAGGGGGAACGGCGTGAACGGTGGCATGATGGACGTCCAGCTCACGGTGCCGGCCCTCCTGGAACGGGCCGCCGGCCTGTTCGGCGCGAAGACCGTGGTGACCTGCTCCGACGGGGGGGCGCGGCGCTCCACCTGGGCGCGCACCCGGGAGCGTGCCTGGGCGCTGGCGTCGTCCCTCGCCTCGGCGGGTGTGGGCCGGGGCCACCGGGTGGCGTCCCTGGCGTGGAACCACCAGGCCCACCTGGAGCTGTACTTCGGCGTGCCCGCGGCGGGGGCCGTCCTCCTCACGGGGAACGTCCGGCTGGCGACACCCCAGATCGCCCGCATCCTCCGGCACGCCGGCGCGACGGTGGTCTTCGCCGACCCGGAGTTCGTCCCTCTCGTGGAAGAGGCCGCCCGGGATCTCCCCGGGCTCCGCCTCAGGGTGGTCCTGGGCCCCGACGCCCCCGCCGGGTGGCGGTCGTACGAGGACCTCCTGGCCGGGGGCGACGCGACGGCGCCGCGGCCCGACCTCAGGGAGGAGGAGGCCGCCGGCCTCTGCTATACGTCCGGGACCACGGGCGAGCCGAAGGGCGTGCTCTACTCCCACCGGGCCATCGCGCTCCACACCCTCGGGATCTGCCTCCCCGACGGCTTCGGCCTGGGGGAGGCGGACGTGGTGCTTCCCGCCGTTCCCATGTTCCACGCCAACGCGTGGGGGCTCGTCCACGCCGCCGCCATGACCGGCGCCACCCTCGTCCTCCCCGGGGCACGCCCGTCCCCGGAGCGCCTCGCCGCGCTCCTGGAGCAGGAGGGGGTGACGTTCGCGGCCGGCGTCCCCACGGTGTGGATGGGGGTCCTGGACGAGCTCCGCGCCCGACCCCGGCGCCTGGACCCGCGGCTGCGCATCCACAGCGGGGGCGCCCCCTCGGCGCCGGCGTTGGTGGAGGCCTACCGAAGGGAGCTGGGCGTGGAGATCATCACCGGGTGGGGGATGACGGAGCTGACCCCCGTGGGGATGGTCACCCACCCCCGGGGCGCCATGGCCGGGTGGGACCCCGAGGCCCTCCTCCCCGTGCGCACCAGCCAGGGCACGCCTCTCCCCTTCGTGGAGGTCCGCCTCGTGGACGACGAGGGACGACCCGTCCCAGCCGACGGCGTCACGCCGGGGGAGCTGGAGGTGAGGGGCCCCTGGGTCACCGACGGGTACTTCCGCTCGGACGGCCGGGAGGCGTTCCGGGACGGGTGGCTGCGCACCGGCGACGTGGCGACGCGGGACGCCGACGGGTACGTCCGCCTGGTGGACAGGACCAAGGACCTCATCCGGAGCGGGGGCGAATGGATCTCCAGCGTCCACCTGGAGCACGCCCTCCTGGACCACCCGGGCGTGGCCGAGGCGGCGGTGGTGGCGGTGCCCGACGAGAAGTGGGGCGAGCGGCCCTGGGCGTGCGTGGCGCTGCGCCCCGGCGCCCAGGTCAGCGCCGAGGACCTCCTGGCGCCCCTTCTGGAGCGCTTCCCCCGGTGGTGGGTCCCCGACAGGGTGGTCCTCCTGGACGCCGTGCCACGGACGTCCACCGGGAAGTTCGACAAGAAAGCGCTGAGGGAGCGCTTCCGGGGCGGGTAGCCCCGCGGCCGCGGTTGACCGCCGTCAACCCAGGCCGGCCCTCCACTCCACGAGGCGGACCACCTGGTTCGTGGTGAAGCGCCGTACGCCGAGCCCGAGGAGGCGGGCCGCGTCGGAGGGGTCGTCCACCGTCCACACCGCCACGTCGGTGCCCTGCTCCCGCGCCCGGCCCACCAGCGTCGGGTCGGCGGCCAAGAGGTCCCCACGGAAGTCGAGGAGGGACGCCGGGTCCCCCGCGCAGCGCTGGAGCGCCTCCTCGGTGGTTCCGGCCTCGTCCACGATGTACCCGATCTCGAGCCCGGGCTCCTGGCCGCGCATGCGGTCCAGGAGTGTCCAGTTCATGGAGATGAACGTCACCTGGCCCAGCATGCCGGCGTCCCGCCCGATGCGCACCATGCGGTCCAGGTCCTCCAGCTCGCGAAAGCCCTTCACCTCGGCGTAGATGCGCGGGACGCGCCCCTTCAGCGCCCGGAGCGCCTCCTCCAGCGAGGGGATGCGCTCCCCCGCGAAGGCGGCGGAGAACCACGCGCCCGCGTCCAGCGCCTTGAGCTGTTCCAGCGTGCGTCGGCGGAGGGGCCCCACGCCGTTGGTGGTGCGGCTGAGCATGGCGTCGTGGAAGAGCACCGGCGTGCCGCACGCCGCGGTGTGGACGTCGAACTCCACCGCGTCGGCGCCGGCCTTGAGCGCGGCTTCCAGCGCGGCGAGGGTGTTCTCCGGGGCCGCGGCGCTGAAGCCGCGGTGGGCGATGATCTCGATGTCGTGGGACATGGCGGTACGGCGGAACGGGCGCGGGGCGGCTACGCTTCGGGGGAGCCCGGCTCCTTCGGCGGGGCGCCGGAAACGAGCTGCCGGTTGAACTCGGACACTTCGGCGAGCTGCTTCACCGAGTTGTCCAGCGACTCCATCTGGGACTCGAGGAGGGCCATGCGCCGCTCCATGATCCCCACCGTGTCCTCGAGGCCCTTGTGCTCGAAGAGGCGCGCCAACGCCTCCACCGTGGGCTTCAGCGCGAAGCGGGCGGTGATCCCGATGACGGGGATGAGCACGATGGAGATCCCCATGAAGACCGCCAGGAGAGCCGTGAGGTCGACGGGAAGGACTTGCATGGCGCGGATGCCTGTGGTTGGGGATGGAGTCGGGGGGCGTTCCATGGTGTAGGGGAGGACGTCGGCGCGCAAGCCGATTCCAACCCCGAGAACCCCCCGCCTGTCCCATACGTAGGAAGGGAGGAACAGCACCCTGGTGAACCCAGACCCCGGATCCGGTTTGGTGCCAGCCCACGCCGAAACCACCGACGCGAAGCGGGCCGCGGGCGGCGACCACGAGGCCTTCGAGCGCCTGTATCGAGGCCACGTGGGACGGATCTGCGCGCTCGCCCGCCGCATGGTGGGCGAGGACGTGGCGGAGGATCTCACGCAGGAGGTGTTCGTGCGGGCTTGGCAGAAGCTGCCCACCTTCCGCGGGGACGCGAAGTTCGGCACCTGGCTCCACCGCCTGGCGGTGAACCACCTGCTGTCCCGGCGGGAGACGGAGCGAAAGAGGGACGCGCGCTCGGTGGTGGGGGACGGGCTGTGGGAATCCATGGCCGCCCCGATCCGGCGCAGCTCCGCCGAGGCTCTGGACCTGGAGCGGGCGCTGGCCCGCCTTCCGGGAGGTGCCAGGGAGGTGTTCGTGCTCTACGACGTGGAGGGATACGGCCACGAGGACATCGCGGGCCTCATGGGGATCTCGGTGGGGACGTCCAAGTCCCAGCTCCATCGGGCGCGCATGCTTCTCAGAGGATACCTGAAGACATGAACGAGCGTCATCACGAGGAATGGGTGCTGCAGCTCTCCGACTACCTGGACGGAGACCTGGAGACGGCGCGCGCCCAGGCGCTGGAGGCGCACCTGGCGGAGTGCGCGTCGTGCCGGGGGATCCTCGCCGACCTCCACGACATCGTCGCGCAGGCGGGCGCCCTGGGCGGCGTCGAGCCGTCCCGCGACCTCTGGCCGTCCATCGCACGGGCCATCGCGCCGGACCAGGGTCCGGCCCGGGTCATCCCGTTCCCGGGGGCGGCCAGCCGGGGGCGGCGCAAGCCCGGGCTGTTCGTCACGGGCCCGCAGCTCGCCGCAGCCTCGGTGGTGCTGGTGCTGGCCTCCGCCGCGGCGACCTGGTGGGCAGGCATCGGTCTGGCGGGCCAGGGGGCCGCCGCGCAGGCGGGCGTGACTTCACCGTCGGCGGCGCTGGTGGACGACCGCGCCGCGCCATCCCCCGAGCTGGCCGAGGAGCTGGCCACGCTGGAGGCGGTCCTGGCCGACGCGCGGCACCGCCTGGACCCCAACACGGTGCGCATCGTGGAGAAGAACCTCGCCGTGATCCAGCGCGCCATCGACGAGTCGGCGCGGGCCCTCGCGGTGGACCCCGCCAACGCGTTCCTGCGGGAGCACCTCCAGCGGGCCTACCGGGAGAAGGCCGCCTTCCTCCGGGAGGTGGGCGCCATCGTGGACTGGGAGGGTTGAGCCGTGAACGGCCTCCTCCTTGCGGGTTGGCTGCTCGCTCTGGGCGCTCCGCCGGACACCACCGTCGCGCTCCGTCGGGGGGACCGGGTGGTGGTGCAGAACCTGTCGGGCAGCGTGGAGGTGCGGGTCTGGGACCGCCCCGAGCTGGCGGTGGAGGGATGGGGAGAGGAGCTGGTCAACCTGGGCGTGGAGCGGAGCGGCGAGAGGCTGCTCGTGGGCTCCACCGACCGGAAGGGCCGGGGGCTGGACGTGGAGGTGCGCCTCCGGATCCCCCCGTGGGCGTCGCTGGAGATCCGCGGCCGGGAGTTGGACGTGACGGTGACGGGCACCCAATCCGACCTCCAGGTGCACACGGTGGAGGGCACCATCACCGCGTCGCAGGTGGGCGGGGTGGTCACCCTCACCACGGTGGACGGCGAGATCCTGGTGGAGGACGCCACGGGGAAGGTCTCGGCGCGCTCCCGGGGCGAGGACGTGACGCTCCGGAGGGTGCGGGGAGACGTGGAGGCCCACTCCGGGAGCGGCGACGTGGTGCTGGAGGAGATGGCGGCCTCGTCGCTGCGGGCGGAGACGCTGGACGGCGACCTGCGCTTCGAAGGCTCGTTGAGCCGGAGCGGGAGCTACTGGTTCTCCGTGCATGACGGAGACGCGGACCTGACCCTTCCCGCGGGCACCGGCGCCACGGTCCGGGTGGCCACCTTCGACGGGGAGTTCACCTCCGACTTCCCCGTCACGCTGCAGGGGTACGGCGGTGGTGGGGTGTTCGATTTCGTGCTGGGCGACGGAGGAGCGAGGCTGGAGATCCAGGTCTTCGACGGGGAGATCCACCTGTTCCAGGCAGCCGGCAGCGGTGTGAGACGGTGAGTCCAACGGGCCCCGCCGGGGCCCTTCAGAAGGAGTGACGATGGTGAAGAGGACGAGGAAGGCCGTGGGGATGCTCACGGTGGCGCTGTTGGCCGGCGCGCCCGTCGGCGCCCAGGAGGTCCACCGGATCCCCGGCGGCGACGTGGCCGTGTACAACCTGGCCGGGCACGCCCGGGTCGTGCGCGGGTCCGGGTCGGAGGTCGTGGTGCGCGTCACCCGTGGAGGCGCCGACGCCGCGCGCCTCAAGGTGGAGACGGGCCGTCTCGACGGCCGCTCGACCCTGAGGGTCGTTTACCCCGACGACCAGGTCATCTATCCCGAGATGGGGAGGGGCTCGCGCACCACGGTGCGCGTCCGCGACGACGGGACGTTCTGGGGCGAGGGGAGCCGCGGCGACGCCGTGGAGATCCGGGGCAGCGGCCGCGGGCTGGAGGCGTGGGCGGACCTGGTCATCGAAGTCCCCGCGGGTACGGATTTCGCCGCCAACCTGGCCGCGGGCGCCATCGAGGCCCGTGGGTTGGAGGGCGACATCCGTCTCCACACGGGCTCCGGGTCGGTGGAGGCCACCGACGTGTCCGGGCGCCTCGGGGTGGATACCGGGTCGGGCTCCGCCACCGTGACGGGCGTCCGGGGCGACCTTTCGGTGGACACGGGCTCGGGGAGCGTGCGCGTCCGCGACGTGAACGGCGGAAACGTTGAGCTCGACACCGGCTCCGGCCGGGTGACGGGGACGGGGATCACGGCCCGGACCCTCAGCGTGGACACCGGCTCGGGCTCCATCGAGCTGGACGCCATCTCCTCGCCGGAGGTGGTCCTGGACACGGGGAGTGGGTCTGTGGAGCTCACGCTGCTCACCGACGTCGACCTGCTGGACGTGGACACGGGCTCGGGCTCCGTGACCATCCGTGCCCCCGAGGATCTGGGCGCCAGGGTGGAGATCGAGACGGGGAGCGGCGGCATCGACATGGACTTCGCCGTGCAGGTCCGCTCCGTCCGCCGCGACCAGGTGGTGGGGACGTTGGGCGACGGCCGGGGGACCATCCGCATCGACACGGGCTCGGGCGGGATCCGACTCCTGAAGAACTGACGGCCCCGTCGGGCGGTCACGCCCGAGGAGGCGTCCTCAGCCGCCCCTGGTTCTCCGGGTCCAGGGGCGGCGCGACTTCCTCCGCTCCTTGAGGACCTCGATCCAGAAGGCGCTTCCCCCCTTGGGGAGGCGCTCCACGCCGCACCGCCCTCCGATGCGTTCCATGCCACGGCGGACGATGGCGAGGCCGATGCCCGTGCCCGGCTGCTCGCCCCCGGGGTCCAGGCGCTCGAAGACCCTGAAGATCCTCTCCTCCTGGCCCGTGGGGATCCCCACCCCGTTGTCCTCCACCCAGAGACGCACGTACTCCCCCCGCTCCTCGGCGTGGACGCGCACCTCGGGCCTCCGGCCTGCAGGCACGAACTTTATGGCGTTGGAAAGCAGGTTCGTGACCACCTGGAGCAGCGCGGTCTGGCTTCCCAGGACGGTGGGCAGCCCCCGCTGCACGTCCACCCGCGCACCCGCCTCGTCCACGCCCGCCTGCAGGCTCTCCAGCGCCTGGTCGAGGACCGTGCTCAGCTCCACCGGCTTCACCTCCAGCTTCTCGAAGGAGAGACGGCTGTAGGCGAGGAGGTCGCTGATGAGGCGCTCCGACTGGCGTCCGGAGAAGATGATCCGCCGCGCGTAGTCCCGGGCCTCCTCGGGCAGCGCGTCGCCGTAGTTCTGGAGGAGGGCGTGGGCGAAGCCCTGCATCGTGCGCAACGGCGCCCTCAGGTCGTGGGAGACGGAGTAGGCGAACGACTCCAGCTCCTGGTTCGCCTGCCTGAGCTGCGTGGCCAGCGCCCGGTGGCGGGCGTCGCTCTCCCGGAGCGCCTCCTCCGCCTCCATGCGCTCCATGTAGGCGGAGAGCGTGGCCGCCAGGCTGACGCCGAGCTTGGTCCACCGGTCGTCCACCTCCCGGGGCACGCGGTCCACCAGCGTGAGCGTTCCCGACACGGCACCGGCGGCGGTCAGGGGGAACGACGCCCAGAAGCGGGGCTCCATGGCCCGCACGGCGTCGTGGAGGAGGTCCCGGCGGGCCCGGGGATCGGTGTCCACCACGGGGCGGCCGGTCTGGACCGCGGCCCCCGACGGGGTCTGGTGGAGGGGGACCTCCGGGAGGGCCACCGCGACGTCGGGGTCGCCGTGAGCCGCCACCACCGCCAGCCGGTCGGAGGCGCGGTCGAGCTGCTCCAGGAGGACCGTACCGACGCCCATCATCCTGGAGACCTCCTCGAGGATGTCGGCGTAGGCCTCCTCCGGGGACGCGGAGGTCAGCGTCAGCTCCGAGACGCGGTACAGGGCGGCCAGCTCGCGGTTCCGCTCGGCGAGGGTCATCCCGGCCCGCCGCTCGTCGGTGACGTCCACGGCCACGCCGTCGGCGCGGAGCCGGCCCGACCTCGGGTCCTCCTCCAACGACACCGTGGCGCGCACCCACGCCCGCGTTCCGTCGCCTCTCTGCACGGGGTATTCCCGCACGATCCGGTCGCCCGGCCGATCCCGGCGGAGGGCCTCCCACGGGTCGCCCGTCTCCTCGACGGGGAGCAGGAAGTGGCGCCACAGGTCGGGGTGGCCGGCGAGGGTGTCGGGGTCCACCCCGAAGAGCGTCTCGGCCGCAGGGGAGACCTGGATGAGCCGACCCTCCGTGACGTCCACGGAGAAGAACACGTCGGGGACGTTGCGGAAGAGCTGCTCCAGCTCCCAGGTCTTGAACTGCAGCTCCGCCTCCGTCCCGCGGCGCGCCGCCCAGTCCCGCACGCGCCGCTCCGCGATCTCCATGCGGATGGCGAAGAGGCGGGGAGGCACCGGCTTCTGGACGAAGTCGTCGGCCCCCGCCTCGAGGATCTCCCCGAGGGCCTCAGGGTCCTCCCGGGCGGTCACCGCGAGGAGCACCGGCTCCCAGCCGCGGGGATGGGCGCGGATACGACGGCACAGCTCGGTGCCGTCCATGCCCGGGAGCATGAGGTCGAGAAGGACCAGGGGCGCGGGGTCGCGGCTGAACTCCTCCCACGCCTCCTCGCCGGTCTCGAAGCTGATGACGTCGTAGCCCCTGGCCCGAAGAAGCTCGGAGTAGTACCAACGGTCGCCGGCGTTGTCCTCCACGACCAGCGCCCGCGGCTTCCGGTCCGCGCGCTCGCCTGGGTCGGGCGTGGCCTGGGGCGACGGGGATCGCACGTTCACGCTCGCTCGGTCTTGGGGGGAGCCCCCGTCGGACGGAATCCGCGCGGGGGCCGGACGCCGAAGAATATGGACAACCCGAACCGTCGCGCCACGTAGGGGTCACCCCCGAGGGTCAGCTGGCACCCAGGGTTCCCCCGTTGCGCAGGCGCCCGGTCCGCGCCAAGGCCGCCGCAGCTTCGGGGAAACCGCCCGCCGTCCCCGCGAGCGCGCTCTGGTATCCCCGCCGCGCCGCCTCCCACTGCCACGCCTCCTCCGCCGCCAGCCCCGTGAGGAAGTCCTCCACCGCCGAGGCGGGCACGCCCGCCGGCCGATAGGTGGGGGGGGCCGCCGCGGGCGCCGGATCCTGCCATGCCGGCCGCAGGCCCAGGCTGTCCAGGGCCGCCAACGTTCCCGCCACGGCGAGGCGGGCCAGGCTCACGAGGTCGGCGTCGGGGGGGGTGGTGGCGCGCCACGTCGCCAGGACCTCCCCGCTCGCCGCGGCCGCCAGGCGCACGTCCAGGCGCGCCGTGCTCCCGACGTTGGCCCACGTGGCCTGCGCGACGTATTCGGAGCCCCGGGAGACGCCGGCGGGGGGAGCCCCCTCGGGCCGGGGCGTGCCCCCACGCTCCGCCTCGGCCGCGGCGGCGAAGCGCCGCCGCTCGACGAAGTCCACGTCCTGCCGGCGCAGGAGTCCGGCGACCACCAGCTCCGTGGCGCCCAGCGTGGGCTCGAGCCCGGCGGGCGTGGTCCACCCGGCCCGACCCACCACCTCCAGCGTGGCCACCGAGACCCGCGGCGCTCCGGCCAGGGCGGCAGGGCGGGGCAGCGCGAGGGCCCGCCACTCCTCATCGGACGCGGTGGGAGGCGTCGGCGCCCGCCCGGGCGCGGCGCCGGGGCTTCCCCCGCCGCACCCGGAGAGGCTCGAGACGAGGAGGAAGGCCAGGGCGGGGACGAGGCGACGTGAGCCGTGCATTTCGAGTCGGTCCTGGGACTGCGTGGCGACGGAGAGGGGCTTCCCAAAGCTACTGCGGCGCCCGCGGGAGCCACCAGCGAAATCTCGGGGCCCTGGACCGGGGACGGCGGACCCTTAGAATGTGCCTTCGCCAGCCCGCCCCGCCACCGAGTGAGCGCCGTGACCGAGCCCGCCTTTCGATTCCACCACGAGGTGCCCGTCCGATTCCGAGACATCGACGTGGGGGGACACGCCCACCATTCGGAGGCGCTCATGTACTTCGAGGAGGCCCGGGCCGCGTACTGGGCGAGGGTGACGGGGAGGGCCGGCCTGGCCGGTGTCGACTACATCATGGCCGAAGCGGAGGTCCGCTGGCACCACCGGGTGCTCTGGCCCCAGACCCTGCGGGTGGGCGTTCGGGTGTCGCGCCTGGGCAAGAAGCACTTCGAGATGGCCTACGAGGTCGCGGGCGCCGACGGCACCCGCCTCCAGAGCGGGCGGACGGTCCAGGTCATGTACGACTACGCCGCCGGCGCCGCGGCTCGGATCCCCGACGACGTGCGCCGCGCCATCGAGGAGCTGGACGGGCCCTTCGGCCAGGGGGGGAGGCCGGAGCCCGACCGGGGTTGAGCCGGGGGACCTGTAACGGTCTCGGCGGTGGACGGTATGGAAGCACCGGACCCCGACACCGCGGGCGCGGGCGGTTGACCCATCCCCGGGCCCTCGGGTACATTGCCGGGTTTCAGGCGCGGCCGACCCCGGGGAGGACCCCCCGGGGCGCCACTGGTTTAGTAGTTCAAACGAACGCCCGGTACCGGTCCGGGCGCCGCCTCGCAGGCGGGACAAGTTGGGGGAGACCCCGGGGAGACCAGCACCATGGTCCGACGGACGAAGATCGTGTTCACCTTGCTGGCGGCGGGCCTCGTGCTCGTTCCCGCCGGCGGGGTCGAAGCCCAGGAGATGGGACGCTTCCGTGTCCTCATCCCGAACTTCGAGCCCCTGCAGGGGGCCAACAAGAAGTTCGGCGAGAAGACCGCGGAGGAGCTTCGCGACCTCATCAACACGCTCGCGACGCACCAGCCCATCGAAAAGAAGGAGATCGAGCAGAACCTGAAGCGGTTCAAGATGAAGATGGAGGAGTTGGACTGCATCAGGACCCGTCAGCTCGCCTCCCAGATCAACGCCCAGGTGGCCCTGTGTGCTTCGTACGCCCAGGAGGGCGCCGGGTTCGCGGTGAACGCCGAGTTCTGGGACGTCGCTTCAGGCGAGTCGTTCAAGGTGGACGCCACCAACGCCGCCGAGAAGCAGGAGCAGATCGCCGCGCAGCACATCTTCGATTCCTTCGATCGCTACGTGCAGCAGGTCCGCTTCGCCCAGTTCTGCGGCGAGTACGCCCAGAGCCAGCAGTGGGACAACGCCCTGCGGAACTGCGATCAGGCCCTCGAGCTCAACCCCAACGCCGTGGGCACGCGCTATCAGCGGGCCCGCATCCTCTACGAGTCGAACCGGTATCCTGAGGCTCTGGAGGAGCTCGAGCGCGTACTGGGTCTCAACCAGTTCCACGAGGACGCCCTCCAGCTCGCCGGGTACATCTCGGCGAAGGAGGGGAACGACGATCGGGCGCTGAACTACTACCAGCAGTACCTCGAGCTGAACCCGGGCAACGCGGCGGTCCGCATGCGGATCGCCTACGACCTGGCCCAGGCGGGCGACCCCAAGGGCGCCATGCAGCTCATCCAGGTGGGTCTGGACGTGGATCCCGAGAACGCGGACCTGTGGGAGCAGTACGGCGGCTTCGCCTTCTCCGCCGCTCTCGAGATCTCCCAGTCGGCGGCCGTGGGCGCTGAGAACGGCGGCGGTGTGGCCCCCGAGGCCGTCGAGTACTACCGCAAGGCCATCGACGCCTACGCCAAGGTCTTCGCGGCCAAGGGCGCCGACACGCCGGTGGGGCACCTTCGCAACATCATCATCGCCCACATCCAGCTCGACGAGATGGAGCAGGCCATCACCATGGCCCAGCGGGCGCTGGAGACCCACCCCCAGGAGGACGCCCTCTGGTCCACCTACGCCGACGCACTCCAGCGCGCCGGCAGGCTCGATGACGCCATCGCGGCGCTGGACCGGGTGAAGGAGATCAACCCCTCCTATCCCAACGTCAGCCTGCGCCAGGGGAACTGGCTCATCCAGGCCGGGCGCATCCAGGACGCGGTCTCGGTCCTGAAGGCCAGCGCCGCCGAGGACCCGGATCGCGCCGACCAGGCCGCGCGGCTCATCTTCGCCGACGGCTACTCCAAGGGGATCCAGAAGAACGACTACGGCTACGCCGTCCGGGTGTTCGGCGTGGCGAAGGACCTGCCGAACCTGAAGCCCGAGATGGTGAACCAGCTCAACTTCTGGCACGGCTACGCCCTCTTCCAGGGCGCGGTGAAGGAGCAGGAGGCCCAGACGCTCCAGACCGCCCAGTCCACGCTCTCCAAGTTCCAGGAGGCCCTGCGCCTCTTCGGGCAGGTGGGGAACTACCCCCGCACGGTGAACGTGGACATCGCCCAGCTCCAGGGGAACGCGCAGACCTACATCGAGATCCAGGAGGCCATCATCAAGCGTGGCCGCTGATGACGTGACGTAGCCTGCCGAAGGCGCCAGGAGGCGCGGGCGGGGGCCCCCCCCCCCCCGCCC
>BTVB01000075.1:0-14538 GCA_045863275.1 Gemmatimonadota bacterium
CCCCGGCGGCGCGCACGGCACGGACCACCCGGTCCATGAGCTCGGCGTTGGCCGCCGCGGCCTCCGCCGCCGTGACCGCCTGGGTCTCCACGGCGAAGGTCGCGCGCACCCGGTCCGCGGGAACGGAGACGGTCGCCGTGCCGGTGACCTCGATGAAGGGCGCCTCCTGGACGGGCGCGGCCTGGGCCAGCGCCGCGGCGTGCTCCGGCGACACCTCGTAGAGGTACGCGTGGGCCATGCCGTCGTCGGGGGCTGGCGCGGGCTGGGCGGTGGCGGGACGCCCGCCGCACGCCGCCAGGGCCAGGGCCAGGGGCCAGGCCCGTCGGGTCCGCCGCGGCGAGGGGCCGGACGTGGCCCGGAGCGTTGCAGGAAGGTAACGAGGGATGCTCATGGGAGGTTTCGGGGTGGGGAGGGTCGCGGGTCGGTTTACACCACGCGGCGCCGTGGAATATAGTTCCCCCGGCCCACCGCCGTTCCCGCCACCCGCCTGGTGACATGAAAGCCATCATACCGCTGGCCGGCAAAGGCACCCGCCTTCGCCCGCACACCCATCATACTCCGAAGCCCCTCCTCAAGGTCGCCGGCAAGCCGGTGCTCGCGTACATCCTCGACGACCTCATCGCCGTCGGCGTCCAGGAGATGGTCTTCATCGTGGGGTACCTGCGCGAGACCGTCGAGGAGTGGATCACGCGGGAGTACCCCGAACTGAAGGCCCACTACGTCCTCCAGGAGGTGCAGGACGGCACCGCCGGCGCCGTGGCCCTGGCCGAGCCGTTCGTGGACGAGGAGGTCCTCATCGTCTTCGCCGACGCCGTTCTGGAGGTGGACTACGGGCTGGTGAAGACGCTGGGGGAGGGGTACGGCGGGGTCATCTGGGCCAAGGAGGTGGAGGACTACCAGCGCTTCGGAGTCATCATCACCGCCGCCGACGGCACGATGAAGACCATCGTGGAGAAGCCGAAGGAGCCCGTCTCGCGGCTGGCCAACATCGGCCTCTACTACATCCGGGACCACGCGCTCCTCTTCGAGGGGATCCACCACACCCTCGGGTCGCCCAAGGGGCCCGGGGGGGAGTACTTCCTCACCGACGCGTTCCAGTACATGGTGGACCACGGCTCCAGGATCCTCACCGCCCCGGTGGAGGGCTGGTGGGACGCGGGGAAGCCCGAGACGCTCCTGGAGACCAACGCCCACCTCCTCCAGACGCGCCACGGCGGCATCGCCGCGTCGGCCACGGTGGAGCACGCCGAGATCGTGGAGCCGGTGCGCATCGAGGACGACGTGGTGGTGCGGGGAGGGCGCATCGGGCCCAACGTCACGCTGGAGCGGGGCGCAAGGGCGGAGGAGTGCGAGCTGCAGGACTGCGTCGTCGGTCCGGACGCCACGCTGGTCCAGGCCCGGCTGCGCCATTCCCTGGTGGGGGGGCACGCCGTCGTGAAGCACGTCTCGGGCACGCTCCTCGTCACCGACCACTCGGTGGTGGAGGGCGCGTAGGCGACGGCCGTCAGAAGTCGTTGGCGAAGCTCAGCACCTTGAAGTGGCCGCCCCGCTCCAGGATGGCGCTGAAGAGGCGCAGGGGCGCGGCCTCCCCGCCGTCCACCGCCAGCGTCACCAGGCAGCCGATCCACACCCGGTTCTCCCCCTCCACCGTGGGCTCGGGGTCGCAGGCGTAGCCCCGGTAGTCCAGCGCCTTCCCGCCCAGGCGCTCCAGCGCCCTCAGCACCCCCGAGCGGTTGTTCTCCTGGAGCTGGACCCACGCCAGCCCCGGGGGAAGCTCGTAGGGCGGCCGGGCCTGGGCGCTGGTGCCGTAGTACAGCCACGCCCACTCGGACAGTCCCACCGTGACGCCCTCGAAGGCGGCTGTGTCCGCCGCCTGCAGCGCCCGCACCACCCGCTCCACCAGGGCGTCGCGGCTCTCCTCCCCGCCGGCCAGGGCTACAGGCTCGGGGAGGCCGGTGCGGAAGCGCTCCATCATCACGGGCATGGGTAGCACGCTGTCCACGACCCCTGCGGGGGCCTCGCTGGCGGCGGCTCCCGGGTCGGGCTGGTCGCCGGGGGCGCAGGCGGCCAGCACCAGCGCCGCGGCGAAGGCGGGGTTTCTGGAAGTTCTCATGGTGGGGGTGGGGTCCTGGGTCGTTCGCTTCGCGGGGGGAGACGGAGACGGCCGGGGCGCTGAGCGCCCCGGCCGTCGGGTAACGCTACGGCTACGGATCTTCTAGTTGCGCGACCAGTTCGTCCACCCCTCCCACCACTGGGTGGCGGCGGCGGGGTCCGCCGCGCCGACGTAGGCCGTGGCGGGCATGTTGGAGCCGAAGAAGTTGGTCACGCGGGCCGCCAGCGGGGTGCCGGCGAAGGAGGCCAGGCCCCCGTTCACCGCCGCCGAGCCGGCCTTGGGCTTGATGCCCAGGGCGGTGGCGGTGACCGCGGTGGTCTTCCCGGGCAGCGTGCCGTCGAAGAGGTTGGCCAGCGTGGACTCGGTGACCTTCCACGCGGCGGCCGAGTCCTTCACGACGTAGCCGAAGCGGCCGTTGGCCTGGTTCTCGAAGTTGCTGCCGTTCTCGGCCAGGATCACGTTGCGGATGTAGAGCGTGTCCGCGTCCAGGAGAGCGCCCGACTCGGCGTCGCGGATGGAGAAGCCCACGCCGGGCCAACGCGCCAGGATGCCGTTCACGAAGCTGGCCCCGGCGCCCCGGCGAACCACCGCGGCGTTGCCGTCGGTGCCGGAGAAGACGCCCGTGCCCGGGCCCACCACGGTGAAGTTGGCGAACACCGGCATGGTGTAGGGCGTGTTGGCGTAGGTGCAGCCCGCCTTGTCGTTCTCGCAGCCGTCGCCCTCGAACCCGCGGGGGTCCGACGACACGGTGCCCGTGCCGGGACGCGGCGTGAGCACCGAGGTCTGCAGTGCGATGAGGAACTGGCCGCGGCCCTGCCACCCCTCCGTGAAATCGTAGTGGTCGTCGCCGGCCTCGAAGGAGACCATGTGGCGGATGTCGGCGCCGCCGCCCCAGAACTCGAAGGAGTCGTCGAGGCCCGCCATGGACTGGACGTAGTCATACGTGGTGGCGCGGCCCACGGCGTAGCTGGAGATGGAGTTGAGCTCCTGGCCGCCGCCGTTGGAGACGTCGTACCCGGCGAACTCCACCCGGACGTACTTCAGGGAGCCCGAGTCGTCGTTGAAGTTGTTCCCGCCCGCGTAGTTCTCGGCGGCGCCGGTAGGACCCTCGGTGAAGATGGGGTTGGCCGTGCGGTTGATGGGCGCGTTGCCCACGATCACCAGGCCACCCCAGTCACCCGGAGAGCGGTGGCCGGCGGAGCGCTGCGAGGTGAAGACGATGGGGCTCGCCGCGGTGCCCTCGGCCACGATCTTCGAGCCGCGGAGCACCCAGAGCGACGAGCCGGGAACCAGCGTGTCGCCCACGATCTTGGTGCCGGGCTGGATGGTGAGCGTCGAGCCGTTGCTCACCTTCACGTAGCCCTGGAGGACGTACGTGGTGTCGGCGAAGAACGTCCGGCTCAGCGGCACGCCCGTCACCGTGGCGACCTTCGGCGGCGGAGGCGGCGTGGTGCCCGTCGTGGCGGAGGCCTCGTTGCTGTTGCCGCTCTTCAGTGACCCGGCGATGGCTCGCACGAGATACCGGTACGTCGTGCCCTCCTTCAGGCCGGTGTCGGTGAGGGCGGTGGAGGTGAGGCCGGTCTTGTACGCCGCCATGGCACCGGTGCCCTCGGCGCGATCGACCTCGTAGCTCTCCGCACCGGAGACCTGGTTCCACACCACGCTGATCGAGGTGGTCCCGACGGGCGTGGCGGTGATGCTCGACGGCGCCGCCGGCGCGGTCGGGGTGGGCTCGGTGGGGGAGTCGTCGCTGCAGGCCGAAAGCGTGGTCCCGATCAGGACGGCGCTCGCCAGTGCGAACAGTCTGCGAGCATTGGATCTCATGGGTGGTGCTCTCCGTGTTTCGGTGCGGGAGGTCGAATTGCCTCAGACGCATGACTATGGAGGCGCCGTGCGGGCAGGCGGTCACGCCGGGGTAACGAAGGCGTCACTTCGTCACCGGACGCGAAACGGCCCCGCGAGCCGTGGGCTCGCGGGGCCGCAGGAGCGCCGAAGGCGCGGTTCCCTACTGGAGCTTCCAGGTCACGCCCAAGCTCAGGGAGCGACCCGTGTGGTACTGGAAGCGCACCACGTCTCCCTGGAGCTCCTCGTAGGGCGAGTCCAGGAGATTGCGCGCGTCGAGCTTGCCGGTGAGACCGCCCGCCAGGGGGAACCGGAGGGACAGGTCGAGCTGGTGGCGCGGCTGCTCGTAGGTGTCCACGGTGAGGGGCGCCACCGCCGCGGAGGTGATGCGCTTGCCGACGACGTTGTACAGCAGCGTCGCGCTGGTGGCGCCGCTGCCGGAGGCGTAGGAGAGGCCGGCGTTCAGCACGTAGGGGGCCTGGCCCACCATGGGGCGCTCGTCGTTGGTGAGCGCCGAGAGCGTGCTGTTGCCCGTGTCGATGGTGCTCTTCATGAGCGTCACGTTGGAGAAGACGCCGAAGGGCTCCAGCCCGGCGGCCAGGACGCCCAGGCCCTTCCGGACCTCCACCTCCACGCCGTAGTTGATCGCCGACTCGGCGTTGATGAAGGAGAGCTGTGAGGCGCCCGAGGTGGCCACGTCGATCTGCTCGATGGGGTTCTCGAAGCGCTTGGCGAAGAACGCCACGCTCACCACCTCGTTGAAGCTCGGGTACCACTCCCAGCGGGCGTCGTAGTTCTGAACCAGCGTCCGCACGAGGCTCGAGTCCCCGAAGACCTCGCGCTCGCCGAGCATGTCCCTGTAGCTGATGGGCGCGAGCTCCCGGTACTCGGGGCGGGAGAGGGTCTGCGAGCCGGAAACGCGCAGCGTCTGGGTGTCGGAGAGCTTCAGGTTCACCGCCAGGGAGGGGAGGAGGTCGGTGTTCGTGCGCTGGATGTTGATGACGCCCCGGGCCACGGGCTCGGCGTCCATGTCCAGCTCCCAGCGCTCCACGCGGGCACCGCCCACGATGCGGAGCCGCGACCCCACCGGGATCTCCGCCAGCGCGTAGCCCGCCGACACCACGTCCGAGGCGGAGTAGGTGCCGCCGCTGTTGTTGGGCTCCAGCGTGACGTGCCGGCTGGCCCCTTCGGTGTACGCCCCTGCGAAGAGCTCCTCGGGCGTGGCGGCCCGCGCCGCCGGAGAGAGCCCGACCGCGCGGATGTTGTAGGACACCGAGCTGGCGTCCCGGCTCACGTCCCGGTAGGCGCCGCCCACGCGGATGGTGAAGGGCTGCTCCGTGGAGCCCAGGGTCAGCCCGTAGTCCAGCGTGCCCTGGAGGGCGTCTTCGGTGAGCTCGCCGGAGGTGCGCTTGGCCGCCTCGGGGATGAAGCCCAGCCACGCCAGGGGGAGGCGCTCGCCGGTGGCGGCGAACTCGTAGCCGTAGGCCAGGTCGGCGCGGTCGGGCTCGGTGCGCGCCACGCCCGAGGAGGTCACCGACCACGTCACCTTGTTGCGCTCGCCGATCCGGTGCTCGGCGCGGACCTGGTTGGAGCGGACGACCCGCTCCACGTAGCTCATGGAGCTGCGCCGCACGCTGTCCACCTGCTGGAACTCCTCCAACGTGCCCCAGTCCAGGTGAGCCGAGTTGTCGGCGGTGCGGTTGTACGTGTTGTTCAGCTCGATCTTGGTGTGACCGCCTAGATAGGTGCTCAGGTTGAGGAGCCCGCCCCAGAGGACCGAGCTCTGCGACGTGCTCCCGAAGAACGGGTTGTAGGGCATGGGCGTGCCCAGCTGGTCCGCGGGCACCGCGCGGGAGCGCAGCTCCTGGGAGCGCACCTCCTGGCTCCGGGAGTAGGAGAGGGACCCGATGTAGCCGAAGCGGTGGCCGAAGAGCGGGTCCTCACCGCCGAAGGAGAGGCCGCCGGAGACGTTGGGAGGACCGCTGAGGCTCCCCGGGTCCCAACCGCCGGGCATGGCGCGGATGAGGCCGTTGATGTCGCTCTGCGTGAGCTTGGTGAAGTCGGGCACCGACGTGAGCAGCTCGGGGAGCTTGCGGTCGTTGGCGGCCAGCGCGAGCCACTCGCGCCCCGTGGTGGCGGGCGCCAGCAGGCTCTGCCCCGTCACGTCGGAGTTGTACCCGCCGGAGATGGAGAGCTGGGCTACGCGCCGGGCGGGGAACGAGCGGGTGCGCAGGTCCACCTGAGCGCCGCTGAAGTCGCCGGGCTGGTCCGGGGTGAACGTCTTCGAGGTGGTGATGGCCTCGAGGAGGTTGGAGGGAAAGAGGTCCAAGGGGACCACCTTCTTCTCCGGCTCGGGGCTGGGCACGCGGGCACCGTTGAGGGAGGTCGTGGTGTAGCGCTCGCCCAGCCCGCGGACGAAGACGTACTTGCCGTCCTGCACGGTGACGCCGCTGACCCGCTTCACCGCCTGCGCGGCGTCGCTGTCCGGGCTCCGGGCGATCTGGTCGGAGGTGGTGGCACTGACCACCCCCACCGCCGTGCGCTGCTCGTTCAGCGCCGCGGTGACCGAGCCCCGCTCCACGGCGGCGGAGACGGTGATCCCCTCGAGCATGATGGCCGTGGAGGTCAGCGACACGTCCTGGATCACGCCCGACCCCGGCGGCACCAGGATGCCCTCGACGGTCTTCTCGCCATGCCCGAGGTACATGACGCGCAGCGAGTGCGTCCCGGCCGGCACGCCGACGATGGTGTAACGGCCGTCCACGCCGGACAGGGCGCCCAGGTTGGTTCCCATGACGACGACCTGGGCGCCGGAGAGGGACTCGCCCGTCTCGCCGTCCACGATGCGACCCACGATGTTGCCCCTGGCGGCTTGTCCGGAAAGGGACGTCGCCGAAAGCAGGCCGAGGAGGCCTGCGGCGATCAGGGAGCGACCGAGCACGTTCATCCAGAAACCTCGTCTTGGGGCCACGACTGAGTTCGATGTCAGGCCACCGCGGGAAGCGGCGGCGAGTCCAAGGTAGAGGGCTTTCGAGGCGATTCTGGAAAGGAAACGTCACCGAGAGGTAACGGCCTGTTACGAATGCAGGCCCGCGGTGAGGCCCACGGCATAGAGGGCCCGGACCACGCCGTCGGCGCCGCCGGCGTTGCGGTACCACTCGCGCGTGGTATGGGCCAGCCCGGCCTCTCCGCCGCCACCCAGGGTCACGGCCGGGATACCGGCCGCCATGGCGGCGTTGGCGTCGGTGGACGCCAGCGTGAGGCGGGGCACGGCGCCCACCGCGTCGGTGGCCAGCCGGGCGGCGTGGACCACCGCCGACCCGGGGTCGGTGGCCCCCGCGGGGCGGAACCCCAAGGCCTCGATTTCCATGGCGAGGGTGCCCCGCTCCTCCGGCCCGCGCCTCGCCACGGCCTCGGCGCCCGCCCGGCGCAGCTCGTCCGCCATGGCGTCCAGGTGGGGGGCGGAGGTGCTCCGGCAGTCCACGTCCGCCCAGGCCTCCTCGGGAATGGCGTTCACGCTGGTCCCTCCCCCGCACCGGCCGCAGCTGAAGGTCCACTCGTCGCCGGCGGGAGGCTCGGGCATCCGCACGGCGGTGACCAGGCGTGCCAGGGCGTCGATGGGGTTCACCGTCCCCCGGTCCAGCCACGAGTGGCCCCCGGGTCCACGCACCCGGACGCGGAACCGGCGGGAGCCCAGGCCGCGGGTCACCACCTGCTCCAGGCCCGCGCCGTCCACCGCGATGAACGCCGCAGCTCCGCGCCCGGCTCCCTCGGGTCCCACGAGGTGGCGCGCGCCCCGGAGGTCTCCCACCCCCTCCTCCCCAACCGTGGCGGCGAAGAGCACCGGGTGTCGCGTGGCCACCCCCCCGGCGTCCAGGGCCCGGGCCACAGCGAGGAGCACCGCCAGCCCGCGGCCGTTGTCGGAGATGCCGGGTCCCTCCACCAGGTCCCCGTCGCGGAGGAGCGCGATGGGCGTCTCGGGGGGGAAGACGGTGTCCAGGTGCGCGCACAGCACGACGGGGGGGAGGCCGGCCTGGCCGGGCCGCAGGGCCAGCACGTTCCCCTCGGCGTCCTTCCAGGTGCGGTCCAGCCCCGCGTCGCGGAGCAGCCGGGCCATGACCTCGCCACGGGGGCCCTCCTGGAAGGGAGGGGCCGGTACCCCGGTGAGCTCCACCTGCTGGGAGAAGGTGAGGTCGTCCGTCTCGCGGGCGTGTGCCGCCGCGCGCTTCAGGCGGGGGTCCTGGAGGTGGGCTGCGGAAGGGTACAAGGGTGCGGGCCCGGCGGTGGGGAGGGGTCCCGAACCTTAGCGCGGCTTCCGGCAGGGGCAAGCCGGGCCCCGGGTGGCCGTTACGCTTCTGTTGCAGGCCCGAGACATATCCCGTTACCGCACCCGCATAGTCTTCGGGCGTGACACGTCCCCTTCCTTCCCCGAAACGTCGCGCGGACATGCCCCCCGACGCCCCGATTCCGCTCCCACGGCGCCCCAGCGCGCGCACGGGGCGGACGGGGGAGGGTCGTCGGAGATGCCGGCCCCGTATCCGGCCTGTATGATTAGCGTTTCAGGCTACAGCACCTTCTCGGAAGGCCGGGGGCATGGAGGAACAGGAGCTCATCCACGACTGGAACCAGGGGGTCGGCGCCTTCGACTGGTCCCGGGTCGCACGCGTGGAGCTGGACGACGAGACCCTGCGGGACGGGCTGCAGAACCCGTCGGCGTTCGATCCCCCCATCGGCGACAAGATCCGCCTGCTCCACCTCATGGACCGCCTGGGGATCCACACGGCCGACGTGGGTCTGCCGGGGGCGGGGCCCCGGGCCGTGGAGGCCGTGACGGCGCTCTCCCGGGAGATCGTGGACGCGGGGCTCTCCATCCGCCCCAACTGCGCGGCCCGGACCGTCCTGGCCGACGTCCGCCCCATCGCCGAGATCTCCCAGAAGGTGGGGATCCCCATCGAGGCCTGCACCTTCATCGGCAGCTCGCCCATCCGGCAGTACGCCGAGGGCTGGACGCTGGACCGCATGCTACAGACCTCCGAGGAGGCCGTGACCTTGGCGGTGAACGAAGGGCTCCCCGTGATGATGGTCACGGAGGACACCACCCGGGCGCGCCCCGAGGTCCTGAAGGCGCTGTACGGCAAGGCCATCGAGTGGGGAGCCAAGCGCCTCTGCATCGCCGATACGGTGGGGCACGCGACGCCCGACGGCGCGAGGGCGCTGGTGCGCTTCGTGCTGGACGAGATCGTGAGGCCCTCCGGCGAGGACGTGGAGGTGGACTGGCACGGGCACCGCGACCGGGGCTTCGGCCTGGCGAACACGCTGGCGGCCATCGAGGCCGGGGCGACGCGGGTCCACGGCACCGCGCTGGGGGTGGGGGAGCGCTGCGGCAACACGGAGATGGAGCTCATTCTCGTGGACCTGGCGCTGAAGGGAATCCACAAGGCGGACCTCTCCCTCCTTCCCGCTTACTGCCACCTGGTGTCCCGGGCGTACCGGCTGCCCCTGGTCCACTCCCACCCCGTGGTGGGGGAGGACGCCTTCCGGACCGCCACCGGCGTCCACGCGGCTGCCATCGCGAAGGCCGAGCAGAAGGGCGACGCGTGGCTGGCCGACCGGATCTACTCCGGCGTGCCCGCCTCGCTGGTGGGTCGGAGGCAGCACATCGAGATCGGCCCCATGTCGGGGCTCTCCAACGTGAAGTACTGGCTCCGGGAGCACGGACACGACCCGGAGGACGAGGCGCTCTGCCGCCGGATCTTCGACGCGGCGAAGCAGACGGACCACACCCTTTCCAAGGAAGAGCTCGAGGCGCTCTGCCGAGGCGCGTAGGCCGGGGGCTCCCGGACCGGCGTCGCGCGAGGGCCCGACGCTCCTCCGGGACCCTCCAATGACTCCACTCCTCGCGCAGGCGATCATGGACATGGCCCCCAACTCTCCTGGCGTTCCCCGTGTGCTCGTCGTCGAGGACGAGCCCGACATCGCGGCCCTCATCGCCTACCAGCTCACCCGGGAGGGCTTCCGCGTGGAGACCGCCGGGACGGGCCCGGAGGCACTTCAGGCCATCTCCCGTGACATCCCGGACCTGGTCGTGCTGGACCGGATGCTCCCCGGGCTCTCCGGCGACGAGGTGCTTCTCCGCCTCAAGGAGGAGGCGGCGACCTCCAACATCCCCGTCCTCGTCCTCACCGCCAAGCGGGAGCAGGAGGACCGGATCAAGGGCCTGGAGCTGGGCGCCGACGACTACCTGACCAAGCCTTTCAGCCCCCGGGAGCTGGTGCTCCGCGTGCAGGCCATCCTCCGTCGGGTCCAGGAGGCGGGGGTCACCGCGGGCGGGCGGGTGCTCAAGGCGGGGCCCATCCGCGTCGACCTGGGCTCCCACCAGGCCTCCCTCCACGGCGAGGAGCTGAACCTCACCCCCACCGAGTTCCGCCTCCTCCAGGCGCTCATGGAGCGCCGGGGCCGGACGCAGAGCCGCAAACAGCTCCTGGAGAAGGCGTGGGACGTTGAGCCCGGCGCCTCGGAGCGCATCCAGACGCGCACCGTGGACATGCACGTGCGCCGGCTGCGGGGGAAGCTGGGGGAGACGGGCGACTGGATCGAGACCATCCGGGGCTTCGGGTACCGCCTCAAGGTGCCGGAGGGCCTCTGAAGCGCCTCGGACTCCGACGCGCGGCCCGACTCCCCCGGGAACGGGCCGTTGTTCGATGAACGTGACTCAATCGTGTAACACGACGGTAACTAGGGCGTGGGAAGCGGTACTTTTCGTTGAGGAAAGGTGACGGCGCGGTAACATTCCGCCGTCATCCGGGGGCGGTGCCCCCCCACCCAACCTCCGCCCGAGGGCTCAACGATGCGTCGTCTCTCCCTGGTGCTGCTCGCTGGGGCCGCGCTCCTCCTCACCGCGGGCGCCGCGGCCGCCCAGACCACCATCTCCAGCCGTGCCGCGTCCATCCGGTTCGGCGGTCGGCTCCACACCCAGTACGCCATGTCGTCGGTGGAGTCGTTCAACGACCAGTTCTTCTTCCGCCGCGCCCGGATCATCGCCGACATCACCGTGTCCGACTTCTTCGACGCCCGGGTGCAGCCCGAGTTCGCGGGCGGCGCCACCGAGCTCCGCGACGCCTACGTCCGCTTCAAGTTCTCCGACGCCTTCCAACTCACCATGGGTCAGTTCAAGCGTCCCTTCGACGTCTTCGAGCTGGACAGCTCCACCGACCTCTCCCTCATCGAGCGGGACGGCCGCGTGGGCGGCGTCGGCGGGTGCGGGGGCGTGGGGGGCATGTGCTCCTACAGCCGCTTCACCGAGAAGCTGGGGTACTCGGACCGGGACACGGGGCTCCGCGTAGGGGGCGCGTCGGGGAAGGTCGCCTACGAGGTGGCCATGACCAACGGCACCGGCGCCAACGAGGACGACGAGAACGACGGCAAGTCCTTCTCCGGGCGCGTGGCGGTGGAGGTCTCCGACGGAGTCACGGTGGCGGGGCAGCTCGCTTCCCACGACCACGTACACCCCGACGGGGAGACGGCCCGCGCAGGGGCCTGGGCCGCCGACGTCACCTACGGCACCTGGCGCGACGGCTTCATGCTCCAGGCAGCGCTGGTGGGCGGCGACAACTGGAAGAAGGCCGACGTCTCGGGCGGGGAGGTGAAGTTCATGGCGCTCCAGGGCATGGCCAGCTACTACCATCCCCTGGATGACGCCCGGTGGGCGGGCATCGAGCCGCTGCTGCGGGTGAGCTGGGGTGACCCCGACACCAACGTGGACAGCGACGGCGGCGTGGTCTTCACGCCGGGGCTCATGCTGTACGTATTGGGCAGGAACAAGATCGGCTTCAACGTGGACGTATGGTCCCCGCAGGACGGGGACACCGAGTACTCCTTCAAGCTCCAGAGCTTCCTGTACTTCTGAGGTCGCGTGCGGCTTCGCATCCACCATTCGCTCTTTGCGGGCTTCCTGGGGGTCACCGGCCTCCTGGTGGCCCTCATCGTGGCGCTGGTGGGCTCGGGGCTGCGGCGTGACCTCCTGGACACGTACCGCGCCGACCTGCGGCGGGAGCTGGCCCTCGCCGCCTGGATCGTGGCTGGAGGCGAGTCGGAGGACGCCGACTCCCTGGCCCGGGCAGTCACGGAGCGCATCGGGTACCGGGTCTCCCTCATCGACACGTCGGGCGTGGTCCTCGGCGACTCCTACGTGGCGGAGGGGCGGATGGCCGAGGTGGAGAACCACCGGGCCCGTCCGGAGGTGCGGGGTGCCCTGGCCGGCGAGGACGTCACGTTCGCCCAGCGCACCAGCGCCACCGTGGGCGTGCCCCTCCTCTACGCGGCGTACCTGACCCGCTTCCGGGACGTTCCGGTGGTGCTCCGTGTGGCCGCGCCGCTGGACACGGTGGAGGAGACGGTGGGCCGGGTGCAGCGCACGGTGGCCCTCACGGGGCTGTTCGCCACGGTGCTGGCCCTTCTCCTGGCCTGGCTCCTCAGCGTGGCGCTGGCCCGGCCTCTGGTGGTCCTGGCCGAGCGGGCGCGGGCGCTGGGCCGGGGCGACTTCTCCGCCCGCGTGCCCATGGGCCCGGGCGTGGCCGAGCTCAGCGACGTGGCGTCTGCCTTCAACCGCCTCAGCGAGGAACTCCAGGCCCGGGTGTCCGAGCTGCGCCGGGACCGGGACGAGATGAGCGCCCTCATCGACACCATGGCTGAGGGGGTCGTGGCCCTCACCGACGACGCCCGGGTCCTGAGGGTGAACCGGGCAGCCCGGGCCCTTCTCGGCCTTCCCGCCGACGTCCCGCCGTACTCCCCGGTGGGTGCCCTGGTCCGCCACCAGGAGCTGCGCGAGCTGCTGGAGGAATCCGTGGCGCGCCCGGTGCAGACGCAGGAGATCCAGGTGGGCGACCGGTTCCTGCTGGCCGCGTCCAGGCGCCTGGCGCTGGGCGGGGCCGTCACCACCTTCCTCGACATCACCGAGACCCGGCGCCTGGAGCAGGTGCGCCGCGACTTCGTGGCCAACGCCTCCCATGAGCTGAAGACGCCCCTGACGTCCATCCGGGGCTTCGCCGAGACGCTCCTGGAGGGCGACCCGCCGCCGAAGCTGAAGGAGCAGTTCCTCACGTCCATCCGGGACAACACCCTTCGCCTCCAGCGCCTGGTGGAGGACCTGTTGGATCTGTCTCGCCTGGAGTCGGGGGGGTGGAGCGCCGCGCGGGACCGGGTCTCGGCGGCGGAGGTGGCCCGCGAGGCCTGGCGGATGTTCGAGGAGGCCGCCGTGGACAGGGAGGTGACCTTCGCCGTGGAGGGAGACCTCACGGTGGTGGCCGACCGCCAGGGCCTGGTTCAGATCTTCCGCAACCTCATGGAGAACGCCCTGCGCCACACCGACCAGGGCGGGCATCTCCACGTCACCGTCAGCCTGCCTGCGGCGGGGCTGGCCGAGATCGCCTTCAGCGACGACGGCGAGGGGATCCCCTCCCGGGCCCTCCCGAGGATCTTCGAGCGCTTCTACCGCGCCGACACGTCCCGGGCGCGGGACATCGGGGGCACCGGCCTCGGCCTGGCCATCGTCCGGCACCTGGTGGGCGCCATGGGCGGCGAGGTCTGGGCGGAGAGCACGCTGGGCCAGGGCACGACCATCCGCTTCACGCTCCCCGCCGGGGAGCCCTAGGGGGGTCTGCTCCCCCGTCTCATGACCCTTCTGGGGGCGTTACGCCGTTGTTACCGATTCGTCGTCGAGCCGTCCCTGTTTCGTCCTAACGTTTGCGCGGTTCCACGATACCGTCCAAGGGCCCTCCGACAACGAGGCACGACCACCATGCGACAGATCTCCCCGAAGCTCGTCACGGCGCTGGGCGCCGCCCTCCTCCTGGTCGCCTGCGGCGGCGGCGAGGCCGGTGACGCCGGCGCCTCCGCCATGCTCTCCGGCGAGGTGCTCATCGACGGCTCGAGCACCGTCTTCCCCATCGCCGAGGCCATCGCCGAGGAGTTCCAGGCGGCCAACGCGAACGTGCGGGTTTCGGTGGGCTTCTCCGGCTCGGGGGGCGGCTTCAAGCGCTTCTGCAACGGCGAGATCGACCTGGCCAACGCCTCGCGCCCCATCAAGGACTCGGAGGTGGAGGCGTGCGCCGCGGCGGGGATCCAGTTCACCGAGCTCCCCGTGGCCTGGGACGGGCTCTCCGTCATCGCCAACCCCGCCAACCCGTTCCTCCAGTGCCTCACGGTGGACGAGCTGCGGAAGGTGTGGGAGCCGGGGAGCGCCGTGCGCACCTGGCGCGACGTGCGCGCCGAGTGGCCCGCCCAGGAGATCAAGCTGTACGGCCCCGGCACCGACTCGGGCACCTTCGACTACTTCACCGAGACGGTGAACGGCGAGTCGGGCGCCAGCCGTCCCGACTACCAGGCCTCCGAGGACGACAACATCCTGGTGCAGGGGGTGGCCGGGGACACGTACTCCCTGGGCTACTTCGGCTACGCCTACTACGCCGAGAACGCCGACAAGCTCAAGCTCGTGGAGGTGGACGGCGGCAACGGGTGCGTGGCGCCCTCCGACGCCACCATCGCCGACGGGTCGTACACGCCCCTCTCCCGCCCGCTCTTCGTAT
>BTVB01000076.1:0-11134 GCA_045863275.1 Gemmatimonadota bacterium
GGTCCTCGAAGTGCCAGAGGAAGGCGTAGCGGTCCACGGGGAGGCCGCCGAGGAACGTCCCCGCCGAGCGGAGCATCCGCTCCATGCTCCCCAGGAGGTCGTCGGCCCGGACCTTCCCCGTCTTGGAGTACACCCACACCTCGACGGGCACGTCGCCCAGCGTCAGCGACGCCGTGGAGAGCGTGCCCATGAGGAAGGGGGAGTCCACCAGCTCGTCGTAGTCCTCGGCGGCGTACCACCCCTCGGCGTCGGGCACCAGCGCCGACCCCACCGACCACGCGGCGGGCCGCTGGAAGCGCACCCGCACGGGCTCGCCCTGGCGGGCGGCGGGGAAGCCGAAGACGGCGTGGGGGTTCACCAGCGCGTGGTCCGCCTCAAGCGACGTGCCGGCCATGAGGTAGACCGGGTGCTCCTCCACCGGCGTGTCCCACGTCTCGGCGATCTGGTACCGCACCGTGCGCACCGCCTCGGGGCGGTGGAAGCGCCACTGGTTCACCGAGACACGGGTCACGGGCACCGGCCGCCCCTGGGCGTCGAAGGCGGAGAAGTCGGACACGTACCGCCCGATGTCCATGACCTGGTAGGTGCCCGGCGCCGTGGCCGCGAACTGGAAGAGGGAGTCGGCGCTCCCCAGCCCCTCCAGGCGCACCGTGACCTTGAAGCGGTCGTCGGCGCGGTCGTTCAGGTCCACCTCGTAGGAGGTGGTGGAGGCGGACAGGCCGGGAGCGGCCAGCACCGCCACGCACAGCCCCTGGAGCAAGCCCTTCATCCACCGCTTCGTCGTCATCGTCGTCGTCCCGTCCCGGGTTGATGTGCCGCGCGCCCCACGGTGGCGCGCTCATGGCCTGTCCACCACCCCCGCGGGACGAACGGCTTCCACGGGAGGCCGAGTCGCCACGGGGCGCGCCCGAACGTGCTACACGGAGGCTCGGCAGCGGGTCCGGCGCCCCCGCGCCTCGTCCCCGCCACGGGCGTCCGGCCCCACGGGGGAGCGCTCCGGCCCACGCCCCGCGCGGGGGCCCGGGGCGCGCCCCACACTGGGCCCATGACCGACCCCCGCTCCTCCCTTCTCCGCGACCTGGGCGCCACCGGCGTCCTGGCGGTCCTCGCCCTCGCCGAGGCCGCCCAGGTCTGGCTGGGCCTCACGCTCCAGCACGCCGAGGTGACCTGGGCCGAGGCCCTGCGCCTCACCGCCCCGTCCTGGATCGTGCTCCTGGGCCTGACGCTCCCCCTCCTCCGCATCCTGGACGCCCTGGGGCCGCGGGGGCTCACACCGGTGCGCCTGGCGGCGTACGCCGGGGGGGCGGCGACGTTCGCCGCGCTCCACCTCGCTGGGTCCGCGCTCCTCTGGCAGGCGTTGGGCGTCGCCCCCTCGGCCTTCGCCGCCAACTTCACGCGCCTGGCCACGCTCTACTTCATTCCCGACGTGCTCACGTTCGTCGCGGTGGTGACGGTGCACGCGCTCGTGCGCCGCTGGCGGGAGGACCGGCGCCGGGAGCTGGAGGCGGCCTCCCGGCGGGCGGACGACGCCCACGCCCGCTTCCAGGCGCTCCGGGGCCAGCTCCGCCCCGACTTCTTCTTCAACACCCTCAACGCCGTCACCGCGCTGCTGGGCCGGGGCGACGCCCGCCGGAGCCTCGATGCCCTCTCGTCGCTGGGGGCGCTCCTCCGCGTCTCCCTCACCGTGGAGCCGGGGCGACCCGTGCCCGTGGAGGACGAGATGGACCTGGTGGCGGCGTACCTCTCCATCCAGCGACTCCGCTTCCCCGACCGGGTGCGGGGCTCCTGCGCGCTCCACCCTTCGGCTTCGGGGTGCGCCGTGCCCGCCCTCCTCCTCGTGCAGCTCGTGGAGGCGCTGGGGGACTCGGGCATCGAGGCGGGCCGGCCCTTCTCCGTGGACGTGGAGGCCCGGGTGCGCCGCCACCGCCTGGAGGTGGAGCTGGGCTACGACGGAGGGCGCGACGGGGGAGGCATCGCCGAGGACGCCCTGGAGCGTCTCAGGGGCCGCGTCGCCCGCTTCGACCCGTCGGGACGCTTGTGGGCGAACCCCGCCGGGATCACCATAGACCTTCCCGCCCGACCCGTGAACGGGCCGGGCCCGCGCGAGCTCGAGGTGGCGTCATGAGCGAAGGGTTGCTCCGCGTTCTCATCGTGGACGACGAGGAGCTGGGCCGGGACGTGCTCCGGCTCCGCCTCGACGCCGTGCCCGACGTGGAGATCATCGGCGAGGCGTCCAACGGCGACGAGGCCGTGGAGCTCGTCCTGTCGCTGCGCCCCGACCTGGTCTTCCTGGACGTGCAGATGCCCGGCCTGGACGGCCTCGGCGTGCTGGAGGCGGTGGCCGCCGAGTACCTCCCCGCCGTGGTCTTCGTAACCGCCCACGACGAGTACGCCATCCGGGCCTTCGAGCACCACGCGCTGGACTACCTCCTGAAGCCCGTGACGCCGCGCCGTCTCCTGGCGGCGCTGGAGCGCGCCCGCGTCCACGTGGCGCGGCGCGAGGTGGCCGACGTGCACGCCCGCGTGGCCTCCCTCCTGGACCAGCGGGAGCTGCAGGCGGCACGGGGCACGGGGCCCGGACCCGACCCGGGCGCCGGCGAAGGCGAGCCCCTGCGGCGCATCGTGGTCCGGGACGAGGAGGACTACCGCATCGTGAAGGTGACCGACGTGGACGCCTTCGAGGCGGCGGGCAACTACGTCCGCATCAGCCTCCCGGACGAGAGCTACCTGGTGCGGGGCACGCTGGCCGAGTACGAGCGCTCCCTCGACCCCCGGGCCTTCGCCCGCATCCACCGCTCCACCATCGTGAACGTGGACCGCATCGACCGGGTGTCGCCCCAGCTCCACGGGGACTTCGTGGTGACGCTCCACGGCGGCCGGCAGTACCGCATGAGCCGCTCCTTCCGCGACAGGGTCCTCCCCTGAGGAGCGACTCGTGAGGCGCGACTCCCTCCTCCTCGGCCTCGTCATCCTCGGCGTGTGCCTGCTCCTGGGCCTCGTCGAGTCGGCGCAGGTGCGCCTGGGCGGAGGCGAGGTGGTGGAGACCTCCTGGTGGGCGGCGTTCCTCCGGGTGCTCCCCTCGTGGATCTTCCTCGCCGGCCTGTCCCCCCTCGCGGTGTGGGCGTCGGACCGGTGGCCCGTGCGAGGCGACGGCTGGAGACGCTCCCTGGCCGTGCACCTGGTCCTCGCCTTCCCCTTCGCCCTCGCCCTCCTCTTCCTCGTCGCGGTGTACGGCACCGTGCGGCCCGGGTCGCTGGGGCTGGGCCTGGCGGCGGGGATGGGGTGGTTGGTCTCCCGCTTCCTGGTGTACGCGGTGCTCGAGTACGGCGCGCTGGTGGGCGTGGTGCACGCCTTCCGCTATCGCCAGGAGGCCAGCGCGGTGCGGCGGGAGGCGGAGGGCCTGGTGCGCGAGCTCGAGCGCGCCCGGCGCCAGGCGGTGGAGGGCAAGCTCCACCCCCACTTCGTGTTCAACACCCTCAACGCCATCACCGGCCTCGCCTCCCGGGGCGACCAGCCCGGCGTGGTGCGCACCCTCGAGGCGTTCAGCGAGCTCCTCCAGGCCGCGCTGGACGACCGCGTGCTGGAGCCGGTGCCTCTGCGCGAGGAGGTGGAGCTCCTCACCCGCTACCTGGAGATCCAGCAGGTGCGGTTCGGGTCCAGACTCAAGGTGGAATGGGACGTGGACCCGGCGGCGCTGGAGCACCCCGTGCCCGGTCTCGTCCTCCAGCCGCTGGTGGAGAACGCCCTGGCCCACGCCATCGGGCGGAGCCGCGCCGGCGGCACCGTCACCGTCCGCGCCCACCTGGGCATGGAGCAGCTCACGCTGTCGGTGGAGGACACCGGAGCCGACCCCGACCCGGGCCCCGGCCGCACGGGGGGTCGGGGCATCGGCCTCGAGTCCACCCGGGCCAGGCTGGCCGGCCTCTTCGGTGACGCCGCCGGCGTGGAGCTGGCGCCCCGCGACGGGGGAGGCTCGGTGGCCACCGTGACCCTCCCCCGTCGCGCCTGAGCCTCAACCGCCCAGCCAGAACGACGCCTTCACCACGAAGACGTTCTCCGGGTCGGCGTCGAAGAGGGCCCCCAGGTCACGTCCCAGCGCCCAACTCCCGTCCGTCACCCGGTCCTGGCGCCGCTGCTGCCACACCAGGAAGAGGGCCGACCCCGGCCGGTACTCCCACCGGAGCACCGCGTTGCCCCGGAGCGTGCGCAGGTTGAAGTCGGGGCTGAGGGCCAGCGGGCCCGGACCCCGCCCCGGACCGTCCGGGTCCAGCACCACGCGATCGCCGTCCCGCACCAGCGTCCCCGCGTCGCCGCCGTACTCCCGGTACGACCACACCCCCGGCGCGGCCAGCTCCTTGAAGCCGGTGAAGCGCCCGGCGCCCACCAGGGGCTGGGCGAAGAGCTGCAGGGAGAGCCGCGGCGTGAACGTCCAGTCCAGGCGGGCGGTGAGGGACGTGACGGTCTGCTCCAGCGTCCCGAAGAGGTAGCGGCGGCCGAAGGTGGGCGTGTAGGCCGCGTCGCCGATGGAGCCAAGGAACTGGGCCTGCTCGGTGAGGACCTGCACCGACGGCTGGAGCGTGACCTGCACCGACGGGCGCGGGCGGAGGCTCAGGTACCCCGACACGTTGAATTGGCGCGTATCCTCCTCGTCCCACCGCCGTGAGACGGAGACGCTCCCCTGCCAGGAGCGCCGGGGGTCGGTGGAGACGCTGGTGGCGGCGATCCACTGGGGCGGATCGTAGCCGAGGGGCCCGCCGCGTGTGAGCTGGTCGTCCACCGTCCCCAGGGAGCGGAAGACCCGGGCGCTCGCGGACGTGAAGTCGTTGAACTGGACGATGGAGCCCAGGGCGAACGTGCTCCCCGTGTGGTCGCCGTCGAAGTTCCAGAAGCCGTTCCCGGTGAGGTCGATGCGGTAGTTGCGCAGCACCTTCCCCGGCTGGGTCTCCCGGTACGTGAGGAGCCCCGAGACCTGGCGCACGTCCGTGCGGGGGTCGAAGCCCAGGTCGTTCACCTCCCACCCGGGGCTCTCGGTCTGGAGGAGGACGCTCCCCAGCCAGTGCTCGCCGCCGGTGCGTCCCACAGCCAGCGCCGCCGCGTAGCCCCCCAGGGAGGTGCGCGTCGGGTCCAGGGAGACGTGCCCGGCGTCGGGGCGCTGGTAGTAACGGGCGCTGGACGCCTGCGTCCGCAGGAGCGCCTCGGGCGTGCCGCTCACGCGGCTCCCCGCCACGAACCCGTTGAGGAACCACGACCTCCGGTTCCAGGTGTGGCTGAGGTCCAGACCGCCCACGGTGGCCTGCTCGTGGAGGAGGTCGGGGAGGGAGCCGTCGCCGTCGCCGAAGGAGCGCGTCGCCGACGTGGCCAGCACCCCCACCGAGCTGTTCCCCTGGCGGAAGTCCCGCCGGGCCCGCGCCGCCAGGTAGTTGGCGCGGGGCTCCACCGCCAGCGTGCGCTGGACGCCTTCGGCGTCCTGGATGCGCGCTTCCTCCCGGGACGTGACCGCGTCCAGGATCCCCACGCGCCACCCCGCCACGCGCCCGCTCACCTTGCCCGCGCCCAGGATGGTGGTCTGGTCCGGGACGTCGCCGAAGGCCGCGCCCGTTCCGCCCACCCCGCCCACCGGTGCCCGCCCGATGCGCCGCGAGTAGAAGACGTTGTTCTGGAGCTGGTTCAGGTCGGCCCCCGTGGCGCCGAAGCGGAAGGCGTCGGCGCCCTCCACGAAGAAGGGGCGCCGCTCGGGGAAGAACGTCTCGAAGGCGGTGAGGTTCACCACCGCCGGGTCCAGCTCCACCTGCCCGAAGTCGGGATTCACGGTGGCGTCGAGGACCAGCTCGCTGGTGAGCCCGACCTTGGCGTCCAGGCCCACCGTGGCCGAGTGGTCCACGCTCCCGTGGAACGGGTCGCCCTCGGCGAAGTTCAGCTCCTCGGATCGGGCGAGCACGTACGGCAACAGCTCCACGCGCCGCGCCTCCTCCACCACCGACATGCCGGTGAGGTGCCCGTAGCGGTCGGCCCCCGAGTTCTCCGTGCGGGGGATGAACGCGAAGTACGAGAACTCGAACCTGCGCTGGATCCCCCGGATGATCTGGAGGCCCCACGTGTCGTTCCCCTCCACGAAGCGGAGCTGGGAGAACGGGATGCGCATCTCGGCGCTCCACCCCTCGTCGTCCACGCTCGTGCGGGCCTCCCACACCGGGTCCCACGACGAGTCCAGGTTGGTGGGGCCGTCGGCGAAGACGTCCATGACCGTGCCCGACGGGTTCACCCGGAAGAGGTACGCCGTCAGGTGATCGTGGTTGGCGTCCAGGTTCACCTGGATGAAGTCCGTGTTCCCGGCGTTGTCCCGCCGGGCGAGCTGGGACTGGATGGCCGCCGCGTCCGCGTCCCACATGCGGGCGGCCACGTACAGGGCGTCCCCGTCCACCAGGATGCGCACCTCCGTGCGCTCCGACGCCGGCTGGCCCTCGTCCGGGTCCCGCTGGATGAAGTCGGTGAACACCCGGGCGTCGGCCCAGGCCGCCTCGTCCAGGTGGCCGTCCACCCGCACCTCGCCCCTCCGCGCCGCGGCGGCCAGGCTGGGTGGCGCCGGCGCCGCGCCGGCGCCTCCGGCGCCCTCCGCCACCGACGCGATCCCTCCTTGCTGGCCGGCCACCGGCGCCGCCAGCACCCCCATGGCCAACAGCCAACCCCTCGACCCCCGTCCCATGCCATCCTCCCGCGTCGTCGGTCGGGCGGGACCCCGTGGTCCGCCTCGTGGGGAAGCTGCCCCCAGGCCGCGACGGCGGGGTGCGCGCCGTGACGAGCCGCGCCCGGAGGAGGACGAGGCGCCGCGCCCCGAGGCCGGTTCCCGGACCTCCGCCCGGTCGCGCCCACGAGCGCCCCGTCCCCGGCACGAGGCGGCTGGTCCCATGGCCCGCGCCCCATGCCGCCGCCGCGTCCATGCTGCGGTGGTGCGCGGGCTCCAGGGGGGTCCGCGGTGGGAGGTGCGGGGATGGGACGACACCAGGAGGGGACATGGAATCGCTGCTGCACGACATCCGCTACGGGGTCCGGAGCCTGCTCCGGGCCCGGACCTACACGCTGGCCGTGGTCCTCACCCTCGGGCTTGGGGTGGGCGCCAACACGGCCATCTTCTCCATCATCAACGGGGTGCTCATCCAGCCCCTCCCGTATGCGCGGGGCGACCGCCTGGTCTTCCTCCGCCAGCCGCAGACGGCGGGCTCGGTGGACGACCTGGGCTTCTCGGTGAAGGACATCGAGGACGTGCGCGCGCGGTCGCGCACGCTGGAGGACGTGGCCGAGTACCACGCCATGACGTTCACGCTCCTGGGGCGGGGCGAGGCGGAGCTGGTGCAGACGGGCGTGGTCTCGTCCCACTTCTTCGGCCTCCTGGGCATGGACCCGGTGGTGGGGCGGGACTTCGTGGAGGCCGACGACCGGCCCGGCGCCGAGCCCGTCCTCATGCTGAGCCACGGCTACTGGATGCGCCGTTTCGGCGGCGACCCCGACGTGGTGGGCGAGGCGCTGGAGATGAACGGCCGCATGCACACCGTCATCGGCGTGCTCCCCCCCGTGCCCCAGTTCCCCGACGAGAACGACGTGTACATGACCACGTCGTCGTGCCCCATCCGCTCGTCGGAGGCCATGGTGGAGGAGCGGAGCATGCGCATGATGTCCGTGTTCGGCCGGGCCCGGGACGGCGCCGACGTGGCCCGGGTGGACGCGGACCTGGCGGGAGTGGCGGGCCAGCTCGCCGCCGAGTTCCCCGGCGACTACGACACGGGCGCCGGGCAGACCATGGACGCCACGCTCCTCAAGGAGGAGCTGGTGCAGAACGCGCGTCCCGTCTTCCTGGTGCTGCTGGGCACGGCGGGCCTCGTGCTCCTCCTGGCGTGCGCCAACGTGGCCAACCTGGCCCTGGCCCGCCTCTCCCGGCGGGGGCAGGAGATCGCCGTGCGCTCGGCCCTTGGAGCCGGGCGCAGCCGCCTCTTCCGCCAGCTCCTCACCGAGCACCTCGTGCTGGCGCTGGCGGGAGGCCTCCTGGGCGTGGGGCTGGCCGCCCTGGGGCACGACCTCCTGGTGGGCTTCGCCGCGCGCTTCACCCCCCGGGCCCACGAGGCGACGCTGAGCCTCCCCGTGCTGGCCTTCGCCCTCCTCACCGCGGGGGGCGCCGGCGTCCTCTTCGGCGTGGCGCCGGCCTGGCTCGCCGGCCGGCGCCTGGCCTCGGGCCTCCGCGAGGTCCGGGGCAACGCCGGGCCGGGCCGCGGCCGCGCGCAGGGGGGGTTGGTGGTGGCGCAGGTAGCCATCGCGTGCGTCCTCCTCGTGGGCTTCGGGCTCACCGCGCGGAGCTTCTGGCTCCTCCAGCGCGTGGACCCGGGCTTCGACCCGGTGAACGTCCTCTCCATGGACGTGACGCTGAACGGGATGAACTCCGCCCTCACACCTCCCGAGCGCCGGGACTTCTACTTCGCCCTGGCCGAGCGCGTCGGCGCCATGGCGGGCGTGGAGGCGGTGGGGCTCACCAACGGCCGGGCCATGGACGCCGGCGGCATGGTCATGAGCGTGGGGATCCGCGCCGAGGGGGACCCCGAGCCCGACGTGGCCCGCCTCCCCCAGTCGGGGTCCCAGCTCGCCTCCGAGGGGTACTTCGACGCCATGGGGATCCCGCTGGTGGCGGGGCGCACCTTCACCCCGGCGGACGCCGACCTCACCGGCCTCGTGGCGGTGGTCACCGAGACGTTCGCCTCCACCGTCTTCCCCGGGGAAAGCGCGGTGGGGCGAACCTTCCAGCAGTGTTTTCCCTGGTCGGGCCAGTGCCAGGGCCCCTTCGAGATCGTGGGCGTGGTGGGGGACCACCGGGACCGCTCCCTGGAGACCGAGCCCCGGGCCCAGTTCTTCCGCTCCTCCCGCCAGTCGGCGGTGCCCGGCGGGACGCTGGTGGTCCGCACGAGCGGGGACCCGGCGGCCCGGGTGCGCCAGTTCATCGACGCGGTCCACGAGCTGAACCCCGACGCCCCCGTGTCCGCCGTGGCCACGCTGGAGGAGCGGGTCCACGAGTCGCTGGCGCCGCGGCGGCTCACCATGACGCTCCTGGCCCTCTTCGCCCTGGTGGCACTGGCCGTCAGCCTCGCGGGGATCGCCGGCGTGGTGAGCTTCTCGGTGAGCCAGCGCACCCGGGAGATCGGCGTGCGCCTCGCGCTGGGCGCCACCCCCGGGGAGGTCCTGCGGGAGGTCACGACGCGGGGTGCGCTCCTGGTGGCGGCGGGCCTGGCGCTGGGGGTGGGCGCCGCCACCGCCACCCGGGGCTTCGCCGCCACCCTCCTCTGGGGCATTCCCGCCCTGGACCCCACGACGTGGGTGGCGACGGTGGCGGTCCTGGCGGCGGTCTCCATGGCCGCGTGCTACCTTCCCGCCCGGCGTGCCACGACCATCGATCCGCTGGAGGCGCTTCGTGAGGAGTGACGGGATGGGGATGGGGATGGGAAGGAGGGCGGCCTTCGCCGCCGCCACGCTGGCGGCCTCGGCAGGACTCCTGGCCCTCGGGGGCCGCGGGCAGGCGGCCGACCCCGCGGCGAGGCTGCAGGCCACCCTCGACTCCCTGGTGGAGGCCGCCGGCGCCCCCGGCGCCACGCTGGGCGTGGTGCTGGCCGACGGCACCGCCCTGGGGCTGGCCAGCGGCACGGCGGATACGGTGCGGCACGAGGCCATGACCCCGGCCTCGCTCATGCTCCAGGGGAGCGTGGGCAAGACGTACTTCGGCGCGGTGGCCCTCCAGCTCGTGGCCGAGGGGCGCCTGGCGCTGGACGCGCCCATCTCCGCGGTGTTCGGCGACGCGCCCTGGCTGGACCGGGTCCCCAACGGGAAGGACATCACGCTCCGCCACCTCATGAGCCACACCAGCGGGCTCGTACGCTACGAGACCCACCCCCGCTTCCTCCAGGACATCACCGCCCGCCCTCAGCGGACGTTCACCCCCGAGGAGCGCCTCTCCTACCTCTTCGACGCCGAGGCGCCCTTCCCCGCCGGCGGCGGCTGGGACTACTCGGACACCAACTACATCGTGGTGGCCATGCTCGTCGAGGCGGTGACGGGGCGCCCCGCGTACGAGGAGATCCGCCGGCGCTTCCTCGATCCCCTGGGCCTGTCGGAGACGGTGCCGTCGGACCGCCCGGACCTTCCCGGGATCGCCCAGGGGTACGCCGGCCCCTCCAACCCCTTCGGCGGCTTCGACGCCATGGTGGAGGACGGCCGCCTGCGCCTGAACCCCCAGTTCGAGTGGGGGGGCGGCGGCTTCGCGTCGTCGGCCCGGGACCTGGCCCGCTGGACGCACCACGTGCAGACGGGCGGGGCCTTCGACGCCTCGCTCATGGACGACTTCCGCGCCGGGCACCCCGCGCCCCTGGGCCCCGAGGGGAGCTACGGGCTGGGCGTCATCATGATGCGCCTCCCCGCGGGGCGCGCCTGGGGCCACTCGGGCTTCATGCCCGGGTACCGCACCGAGACGTACCACTTCCCCGACCACGGCTTCACGCTGGCCCTCCAGGTGAACACCACGGACCAGGCGGGGCTGCGGGTGTCGCCGCTGCGCATGCTCTCCACGTTGGCCGCGGCGCTGGCGGCGGGCTCGGGGAGCGGCGGGTACGCCAGGTCAGCGGGTGGGGCCGGCGCCTCCGCCGGGCCGCTCGTCGGCTCCGTGGAGACCGCCTCCGGCGCCCCCGCCGCCGGCGCCATGGTCACCGCCACCCTCGCCGACGGCCGCGCCTTCACGGTGTACGCCGACGCCTCCGGGGCCTTCGCCCTCCCCACCGAAGCCCGCGGCGCCGCTCGGGTGGAGGCGCGCCTCCCCGGCGTGGGGCACGCCGCGGCCGCTGCCGCCGGGGCTCCGCTCCGTCTTCGGCTGGGCAGGGACGACCCCGTCCCCCCCGCCGGCGCCGCGTGGCTCGCCGGCCTCCCCGCCGGCGAGGAGACGCGCCGCTTCATCCTCGACTGCACCGGGTGCCACGTCACCGACGCGTCCCGCGTGGAGCTGGCCGGTGCGCGCCGCGACAGCGCCGCGTGGCACGCCGCCGTGGAGCGCATGGCGTCCATGTTCGGGCCGGGGATGGGCTTCCCCATCATCTCGTCGTGGGCCGACGCG
>BTVB01000077.1:0-10137 GCA_045863275.1 Gemmatimonadota bacterium
CGCAGAGCTTCCCTCGGGGGAGGGTGCCGCCGGTCGCCCTACCTTCGCGGACCTGGGGGGGTGGGACCTCGCTTCGCGTCGGCCGGGCGCCCTACCTTCGCGGACCCGGGGGGGTGGGACCTCGCTTCGCGTCGGCCGGTCGCCCTACCTTCGCGGACCTTGGGGGTTGGGACCTCGCTTCGCGTCGGCCGGTCGCCCTACCTTCGCGGACCCGGGGGGGTGGGACCTCGCTTCGCGTCGGCCGGGCGCCCTGCTTTCGCGGACCTGGGGGGGTGGGACCCTCGCTTCGCGTCGGCGGGAGGGGCGTACCTACCTGCGCTTCAGCGTCGCTCGGGGAGCCCCAGCGTCCGGGCGCACGTCTCGTCCCACGCCAGGCGGACCACCACCTGGGGGGGCATGCGCGCCAGGATGGTGGTCGTGCCGGGGCATTGCTGCTCCAGGAGGTTCAGCGCTTCTCCGTGGATCTGGCCCCCCTGCTCCAGCAGGACGTGATCGACGCCTACGCCCCACCACAGCTCGAGCTGCTCCCGGGGGGTTCCCCAGACTGGGCGGGCGTCGTCCTCGGCACGGGGCGTGAAGCGGGCGCTGGGCGCCGCCGCCCATCCGCCGTGGAGGTGGAGGGCCGCCCAGAACTCGGCGGCGCCCACCACGGCCGTGGGGGAAGCGGTGTTGTGCAGCACCTCCACCGCCGCGGCCAGGCGCCCCGCCCGGAGCTGGTACCCCGCCACAGCCCACCCCCGGGCGGCCCGGCTGGCCGTCACCGACGCGTACGCCGCCACCCACGCGAAGGCGAGCACCCCGAGGGCCTGGCGCATGCGCGCCGTGGGGAGGCGCTTGAGCCCCTCCAGCACCCCGACCCCAACCAGCACCACCACCAGCGGATGCAGGGGCGCCACCAGGCGGCGGTCCACGAAGGGCCAGACGAGGAGCATGGCCCCGTAGGCCAGCGCGGTCCACGTCACGGGGGCCAGCGTGCGCGACAGGCGCCAGGCGCCCACCGCCGCGGCCACGCCCAGGGGCACCGCCACCACCCAGAGCCCCCAGCCGGTGAGGCCCGGCACCAGGAGGGCCATGACCCGGCTGGCCACCGCCTCGCCGTGAGCCGGCAGCGCCCGCAGGAAGGCGCCGGGGGCGCCCAGGACCTGTCCGGACAGCCACCCCCCGTACGGGCCCAGCACGTCGCGGAGCCCCTCGGGGATCCGGGGAGCCCGGGACGACGCCCAAACCCCCCACGCCACCGCGGCCACGACGGCCGGCGCCACGGCCAGCGCGGCCGCTCGCGCTCCCCGGCGCAGGAGGAGGGCCACGGCGAAGCCCACCACCAGCGCCATCCCGGCGGAGCGTGCCAGGACCGCCCCCGCCAGCAGAAGCGCCAGCGGCGCCACCTCCCTGAGCCCGCCCGGTCTCGCTCCACGTGGCCACGCCGCGAGGGCACCGGCCACCAGCGCCATGAAGAGCGGCTCGGAGAGGGGGACCAGGGCGGGCCGCCACACGTCGGCGGAGACGAAGGCCAGCCCCGCCAGCAGCACGGCGTCACGTCGGCGCAGGTCCGCGCCCCGGTGGAGCGCGAAGGCCGTGAGCCCTCCCGCCGCCGCCACCATGACCAGGTTGAGGAGCTCGGCCGAAAGCGTCACCGCGCCCACGGAGCCCAAGACGAGCCAGAGAACGGCCAGCACGGAGGAGTACAGGGGCGGGAACTTCACCGCCGGCAGGTCCCCGGGAACCCCCACGTACCGCAGCCCCTCCCCCTGGGCCAGGGCCTTCCCGATGAGCATGTAGACGCCGTCGTCGTGCCACACGCCGGCGGGGACCGGGCGCCAGAAGGAGAGCCCCCCGCCCAGGAGGCCGCGGAAGAGGGCCAGGAACGGCCAGCTCCTGGGGAGCGTGAAGCCAACGCCCCCGCCGGGGTCTTCCCGGGGGGGCGCGGCCGAAGGCCCCTGGGGGCCGGCGTCGGTCACGGCGCGCGGCCGGTCACGGAGCCAGGACCTCGCCGATCTCCACCAACGCGTCCTCCAGCGTCTCCTGGTCGATGATCAGGGGCGGCGCGAAGCGGATCACCTGGCCGTGGGTCTCCTTGGCCAGGATTCCTCGGGCCTGAAGGGCCTCGCAGAAGGGCCGCGCCGTTCCCGAGGACCGCTTGATGACCACGCCCACCATGAGCCCCCTGCCCCGCACCTCCTCCACGTGGGGCGAGGCGAGGGCGCGGAGCCGGTCCATGAACCACGTGCCGAGCCGGTCGGAGCGCTCGGCGAGCGCCTCGTCGAGGATGACCCGCAGGGACGCGCGGGCCACCGCGGCTCCGAGGGGGTTCCCGCCGAAGGTGGAGCCGTGGTCGCCGGGCCGGAAGACGTCCATGAACTCCGAGTCGGCGATGGCCGCCGACACCGGGTACACGCCGCCCCCCAGCGCCTTGCCGACGATGAGCACGTCGGGACGTACCCCCTCCCACTCGCAGCAGAAGAGGCGTCCGGTGCGCCCCAGCCCCGTCTGGATCTCGTCGGCCATGTACGCCACGCGGTGGGCCGTGCAGATCTCACGGGTGCGGGCCAGGTACCCGTCGGGAGGCACCACCACGCCACCTTCGCCCTGGAGGGGCTCGAAGAGGAAGCCCACCGTGTTCGGCCCCACGGCGCGCTCCAGCGCGTCGGCGTCCCCGTACGGGATGAGGGTGAAGCCCGGCGCGAAGGGGCCGAAGCCCGCGCGGTACTGGGCCTCCGAGGAGAAGCCGACGATGGTGCTGGTGCGCCCGTGGAAGTTCCCGGAGCAGACGATGATCTCGGCCTTCCCCTCGGGCACGCCCTTTACCTGGTACCCCCACTTGCGGACCATCTTGATGGCCGTCTCCACCGCCTCGGCGCCGGTGTTCATGGGGAGCGCCCGCTCGAACCCGGTGGCGTCGCACAGCTCCCGGAGGAAGGGGCCCATCTGGTCGTTGTGGAAGGCCCTGGAGGTGAGGGTGAGGCGGTCCATCTGCTCCCGCGCCGCCTGGAGGATGGCGGGGTGGCGGTGGCCCTGGTTCAGCGCCGAGTAGGCGCTGAGCATGTCCAGGTACCGGTTCCCCTCCACGTCCCAGACCCAGACTCCTTCGCCCCGGTCCAGCACCACCGGCAAAGGGAGGTAATTGTGGGCGCTGTACCGGTCGACTTCCTCGAGGAACGTCTCGGTGGCGGCGGGGGCGTGGGTGCGCATGCGGACCTCGGACGCGACGGAGGACGGCGGGCCCGGCGGGGGCCCGCCCACGGCGGACTCTAACCGCGCCCCCGAGCCCCGATCAAGCGGTGGGGGTGGCCCACGCCGCCGTCACTCCACGGGGGCCTTGGGACGCTCGTCCACCTGCAGGCGGAACACGTCGGGGCGGGCGTAGTGGCCGGTGACGTCGAAGTCGAACTTGGCCCGGGGGATGGCGGTGAGGTCCAGCTCCGCCACGAGGATCCCCTCCTCGTCCCAGAGGGGCCCCGCCACCGCCTCGCCCGCCGGGTCGTAGACGGCGCTCCCGCCTCGGCACAGGGCCTCGGGCCACTTCTCCAGCTCGTCCCTGATCTCCAGGTCCGCCGGGTACATGTCCCGGCGCACGTACTGGTTGCACCCCAGCACGAAGCAGCGCCCCTCCAGCGCGATGTGCTGGAGGGTCCCCTGCCACCTTGGGCGGGCGTCGGCGGTGGGCGCCAGGTACAGCTCCACGCCCTTGCCGTACATGGCCATGCGGGCCAGGGGCATGTAGTTCTCCCAGCAGATGAGACCGCCCACGGTGCCGAAGGCGGTGTCCACCACCGTCAGGGTGCTCCCGTCCCCCTCCCCCCAGATGAGGCGCTCGGCGGCGGTGGGCTTGAGCTTGCGGTGCTTGCCCAGGAGCGCGCCGTCGGGGCCGAAATAGAGGAGCGTGCAGAAGAGCGTGCCCCCGCTGTAGGTGGCGTCCCGCTCGATGACGCCGACGCAGAGCACCACCCCGGTCTCCTTGGCCACCTCGGCCATGCGCGCCGTCTCGGGGCCGGGTACGTCGACGGCCCCACGCCAGTAGCGCTCCCAGGTGCGTCGCCCGGCGTCGGAGCGGCCGCCCACCGCGGTCCCGAACGCGAGCCCCCACGGGTATCCGCCCACGTACGCCTCGGGGAAGAGGACGAGCTTGGCGCCCTTCTTCGCGGCCTCGCGGGTCAGGGAGCACACCTTGTCGACGGCGGCGGGGGTGTCGAAGGGCGTGGGGGAGGCCTGGACGGCGGCGACGGTGACGGTGTCGGGCTTGCTCACTTTGGATTCCGGCGGGACGGGGTGCGTGTGGGCGATGGAATGTCGGGATGGGACGGGGGGTTGGACAACCCGGGGTAGGGGGGGCGGACCACCCGCCGATGGAGGGTGGCGCGGGCGGTCCCCGCTGAGCGGAGGTCCGCCGCCCGCGAACGGGCCGGCGTGCTGGAGGCGGGGTGGGGTGGGGCGGCAAACGCCGCCGGCCGCCGACGCCGGCCTCGGGAACAGCCGCGGAGAGCAGGAGGACAGGACGCCCTCGATTCAGGACCGCAGTCGAAGTGGGGAGCGCCCGCGGCGCCCGACCAACTCGATGAAGTCCCGCCCCCTCACCCCCCCGAGTACACCAGCTCCGCCATCACCTCCCCCACCATGCGCAGCGTCTCGGCGCTGAGCTTGTCCGGCGTGTCCTGGGCCGTGTGCCACCACGCGTTCCCCGGGCCGTACTGGAGGTCGATGACCACCACGGTGGGGAGTCCGGCCTGGATGAGGGGCACGTGGTCGTCCCCCACCGGGCCCGAGGCGGTCTCGGGGAAGGTGGCCTCGTAGCCCAGGCGCCGCGCGGCGTCCCAGACCTTCCGCACGACGATGGGCGCGGCCTGGGCCGAATACCCTTCCATGGGGAAAAGGGGGTCACGGTCCCCCACCATGTCCAGGAGCACCCCGTAGATCGGGCGCCCCTGGTCGGGGAGGGTGGAGGCGTAGCGCTTGGCGCCCAGGAGCATGTCGTCGATCTCCGGCCCGTAGTCCTCGCCGTCCACGAACAGCAGGTCAACGCCCAGGGGCGGAGGCTGTGCGGCGAAGACGCGGGCCAGCTCCAGGAGGACCGCGGTGCCCGAAGCGCCGTCGTTGGCCCCGGGGATGGGCGTGTCGCGGAGGGTGGGGTCGGCGGCCTCGTCGGAGGTGGGGCGCGTGTCCCAGTGGGCGAGGAGCACGATGCGCCTCGTCAGCTCCGGCCGGAAGCGGGCCAGGACGTTGGTGAGTGTGAGGGTGTCGCCCGCCCGGGTGACGTGGGAGAAGGTGTCGGCGGCCACGTCCGGGGCCAGCGAGTCCAGGTGGGCGATCATCCAGGCGAGTTGGGCGGCATGCCCGGGCGTGCCGGGCACGCGGGGGCCGAAGGCCACCTGGGTCTCCACGAGCGCGAGGGCGGCCTCGCCGTCCAGGGGAGGGTGGTCGGCCAGACCGGGACCGCCGGCGTCGCACGCGGCCCCGGCCGCGGACAGGAGAAGGAGGAGGCGCCGCATCATGGGGGACGATACACGAACGGCCCGTCCCCCGCGCCCCCGCGGCGGGCCTTCGGCGGCGTGGCCGCCCCCAGGGCGAATGCGGTCCCAGGCCATCGACTGTAGCTTGGGGGGCGCTCCGCGTCGCCCGGGAGCCCTCGGACCCTCCATCCGGTTGACCTGCCCATGCGGTACGCCCTCCGCTCCCTGCTCAAGGCCCCCGGCTTCTCGTTCCTCGTCGTCCTGACCGTCTCCCTGGGGATCGGCGCGACGACGGCCGTCTTCTGCGTCTTCCGCGGCGTCCTCCTGCGCCCGCTACCCCACGAGGGCGGCGACCGGATCGTCTACCTGCAGCAGTCGGCGGCGAAGGCGGGCCAGGAGGACGTGAAGTTCTCCGTCCCGGAGATCATCGACTTCCGCGAGGGCGTGGGCGCGCTGGACGGGATCGCCGAGTTCTCGGCCATGCCCTTCACCATGTTGGGAACGGGCCGGCCGACGGAGGTGCAGGCGGGGATCGTCAGCGCGAACTACTTCGAGGTGATGGGCCTGAGCCCCGTCCTGGGCCGGGGGCTGGGCGCGGGCGACGACGGCGCCGCCGCCGACCCGGTCATGATCCTGACCTGGGAGTACTGGCTCCGCGCCTTCGGGGAGGACCCGTCGGTGCTGGGCCGCGTGGTGGAGATGAACGGCCGGTCGGTGACCATCGTGGGCGTGCTGGAGCCGGCCCCGCCCTTCCCCGGCCGCACCGACGTCTTCGTGAACGTCGTGACGAGCCCGCACCACATGGACGCCACCATGGTTCACGGCCGCTCCCACCGGATGACCGACGTCTTCGCGCGCCTGGCCCCGGGCTCGTCCGTCGACGCCGTGCGCACCGAGCTGGCGACGGTCTCGGCCCGGATGTACGCCGACCACCCGGAGAACTACGACGTCGCGGCCGGCCACGAGGTGAGCGTCACGCCCCTGCGCGAGGCGCTGGTGTCCAAGGCGCGCACGACCCTCTACCTCCTCATGGCCGCGGCCGGCCTCCTGCTGGTGGTGACCTGCGCCAACGCCGCCAACCTGGTGCTCACCCGCAACCTGCGCAGGGACCGTGAGTTCGCCGTGCGCTGGGCGCTGGGGGCGGGCCGCGCGGGGCTCCGGCGCATCCTCCTCGCCGAGTGCGGCATCCTGGCGGGCGTGGGTGCGCTGCTGGGGCTGGGCTTTGCGTACCTGGGGCTGGGCCTCCTGGTGAGCTTCGCCGGGCGGTTCACGACGCGGGCCGCCGAGATCCAGATGGACCCGGGGGTCCTCATCTTCACCACCGTCGTGGCGTGCCTGGCCGCGGTGGCGTTCGCGTTCGCGCCGGGCCTGAAGAGCCAGGAGCTCGTGGGCGCCACGCTGACGCGCTCGGGCTCCCGCACCACGGGAAGCAGCCGCCGCCTGCAGCGGGGCCTCATCGTCGCCCAGGTGGCGGCCAGCGTCACCGTGCTGACCGCGGCCGGCCTGCTGGGGCGCACCCTCCTGGTGCTCAACGCGGTGGACCCGGGCGTGGAGGTCGAGAACACCCTCACCCTCGAGGCCCCGGCCACCATGGAAGGCCAGGTGCCCGGAGAGGTCGTGGCCCTCCAGGAGGAGATGCGCCGCCGCATCGCGGCGCTCCCGGGCGTGCAGGAGGTGGGCGTGGGGATGAGCGTGCCCCTGCGGGCGAACCCGATCCCGCTGGAGATCAGGGCCGAGGGGCGTCCCCTGGCGCCGGGAGAGCCCATCCCCCTCGCCCACTATCGCACCGCCACGCCGGACTTCTTCGACGCCGCCGGCATGCGGATCGTCGCGGGGCGGGCCTTCGACGACACGGACGAGGCGGGCAGCGCCCGGGTGGCCATCATCAACGAGGCCCTGGCCGAGCGGCTCTTCGGCGACGAGGACCCCCTCGGGCGGCGGGTGACGTGGACGGGGGAGGTGCTCGCGGCCATCGGCATGAAGGAGGACTGGCGAACGGTGGTGGGCGTGGTCGAGAACACCCGCGACGACGGGCCGGACCAGCCGCCGCCCCCCGCGCTCTTCCAGCCCCTGACGCAGAACGACCTGGCCTACTACCCGGGCGCCTTCGTCATCCGCGGCGAGCAGGCGCCGGCGCTGGCGCCCGAGGTCCAGCGGATCATCAACGAGCTGGCACCGGAGCAGCCGGTGCTCCGCGTGGCCACGCTGGAGCAGATCCGGCAGGAGACCATCGCCTCCGAGCGGCTGAACACCTTCCTGGTGGGCGTCCTCGGCATGCTGGCGCTCGTCATCGCGGCCGTGGGCCTCGCCGGCGTCCTCTCCTTCCTGGTGAGCGAGCGGACGGCGGAGATCGGCATCCGGATGAGCCTGGGCGCGGACGCGCGCACCGTCCTGGGCATGGTGCTGTGGGACGGGACCCGCCTCCTCGCCGCGGGGAGCGCCCTGGGCCTCGTCGGCTCATTCGCCGTCACCCGGCTGCTCCAGGGCCTCCTCTACGGGACGGAGGCGGGGGACCCGCGCACGCTGGCGGCGGTGCTCCTGGTGATGACCACGGTGGGGCTGGGTGCGACTGCGGGGCCCGCCCTGCGCGCGGCGCGGGTCGATCCGCTGGAGGCGATCCGAAAGGAGTGAGGTCCGGCGGGGGTACGCGCCGGATTGCAGGAAGAGCACGGGGCCCCGACCTGCGGCACGCACCGCAGGCCCGGGGCCCCTCCGGGAGGAGCGTCAGCTCAGAAGACGACCACGCCCCGTTTCGCTCTCATCCGCACTCGCTGTACCCGCAGATGTGGCACTTCATGCAGCCCTCCTCGTAGGCCATCTGGCCGCCGCCGCACTCGGGGCAGGCGCCGATGAAGCTCTGCTCCTGTTGCTTGTGGTAGATGGAGCCCTGCACCTGCGTGGCACCCTGGGGAGCCCGCACGGTGAGGGGGAGCGCCTCCTGGATCCCCTCCTTCTCCTCCAGGTAGCGCTCGATGGCCTGGCCCACCGCGTCGGGGGCCGAGAGCACCTTGTTGGGGCCCACGCCCACGGCGCGGTCGCAGGAGATGCCGCGGAGCTGGTCCTTGATGCGGGCGATGGGGATGCCCGAGCGCAGCGCCAGGGAGACCAGCCGGCCGATGGCCTCTGCGTCGGCCATGGCGGCGCCGCCGGCCTTGCCCAGCGTGCAGAACACCTCGAAGGGCCGGCCCTGGTCGTCCTCGTTGATGGTGACGTAGAGGTCACCCAGCGGGGACATCATCTTCATGGTGTAGCCGCGGAGCGCCTGCGGCCGCTGGCGCTTGTTCCGGGCGGCACCGGCGTTCACGTCGCGCTGCAGGAGCTCACCCTTCACGCGCTCCACCTCGACGCGCAGGTTGTGCGCCTCCTCGCGGGCGTCGGCGAGCTGCTGCTCCAGGTCGGTGACCTTGGCCGAGCTCTCGGCGCCGGTCGCGGCCTGCGCCGTCTTGCCGGTGGAGAGGACCTGACCCTCCCGCGAGCCGTCCCGGTACACCGTGACGCCCTTGCACCCCAGCTCGAAGGCCAGCTCGTAGATCTGGCGGACCTGCTCCTCGGTGGCCTCGCGGGGGAAGTTGGTGGTTTTGGAGATGGCCGAGTCGCAGTGGTCCTGGAACGCGGCCTGCATGCGCACGTGCCACTCCGGGGTGATGTCGTGGGCCGTGCGGAACACGCGCTGCACGTCCTCGGGCACCTCCTCGAAGTGGATGTGCCCCTCGGTGGCGATGCGCTCCATGAGCTCGGCGGAGTACCAGCCCTGCTCCTGGGCGATGCGTACGAAGTCGGGGTTCACGTCGGGCATGAGGGAGCCCGCCTGGTTGCGCATGAACGCCACGGCGAAGAGGGGCTCGATGCCCCCCGAGCACCCGGCGAAGATGGAGATGGTGCCCGTGGGCGCCACGGTGGTGAGGTTGCAGTTGCGCAGCTCGCGCTTGGGGCGGACGCGGGAGCCGTCGGCGCGGCGGGAGGCGGTCTTGTCGGGACCCCAGATGGACTTGTCCCACGCCGGGAACACGCCGCGCGTCTTGGCCAGCCGCTCCGACGCCTTGCGGGCCTCCTCCTCGAGGAACGCCATGACCGTGCGGCCCATCTCCACGCCCTCGTCCGAGTCGTAGGGGATGCCGAGGCGCACCAGCATGTCCGCCCATCCCATGACGCCCAGGCCGACCCGACGGATGTTCTGCGCCAGGTCGTGGATGTCCGGGAGCGGGTACTGGTTGGCGTCGATGACGTTGTCCAGGAAGTGGGTGGAGAGGTGGATGACCTGACGGAGCGCGTCCCAGTCCACCGCCTCCTCGGGGTCGGTACCGGGGCGGACGCCCTGCTTCACGAAATAGCCCAGGTTCACGCTCCCCAGGTTACACACGTCGTAGGGGAGGAGGGGCTGCTCGCCGCAGGGGTTGGTGGCCTCGTAGGAGCCCAGGTGGGGCACCGGGTTGTACTCGTTGGCACGGTCGATGAAGAACGTGCCCGGCTCACCGGTGAGCCACGCGCCGTGGACGATCATGTCGAAGATCTCGCGGGCGTTCTCCTGGCCCACCACCGCCTTGGTCTTGGGGTGGATCAGGTCGTACGTGGTCCCCGCCTTCACCGCCTCCATGAACGTGTCGGTGATGGCCACGGAGATGTTGAAGTTCGTCACCTGCGTCGTGTCGTTCTTGCAGGTGATGAACGCCCGGATGTCCGGGTGGTCCACGCG
>BTVB01000078.1:0-7769 GCA_045863275.1 Gemmatimonadota bacterium
CGCTGCAAGGCGGTCCCAGAGAGAGAAAGAAAATGGCAGAACTTCACGATCTCAGCCCCTCGCGGGGTTCGCACCGCAACCGCAAGCGCGTCGGGCGAGGCCCGGGCTCCGGGCTGGGCAAGACGGCGGGTCGCGGCCAGAAGGGCCAGAAGGCCCGTACCGGCGGCACGGTCAACCCCCACTTCGAGGGTGGCCAGATGCCGCTGCACCGGCGCATCCCCAAGCGCGGGTTCACGAACATCCACCGGGTTGAGTACCAGGTGGTGAACGTCCGTGACCTGGACGCTTTCGAGGGCCAGGTGAACGCCGAGACCCTGAAGGGCGCCGGCCTCATCGGCAACGTCCGCCGGCCCGTGAAGGTGCTGGGCCAGGGCGAGGTGACGAAGGCTCTTGCCGTGGAGGCGCACGCCTTCAGCAAGAGTGCCAAGGAGAAGATCGAGGCGGCGGGCGGCTCGGTGGCCGTGGTCGGCTCGGGCAACGCGGACTGACCATGTCCAACAACCCCGTAGCGAACCTGTTCCGGGTCCCGGAGCTCAAGGAGAAGATCCTCTTCACCTTGATGATCCTCCTCATCTACCGGACCGGCGCCCACATCACGGTGCCGGGACTCGATGTGGGGGTGCTGCGCCAGCAGTTCGGCGCCATGCAGAACACGCTCTTCGGGATCTACGACATGTTCGTGGGCGGTGGCCTCTCCCGGGCCACCGTCTTCGCGCTGGGCATCATGCCCTATATCTCGGCCAGCATCATGTTCCAGCTGCTGGCCGCGGTCTTCCCCACCGTCGAGAAGATGCAGAAGGAGGGGGAGGACGGGCGCAAGAAGCTGACCCAGTGGACCCGGTACGTCACGGTGATCCTGGCGGCGGTGCAGGCCTACGGCTACGCCGTGTTCCTCCAGGCCATCCCCGGCGCGGTGCGCACCCCGGGCGTCGTCTTCGTCTTCACGACGGTGTCGGCCCTGACGGTGGGCGCGCTCTTCGTCATGTGGCTGGGTGAGCAGATCACCGAGCGGGGCATCGGCAACGGCGCTTCGCTGCTCATCTTCTTCTCCATCATCGAGTCCTTCCCGGCGGCCATCGGCCGTACCTGGGAGGCCTTCATGCTGGGCGAGATCGGGGCCTTCGCGCTGGTTGCGCTGCTGTTCGTGGTCGTCGGCGTCACCGCCGCGGTGGTGGCCATGACCATGGCGGCGCGCAAGATCCCGGTGCAGATCCCCCGGAAGGTCGTGGGGCGGGGACGGATCCAGGAGGGCCAGAAGAGCTTCATCCCCCTGCGGATCAACTCCTCGGGCGTGATGCCCATCATCTTCGCCCAGTCGTTCATCGTGGTGCCCGGGACGCTGGCGGCGTTCGTGCAGTGGGGGCCGCTGGCCACCCTCGCCGAGATGTTCCAGCCCCAGACGGCGGTGTACTACATCACCTACGGGCTGCTGATCCTGTTCTTCACGTACTTCTACACGGCCATCATCTTCAACCCCATCGACCTGGCCGAGAACCTGAAGAAGCAGGGCGCGTTCATCCCCGGCGTGAAGCCCGGCGCCCGGACCGCGGAGTACATCGATCGGGTGCTCACCCGGGTGACGCTCCCCGGCTCCGTATACCTGGCCCTGGTCGCGCTCCTGCCCTTCTGGATCTTCGACATCTTCCGCATCCAGACCTTCTTCTTCGGCGGCACCAGCCTGCTCATCGTGGTGGGCGTGGGCCTCGACACCGTCCAGCAGGCCCAGCAGCTCCTGCTGCTCCGCCACTACGACGGGTTCATGAAGAAGGGTCGGGTCAAGATGAGGGGGCGCACGCGCTACATGTAGCGCGGCGCCGGAGGACTGAGATGGTCGTCATTCTGTTGGGGCCCCCGGGGGTCGGGAAGGGGACGCAGGCGGTCCGCCTGGCGGACACGGTGGGGTGGGAGCACGTCTCCACGGGAGACCTGCTCCGCGCCGCGCGGCGGGACGGGACCGAGCTGGGCCGGAAGGCCCAGACGTTCATGGACGCCGGCGAGCTGGTGCCCGATTCGCTCATCCTGGACCTGGTCCGTGACCACCTCAAGGGGATCGCACCCGAGGCCGGGATCCTCTTCGACGGGTTCCCCCGCACCACCGCCCAGGCCGAGGGCCTGGAGCGCGTGCTCGAGGGCGTGGAACGGCGAGTGGACCGGGTGGTGGTCTTCGAGGCCTCCGACGAAGAGCTGGTGAAGCGCCTCTCCGGGCGGCGGAGCTGCCCCGAGTGCGGGGCGGTCTTCAACGTACACTTCACGCCGCCGGCGAAGGACGGGGTGTGCGACCGGTGCGGCGGCAAGCTCGTCCAGCGGGCCGACGACGAGGCGGAGACGGTGCGCCGTCGCCTGGTGGTCTACCAGGAGCAGACGGCTCCCCTCATCGCCTGGTACACCAATGCGGGCACGCGGATGGCGAGGGTCGACGCCGCGGCCGGGGTGGACGACGTGCACCGGGCGTTCCGGGCCGCGGTGGGGGGCCAGGGCCGGTGATCCACCTGCGCACCTCCGAGGAGATCGACGCCATCGCCAGGGGCGGCGCCATCATCGGCGGGCTTCACGACGCGGTGCGCGAGCGCGTGGCCCCGGGGGTGAGCACGCTGGAGCTGGACCGCTTCTGCGAGACGTTCATCACGTCCCACGACGGCGCGGTGCCGGCGTTCAAGGGCTTGTACGGGTTTCCGGGAAGCGCGTGCATCTCCATCAACGAGGAGGTGGTGCACGGCATCCCCAGTGCCCAGCGCGTGCTGGACGAGGGCGACATCGTCTCCGTGGACGTGGGCGTGCGGCTGGACGGATGGTACACCGACGCCGCCCGCACCTTCCCGGTGGGGACGGTGAGCCCCGAGGCGGAGCGCCTGCTGGACGCGACGCAGAAGGCCCTCGCCGCGGCCCTGGGGGCGGCGGTGCGGGGGAACCACGTGGGCGACATCGGCGCCGCCGTCATGGCGTCGCTGGAGGGCCGCCCCTACGGCATCATCCGGGACCTGGTGGGGCACGGCATCGGCCGGGACCTCCACGAGGAGCCCCAGGTGCCCAACGTGGGCCGGGCCGGGCACGGCCCCCTCCTCCGGGAGGGCATGGTGCTGGCCATCGAGCCGATGATCTCGGCGGGGACGGCCCACATCAGGACGCTGGACGACGGCTGGACGGTGGTCACCGCGGACGGGACGCTCGCGGCCCATTTCGAGCATACGGTGGCCATCACGGCGGAGGGCCCCCGGATCCTCACCGGAGCGGAAGACCCGGTAAACGCCGTTTCCGGGGGCGCTTGAAGGGCCCTGAAGGCGTAGTTATACTATAAAGCTCTGCCACAAACTTCTGTGGAGATGGTATCGTGAAGGTCCGAAGCAGCGTGAAGCCGATCTGCGAGCACTGCAAGGTGATCCGCCGCCGTGGGGTGGTGCGGATCATCTGCAGCCGCAATCCGAAGCACAAGCAGCGGCAAGGATAACCCATGGCCCGTATCGCCGGCGTCGATCTCCCCCGCGGCAAGCGGATCGAGATCGCCCTCACGTACATCTACGGCATCGGCCGCGCCCGCGCCTCCGAGATCCTGGCGGCGTGCGGAGTGGATCCGGACCGCCGCACGCAGGACCTCTCCGACGACGACGTGAACCGTCTTCGGAAGGCCATCGAGAGCAGCTTCAAGGTCGAGGGTGCGCTCCGTACCGAGACGTCGATGAACATCAAGCGTCTCATGGACATCGGCTGCTACCGCGGCCTGCGGCACCGCCGCGGGCTCCCGGTGCGCGGCCAGCGGACCCATACCAACGCCCGCACCAAGAAGGGGCCCCGCCGGGCCATCGCGGGCAAGAAGAAGGCGCCGAAGAAGTAGTGCGGCGCGACGGGGCCGCAGGCCCCCCGGGTACACGATGCGGCGGTCCCTGGACCCTCTGGCTCCAGCTCGCCGCATCCGCGTTGTAGTGACAAGGACCAGGCAAGGAAATCGTGGCCAAGCCCAAAACCCGTACCAAGCGTACGAAGCGAGTCGTGGAAGCGGAGGGAGTCGCGCACATCGCGGCGACCTTCAACAACACGATCATCACCATCACCGACCGCGCCGGGAACACCGTCGTGTGGTCCAGCGCCGGCAAGGCGGGCTTCAAGGGCTCGAAGAAGTCGACGCCCTTCGCCGCCACCATGGCCGCCGAGGTGGCCGGGCGCGAGGCCGTGGGCCTCGGCGTCAAGCGCGTGGACGTGCTGGTCCAGGGCCCGGGCTCGGGCCGCGAGTCCGCGATTCAGGCCCTTGCCGCGTCGGGGCTCTTCATCAAGTCCATCCAGGACGTGACTCCGCTGCCGCACAACGGGTGCCGGCCGCCGAAGAAGCGCCGCGTCTGAGGAATCCATAGGAAATGGCTCGTTATACCGGACCCGCCTGCAAGCTCTGCCGTCGAGAGGGCCAGAAGCTCTTCTTGAAGGGGCAGAAGTGCTACACCGAGAAGTGCCCCGTCGAGCGTCGCGCCTACCCGCCGGGCCAGCACGGCCCCGCCCAGGCCCGCCGCCGGAAGCAGTCCGACTACGCCACCCAGCTCCGCGAGAAGCAGAAGGTGAAGCGGACGTACGGGCTGCACGAGAAGCAGTTCCGGAGCCTCTTCGAGGCCGCCGCGCAGCTTCCGGGCATCACCGGTGACAACCTCATCATCGGCCTCGAGTCCCGCCTGGACAACGTGGTCTTCCGCATGGGCTTCGCGGCCAGCCGCAACGCGGCGCGCCAGCTCGTGCGACACCGCCACGTCGAGGTGAACGGCCGCGTCGTGGACGTGCCCAGCTACCACGTGAAGATGGGCGACGAGATCGCGGTGAGGGCCAAGTCCAAGGACCTGTTCCCGGTGCAGGAGAGCCTGGAGGCGCGCACGCGCCCCAGCCTGCTGGACTGGCTGGCCCTGGACGAGAAGGCCAAGGTCGGCCGGATGGTCCGCAGGCCCACGCGGCAGGACATCCCGCTGGCCGCGCAGGAACAGCTCATCGTCGAGCTCTACTCGAAGTAATCCTCGGACCCGGGCTCCAGACGGGGAGCCCGGGCCCGACAGGGCAATTCCCAGGAGGACAAAGTGGAGATAGATCTGACCGGGTTGGTTCTGCCGGAGCGCGTGGAGGCCGTCGAGAAGTCCGAGGACGGGCGTTCGGCGCGGTTCGTGATCGAGCCCCTGGAGCGGGGCTTCGGTCATACCCTCGGCAACTCCGTCCGGCGGGTTCTGCTTTCGTCCCTGCGCGGGTCGGCGGTCTGGGCCTTCCGTATCGACGGGGTGGTCCACGAGCACCAGACCATCCAGGGTGTGGTGGAGGACGTCCACCAGGTCATCCAGAACCTCAAGGCCCTGGTGGTCTCCCTGGACGCGGACATGGACGACGCCGTGCTCTCCATCCACGTGGGCAAGGCCGGGGCCGTGAGTGCCGCGGACATCCAGACGCAGGCGGGCGTGCGCGTCCTCGACCCGTCGCACCATCTGTTCACGCTCCAGGACAAGCGCGACCTGAACGTGGAGCTCCACGTGAACAAGGGCCGCGGCTTCGTCGTGGCCGACCCGCCCGGGCTGCCCCGGGGCGCCCCGGTGGACCTGGTCCGCATCGACTCCATCTACAACCCGGTGCGCCGGGCGAATTTCACGGTGGAGGAGACCCGCGTCGGTCAGCGGACCGACTTCGATCGCCTGACGCTCCAGGTGGAGACCGACGGCTCGGTGGAACCCGAGGGCGCCGTGGCGTACGCCTCGGAGCTGGTACGCAAGCACCTCGAGTACATGCTGTACTTCGGGGCGGGCGGGATCCCGGAGGTTACGCCTCCCGGCGCCGTGCCCGTGTCCGACCGGCTCCAGGACCTCTTCGCCCGGCCCATCGAGGACCTGGCGGAGCTGTCCGTGCGCTCGCGGAACTCCCTGCAGAAGGAGAACATCCGCACGCTGGGCGACCTGGTGCAGCGGTCCGAGGACGAGATGCTCCAGATCGAGAACTTCGGCAAGAAGTCCCTCAAGGAGATCTCCGACTTCCTCGAGGAGCACGGCCTGCGGTTCGGAATGATGCTGGAGGAGGGCGACGATGGACGCCTCTTCTTCGTGGAACAGGAGCCGGAGACGGCCGGGAGTGGTGAGGAGTAACCATGCGGCACCGTAAGAAGGGGAGGCAGCTCTCCCGTACCGCCAGCCACAAGAGGGCCACCATGCGGAACATGGCCACGGCCCTCTTCCGCCACGGCCGGATCGAGACCACCACCGCCAAGGCCAAGGAGCTCCGGCCGTACGCCGAGCGGCTCATCACGCTGGCCAAGCGCGGCGACCTCCATGCGCGCCGCCTCGCGGCCACCAAGATCCAGGACCGCGCGGTCCTGGGAACGCTGTTCGACGACATCGGACCGCGTTTCTCCGAGCGTCCGGGCGGGTACACCCGCATCCTCAAGCTCGGGACCCGGAAGGGTGACGCGGCAGAGATGTCGCTCATCGAGTTGGTCAGTTAAGTTCCCGCTCTCCAACAGACCCATCCCTTACCCGGACAGGACGACGGAAATGAGCGACAAAGCTTCGCGGCGCGGCGCGGTAGACCTCGGGTTGCCCCTGATGATCGTGGCGTTCCTCGGCATCGCGGGCTTCCTCTACTGGCTGAACCTCCAGGCTAAGGCCGAGATCGCCGCGAAGGAGGCCATCGCGGAGGAGCTGGCCGCCGAGGAGGCGGCCGCGGAGCTCATGGGCGAGGTGATTCCCGGAGACGCCCTCCAGGTCGACCCGGGCCCCTACCAGGGCAAGAGGGTGACGGTGGAGGGACTCAACATCGCCAGCATGCTGGGGACGCAGGGCTTCTGGATGGAGCTGCCCAACAAGAACCCCTTCCTCGTCTCCCTCTCGGAGGCGGTGAAGGCCGAGGGTCTGGCGCTGACGCCCGGGACGACGGTTTCCGTGTCGGGGACCATCTTCGCCATGGGGGACTCGGTGCTCAACGCCTGGTCCACCGCCGCCAGCATCGGCGAGGGTGACCGGCTGGCCGCCGAGTTCGCGACGCACTACCTGGAGGCCATCCAGGTCCGGGTGGGTGCGCCGGCCGGTGGCGCGGGTGGCGAGGGCTGAGCGCCCCGAAACTGACAACGAACGCAACGCAGGAATTCATACGATGGCTCGAGTGTGCTATGTGTGTGGCAAGGGTCCCGGCAGCGGGAACTCGGTGAGCCACGCCAACAACAAGACCCGGCGCCGCTGGCTCCCGAACCTCCAGACGGTGAAGATCGTCGATGAAGACGGTGAGCGTCGTCGCGTGCGCGTGTGCACCTCGTGCATCTCGGCGGGGAAGATCAAAAAGGCGCCTCCGGTCACGGCGAGCGCCTGACGTCGCACGGCAGGCGGTAGGTGTGGGCCCCTCGGCGACTTGGGTCGCCGGGGGGCCTTCTGCTTCGGGTGGCCCTCCGGGTCGGCTCTTTGGGTAGCGCGGCCCGGGTGACGGGGTCCCTCGCTGGGAACCGGAGCACCCCCTCACCCATCTCGTGATTCACCACCCGCCTGAGCGACGGGGGGCGCTCCTGCGCTGCGCGCGGTCGTCCGGGCACCACGCGCCGGAGGCGCGTGGTCCCGCTCGCAGAGCTTCCCTGCGAGGGACCCCGTCACCCGGGCCTCCTGACATGGGTCTGGCGGGGGCACGCTTTGCGGCCGCCTTCGGCGGCCGCTCGCTTTGGTGGGGCCCCACAGTTCCGGCGGGGCGTCAGGCGTCGCGGTTTCCTCCGGTCCGACCCGAGGGTTGGGAGAGGTGCCCGCGAAGCCCGTGGTGGGAGGCGGGGGCGAGGGGCTTCCCCGCAG
>BTVB01000079.1:0-6283 GCA_045863275.1 Gemmatimonadota bacterium
CGCGGGCGGGGGGGGGGGGGGGGGGGGGGGGCGGGGCCCCGGCCCCGGGGGGTGCGCCCCCGGGCGGGGGGGGGGGGGGGGGGGGGGGGGGGGGTGCGGCCTCCGTGGGCTTCTCGATGCGGAAGATCTGTCCGCACGACGAGCAGCGGGCCTTGACGCCCCCCGCCGGGACCTTGTTGGAGTCAACCGGGAAGGAGGCGGCGCACGATGGGCAGCTTACGGTGATGACCATGGGGCTAGCTTCGAGTGGCTTTGGGGGTTGCCTCGGCGGGGGGGGCCGGGTCCGACGGCCCCGCCAGCATCTCCGCCTCCTCGGCGGACGCGGTCTCCAGGGTGGGGAGCTGGTGCCGGCGGTCCACCACGTAGACCGACCCCGGCAGGGTCTTGGCGTAGGACTTCATCTCCGCCGCCAGCTCGGAGATCTGTCCCGTGTGGTCGAACTGCTGGAACTGATTCGTCACGACCCCGATGGACAGGGTCATGAGGGGGATGCGGTGGATGTGTCCCCGCCGGTCCTTCCCGAGGAAATACCCGGCTCGCCGGTCCTCCTCGGTGTATTGGTAGGGGATGAGTTCGTCGAAGAGCTGGATGATGTCGTCGCAGGTGTCCTCGAGGTACTCGAGAGGAACGTTGAAGATGAAGTCGTCGCCCCCGATATGCCCCACGAAGCCCCCCGGGGCGAGGCCCCGCACCATGTCCCGCAGGATCCGGGAGAGGATCCGGATCACCCCGTCCCCGAACGTGTAGCCGTACCGGTCGTTGAATTCCTTGAAGTGGTCGAGGTCGGCGTAGCACACCGCGAACTTCTGACCCGCCGCCAGGCGGTACGCCATGTCCCGCGCGATGTGGTTCATGCCCGGGAGACGCGTCGTGGGGTGGACGCTGACGTCCCGGTCCGCGCGCTTCAGCACCTGCTCCAGCCGGAGCATCTTCTCCCGCTGCGGCACGCTCTCCTGGATGACCTCGTCGGCCCCCGCGGCAAGCAGGTCGGCGGCCAGCTCCGGGTCCCCCTCGGGCACCAGGACAACCAGCGGCACGATGGCGGTGAATGCGTCGGACTTCAGGCCCCCGCACAGCTCCAGGACCTCGGCGGTCTGGACGCTGGTCTCCATGATGAGGCACTTGGGGAAGGTCCGATTGAGGAGCGCCCGCACGTCGTCGGCCCGGCGCACCGAGAGCACGGTCAAGCCGTCCCTCTCACCGAACTGCGTGACGAGGGTCGAGGGCGCGGACCGGCCCGGTCCGAAATGGAGGATCGTCTTCTCGGAAGCCATGAGCGCGTTTGCGGGGGGGGTGCGCCGGAATACGGAGCTTATCCCCCTTCTCCGGGCGGTGTCAAACCTCGGGAGGGGTCGAGCTTGCGGAGGAGCAGGAAGTCCACGTGGCGGGCCTCCTTGTCCACTCGTGCCACCCGTACCTGGACCCTGTCGCCCAGCCGATAGCGGCGCCGTCCCCTGTCCCCCACGAGGGCGTAGGAGCCCTCCTGGAGCCGGTAGAAGTCGTCGCGCAGGGCGTTTACGTGGACGAGTCCGTCGACGTGGTAGGCGTCGAGGGTCACGAAGAACCCGAAGGCCGTCACCGACGAGATCCTCCCGTCGAAGTCCTCCCCCAGGTGGCGCTCCATGAACTCCGCCTTCTTCAGGGCCACCGAGTCCCGCTCGGCGTCCGCGGCGCCCTGCTCCCTCGCCGACGCCAGGTCGGCCACGGACTGGAGTTCCTCCAGGTCCCGCTCCCGGGGCGGCGCTCCGTCCACCAGGGTCCGGACCACCTCGCGATGCACCACCAGATCCGGGTAGCGCCGGATGGGCGAGGTGAAGTGGAGGTAGGCCGACGAGGCCAGGCCGAAGTGGCCCAGGTTGGCCGCGTCGTAGCGCGCGCGCTGGAGGGAGCGGAGGACCACGGTGGAGACCAGGTTCTCCTCCGGCCGCCCGCGCACCGTGTCGAGAAGGTGCTGCAGGTCGGCGGGTTTGAGGCTCTTTCGGCGGGGGAGCCGGTGCCCCAGGCGGAGCAGGAACTCCAGGAGCTCGTCGGTGCGCTCCCGGACCGGGGGCTCGTGGACCCGGTAGAGGGCCGGCAAGGCCCGGGCGGCGCAGGCGCGGGCCACCGCTTCGTTGGCGGCGATCATCCAGTCCTCGATGAGGCGGTGCGACTCCAGGCGCTCCACCCTCTGGATGTCCAGGGGCACCCCCTGGGCGTCCAGGATCACCCGGGACTCGGGGAGGTCCAGGTCCAGCGCCCCCCGCTCTCCCCTCTGGCGGCGGAGCTCCCGGGCCAGGTCGTCGAGGGTGCGCAGCGCGCCGTCCACGTCCGCGTCCAGCGAGCGCCTGCCGTCCAGCATCTCCTGGACCTCCTCGTACGACAGGCGGCGCCGGGAGCGGATGCGGGTTCGCTCGAAGCGCTGGCGGTGCACCGCGCCTCGCCGGTCCACGGCGAGGAAGACGCTCACCGCCAACCGGTCGACGCCCTCGCGCAGGGAGCACACGTCCCCGGAGAGCTGCTCCGGGAGCATGGGGATCACCCGGTCGACGAGATAGACCGACGTGCCGCGGGAGCGAGCCTCCCGGTCAACCGGGCCGCCCTCGGGCACGAAGTGACCTACGTCGGCGATGTGGACGCCCACCTCCCAGAGCCCCTCCCCCACCTCTTCCACCGACAGGGCGTCGTCGTGATCCTTCGCGTCGGCGGGGTCGATGGTGACCACGAGGAGATCGGTTCGGTCGGTCCTCGGGCCCGGTTCGGCCATGCCCGCCTGGGCGGCGACCTGGGCCGCGGCCATGACCTCCCTGGGGAAATCGATCATCAAGCCGTAGCCATGGGCCACGGCCAGGACGTCCACCCCCGGGTCGGAGAGCTGCCCCAGGACCTCCTGGACCTCGCCGGCGGGACCCACGCTTCCCTCCCCGTAGGAGACGAAGCGGACCACGACCACGTCCCCCTCCTCGGCGCCCCCCTCGTCTCCCGTGGCGACGAGGATGTCCTTGGTGAGGCGGCGGTCCAGGGGGACCACGTAGGAGAACCGGCGGCCGCGGTGGAGCGTGCCCACGACCGTGGTCCGTGCCCGCTCCAAGACCTTGATGACCCGCCCCACTGGACTCCGGCCGGGGGGGCGGCCCTCGATGCGCACCACCACCCTGTCGCCGTCCAGGGTGGACGCCAGGTTCAGCCCCGGCACGTACACGTCTCCGCCCCCCTCGTCGGGCCGTATGAAGGCGTCGCCGTTGCGGGTGAGGGAGGCCCGCCCCACCACGAGGTCCATGGAGCCGGGGAGGGCGTACCGGTTTCCCTTCACGCGGTAGACCTTCCCGGCCCGCTCCAGGCCCGAGAGGAGGCGCTTGAAGGCCCGGTATTCGTCGGTGGGCACGTCGAGGGCACGCGCCAGCTCCTTGGGCTTCAGCGGCCCGCGCCGGGAGGCGCCCAGGGCCCGGAGGACGTCCCCTTCCCGGCTCCCCCGCTCCGCGGCGCTCAAAGGGGTGGCGCCCAGGAGAGGGTGAGGAAGAGGGCCCCCGGCAGGCCCCGCCCGGCCGGGGCCACGCCCGTCCGCGTCGTTCCCGGGACCCGGGCGGAGACGAACGCGTCGGCGGCGCTCAGGAGGTGGTTCGCCAGGACCGCGCCGAGGACGGTCGTGGCCTGCCGGAAGCGGTCGTCGCTCCGGCGGATGAGGTCACGGAAGCGGGCGTGCTCGGCGGACAGGCCCGTCCAATCCCAGAGGAAGGCATCGCCGTAGGCGCGGTCGCCGTACCAGGCCACGGCCTTCTCGTACGCCGCGTCTCCCGGTCCGGGCGACCCTCCTGCGAAGTGGAGGTCGCGGGCGAGCTTCCAGACCGAGCCGTTGAACGTCGAGGGGTCGTCCTCCGGCTGGACACCTGGCGCGGCGGAGCCGTCGAAGGCACCCGAGCGGAGCCAGTGGGAAAGGTCCTCGTAGTAGGCCCACGGCCCGTCGAGGCGCTGGCCCCGGGAGGCGCGGGCGGTCTCCCACGCCAGGTTGCGGAGGGCGTCGCGCAGGTCGCGGGCCTGGCCCCGGCGGTGTCCCCAGAAGACCCAGAGCGCCACCTCCGCCGTGGCGTAGGCCGCTCCGCGGCGCTGCTCCTGGGCGAGCTGCCCCCACCCCGGCACGACGAGAGAGCGTGCCGCCAGCGTCGCCGCGGACGCACCCGGGCCCGACACTCGCGACCCGGCCTCCTGGGCGGGGGCCGCACGAGGGGTAGTGGCGATGAGGAGGAGGGCCAGCGTTCCCGCCCGGCGCGCCAGACGCCTCATCAGAACCCGATGGAGAGGGTGACGTGCACCGGCTCCGTCTCCCCGGTGAGGGTGGAGACCGCGAGGGACTTGGCGATGGCCAGGTCGAAGCGCTCCCAACGGAGTCCCAACCCCACCCGGGCGCCATCCTCCTGGTCCAGGTCGCCCACCACGTATCCCGTCCGCAGGTAGAGGGCGTCGTCCACGCCGGCCGCCAGCTCGGAGCCCAGGAACACGGAGACGGAGCCCGGGTTGCGGAGGCGGTCCTGTACCTCCACCGCCAGCCAGCCCCGCACGTCGTCGCGCTCCAGGACGGTGGAGAGCACGTCGTAGGCGGCTGCCACACGCACCCGGGCGGGGAGCGGGTCGGCCTGCTCGGCGTTGAGGACCTGGAGGCGCGGGCCCACGTGGGCGACCATGGCGCCGAAGCGGAGCGGCAGGTCCTCGTGGGGTGCGAACTGGATGCCCGCGTCCACCGCGTAGGTGGTGGCCGTGGTGCCGGCGTCGGGGCAGATGCCCCTGCAGCTCAACCGGAACTGGACCAGCTTGAGGTTCACCCCGGCATCGAGGCGGCTCAGGAAGCGGGCCGCCGCCGAGACGATGCCCAGGTGGTTGCGCACCGAGACGGTGCCCAGGACGTTGCCGTCGCCGTCGGTCAGATCCTGGTCGCCGATGTCGAGCAGGAAGTAGGAGGCCGCCACCGTGCCCACGCCGGGGCGTGCGGCGACGACGGAAACCGCGGTGGCCGACCCCACCGCATGGTCGCCCCGGAAGAGGACGGCCCGGGAGTTGCGGACGTCCGCCAGGCCCGCCGGGTTCCAGAAGGCGGCTTCGGGCCCCCTCATGGCCGTCATGGCTCGCCCGAGGGATACCCCCTGGGCGCCCACCGGGAGGAGGAGGAAGAGGGCCCCCTCCGTGGCCGACGGGCTCGGGTCGTCCTGGGCGGCGGCGGGTTGCGCGACGGAGACGGCGAGGAGCGCCGCCACGAGGCTATGCGCGGCCCGTTTCATCGTCGTCCGGTACACGGAATCCCATCTCCCCGAGGCGGGCGCGGCTGCGGCGCCAGGACTTGAGCGGCTTCACCCAGAGATCCAGATACACCCGCTGCCCGAGAAAGTGTTCGATCTTCTCGCGGGAGCGTCGGCCCAGCTCGCGGATGGCCTGTCCCCCGGACCCGATGACAATGCCCTTCTGGGACGATCGTTCCACGTAGACGTTCACCTGGATATAGACGGGGTCCTGGGCTTCGCGGAACTCCTCCACCTGACAGAACACCGAATAGGGGATCTCTTCTCCGTACAGCTCGAACACCGTCTCCCGCACGAGCTCCGCGGCGAAGAAGCGTACGGGCTCGGAGGCGACGTCGTCCTCCGGGTAGAGGAAGGGCGCCTCCGGCAGGTCCCCCGCGAGGGCCTCGAGCAGCGCGTCGGCGCCGTCTCCCCGGAGGGCCGAGGTCCGATGCACCGTGGCCCGCCATGGGGTCTGGGCGATCCACGTCTCCCAGGCGGTCAGGGCATCGCCGGGGGCCTCGTCGACTTTGTTGAGCGCCACGTGGACGGGGGCCTTCGTGCCCTCGAGGGCCGCCTGGATCCGGCTCCGGTCCTGGGCTCCGGGGGGCCACCGTCCATCCACCACGAGGAGCACCACGTCGGCTTCGCGGATGGCTTCCAGGGCCGCGCCCAACATGGCGCGCTGGAGCAGGTCTCGCGCTTCGAGGAGGCCGGGCGTATCCAGGAAGACCATCTGGGCGCCCTCCGTCGTGAGGATGCCCGTCACCCGCTGCCACGTCGTCTGCGCCTTGGGCGTGACGATGGACAGGTGCTGGCCGATGAGCCGGTTCATCAGCGTGGACTTCCCGGCATTGGGCCGGCCCACCAGCGTGACGTAGCCGGTGCGCGTGGGGGCGGGGGGCGAGGTGTCGGGCATGGGAGGGAAAGGTCGGCAGCGGGAGGGGCTGGCGCAAAGGGGGAGCGGGCCCCCGCGGCGAGGTACAACGCGAAGGCCCCCATCGCCTGGGAGCGACGGGGGCCTTCAGCAAGGAGTTGGC
>BTVB01000080.1:0-6179 GCA_045863275.1 Gemmatimonadota bacterium
GAAGGCCCCCACGGGTCCGCGCCGCGTGCCCTTCCCCATGGCGAACTCGGCGATGATGAGGGGCACCGACCACGCCAGCAGGAAGACCACCCAGGCCACGAGGAACGAGCCGCCCCCGTTGGAGGCGGCGATGCGCGGAAAGCGCCAGATGTTGCCGGTCCCCACGGCCATGCCCAACATGGCCAGGAGCATCCCCCACCTGGAGCTGAAGACCTCGGACTTGGACGACACAGGGACTCCCGTCTGGAGGCGGAACGGACGGGCCAGTATAGGGTTGGGGCGCCCCGGGGGCTACGGGTGGGAGGGGGGGGCGGCGGACAGCCCGGCCAGGATCTCCCGGGCCTCGGCGAGCATGCGGCGGTCCACCTCGCTACGCGCCGGGAGGCGGGCCGTCTCCACCAGGACGGGCCGAGCTTCCTCTTCCCGCTCCTGCTGGACGTAGAGCTTGGCAAGCTCGAGTCGGGGCGCGATGGCCCCCGCGTCGAGATCCCTGGCTCGCGCGTAGTGGTCCTCGGCCCGCCTCCACGACGCCTCGCCCAGGGCCTGCCCCATCCCCAGGCTCAGCGCCAACTTCCTCACCACCCAGGGGAGCCTCATGACCGCGGCGTGGAGCCGCCCCATCATCTCGTGACCGCCGGCGTGGAGGGAGTCGAGCTCCAGCACGCGGGCGGCCGTGAAGAAGACCTCGCGGCCGGTGGTGAGCTTCTGGAACGGTCCGCTGTGCTCGGTGCGGATGCCCAGGGCCACCGCGAGCCAGTACTGGGCGTCGGCGTCGGCGGGGTCGGCTTCCACCAGGTGCCGGGCCACCTGCTCCGCCGCCGCCAGGTGCGCCTCGCGGGCCTCACCGCCCTCGGCGAGGAGCGCCGCGTGCACCTCCGCCTCCACCCGGCGATAGAGGGACAGAGCGTGGGTGGCGGCCACGTCGGGGATCACGAGATCGGGGGACGCCGCCGGAGGAGCGACCTCCTGGGCCGCAGCCGGGGCCGTGGGCACCCCCGCCGGGAACGCGAAGGCCAGGGCGGCGAGCGCCCTGGCCCCGGCCACGATGGACCCGCGAGGCGTCACGCCGTCCCGAGCTGCGAGGTGCAGTGCGGGCACCGCGTGGCCTTCAGCGGGATGCTCGACGCGCAGAAGGGGCAGTCCTTCGAGGTGGGCGCCGCGGGGGGCGCCGCCTCCTCGGCCCTCTTGAGCCTGTTGATGGCTTTCACCAGCAGGAAGACGGCGAAGGCCACGATGGTGAAGCTCACGGCGGCGTTGATGAACATGCCCACGTTGAGCGTCACGGCCCCGGCGTCCTTGGCGGCGGCAAGTGTCTCGTAGGGCCCGGGGGCGCTCCCCTCCTTCAGGACGAGCACCATGTCCTGGAAGTCGATGTCTCCCACCAGCATGCCCAGGGGGGGCATCATGACGTCGTCCACGAAGCTCTTCACGACGGTGCCGAAGGCGCCGCCGATGATGATGCCCACCGCCATGTCGACGACGTTGCCCTTGACGGCGAACTCCTTGAACTCCTTCACCATGCCCATGCGCTTCTCCCGGTGCGGGTGCGTGGCCTTCCTAGAGCCGTTCCCTGATCCACCCCTCCACCCGATCCGTGGACACCCGGCTCTGCTCCAGCGTGTCCCGGTCCCGGATCGTCACGGTGCCGTCCTCGTTGGTCTGCCCGTCCACGGTGATGCACCACGGCGTACCCGCCTCGTCCTGCCGGCGGTACCGTCGCCCGATGGAGCCGGCCTCGTCGTAGAAGGAGGGGAGCGCCGCCCGGCGGAGCCCCTCGTGGAGCTTCGCCGCGATCTCGGGGAGCCCGTCCTTCTTCACCAGGGGGAAGACCGCCGCCTTGAGGGGCGCCAGGCGCGGGTTGAGGGCCAGCACCACGCGCTCCTCGCCCTCGACCTGCTCCTCCCGGTAGGCGTCGGCCAGCACCACGAGCAGCGTCCGGTCCACTCCCATGGACGTCTCGATGACGAAGGGGATGTAGCGCTCGTTGGTGGCCGCGTCGATGTACTCCAGCCGCTTGCCCGAGTACTCCTGGTGGCGGGCCAGGTCGAAGTCGGTGCGGTTGTGGATCCCCTCGAACTCCTTCCACCCGAAGGGGAACTGGTACTCGATGTCGTAGGCCTTCTTCGCGTAGTGGGCCAGCTCGTCGGCGGTGTGCTCGTGGAAACGCAGGTTCTCGCTTCGGACCCCCAGCGACTCGTGCCACGCCATGCGGTCGGCCTTCCAGCGCTCGAACCACTCCTCGTCCTCGCCGGGCTTCACGAAGAACTGCATCTCCGCCTGCTCGAACTCCCGGGTGCGGAAGATGAAGTTCCCCGGCGTGATCTCGTTACGGAACGCCTTCCCGATCTGGGCGATGCCGAAGGGGACCTTCTGGCGGGCGGTGCCCTGGACGTTGAGGAAGTTGACGTAGATGCCCTGGGCGGTCTCGGGCCTCATGTAGATCGTGGCCGCCGCGTCCTCCACCGGCCCCATGAACGTCTTGAACATGAGGTTGAACATGCGCGGCTCGGAGAAGGCGTCCCGGGTGCCGCACGTGGGGCACTGGCCCTTCTCCACCTCGGGGAGGTCGGCGCGGAAGCGGCGGTGGCAGTTGGAGCACTCCACGAGGGGGTCGGTGAAGCCCTCCACGTGCCCCGACGCCTCCCACACCCGGGGGTGCATGAGGATGGCGGCGTCCAGCCCCTCGATGTCGTCGCGCTGGTGGACCATGGCGCTCCACCACAGGTCCTTCAGGTTCTTCTTCAGCTCGACGCCCAGGGGGCCGTAGTCCCACACCGAGCCCGTCCCGCCGTAGATCTCGGAGGACTGGAAGATGTATCCGCGCCGCTTGGTGAGCGACACGAGCTTGTCCATGAGGTCCGGGCTGGCCATGACGGGTGTATCCCCTTGCGTGTCCGGGATTTTCGGGCTTTTCTCGTGGGTCGCGAAAGGTATCCGGGGCCTCCGGGCGGATCAACGGCCCTTCGCGGCGCCCGTGGCGAACCCCCTGGGCCCCGCGGGGTAACGCTCACAGGACCGGCGGGAGCGTCCCGTCCGGAACCTCCACGCCGAGAGACCGTGATGCTGACCTTCACCGACCGTGCCCGAGACGTCGTCCAGTCCTTCCTGGACCAGAGCGGCGGCGAGCTCGAGGCCCTTCGGATCGCGCCCCAGGCCGGGAGCCCCGTGGCCCCCCGCTTCGAGCTCACCCTGGTGTCCCTGGACGAGCGCGAGGACGGCGAGGTGCAGGTGGACGGTCCCGGCTTCCCCGTCCTGGTGAAGCTCGGCGACGCCGACCGACTGGACGAGGCCACCGTGGACTTCGTGGAGCGGGTGAACGAGAGCGGCTTCGAGGTCCGGCTCAACGGCGCCGGAGCGGCCCCTACTCCGCCCCGGCCCGCCGGGGTGCCCCAGGGCGAGATCGCCGACCGGGTCCGCGCCGTGCTGGACGCGCAGGTCAACCCCGCCATCGCCGCCCACGGGGGGATGATCTCCCTGGTGGACGTGCGGGACACGGAGATCTTCGTGGAGATGAGCGGCGGCTGTCAGGGGTGCGCGCTGTCGCGCATGACGCTTCGGCAGGGCGTGGAGCGCATGCTCCGCCAGGCGGTGCCCGAGCTCACCGCCGTCCACGACGTCACGGACCACGCCTCGGGAGAGAACCCTTTCTTCCAGCATTGACCGCTTGAGCGCACGCCGCCCGATCCCGACCCTCCTGCTGCTGGCCCTGGTCCTGGCCGGGGCCGCCGCGGAGGGGTCCGCCCAGGGGTGCCTGGACCGCCCCTGCGTGGGGCCGCGGAGGGGCGCCGTGCTGGCGGCGGGCGGCGGCGAGCTCGGGGGCGACATCTACGCGCGCTTCCTGGCCCTGGCGGGGGGCGCGAACGCCCGCATCGTCCTCGTCCCCACCGCCGGCGCCGAGGACGGCTCCCACGACGCATGGGTGGCCCTCGAGGCCCTCCGCGACGCCGGCGCCCGGCGCATCGAGGTGCTCCACACCCGAAACCGCCGCGTGGCCGACATGGAGGCCTTCGTCGGGCCGCTCCGCGACGCCACCGGCGTGTGGATCTCGGGAGGGCGGCAATACCGCCTCGTGGACGTCTACCTGGGCACCCAGACCCACCGGGAGCTGGAGGCCCTCCTCGCCCGCGGGGGCGTCATCGGGGGCAACTCGGCGGGCGCGTCGTCGCTGGCGTCGTACCTCCTGCGCGGCGGGGAGCAGTCCAACGAGGTGGTCGTGGACCACGACCGCTCGGAAGGCTTCGGCTTCCTCCGGGGCGTGGCGCTGGACCAGCACCTCCTGGCCCGGGGCCGGGAGAACGACCTCATCGGCGTCCTCAAGAACCACCCCGAGCTGCTGGGCATCGGCCTGGACGAGGGGACGGCCATCGTCGTGACCCAGGACATCGCCTCGGTGATCGGGCGGGGGCGGGTGGCCATCTACGACTTCACCGACCCGCTGGCGCTCATTCCTCTGCGCTATCTCTCCAGGGGCGACGTCTACGACCTGGGCGCGCGCCAGATGGTGAAGCACGCCCTGGACGGGCCGGGGGTGGGCGGGCGGTAGGTCCCCACCCCACCCGCGCCCCCGACCCCACGCGGTCGGGCCAACCCTAGAACATGATCATCATGCCGCCGCCCTCGCTCCCACCGAAGCGCGGGTTCACCACGTTGTTGAAGATGGACCCGAAGCGGTACGAGATCCCGAAGGACGTCCAGTAGTTGAAGTCGGTGGCCAGGGCCCGTTGCCGCAGCAGGATCTCGTCCTGGGAGTAGCCCTCGGCGTCGATGTAGAGCTGGTCCCGCACCCACCCGTAGCTCCCCCACATGTTCACGCTGAAGCCCTTGAAGAGGCGGACGTCGATGAACGCGTTCAGCGAGGACTGCCACTTGCTCGTGTCGTGGACGTAGCGGGAATGGTTGGCCCCGATCTCGGCCCGCCCCCAGGGCTGCACGAACTCGAGCTGGGCGTGGAGGGAGCCGGCCAGCCGCGTCTCCGCGTCCTCCCCGAAGATCGTGGTGGCGGTGTAGTCCCAATGGCGCACGTTGAGCAGCGCCTGGAGCGTGAGGGAGCGCCGGCTGGACTCGGAGTACGGGAAGACGTTGAACTCCACCCCCGGCGAGAGCGTCCACCGGAAGTCCTCGTTCACGTAGCTGTCCCGGCCGAACCCCGCGCGCGTGCCCACGGAGAAGCGGTCCGTGACGCTCTTCACCAACAGCCCGTCCACGCGCCACCGCTTGCGGGTGTACTTCGACGTGCCGTCCTCCAGCTCGAACTTCTGCGTGAAGGTGTACGAGCTCCCCGACAGCCCCAGCTTCCACGCGTCGGTGACGCGGTTCGCGCTCGCCGACGTGTTCAAGGAGGACTGGGAGTAGGACGACTCCCCGCTCAGGTTGGAGCTGAGACGGAGGTTGAAGACCCAGAAGTCCCAGGGGTCGTCCGCCGGGCCCGCCGCCGCGGGCGGCGCCATCCGACCGGGAGGACCCGCTTCGCCGTCGGGCGGCCCCTCGGTGACGACCCGCAGTCGATCCGCCATGGGCGTCCCCGCCAGGTAGCGCCCCAGCCCCAGACGAAGCCGGGCCACCAGGGCGCGGCGGACCTCGTCCTCGGTGGCGGCGCCGGGAGTGTTCACCACCAGCTCCTGCCCCTGCCCCTCGAAGGCGCCGCGACCCAGGAAGGCGAGCCGGTACTGCCGCCCTCCCCCCCCGGTGGTCTGGGTGGTGACCAGGACGTGGACGTGGGAGACCTCCCGGTCCCGGACCCAGTTCACGAAGGGGATCTCCCGCCGGAAGAAGTCCAGGTCCCAGCACCCGAAGCCCTGGCAGTCGAAGAAGAGGTTGAGCGTCTCGCCCACGGCCCCCTCCGGGGGCTCCTGTGCGGCGAGGGGCGCCGACAGCGCCGCGACGAGGAGCACCACCACCCACACCCTGCCTGCACCCATGCCACACCTCCCGGTCGCGGGGATCCCCGGCCGCGGGTCCGGGCGGAGCCGCGTGCCGTGCATCGTCACTTGGACGCGCCGGGGGGGCGGGCGGTTGCAGCCAAGCAACCGGTCTTGTACTCCGCGGACCCGCAGGATGTTCGCGGTGCCGAAGAGCAGGGAGCCCGCCGGCCCCGGGGGGACCGGCGGGCCCCGGGGTCCGCAGGGAGGTGGGCGCGCCTCGAACCTACTGGAAGCCCGCCCTCCGTATCCGGTCGTAGA
>BTVB01000081.1:0-5270 GCA_045863275.1 Gemmatimonadota bacterium
CGCCGCCACCCGGGCGTGGCGCGCCTGCCTCTGGGCTCCTGTGAGGACGTGGGCGGGTGGGGGTGCGGCGGGCATCTCGGCGAAGGGGTCGCGGAGCACCTCCTGGTCCGCCACGTCCACGAGCCCCTTGGCCTCGAGCCCGCTCACCACGCCCCGGCTGAAGCCGGCCTCGCCGGTGAGGTGGGCCAGCTCCGCCGCCCCTCCCGAGGCCTCGAGGAGCTCGTAGGCCTCCCGCTGGCGGCCGGCCCGGCCGAACAGCTCCTCACGCTCCACCAGGGTCCCCACCTCCCGCACGATGCGCACCACCCGCCGCGTCTTCACCGCCGGCTCCGCGGGAGGGACCGTCTCGTGGACCAGGAGCCCCCGGGCCTTCAGGGAGCGGATCTCCGGCCAGAGGGACCCCATCCCGAGGGCCTTGGCCAGCGTCTTCACCCGCTGGGGGCCGGCGCGCCGCTGAAGGGCCTCCACGAGGCGCGCCTCCCGGGGGCGGACCTCTCCGGCGCTCCCGCCGGGAGGGGACAGGGAGATGTAGTCCCGGGACACGTCGGAGAGCACCGACGGGAGGGCGGTGCGCAGTGCGATCCCCAGGGGCGCCACGTAGTACTCGGCCATCCAACGGCAGAGCGCCAGCACGTCGGCGGACACGGTGGGGACGTCGTCGAGGACGTCGAGGACGACCTTGAGGCCCTTGATGGGACCCGCCTCTCCCGGGCCCACCACCCACCCGATGCGCTCCTCCCGGCGGAAGGGCACGAGGACCCGCGCCCCCACGGGGGGCGGCGGGCCGTCCAGGCGGTAGGTGAAGGTCCGGAAGATGGGAAGCGGCAGTGCCACTTCCACCCGGGTGTCGGTCCTGGGAGTGGGGCTCAATCGTCGAGGAAGAAGAAGAGCTCCCGCTGGATGTCGGACGGCGTCACCACCGGGCCGTCGGCGCTCCAGTACACGTTGATCTCGCTGCGGACGCCGATGTCGCCCTTGATGTAGATCCCCGGCTCCACCGAGAAGCCCACCCCGGGCAGGAGGAGCCGGTCGTCGCGGGTCTCCAGGTTGTCCAGGTTGGGTCCGCTCCCGTGGAGGATCGTGTCGATGGAGTGTCCGGTGCGGTGCACGAAGTACTCCGCGTATCCCCGCTCCGCGATGACCCCCCGCGCCACGTCGTCCACCTCGAAGCCTCGAACGTCCTCGCCGGCCTCGAAGCGCTCCTTCAGGAAGGTCACCGCGGCGTCGCGGGCGTCGCGCACCGCCTCCCAGATCTCCCGGGTGCGGTCGTCCACCGAGGCGCCCATGACGCCCATCCACGTCTGGTCGGCCGGCACCGAGCCCGGCTTGCCCCCCCAGAGGTCGATGAGGAGGAGATCTCCGCGTTGGATGGTCTCGCCGTCGCCCACCGGCTCGTAGTGGGGGTCGGAGGCCGTGCGCCCCACGGCGACGATGCACGCCCGGTTGGCGGTGAGGCCGTGCTCGTCCAGCGTGCCGTTGATCCAGCGGGTGAGCGTGCCCTCGTTGGTGGGGGCCCCGGCCTCGATGGCCGCGGCGGCCTTCCGGTACGCCTCCATGGCCACCGTGGGAAGGAAGTCGGCGGCCTCCAGGTGGTCGGCGAGCTGGTCTTCGGTCCACACCGAGTAGAAGCGGGAGACCAGGTTCCCCGACGACGCCGCCTCCACGCCGGTGCGCAGGAGCACCTCCGCCAGACCCGCGGGCACGTAGTCCAGCGTGGGCACCGCGGCACCCGGCGAGACCTCCATGGCCAGCCGGCCTCTTCCGGAGAGCAGCTCCTCGAGCGCCTGCTCCATCTCCTTCCATCCGGCGTACATGCGCTTGGCCCACGGCCAGTGGCGCCACGAAGAGCCTTCGATGGCGTGGATGAGCGCCTGGGGCTCCCCCTCGGCGGGGATGAGGAAGAAGCCACGGCGCGTGGTCTTGCCCACGCCGAGGATGGACTTGGCGATGGGGTTGGCGCCGCGGAACTCGTAGAGGAGCCAGCCGTCGAGGTCCTGCTCGCGCAGCGCCTCCTGGACCTGCCGGATCCCGTCTTCGGTGCAGAGGATGGACTCGCTCACGGTCGTTTCGTCCCTTCTCGTCGGATGCGGATTCACGGGGGCGACGGGGCCGCCCCGTGTGGAGACCTACTCGCGTTCGGTGCCGAAAAGAGGTAGCCCCGCCGTCCCGGCGTCGCCACCTTCGGCCTGCTCCTCGCCCTTACGGGGCTTCCTCCCCGCCCGCGCCGCTCCCGAGTCGGCGGTCGGGACCGCCTCGTCCCCGGGGGCGTCCGACGCGGCCGGCTCGGCGAGGGCACCCACCTCGTCCACGGCGGGGACCTCCTTCTTCCTCCCCTTCAGGAGAACCAATCCCAGGATCCGCTCATGGGTGAGGAGGCGGTGAACCTCCCTTTCGCGCACGAGCACGGTGCGCAGACCCTCCCACCCCCACCGGCCCCAGGCCCGCCGGAGCACCCCCACCTTCTCGCTCAGGGAGAAGATCTCGGCGAAGTCGGGGAAGGGCTTTACGACGCGGGCGCGGAAGGACGCGTCCTCGTCGGACCAATCCTCGGCGTGGACCTCCTCCACCCCCGCCTCCTTCAGGTATCGCTTCCACTCCACCAGCATGAGGGGGCGGGCGCCCAGGTGCTCGGAGAGGACCCGGGCCCGGCGGGCGTCCACGGGGGTGCGCCACGCGAGCTGGACCAGCACCACCATGCCTCCGGGCCGCGTGACCCGGGCCAGCTCGCGTACCGCCTCGCCCGGGTCCGCCTGGGCGGCCATCCCCAGCTCGCCCACGGCCACGTCGAAGATGTCGTCGCGGTACGGGAGGGAGTCGGCGCGGCCGGTCTGGAACTGGATCCGGGCCGCCAGCCCCTCCTCCCGGGTCCGCGACTCGGCCACCTCCACCAGGCGGCCGTCCGGCTCCACCCCAGACCCGTGGACACCGTATTCCCTCACGAAGTACTCCAGGGAGACCCCCTTCCCGCACGCCACCACCAGCGCCTCGTCCTCCTCCGCCATGTCGGTGAGGAGGGCGATCTGGCGATACAGGTCCACGCCTCCGGGAGGGAACACGAGGCGGGGGCTCAACCGGATGAGGTCGAGCATGGAGGGGACGCGGAGCGCGTTGACGCCCGCTCCCGGGGGTTTCGGCGGCATGCCAGAAAGGTAGGCGCCGGAGGGCCGGGGGCAACGAGGGCCGGCGAACACCGGCGCCCGCCCCGGGGTACCTCCTTCGCACCCCGACGCCTTCCCCTGCCCCGACCACGATGCGTGCGACGCTCACCCTCGCTCTGGTGCTCACCTGCGCCACCCCCGCCCTGGCGGCGGGAGGCACGCCGAACCCGGCCTCGGCGCCCGGCGGGCCCGGTGGCGCGCGCCTGCACGTGGGGATGTGGACCAGCCATCTGTCCAGCCCGGGCCGGGGCGTCGATGCCAACTGGCTCGTGGCCTTGGGATGGCGGGGCTTCTACGGAGGCACCTTCGTGAATTCCTTCGGCGACCGCTCCTTCGCTGCGGGCATAGAGCGGTCGGTGAGTCGCCGAGAGGAGGGTCGGTGGACCGGGGGCGTCGGGTACCGGCTCGGGGTCGTCAGCGGCTACGACGAACGCCTCCTCCGCCTGGCGGCCAGGACCCCCGTCCTCCCGGCGCTGCAGGTCATGGGTGACGTGGGCGTCGGAAAGACCGGGCTGGAGCTGGCCTGGGCCGGCAAGGTGGCCACGCTGAGCCCGTTCATGCGCGTCCGATAGCGTCGGCCCGCGCCGGTCTCCCCTAGAAGACCGGCTCCTCCTCTTCGTCCAGCTCCTTCAGCGCGGCGCGGATCCGCTCGTCCTCCTCCGGCGCCACCTCGCGCACCGGCGCCGCCTCCCGAACGAGGCGCTGGCGGTGGGCGAGGACGACCCCCACCACACCGAGCCCTCCCAGGAGGATGCCCGGGGGCAGGAGCCAGGCCCACAGCCCGGTCCCGGAGCGTAGCGGCTCGGCGCGCCACTCCTCTCCGTACTCGGCGATGATGAGCTCCACGATGGAGTCGGCGGAGAGGCCCGCCTCGGCCATGTGCTGGATGGAGTCACGGAGCATGGCGCCGCCCGAGGACGTGCACACCTCCAGCATCATGCCTGGGCAATAGGGCGACTTGATGCGGTCGATGGCCGCCTTGGCCTCCGCGTGGATCTGAAGCGTCTCGCCGGTGGCGGGCGGCTTCTGCGCCTCCACGGGAGCCGCGGCCAGCCCCAGGGCCAGAAGGGCCCACGGGAGGAGTCTCGCGTTCGTGTGCATAGAACCGTTCCGGGCCGGAAGCGTGGTTCCGGCGGTTCGGCCGGCGTTCACCGCCGGCGTCCGTGCCTCCCCTCCGGGGAGAAAGCTAGCCGCCGCGGAGCCATGCGTCAGTGGGGGAAACTCCGCTCGGGCGGTGGGTTTCTCCCCGGACGGCGGCGAGCCCGCGTTACCTTTCCCCCCCTTCCCCCGTCTTGTCTCCGACGCGCGTCCACACAGCGAAGTGGAACCCCATCGTCGGAGACGAATCATGAACCGCTCACGAACCCTCGCCGTCCTGCCCCTCCTGGGTGGGATCCTCCTCGCCGCCTGTCAGGACGGGGAGATCACCGCGCCCATGGCGGACGACGCCCAGCTCGCCGCGGAGGACGTCATCGCCCTCGACCTCCTGGCCTCCTCCACCAGCCTGGACGCCGCTCTGGCCGTGGCCGACGGTCCGGTGGCCGCCGCCACCCGCCGCCGGGCCTTCGGGCACGCCGGCGCCCAGGACGACCTGGCCCAGGCCCGGCTCCGCTACCAGGAGGCCGCGCGCCTGCGGGAGCACCGGGACGAAGCCGGCGCCGCCGCGCGGGCCCGGGATGCCCGCCGCCTGGTGGCGCGCGCCGGCCAGGCCGCGGCGGGCGGCCTCTTCGCCGCGAGCATGGTGGAGCGCCTGGAGGAGCTGGCGCAGCGCGTGGCCGGGAACCCCGACGGGTACGACGACCCCGTGGGCCTCGAGCGCGAGCTGGGCGACCTGGCAGCCCAGGCGCGCCAGCGCCTCCAGGTCCGGGACAGCACCGGCGCCGGTGAGCGCGGCGTGCTGGGCGAGCAGCGGCACCGGCAGCGCCAGCGCGACGGCGGCCTCGGCGCCGGCGCCGACGTGCACGTGGCCCTGGGCGCCGAGGCGGTGGCCCTGGCGACGCGCCTCCTCGACGAGCAGGGCGCCGACGAGGAGCAGCTCCGGTACCTTGACACGGCCGCCGAGTACCAGCGTGCCGCCGAGGCCGCGCTGGCCGCCGGCGACCTGGGACGGGC
>BTVB01000082.1:0-4094 GCA_045863275.1 Gemmatimonadota bacterium
GCCTCCTCCAGCGCCCGGCAGGCCAGGTCCTGGCCCGGCGTGGGCGCCGGCCGGAAGCCGGGGCGACGGGCCCCGCCCTCGGCCAGCTCCAGAGCGCCGTCCCGGACGAGGCTGGCGACGATCCCGTCGGCGAGACTCGGCGAGGCCCATGCCGGCAGCGCCGCACGGAGCCGCTCCAGGGGCACCGAGGGCCGGAGCCCCTCCTCCCGGTGCCCCCGGTCCAGGGCTTCGAGGATGCGCACGGCCCCCTCCGCCACCGTGGCCGGCGAGAACGCGGTGCCCCGGGCCACCACCCCTCCCTTCCGCTCCACGGCGGCGAGGAGCCCTTCGACCCGGCCGGGGAGCACCCCCGCGCTCTGCGTGAGTCCGCCGGTGGGGACGCCGGACCACCCTGCCAACAGGAGGACGGCTTCGACGCGAGCCTCGGCGGCCCCGCCGACCAGCGCCCCGAGGACCTCGCCCTGCCCCGCCTCCAGGCGACGGCGCTTCGGGGGGACGGGCTCGGCCACGGTGCCGCCGCCCACCGTCGCCATGGGGGAGTAGCTGCGCAGCACGCATCGGTCCCCCGCCCGCGCGACGGCGGGCTCCTCCAGCCGCAGCTGCACCCACCCCGAGCCACCGGGGGGGACGGACCCGGCCTCCTCCAGGACGGCGCACCGGGCCATGACCTCCGCGGTACCCAACAGCACGCGCAGGCGGTCGCCGTGTTCCAGGGGCTGCGGCGTTTCGGGGAGGAGGGTGACGCGCACCGTGAGCATGTGGCTGGCCTCCCAGGGGGCGTCGCCCACCACCACCTGACCCCGCTCCGCGTCCCCCCGCTCGACGCCAGCCAGGGCGAGGGCGGTGCGCTCCCCCGCCCGTGCCTCGGCCACGTCCCGGCCGTGGACCTGGAGGGAGCGGACGCGGGCCTCCCGTCCGGAGGGGAGGAGGCGGACCCTGCGTCCGGCCACCAGCGTGCCGGACCACAGGGTGCCCGTGACCACCGTGCCCATGCCCTGCACGGTGAAGGCCCGGTCCACGGGGAGACGGGGGACGTCGTCGTCGCGGCGCTCCCTCGCCGAGGACGCGGCCTCCAGCAGCGCCGCCGCCAGTCGGTCCACGCCCGCGCCGGTGCGGCTGGACGTCGCCACCACCGGAGCCTCCGCCCAGGGCGTGGGCGCCAGGTACGCGCGCACGTCCTCCTCCACCAGGGCCAGCCAGTCGGCCTCCACCAGGTCGGCCTTGGACAGGGCCACCACCATGCGGGGCACGTCGAGCATGCGGAGGATGTCCACGTGCTCCCGGGTCTGGGGCATGATCCCCTCGTCGGCCGCGACCACCAGGAGCACCACGTCCATTCCCGTGGCACCGGCGACCATGGTGCGGATGAAATCCTCGTGGCCGGGCACATCCACCACGCCCAGCTTGAGGTCATCCCCGGCGCCGAGCTGGGCGAAGCCCAGGTCGATGGTGATGCCCCGGGCCTTCTCCTCGGGAAGCCGGTCGGTGTCCACTCCGGTCAGCGCGCGCACCAGCGCCGTCTTGCCGTGGTCGATGTGGCCCGCCGTGCCCAGGATGGCCCGCCTCACGCTCCCTGCTCCGGGTCGGGGGGGAGGAGGTCGCCCAGGAAGCGGATCGACTTCAAGGGCCGGTTGGCCACGTGGAAGGCGACGAAGTCGGCGAGCAGGGCAAGGTGCCGTCGGGGGTGGGTCACGGGGGCGTCCAGGCGGCCGGAGACCAGGGCCCTGAGCTGCGCCCGGGCGCCCGGCCCCACCCGGGGGCCCGGGGAGCCCCCGCCACACGCCGCGCACGACACGCCGCCGGCGTCCATGTCGAAGCGCCCGACCTCCTCCTCACCCAGGGGAGTGCCACAGCGCGTGCAGGCGTCCAGCTCCGGGGCGAAGCCGAAGGCCACCACCACGCGCCAGGCGCCGGAGAGACAGGCGGCGGGCACCATCGCCGCGGGTGCCGCCTCCAGGAGGTCGAGGCCCGACTCCAGCGCCTCGAACACCTCCGGGTGGGGCTCCTGGTCGGTGTGGGCCACCACCAGCTCGGCTACCGCCGACGCCCCGGCGAAGCGGAGGACGTCGGCGCCCAGGGCCGTGCGCGGGCGCGAGCAGGCGAAGTCCTTCATGGTGTGGAGTTCCCGCTGGGGACGTACGTACGCGCTCAGCTCCCCGGTGGCGAAGGTGTCCAGCGTGGTGCTGCCCTTCCCCGACCGCGTGCGCACGCCCCGGGCCATGACGGAGAGGAGCCCGTGGTCGCGGGTGTAGAAGCGCAGGATGCGGCTCGTCTCCCCGTACGCGTGGGCCCGGAGGAGCACGGCGGGGGTGCTGACCGGGGCCACGGGGTCAGCCGTTGGGGGTGAGGCGGCGCAGGAGCGCCTCCCGTCGCGCCTCGTACGCGCCCCGCTCCTCGGGCGAGGGGTCGGCGTTGGCCTCGAAGGCCTCGTCGAGGCGGGCGATCTCCAGGATGATGCCCTGCCTGCCGGCGACCCGAGGGGCTTCCCGGGCCCGTCGAGGCACCTGGGATCCCTGTCGCACGGCCCAGACGCCCACGCCCGCCAGCACCATGGAGAGGAGCACCGCGAGCCATCGCACCGGTGGCTCGCGCGTCCCCGCCGCCTCCACGAAGTCCAGGGTCCCGTCCTGGAGGTCCGCCCCCAGGAGCCGGCGGAACGTCACGCCCTCCCCCATCTCCACCGGGGGCGCCGCCTCCAGCCCGGCTACCTGGAGCGCCGGCGCGGGCTCCTGGATGAGGACCTCCAGGAGCTCGGTGGGCCCGATCACGGGGAGGGAAAGAAACGGGTCGGGGACGGTGTAGCGCACCACGAAGAGGCGCTCCCCGGGCGGGAGGGGCGCCGTGACCGCCAGCGCACCGTCCCCGGCTTCGGCGCCGGGGGAGGCGAAGTCCCCCTCCGCCACGGTGGCGTCGGTGGCTTCCGGCGGGAGAGGGTGCCGCCACGTGACCCCACCCTCCCTGGCCACCACCGTGCGAGGCTGGTCGTTGCGCACCTGGAAGAGGTCCGTGACGCGCCACCGGCCTCCCTCCCCCGGCTCCAGGAAGACGTTGCGCGCCTGCACCGCCACCTTCATCCCGCCGGGGGGGGCCGTGACGGTGTCGTAGGCGTGGATCTCGTAGAGGGAATCGAGCTGGATCGGCAAGGTGATGGCCTTGCCGAAGTAGAGGATCCCGGCGTGGCGGACCGAGGCGAAGTAGACCTCCGAGCGCCCCGGGTCGGGGACCGAGGGCAGGCGGAAGCTGAAGGCGCCGTCGCCGCCCACCGCAACCGAGTCCACCTCGCCCTGCAGCTCGGTGGACACCCGGTGGAGGACCACCGAGCCCCGGCGGAGCACCGAGTCCTCCAGGAGCACCCGGCCCCTGAGCACGGGCTCGGCGGGGACCTGCGCTCCGGAGGAGGCGGGGAGGAGCGCCGGGCCGACGGTGAGGAGGAAGAGGAGGACCGCCCGCCGCATGGGGTGGCTCAGGGCGTGAAGCGCCCGAAGTCCTCCGGATTGAGCTTCCGCAGGTGCTCCTTGAGCTCCTCCGGGCCCATGACCTCCGGGTCCATCTCCCGGGCGGGAGTGGGGCCCGCCGACGCCGCGGGCTCGTCCTCGCTGATCTCCACGGTGGCCGGCTCCAGGAGGGAGTCCTGGGCGTAGATCCTCGCGTCCACCCGGAGGGCCACCGCGATGGAGTCGGAGGGGCGCGCATCGAGGGAGAAGACGTGCCCGTTGCGCTGCACGATGAGCTCGGCGTAGTAGGTGCTCTTCTCCACCCGGGTGATGAGCACCTTCTGGACCGACCCGCCCAGCCCCTTGAGCACCGAGACCAGCAGGTCGTGGGTCAGGGGACGGGCGAACTGCATGTCCGCGAGCTGCATGGCGATGGCGCTGGCCTCCCCCGGGCCGATCCAGATGGGCAGGACACGCTCCCCCTCCAATTCCTGGAGGATGACCACGGGGGTGTTCGTGGAGCGATCCAGTCCCAGACTCTGAACCCTGACCTCGACCAGCACGGTGACGGCACTCCCCTTGCCTCGGGGTGACGGCCCGGGAGGATCCCCCGGATGACACACCAATACTCCGAAGCGCCTCCCGGGGTCTACCCCGGAG
>BTVB01000083.1:0-3958 GCA_045863275.1 Gemmatimonadota bacterium
GGTCCTTCCCCTACTCGGTGATCTCCCGCACGTCCAGCATGTGCGGGATCTTGTTGATCATGCCCCTGATGGCCGGAGTGTCGTTCTGCACGACGCTGGTCTGGTTCTTGGTCAGACCCAGGGCCCGGAGCGTGCGGCGCTGCGTCTCCTGACGCCCGCTGACGCTGCGGATCTGCTTGATCTCCAGCTTACCCGGCTTCTGCTCTTTCTTCTTAGCCACGACGCACCCCCAGGGCCTCCACCGGAATGCCGCGCTCCAGGGCCACCTGTTCGGCCGTCACCAGCCGGCCCAGGCCGTTCATGGTGGCGCGCGCCACGTTGATCGGATTGTTGGTTCCCAGGCTCTTGGTGAGGACGTCCTTCACGCCCGCCGCCTCCAGCACCGCGCGCACCGCGCCACCGGCGATGACCCCGGTACCGGGAGCGGCGGGGCGGAGGAGCACCTGGCCGGCGCCCCACTGCCCCAGGATCTCGTGGGGAAGCGTGCCGTTCTGCACCGGGACCTTCTTCATGTCCCGCTTGGCGCGGTCGAAGGCCTTGCGGATGGCCTCGGACACCTCGTTGGCCTTGGCCAGCGCGATCCCCACGTTCCCCTTCTGGTCGCCCACGGCGACGAGGGCGGAGAAGGAGAACCGACGGCCGCCCTTCACCACCTTGGCGACGCGGTTGATGTGGATGACGTTCTCGACGAGGTCGCTGGGCTCCCGCTCGCGGCGGGGGCGATCCTCACGCTTCTTCTGATCCTTGGCCATCAGAACTCCAGACCTCCCTTACGGGCGCCTTCCGCGAAGGCCTTCACCCGGCCGTGATACTTGTAGCCGCCACGGTCGAAGACCACGGAGGCGATCCCCTGAGCCTTGGCGCGCTCGCCGAGGAGCTTCCCGGCGGCGAATGCCTCCTCGACCCGGCGGTTCTTCCCCTCGGACTTGAAGTCCTTCAGGTCGGCCGCGAGGGTGGAGAGCCCCAGGAGGGTGCGCCCGGCGTCGTCGTCCACCAGCTGCCCCTCGATGTTCTTCAGGGAGCGGAACACCACCAGCCGGGGCCGCTCGGCGGACCCCTGGACCTTCCCGCGCACCCTGTAATGCCGGCGCTTCCGCTGAAGCGCGCGGCTCTTCTTGAGCTTGCTCTGCTTGATCATGGCTTAGCTTCCCGCCGTCTTCCCGGCCTTGCGCCGGATCTGCTCGCCCTGGTACCGGATCCCCTTGCCCTTGTAGGGCTCCGGGGGCCGGAAGCCCCGGATCTCGGCGGCGGTGTGGCCCACGGCCTGCTTGTCCGGCCCCGAGATCACGATGGTGGTGGGGTTGGGGCACTCGAGCTTCACGCCGGCCACCGGCACGTAGTCGATGGTGTGGCTGAAGCCCACGCTGATGACGATCCCCTGCCCCCGGGGCTCGGCCTTGTACCCCACGCCGACGATCTCCAGGGTCTTCTTGTACCCCTTGGAGACGCCCTCCAGCAGGTTGGCCACCAGCGTGCGCGTGAGCCCGTGGAGCGCGCGATGCTTCTGCTGCTCCGAAGGACGCTCCACCAGGACCTGCCCCCCGTCCAACGTGATCTTCATGTCGGGGTGGGTGGTCAGGGACAGCTCACCCTTCGGGCCCTTGGCCGTCAGCGTGTTGCCGCTCTGCTTGATCTCGACCCCGGCGGGCACGGCCACCGGGAGCTTTCCGATTCTCGACATCGTTGAACCCTTACCAGACCAGGGCCATGAGCTCGCCGCCCACGCCGCGCTCGCGAGCGCCGCGATCGGACAGCAGACCGGCCGAGGTGGAGAGGATGGCCATGCCCAGCCCGTTGCGGACGCGCGGGATCTCCGTCGCGCCCACGTAGTGCCGGCGGCCCGGGCGGGAGACCCGCTCCAGGTGCCGGATGACCGGCTGGCCGTCGTGGTACTTGAGGTAGACGCGAAGGACTCCGTGGGCCCCGTCGTCCAGCACCTTGTGGGCGTGGACGAAGTGGCTCTCGGTGAGGATCTTCGCGATCTCGACCTTCAGCTTCGAAACAGGCATGTCCGCCCACTTGTGGCCCGCCATGCCGGCGTTCCTGAGGCGCGTGAGCATGTCTGCGATGGGATCGGTCATCATATCCGTTGCAGCCCCCTACCAGCTCGACTTGCGGACCCCGGGGATCTCACCCCGGAGTGACATCTCACGGAAGCAGATACGGCAGATGCCGAACTTCCGAAGGTACGCACGCGGCCGCCCGCACCGCTGGCACCGGTTGCGGACGCGCACGCCGAACTTCGGCGTACGCTTGGACTTCTCGATGAGCGCCTTCCTGGCCATTCTCTCGTTCTCCTGGTGTCCTTAGGCGGCGCCGACCTGAACCGGCACCTGCCCACGGAAGGGGAAGCCCATCTCGCGAAGCAGCGCGAAGGCCTCGTCGTCCTTGTCGGTGGACGTCACGATGGTGATGTCCATCCCGTGGATCTTGTTCACCCGGTCGTAGTTGATCTCCGGGAAGATGATCTGCTCCTTCACGCCCATGGTGTAGTTGCCACGACCGTCGAAGGATCGGGTGCTCAGGCCGCGGAAGTCACGAATCCGCGGGATCGCCGTGGCGATGAGCCGGTCCAGGAAGAACCACATCTTCTCCTTCCGCAGCGTCACGGAAACGCCCACGGGCATCCCCTCGCGCAGCGAGAAGTTGGAGATGGACTTCCGGGCACGGTTCACCACCGGCTTCTGACCCGTGATGATGCCGAGCTCGTCCACGATGCTCTGGAGGAGCTTCTGGTCCTTGGCCGCGTCGCCGACGCCGACGTTGAGGACCACCTTCGAGATCTGGGGGATCCGGTGCGGGTTGTCGAAGCCGAACTCCTTCTGGAGCGCGGCCCTCGCGTACGAGTCGTAGTGCTTCTTGAGCCTGGGTTCCATTTCCTTGCCTGCGCTTTACTGAGGCCTCGGAATCGGATTCCCGGACTTCACCGAGATCCGCTCCTTGGTGCCGTCTTCCTCGATCCGCACGCGCGTCCGGCTGGGCTCGCCCGTGGCCGGATCGATGAGCATGACGTTCGAGACGTCGATGGGAGCCTCGAAGGTGATGATCCCGCCGTCGGGGTTGGCCTGGCTGGGGCGCGTGTGACGCTTGCGCATGTTCACGCCCTCGACCCGGACCCGGCCGGCGTCCCTCATCACCTCGAGGACCGTCCCCTCCATGTCACGGAAGTTGCCCCGGATCACCCGGACCCGGTCTCCCTTCATGATCTTGAGCTTGCGCACAGTCATCAGAGCACCTCGGGCGCAAGGGAAACGATCTTCATGTACCTCTTCTCGCGGAGCTCGCGGCCCACGGGCCCGAAGATCCGGGTGCCCCGGGGCTCGCCCTGCGGGTTGATGATCACCGCCGCGTTGTCGTCGAAGCGGATGTAGGTGCCGTCCTTGCGGCGGGTCTCCTTGGCCGTCCGGACCACCACCGCCTTGACCACGTCACCCTTCTTGATCCCGGCGTTGGGGATGGCGTCCTTGACCGTGGCCACGATGACGTCGCCCACGCCGGCGTACCGGCGGCGCGAGCCGCCGAGGACGCGAATGCACAGCGCCGTCTTGGCTCCGGTGTTGTCCGCGATCCGGAGGATCGACTCCTGCTGGATCATCTCAGTGTCTCTCTATCTCGACTGTTCGTTCGCGGAGTGTGTCAGGCCGGGCGCTCGATCAGCTCGACGACACGCCACCGCTTGGTCTTGGAGAGGGGGCGGGTCTCCATGATCCGCACCACGTCGCCGATCCGATACTCGTCGTTCTCGTCGTGGGCATGGTACCTCTTGCTGCGGGTCACGCCCTTGCCGTACAGGGGGTGGGCGAACTGGCGCACCACCACCACGGTGACGGTCTTGGTCGCCTTGTCGCCCACCACGGTTCCGACGCGCGTCTTGCGCCGCTTCCGGTCCTCGGCCGTCTCGGCCTCGGGCTGTTGTACCTGGGTCTCGCTCATGCTCTTCCCTGTTACGCGTTCTCGG
>BTVB01000084.1:0-2276 GCA_045863275.1 Gemmatimonadota bacterium
CTCGGGGGAGGGTGCCGCCGGTCGCCCTACCTTCGCGGGCCTGGGGGGTGGGGGCTCGCTTCGCTGCGGTCTCTCACCTTCGAAGGCCCGGCGGTGCTGAGCCCGGGACGATGCGGTACCGAACCACGTATTGCTCGTCGAAGTCCCCGTACTCGACGGTCCAGACCCGATCTCCCCGCGCCTGCACGGCCTCGGTCCTCGGCCACGGGTTGGCCCAGGCGCTCCCGGGGAATCTCAGGGTGCCGAGGAAGGTCCCTCTCGGGTCGAGCACGTCGTACACGACAGGCTGCCCCACGTGCGGGGCGGGTTCCCGAACTTCTCGCGGGTCTGGCGGTCGGCGTCCCGTTCCTCGACGCGGACCCCGTCGGTGTACCGGCGTACCCAGAACCGGCCCTCCACATCCACATGCAGGGACGCCCACGCGGGCTTTCTCTCGGGAATCCGCCGGGGCTCCTCACCGTTACGCTCGGCAAACAGGTCCTCGAAGCGCTGAGCCTCCGCCCGCTCGTCCCGGGCGTAGGCCTCCGGGTCCACGTCTCGTTCGAGAAGCACCCACGAGCCCGTCCGTAACGCGTACTGGAAGGCGTAGGCGTCGGTGCGTCCGTGGACGAGATACCCCATGGGGCTCACCGCCGTCTGGGTGACCACCGGATGCTCCCGGCCGCGACGTCCGCTGGGCACCATCCGGACCGTGTCGAGCAGGACGCCCTCCCGGGAGAGCTTGAGCCAGTATGCCTTGAAGGAGGCGGGACCCCCGGGCCCCACCTCCGCGGCGATGGCATAGTAGTGACCCGCGGTGTCCACCTCGAAGTCCTCGTGAATGCCGTACATCCCCCGAACCGGCACGAAGAGGTCCTCGCGGAAGCGTCCGTCCTGCTCGAAGATGTGGATGCGCGTGTTCAGTGGATCCCAGACCGCCACTGCGCCGTCGGGAAGCATCCGCACATCCATGAGATACTCGAACTCGCCCGGCCCCTTCCCCTTCCTCCCGACAGCCCCGAGGTGGACGCCTTCGGGGGAGTAGCGCCTCAGGGTCCCCAGGACCCGGTCGCTCACCCAGATCGTCCCGTCGGGACTGACGGCCACCCCGGCCACGAGGCCGAAGGTGTACCGTTCATCACCTTCCAGCGCCCCGATCCGGATCTCCTCCACCAGCGTGGGATCCAGCCCCCAGACGGGTCGCTCAGAGACACGTACGCGCAGCGTGTCACCTGGCGGCAACCCCGGGCTCGCCAGGCACGCGAGCCACGCGACAAGGACCCCAGCAACCATGTCGGTATCGTCTGCGGGGCGTCTCCGCCGCGCAAGGCCCCTCGAGGCATCCCTCCGCCCACCTCGGCGCGTCGAACTCGTGCGGGTCTTCCGCGCGACTCCAGGTCGCGCTGCCCCGGGGACCGCGGTGGCTCTTCGTCGAGCCGTGGCCTTCGTCAGGACGTCCGATGCCGGACAAGGGGCGTAGCATGGAAGCGAGAGCGGGTCGGATCGCGGTGGGGTTGGCGCTGGGGTTGGTGTTCGGCCTGGGAGCCTGGACGCCGGGCGCGGCGCAGGAGCGGGGGAGCTACTTCGGCTTCAACGTGTCGGAGCCCTATTCCTCGACGGCGTTCGGCTTCGACGGGCGGTGGGTGTTCGGCGACGGGCGCTGGGCCGTGTCCGGGTTCGGGTCGGCCTTCACCGTCGGAGACGTGGGCTCGGGAGCATGGCTGGGCGAGGCGCTCCTCACCCGGGGCCTCGGTGACGGCCCCCTGACGCGGACGCTCTACGCCGGCGCCGGCCTCCGCCTCAGCGGCGCCCAACGCTCGCCCACGGAGCTCGCCCTTCCCGTGTTCGTCGGCTTCCGCACCCCCGTGTTGAGGGCCGGGGGATGGGAGGTGGGCCTCTTCGGCCACATCGGCGTCGCCCGCCGCCAGGCCGGCGGCGAGGTGGTCTACGCCCGCGCCGACCGGCTGGGCATCGAGCTGGCCCGCGGCCGCTTCCACCTCGGCATCTCCCACGACGACGCCGCCGGCTCCAACACCCCCTTCCACTACGGCGGCGCCGTCCGCCTCAGCATCGGCCTCCGCGTGCGCTGAACACACACGATGTCCGGCCCGAAAGGGCCGTCACCACGGTGGCCCAACCCACCAAGGTCCGTGAAAGGCCCGGACGACGGGCCCGCCGCCCCCCGAAGGGGAGGCGGGATCCCCCGCCCGCAGCGGTAGGACGCCCGTAGGCACCCTCCCCCGAGGGAAGCTCTGCGCGGGGGATTGGACGACCCCGCGCAGCGCAGCAAGGCCCCC
>BTVB01000085.1:0-2242 GCA_045863275.1 Gemmatimonadota bacterium
GGGCCCCAGCCGGATGGCCACGAAGACCAGGAGGCCCGCCGTGACGACGCGCTCCACCCAGACCAGGGCGGTCTTCCACGCCGGGCGGGGGGGTGGGGTGGTGGTGGGGGTGTCCATGGACGTCCTGGAACCCCGCTGGGGGCGGGCGGGTCCTCCCCTGGGGCCCCCCCGTGCGGTGGGCGGCCGCCCGGCCCACACGGACCGGGCGGCCGCCTGCCTACCGCCCGCCGTCCCGCGGCGGGCGCGCGGGCCCGAGGGTGGGCACCTTGTCCAGGAGTCCGCGCCATGCGCGGTCGCCGGCCGCGCGGGACGCGGCGCTGGGGCTGCCGGAGGTTGCTGAAGGCCAGAGGGCGTGGAACTCCATGGAAAGGGTGCCTTCGGCTTCCTCGGTCCCCTGCGCGTCCAGCCAATAGAGCACGGAGGTCTCGAGGTGCCCCCGGAGCTCTCCGTCCGCTCCGAGGGTGGGTTGGACCACCTGGTCCAGGGTGAAGGTCCCGCCGGTCCCCGAGGCCCGGAGGTACGGGAACCAGGAGTTCAGCCGCACCGAGACGGATGTCGCCCCGGCCCCAAAGGTGCCGTCCGGGGTCTGGGGAAAGACCGACCGGGTCCCGGGCTGGGGGTCGAGGATGATGGTGGAGATGTACGGCTGTCCGGCCACCTGGAGGTCCACCAGCGGTGGCCCGCCGAAGTTGTTCGTCGGGGCGAACACCGCCTGCGCGGGATGGATCACCGAGTCCTGGGGCAGGGGCCCCCCCGAGAGCGTCACCTCGGCGTAGGGGATCGACACCCGATCCACGTCCACGTCCACGTCCCACGTGGCGGTCAGCGTGTCCCCCGTGGGGGTGAGGACGAGGGAGAGGTCGTCGGTGAGGGACGGCACGAAGCCCTCGGCCTGGAAGTGCACGTGGGCGGCCAGGCGCCCGGCCGTCTCCGATCCCTCAGGGACGGCGACGTCGGTGACGTCCAGGTATCCTGAGATCCCCAGGAACAGGACCGGGTCTCCCGCCACCTCGATCCAGGCCATGCCCGTGGGCGCCGGGACGTCGAAGAGGGTGGTCGCCAGCGTCATGGACTCGGGCCGCACGCGGATCAAGTCGTGGCGCCCGGGCCCCGGGAGTCCCGGAAGGATGAGGCTCACGCCCCCGTTGGACCACCCCACTTCCACACTGGTCCGGTCGCGGTGCCCAGTCCCCAGCAGGTCGGCCAGGAAGGCCTCCGGCGCGAGACCGCCGAGGGCCATGTCGCCGCCCGGCCTCCGGAGGCGGACGTGGGCTTGGCCACGCCCTACCCGGTACCGGACGCGCACCAAGACCGAGTCCCTGAGGCCTGCCGCTTCGGCGACGACCCAGGTGTCGCCACCGCCCAGCCCGGTGAGGGCGCCTCCTGGGAAGACTGAGGCCGTGCTGGGGTCTCGGGACGTCCACGACGGCGCCTGGCCGGCCATCTCCGTGCCCCGCTGGTCGCGGACGACGGCGCGGAGCGTCACGGTGTCTCCCGAGAGGAGCTTGAGCTCGTGGGTCTCCAGGAGGAGGGTAGCGGGAATGGGCTCTTCCAAGGCGACCTGGGTGGGTCCGTCCCCATCGCCACAGGCCGCCAGGAGGAGGACCGCGAACGTGAGGAGGGGCAAAGACTCGGGCGGAGCAAGACGCAAGCGGATCATTGGGGCCTCCCGGGCAGGGATGGAAGCAGTTCGCACGTCTACGCTGCCGGAGAGGTGACGTCGCCCGATGTACGCGCGACGACGTATCGGCTACGTAGGGAGCCGCGGGGAGGGTTCCTCGGAGGTGCGCCGGAGGAGGGATGGGGCCCGCGGGGTTGGAAGTGCCCCGCGATCGGTTCTATTCTTCCCGGGCCGGGCCCGACCGCAGACGCGCCGACCCGGCGGTAGGGTCTCCCCGGCGCGACATCCGCGTGGGTCCCCTGGAGGGGTGGCAGAGCGGTTCAATGCACCGGTCTTGAAAACCGGCGGGCGCAAGCCCACGCGGGTTCGAATCCCGCCCCCTCCGTTTGTCGGGTTCCTCGCGCTTCCGGGCCCCGGCCGCTCGCAGACAGCCCCGCGTTCGAACCCGCGCGCGTTTCCGCGGAAACGCGCTGAGCGGGTTCGACGCGATGGAGCGGAGGTGCCATCGGAGAGCGCACGGTGAACCGACGAGCGCAGCGAGGATGCGCCACAGGCGCACCGGAGCTGAATCCCGCCCCCTCCGTTTGTCGGGTTCCTCGCGCTTCCGGGCCCCGGCCGCTC